>NZ_CP104202.1:1272500-2007500 GCF_025244685.1 Chlorobaculum sp. MV4-Y | reverse complement strand
ACATCGCTACCACCAGCGGCAACAGCTTTTTCGAGCCACACGAGCCGAAAGGAACGCTTGCGTCGCTCGATCTCGAAGACGAGAACGCCGAGCGGTTCGGGGCATCCGCGATTGGCGATCTGAGCTGGAAAGACCTTTTCGACGCCGACGCCTGCACTGCGTGCGGAAGGTGCCAGCAGCGCTGCCCGGCGTATCTCACCGGCAAGCCGCTCTCGCCGATGAAGGTGATTGACGACATCGGCTCGCTTGCCGAAACGGCATCGGAGAACGGCCTGATCGAGGCGGTTTCACGTGGTGCTCTCTGGTCGTGCACCACCTGCGGTGCGTGCGAGGAGATTTGCCCGGCGAGCATCGAGCATGTCGGCAAGATCATCGAGATGCGCCGCAGCCTCGTGCTCATGGGGGGGGAGTTCCCCGGCGAGGAGGCCCGCCGCGCCTGCGACGCCATCGAAGTCAACGGCAATCCGTTCGGCCTCGCCGCCGCATCGCGAGGCGACTGGGCCAAAGGCCTGCCGGTCAGCGTCGCCGATGGGAAAACCGAAACGGACATTCTCTACTTCGTCGGCTGCTACGCCTCGTTCGATCCGCGAAATCGCAAGGTAGCCAAGAGCTTCATCAAAATCTGTGAGGCGGCGGGCGTCAGCGTCTCGATCCTCGGCCCCGCGGAGCGCTGCTGCGGCGAACCGGCGCGGAAGCTCGGCAACGAGTACCTCTACCGAATGGTGGCCGAGAGCAACATCGCTGCGTTCTGTGCGGCGAAAGCAAAACAAATCGTCACGGCCTGTCCCCACTGCTTCAACACCTTCGTGCGGGACTATCGCGAACTCGGGCTGGACACGCCGGTCGAGCACCACTCCACCTTCATCCGGCGGCTCGTCGGCGAAGGCCGCCTCAAGCTGAATCCAGCAAGTTTCAGTGCCACCTATCACGACTCCTGCTATCTCGCCCGGTACAGAAACATTATCGAAGAGCCTCGTCTTGTGCTTGAGGCCGCGGGCGGCAGGCTCGCCGAAATGGAGTGGTCGGGCAGAGAAGGCTTTTGCTGCGGAGCGGGCGGTGGGCGCATTCTTGCCGGGGAAAAGCTGGGTACGCCGATCGTAGACGAGCGACTCCGCATGGCCAGAAAGACCGGCGCATCGACGCTGGTTTCGGCCTGTCCATTTTGCCTGAGCATGTTTGAAGACGGGTTGAAACGCGAATCCGGCAAACCGGAACTCGAAGCATTCGATCTCGCGGAGGTTATCGCCCAGAGCATCGATCAACACGAAACAGCAACAAAAGAAATTTTTCATGATGCTGACCCGAATTGAAGCGCAACAGCGGGTAGTGCGCCTGCAAGCGCGTCTTGCTGAAAGCGGAATACAGGCGGTGCTCCTCTTGATGCCCGTTGATATTTTCTACTTCACCGGCACGCGCCAGAACTCGGCGCTCTGGGTTCCCGCCGAGGGTGAGCCGGTGCTGCTCGTGCGCAAAAGCCTCGTTCGCGCAAAAGCCGAAGGACTGATCGACGACATCCGCCCCTTTCCGTCGAGCAAGGAGCTGTCGGCGCTGCTCGGGCGCGAGGGTGACAAGGTTGGCATGACCTTCGACGCCGTGCCGGTGGCGCAGCACGCCTGGTATTCGAAGGTGTTGCCGGGGCGTACCTTCACCGATGTCACCATGACCGTGCGCGAGCTGCGCTCGGTCAAGTCGCCCGCCGAAATCGACATGCTCCGCCACAGCGCGGAGAAGCTCTGCTCGATCTTCCGCGAGGTGCCGACTTTCCTGAAGGCAGGGATGCGCGAGGTCGATCTGGCCGCCGAAGTGGAGTCGCGGTTGCGCCGGATCGGGCACGAAGGGTACGTGCGAATGCGGGCGTTTAACCAGGAACTCTTTGGCGGCATGGCGGTGTCTGGCGGCGCGGCGAGCTACGGATTTTTCGACGGAGCCGTTACGGGTCGGGGGCTGTCGAGTGCCGCGCCGCAAGGGGCGTCATTCGATGTGATCCGGGAGAACGAGCCGGTGCTGGTCGATTTCGTCGGCGTCTTCAACGGCTACATCGTCGATATGACCCGCATGTTCGTCGTTGGCACGCTCGATGCCGAACTGCAACATGCCTTCAAGGTATCGCTGGAAATTCAGGAAGCGGTGCGCCGGGCGATGGTGCCGGGCGCGATCTGTGAGGAGATTTACAAGCAGGCCGCCGCGATGGCCGAAGCGGCAGGTCTCGGCGGCAACTTCATGGGAATGCCGGGCGAGCAGTCGCGTTTTGTCGGCCACGGCGTTGGCCTCGAACTCGACGAGCTGCCGGTGCTCGCGCAAGGCTTTGTCATGCCGTTGCAGGCGGGGCAGGTCGTGGCCGTCGAACCGAAATTCGTCCTTCCCGGCAAAGGAGCCATTGGCATCGAAAACACCTTTGTCGTAACGGAAAATGGTAGCGAGCGCCTGACGGAACTGGCTGATGATGTGGTCGCGCTTTGAGCGGGAAATAAAAAAAGGCTCCGGTTTTTCCAGAGCCTCGATACGGCGTATTTGCAATGCCTCTCAGAAACTGTACCTGATACCAGCAAGGATATTGCTGCTGGCAAGCGATACTTTTGTTCCGCCGAAAGAACCGTCGGATGGTGAGAGGTAGCGGTATCCGAGGTCGATGGTCGCGTTATTGGTGACTTTGATGCCGGCCCCTGCCCCAACCTGCCAGGCGAATTCGGTGCTGCTAAGTGAACCAGACATGTTGCCACCGCTGATCGATGCATCGGCAACTCCAAGGCCTCCCATGACGTAGGGCGATACGACGGAGTCCTTCATTGGAATGTCGTAATAGCCATTGGCCATGAAGGTCCACATGGACACATGGGCTCCACGAGGCTCGGGATCCAGCGCGGAGTCGACCTCGTTCCGATGGTACCCAACCTCAGCCTCCAGACGCACATCCTCATTTTTCAAGCCGACAGCGCCATTGATCAGGTATCCGGTTTTGTACTTGATCTCATCGTTATTTCCATCGACTGTCGAGTTATTCAACAATCCGAGGCCACCTGAAAGGCTCACATACGGAGTGCTTGCCGCATGAGCCAGGGATGGTACTGCACACACTCCTGCCAGCAGCAGGGGGAAAATCATTTTTTTCATGGTTGTCATTGTTTTTTGTTTCATCGTTTATCAGAACATGAGCTACTGCTCAATCCAATCTATGCAAAATTTTGAAAACAACGCAAGACACTTCGGCAACTTGAGTGTGGCGGTTTCCGGAAGAAATTTTGCCGGTTTTTCAGTTGCCAGTTCGATACCGGCTTACTACGTTGTTCATGGATATGGCTTTCCGGTACGTATCGTTGGCCGGATTGCGGGCAAGCTTTGCTGAATGAGTGTGATTTTGATGTCATGAACATACTGGTCTGTGTAAAACAGGTGCCCGATATGGAGGGGCATTTCGTGCCGAACGCTGCTGGCAGCTGGTTCGATGAGGCCGGACTTGCCTGGCGGATGAACGAGTATGACACCTTCGCAGTCGAACAGGCCGTGCGACTCAAAGAGGCGCTCGGAGGTGAAGCGCAGGTGACGGTACTTTCCATTGGCCCGGCGAGGGTGGTGGAGACGATTCGCAAGGCGCTTTCTATGGGGTGCGACGACGGCGTGCACATCGACGATCCGATGGCAACAGAACGCGATCCGTGGCAGATCGCTTCGATGATCGCCGGGTTTGCCGCCGGGCGCGGGTTCGACCTTGTTTTCACCGGCATGCAGTCCGAAGACCGCAGCTCCGCGCAGGTTGGCGTGCTGGTGGCCGAATGGCTTGGCATCGCCTCCGTGACGGGTATCACGGCATTCGAGTGGCAGGATGGCGCGATGACTGTCGAGCGCGAACTCGAAGGAGGACGCAGGTGCAGGCTCCGGCTGAAAGCTCCGGTGCTGCTGACCTGCCAGCTTGGCCTCAATTTGCCCCGCTACCCGACCCTGCCGAATATCATGAAATCGAAACGCGCGGCGCTGACCGTGCTTTCTCCGGAATCGGTCGGGCTTGAATCGCCGAAAGGGTCCTCCGCAAATTTCCGCCCCCACGAACCCAACGGAGCGGGCGTGATTCTCGAAGGCGACGCCGGGGCGATGGCCGCTCAGGTGCTTGAAATTCTTGAAGCCAAAGGGTTCGTTTCCGGCAAAGGAGGAGCGCGATGAAGCTGCTGCTTGTTGGTGAAGTCCGCGACGGTCGCCTCACCGCCGAAACCGCGGAGTTGTTTGGATTCGCCGCCCGGCTCGGTGCGGAGATTTCGATGGTGCTGGCCGGGGCGGCGGACGATATTCCCGCTTTCGACGGGCGACTCTATCGCGCGGAGGCCGGAAATGAGTACGACGCGGCGTATTGCAAACGGCTCGTGCTGGCTGCCGTCGAGCGGGAGCAGCCCGACGCCGTGGTGTTTCCGCACTCGTCGCTTGGCTGGAACGTCGCGCCGCGCGTGGCGTTCGCCATGCAGGCGGCGCAGGTCTCCAGCGTTGCGGGACTTGACGACGGTGGCTACGTGGTTGAGAGTTGCAACGGTAAGATGCGCCGCACCGTCACGCCGCTGACCGACTTTGTCGTGCTGACGATCCAGCCGGGGGCGTTCGCCGCCGTGCCGATGGCCGGTACGTCCGAGGTAATCGCTATCGCCGCCGAACCGGACGCCGCTATCGAGTTCCTCGGTTGCATCGAGCCAGAGCGGGGCATCGATCTCACTCGTGCTGGGGTGATCGTCAGCGCCGGGCGCGGCGTCGGCAGCGCCGAGCGCGTCGAGTTGGTGCGGGCGCTCGCCGACGCGCTCGGCGGCGAGGTTGGTGCGAGCCGCCCGGCGGTCGATGCCGGATGGCTCGAAAGGGCGCGGCAGGTGGGGTCGAGCGGGCAGAACGTTTCTCCCGAGCTCTACGTGGCGTGCGGCATCTCCGGCGCGATCCAGCACCTTGCCGGAATGAAAGGCTCCGGCTTCGTGCTCGCCGTCAACCCCGACCGCGATGCGCCAATCGCCAGCGTGGCCGACGTGCTCGCGGTGTCGGACGTGGCGGAGTTCCTGCCCGCGCTGACGGCAGCGATTCGGGAACGGCAGTGAGCGCCGCACGGTAATTTTTTCAACGACAACGAAATAGTGGATGAATCAGCAAACATACGCTTTCACGATGGAGTTGGAGGTGCGTGACTATGAGTGCGACATGCAGGGCATCGTCAACAACAGCGTCTATCAGAACTACCTCGAACACGCGCGGCACGTGTATCTCAAAACGGTCGGCATCGATTTCAAGGAATTTACGGAGCGGGGCATCAAGCTCGTGGTTGTTCGCGCAGAAATCGACTACAAATCCCCGCTGCAAAGCGGCGACCGTTTCACCGTCGGCCTCAACATGGTGCGCGAGTCACCGCTGCGATTCGCTTTTTACCAGGATATCCTGCGTCTGCCGGAGATGAAGCCCGCGATCAAAGCCAAAATCACCGGTACCGCCCTTAACGGTCGAGGCCGCCCCGAGATTCCCGCCGAACTCGAAGCGCTGATGCAGCCGGGTGAGTGAGCCGTCACGAGTCGAAGCCGCGCAGGTTCAACGAGTAGCGATTGTCCGCATCGAGGACGAGCAGCTTTAGGTCAAGCAGTTTTTTCAGGTCACGCCGCGCGGTCATTTCAGATACTTTTCTGTACAGCATCGCGTAGGGCATCGCCTGTTGAAGTTCGTGCAGCGTGAACGGCTTGCCCGACGAGTCATCGAGCAGCAGTGTCAGTAAATCATTCTGCCGCTTCGTGATTGCCTTGTTGCTAATGAGAAAATGGAGGTAATCGCGCATCGCCATCACCCGGATGAAATTCGCGATGCGGTTTTTCATCTGCTGCAACGATTCGATCACGCCGCGCAGGTTGAATTCGAGAAACGGCGTGACATCTTTTTTGCTTTGATGCTCTCCGAGAAGGCGCGGTAATAGTCGTCAACATGCCGGTAATAGTAGTTCGAGAGCATTTTGGGGACGTAACGAATCCCTGCCGCCTGGAGCAGCATCGCCTCGATCAGCCGTGCGGTACGTCCGTTGCCGTCCCAGAAGGGGTGGATCAGCGAGAAGTGGTAGTGCGCCAGCGCCGCCCGCACGAAAACGTTCTCGCTCAGGAGGTCGTCGCTGTCAATCCAGTCGATGAACTCCCGCATGAGCATCTCGACATCTTCGATGATTTTCGGCGGCGTGTAAATGCCTCCGTGCGCCTTGTCGCCGACCTTGACCATGCCATTTCGGTAGGTGCCGGGGATGTTGTCTTCATACGGCAGGCCGCTCGTGATCTGGCGGTGGAGGTCGCGGATGTGCTCTTCGGTCAGGAGACGCGAGGTTGCGAAGTTCGCCTTCTGCTCGTCGAGCCGCCGGTACGCGCCGATGAGGTTGGTAATTTCGAGCCTGTCCTTTGCTGTGTGGCCCGCATCGGGTATTTTTCCCTCGTCGAGTTCCCGAACTTCCTCTGCATTGAGGGAATTTCCTTCGATAGCGGCGGTTCCTGCGACCGAACTGTACAGAAGTTCCGGATCGATCTGTGACGACCACTTTGGCAGAATCGGCAAATCGCTGATAGCGTCGTTCAAAGTTGATGCTACGACGAGCAGCTTCTCGATGCGAGGCTTGTCATACTGATCGCAGAAGATGAACTTGCCCGACTTGAAGGTCATGACCTCTTTCATGTGATCGAAAATGTTAGTGATTTTGTTACACTCAATGATCTATAAAATAAACCATTAGCAAGAAAGTGCAGTTCATTTTTGTTAAAATTTTTTACGAGATTTGTTAAAGATTTCTGCAAAAATCATTGAAGAAAGCGTGAATCTTTTTTTCACTTCTGTTATCTGCTTATGAAACCACTCAAAGAGGTTGCCGGGGCGTATCTGGCGCTTTCGGATGCGCAGCGTCAGTTGCTCGAATCAAACTATGACGAGGCGGCGGCGAATTGCCGCAAGGCGATGGAGATTTCGCGCACGATGCCGCTTGAGGAGGCGTTCGATCACGCCGGATTCGACGCGTTCTGCCACGCCGGGCTTGCCGAGGCGCTGGCAGGGCTCGGCTCGTTCGAGGAGGCGCTTCTGTCCGCCGACAAGGCTCTACATCATTTCAATCGGCGTGGCGAGCTGAATCAGGATGAGGGCAAGCTCTGGATTTCGGCGGTCTATAGCCGCGCGTTGGCGCTCGACGGTCTCGGGCGCGGCGCGGAAGCGATGCCGGAGTTCAAGAAGGCGGTCGAGATGATCGAGGAACGCAAGGGCGAGACGCCGGGCAAGGAGCGGATGATTGAGGTTGCGAACGACCGAATCGCTAAACTTGGTGTGTCGAATCAGCAGAAAAAACTGGGCTACAAGGCCTGGTGGGAGTTCTGGTCGTGACCGAATCCGGCGCGATTCAGACAGTCCTCGTCGTGAGGCTCAGCGCCATCGGCGACATCGTGTTGACGACGCCCGTGCTGGCCGAGCTGCATCGCGCGCTTCCGCAGGCGCGGATCGACTATTGCACCAAGGCGCCGTTCGCGCCGCTCGTCGTGTCGAATCCCGCCGTGGCGTCGGTCGTGACGCCGGAGTCGCTTGCAGCCGGATCGGCGTACGATCTGGTGCTCGATCTGCAAAACAACCGGCGGTCTCGCGCCCTCGTCCGGAAACTTCGGGCAGGCAAGGTCACGCGCTACCACAAGCGCAATTGGAAAAAGCTGCTGCTGGTGCAGTTCAAGATCAATGTTTCGGGTGGCTACCACTCCGTTGTTGAGCGTTACGGCGAGGCGCTGGGGGGAATCGCGCCGAAAGTCACCGCGCTATGCAGCCTCTATCCGTCGCCGGAGGATCGTGCCTTTGCCGCCGGAGCGCTCGGCGCGGATGGCTCTGTGCTGGCGGTTTGCTTTGGCGCGAACCACTTCACCAAGCGCTACCCACTCGAACGCTTTGCCCGGATCATCGAGCTGGTCACATCCCAAACTCCGGCGCGCGTTCTGTTGCTCGGTGGCAAGGAGGACGAACCGGACGCCGCAAAACTTATCGCGATGCTTCCCGAATCGGCGCAAAACCGCGTGCAGTCGCTCGCCGGAAAAGCTTCGCTCATGCAGTCCGCCGCGCTGCTCGAACGCTCGGCGCTCGTGCTCACCAACGACACCGGGCTGATGCACATCGCCTCGGCTTTCGGCAAAAAGCTTTTCGTCATTTTCGGCTCGTCGGTCAAGGAGTTTGGCTTCATGCCGTGGGGGGCAGAGTACGAGCTGTTCGAGACGCAGGGACTCTCTTGCCGTCCCTGCTCGCACATCGGTCGCGCTGCCTGCCCGAAAGGGTACTTCCGCTGCATGATGGAGATCGCGCCCGAACGCATCGCCTCGCGCATCATCGAAACGCTCAACCAGTTGTCGCCATGAAGATCGCCACGTGGAATATCAACGGCATCCGCGCCCGGCAGGAGGCGCTCGCCGTATGGCTCGAAAGCCGCAAGCCAGATATCGCGGTGCTCGAAGAGGTGAAGGCGCGCGAGGAGGAGATTCCCGAAAGCATCGCTTCGATCGAGGGGTACCGGAAATTCTGGAACGGCTCGTCGTTCAAAAAGGGGTACAGCGGCGTCGGCCTGCTTGTCCGCGATGGCAGCCTCGACGAGTTTACTTGCGAGGTGCCGCCGTTCGACATCGAGAACCGAACGCTTGTGCTGCACGCGCCACAATTCACCCTCATCGGCACCTACGTGCCGCGTGGCGACGGAGCGGAGCACTACGCCGTAAAACTGCGTTATCTCGCTGATCTGAAAGCCTTTATCGCTGGACTCCTGGCTGAAGGACGCGAGATCATTCTCCTTGGCGACATCAACGTGGCGCTTCGCGATATCGACGTGCATCGCTCGCAGAACAAGCCCGGCGCGACGGGGCTTCGTACCGAAGAGCGGGCGGCCATCGGGGCGCATCTCGAACTCGGGCTGCACGACATCGTCCGCGAGCTGAATCCCGACAGGAAAGACCTGTTTACCTGGTGGCCCAACTGGAAATTCGCCCGCGAGCGCAACCTCGGCTGGCGCATCGATTGCATCTATCTTACTCCCGCTCTGGCCGGAAAAGTCTCCGGGGTTTCGGTCGATCTCGACGAGAAAAGCTCCGACCACGCGCCGGTATCGGTCGAACTCTCTTTGTGATTCACGCTTGTTACAAGGACGTTAACAATGCTGTGTTCGAGGCGTTGGAAAACAAAAGAAAATTTTTACCTTGCATGTCCTAAAACGCGAATGGTGTTCGTGCGTCCGCATGAAGCCGCGAAAGCAGGGATGCGCAATACCTGTTTTCCGCCATTTGCACAGTATGACTTCACTCAAGAACGATTGCGCTATGAATACACTGAAACAGTATGAATGCACCGTCATCATTGACGGCGGCCTTCAGGATGATGCCATTGCCGCAGCCATGGAGCTGGTCAAAAAGACAGTTACCGACAAAGGCGGCGTGATCAACAATGTCCTGGAAGTCGGAAGAAGGAAAATGGCCTACATCATCCGCAAGACCTCCATTGGTTACTACGCACACATCGAGTTCGATGCCGTGCCGTCGGCCATCGCCGAGATCGAGCGCGTGTTCCGCTATGAAGAGGCTATCCTGCGGTTCCTTATCATCCAGCTGAGCTCTCCGCTGCTCGAAATGCGCAAGCGCGTCGAGAAATACAGCGTCATGCTTGGTAGCCCTGAAGACCAGGCTGAACCTGAAGCTGAGGCTGCCGCCAAGAACTGACGGCCGATCGCACCCGGTTTATTGTGTGAATGACGAAACGATCCCATTTGTGAACAAAAAGGAGTAGATGCTATGGCGGAACTGAAAATGCCTGAAATCAACAGCGTCATCATTGCCGGCAACCTTACCAAAGACCCGGTCTTCAGACAGACCAATTCAGGTGGAACGCCAGTTGTCAATTTTTCCATTGCGTGCAATCGCAGGTTCAGGGACAGCAACCACCAGTGGCAGGAAGATGTCTGCTACGTTGGTGTGGTCGCCTGGAACAAACTTGCCGAGAGCTGTCGGGACAACCTGAGAAAAAGTTCGGCAGTGCTGGTTGATGGCGAGTTGCAGAGCCGCACCTGGAAAGCTCAGGATGGAACGTCGAGAACCGTGGTTGAAATCAAGGCAAGAAGGATCCAGTTCCTCAACAAGAGAAAGAAAAACGGAGAGGATGACGAGGAGGGCTTTATCGAGGACGATACGCATGAAACCCATCATCTCGACGATGACGGGCACATGTACGAGTACAAGTACCTCTCTTCCGACTGAGAACGAGCACTTCGTTCTGCTGTCATTGAAACAGGCAGACGATGGGCCACAAGATCATGCAAGCAAAATTCTGAACAAAATCAATGAGACAGAAATCATCACCGTCGCAGGGCAGCAAATCATTGAGCAATGCTCTGGCATCGAAGAAGAAAGTGTCGAAAAACCAGGTGGTTTTTTTTGACTATCGCGATGAGCGCAAACTGAAGCGCTTCATCAACGACCAGGGAAAAATCATCCCCCGCCGTATTACCGGCCTGTCGGCTAAAGAGCAGAGCCTCCTGACCCATTCGATCAAATGGGCAAGGTTTCTTGCTATCATTCCCTACGTTGCCGACGAATACAAATAAGTGGTTGTCCACACAAGTTTAATTATTCAGAACGAGGAAAAAGACCGTGAAAATAATTTTAAGAAAAGATGTGGCAACCCTTGGCGATGCCGGTGAAGTGGTCACCGTCAAGAACGGGTATGCCAATAACTACCTGATCCCGCAGGGATATGCCATTCGTGCTACAGAAGGCACGCTCAAGGCGCTTGAAACCGAGAAGAAACAGCAGGCTCGGAAAATCGAGCTTCAGCGCCAGAATGCACGTGAACTGGCCGAAAAGCTGGAGCAGATGACGCTGAAAGTGTCTGCCAAGGCTGGCGAGTCTGGCAAGCTGTTCGGCACCGTGACCGCTGGCGACATTGCCGAAGCGCTCAAGGTGCAGGGTGCTGATATCGACCGTCGCAAAATCCATCTCGAAGCTCCGATCAAGGCTCTCGGCAAGTACGAGGCCGATGCGAAGCTTTTCATGGATATTACGGCAAAGCTCAGCATCGAGGTTGAAGCAGAAGGCGCAGCCGCAGAGTAATTCATACGGCTTCGTTATTCCGAATCGTTGATTTCCTGAAATCAGCGGGTAAAATACGCCTCATGATCGCAAGGTCATGAGGCTTTTTTTATGCTGCTCTGTTGTAAAATCTTCAAGTCTGGCGTACCATTGAGAGAGACGGCATCTCTTCAGCGTCGCCGTGCTTCGTGCAGTATCCAGCCAAACCAATCAGGGAGAGCACCCATGAAACAAATTCTTCTTCAGGAAAAATACCCCATTTATATCCTTGAACTTGACAAAGAAGAGACCAGTTGCCGCAGCGTCGATGAGATCATCGCCTACTACCGGGAGAAAATCGAATCACATCCCTTTGCCGTGCTGATAGGAGAGTTCGACCATTATGGTCATACCGCTCTTCTGCCTGATGGCCAGATCGGTGAGGGTATAAGCGCAGGGAAGAACATCGTGTTCTGTTTCGGAAAAGAGCTGATGAACCCGAAGATGCTTGCGGTTCGTCCTCGTTCCATCGGTGTGGCCGAGATGAGCGGGCATTTCGTCATCAGTTTCCTCGAAGCGCCGAATCCTGCGGCCAACGCTTCGATGGAGGAGTGGACGCTGGCGCTGAGAAACCCGGTGCCCGCCTGATTCAGGATATCCATACAGAAATAAAAAAGCCTCGTAAGTTTGATCTCGCGAGGCTTTTTTGATTTTCTCAATCGGGCGTATTGGTATTCACTACGCCATGAACTGGCTGAGCATCCGGACGTCGTTCTCGAAGAAGAGCCGGATGTCGTCGATCTTGTAGCGCAACAGCGCCGTACGGTCGACCCCCATGCCGAAGGCGTAGCCGGTCCACTCTTCGGGATCGATGCCGCAGTTTTTCATCACGTTCGGATGCACCATGCCGCAGCCCATGATTTCGAGCCAGCCGGACTTTTTGCAGACTCGGCATCCCTTGCCACCACAGAGGTAGCAGGTAACGTCAACTTCTGCCGACGGTTCGGTGAAGGGGAAAAAGCTTGGGCGGAAGCGGAGCTTTACGTCGCTGCCGAACATCTGGCGTGCAAATGAGTAGATGGTGGCTTTCAGGTCGGCGAACGACACGTTTTTGTCGATGTACAGACCTTCGAGCTGGTGAAAGACACAGTAGCTTCGTGCGCTGATCGCCTCGTTGCGGTAAACCTTGCCGGGGCAGATCACCCGGATTGGCGGTTTTTCGTCGAGCATTACCCGCACCTGTACCGGTGAGGTGTGCGTGCGGAGCAGCACATCTCCCTCTTCCTGGCCTCGCGTGATGAAGAAGGTGTCCTGCATGTCGCGGGCCGGGTGGTTCGGCGGAAAGTTCAGGCGGTCGAAGTTGTACTCGTCGAGTTCAAGCTCCGGGCCGGTAGCAATGCCGAATCCCATCGCGGTGAAGATGCGCTTCATGTCGCCCAGCACCTTCTGCACGGGATGTTCCGAGCCGAGGAACGAGCGGCGTCCCGGCAGGGAGAGGTCGAGAGCTGGCGCCTCAGCCTCCGCGTTTTGCGCGAAAAGGCTTTCAGCATCGGCAGCTTTCGCTTCTGCCGAGAGTTTGAGCGCGTTGAGCAACTGCCCTATGCGAGGCCTGTCAGCGGAATCGACGGTTTTGAGCTGGCCGAACAGGCCGGCGATTTTGCCCTTGCGCACCGTGAACTCGAGCCTGAAAGCCTCGAGTTCCTTTGCGTTCCGTATCTGGTATCCGTCGATCTCCTGCTGCAGTTGCTGAATGCTTGTCTCCATAGGGCCGTTGTACAAAATATTAATCGAGAGCCGTTTTGACGATCAGAGAGAATGCTGCCGGATCCTTCACGGCGATTTCGGCCAGCGCCTTGCGGTCGATCTCGATGTTCTTTTTGTGGATGGCATCCATCAGGCGTGAATAGGAGACGCCGTTCTGACGGGCGGCAGCGTTGATGCGCATGATCCACAGGGAGCGGAAGTTTCTTTTCTTGACGCGGCGGTCGCGGTAGGCGTACTGCTCGGCCTTGTCAACAGCGTGCTTGACGACGGTCAGAACGTTGCCGCGTGAACCCCAGTATCCTTTGGCTTTATTGAGAATCCTCTTCCTTCTTGCTTTGGAAGCTACCGAATTGGTTGATTTAGGCATCGTGGTATCGAATTAATGTTATAGACTTTCTCAGGTCAGGCGAGGATCATTCTCTTGATCTGCTTCTCCATGGTGGCATCGACCAGCGTGGACTGGTGGAGGCGACGGGTGCGCTTGCGGTTCTTGTGTTCCAGGTTATGGGAACCGTTCATACGCTCGCGTTTGATTTTTCCGGATGCGGTGGCCTTGAATCGCTTGCAGGCGCCGCGATGTGATTTCATTTTAGGCATGATCGTCGGTTTAAATTAAAAATCGCTTGTTATCAGTATGGTTTTATTCGTCATCGTCGTCCTCAATATCTTCGAGCTGAGGCGGTAAGGGCGGCAGTGGCGGCGCGGCTTCCCTGGCGCGCCATTTTTCGAACTGCTCGATCTTTTTCTTGTCGGGCTCGAAATAGACGAAGAGCTTTTTGCCCTCGAACTTCGGGTCGCCGTCGCGGGTGGCTACCGTGCTGAGCCTTTCGGTCAGGCGGTCGGCAAGTTCGAAACCCTTGTCCTTGTAAATGATCGAACGGCCGAGGAACACGATGGTCGCGCGGACGCGGTTGCCTTTGCGGAGGAACTCTTCGAGGTGCGCGGTCTTGAAGTCGAAGTCGTGCTTGTCGGTGTTGGGATGGAACCGCAACTCCTTCAGCGTGGTCTGCTTCTGCTTTTTCTTGAGGTACTTGTCCTTCTGCGCCATCTTGTAGATCAGCTTCCCGTAATTTTCAAGCTTGCAAACGGGTGGCTGGGCATTCGGCTGAACCTCGATAAGGTCGATCCCGCGCTCTTCGGCCATTCTTCGAGCGTCCTGGGTTTTCATAACCTGCATGCTTCCCTCGGGAAACACGACCCTGACTTCTGGTACACGGATCTGTTCGTTGATCCTGTAAGAAACTTTGGGCTTCTGGTTGCCGGATGTTTTCTGTTTTTTCATTCGATCTTTTTTTGTTGATAGTCAGATCAGGATCGTCGATCTCTTTCCTCACAGAGCTTGGCGATCAGCTCGTCAACGCCAAAACTGCCTTCGTCACCTTTGCGGTGGCGGCGGAGCGAGACCTCGCCCTTCTCCTGTTCGTTCCTGCCAATGACGAGCATGGCGGGAATTTTCGAGACTTCCGCCTCGCGGATTTTTTTGCCGATCTTTTCGCTGCGCAGGTCGAGTTCGGCGCGGATGCCCGCTTCGTGCAGTTTTGCATAGACCTCGCGAGCGTAGTCGTGCACGTCCTCGGCGATGGGCAAGACGACCGCTTGCACGGGGGCGAGCCAGAGCGGGAAGTTGCCCGCCGTGTGCTCGATCAGGACGCCGATGAAACGCTCCATCGAACCGAACGGTGCGCGGTGAATCACCACCGGGCGGTGCTTCTGGCCGTCGCTGCCGATGTAGCTGAGGTCGAAGCGCTCAGGCATGACATAATCGACCTGCACGGTGCCGAGCTGCCACTTGCGGCCAATCGCGTCGCGCACGATGAAGTCGATCTTCGGGCCGTAGAAGCTCGCTTCGCCGATACCGATGAAATACTTGATGCCCATGCGGTCGGCGGCCTCCTTCACATCCATCTCGGCCTGCTCCCACACCTTGGCGGTGCCGCCGTACTTCGACTGGTTCTCCGGATCGTGCAGCGACAGGCGCGTTTCGACGTCGTCAAAGCCAAGCGTGTTGAACACGAAGCGGGTCAGGTCAATGGCGTTGCAGATTTCGTCAACGAGCTGGTCGGGACGGCAGTAGATGTGCGAGTCGTCCTGCGTGAAGCCGCGGGCGCGCACCAGGCCGTTCAGCTCGCCGGACTGCTCGTGGCGATAGACAGTGCCGAACTCGGTCAGCCTGATCGGCAGGTCGCGGTAGCTGCGCAGCGTCTGGCTGTAGATCAGGTGGTGGTGCGGGCAGTTCATCGGCTTGAGCAGATACTGCTCCTCGCGGCCCGTCTCGTCCTTGTAGGTGAGCGGCGGGAACTGCGAATCGCTGTAGTACGGGTAGTGGCCCGAACGTTTGTACAGCTCGATGTTGCCGATGTGCGGCGTGTACACTGGCACGTAGCCGCGCTTGCGCTGCTCGGCTTTCAGGAAGGTTTCAAGTTCGTTGCGGATGATCGCGCCATTCGGCAGCCAGATCGGCAGGCCGCTGCCGACCTCCGGGGTCAGCATGAACAGCCCCAGCTCCGCGCCGAGCTTGCGGTGGTCGCGCTTGCGGGCCTCCTCCAGCCGGGCGACGTGCTCCTTGAGCAGCTTGTCACTCGGGAAGGTGATGCCGTAGATGCGCTGCATCGTTTCGCGCGACGAGTCGCCACGCCAGTACGATGAGGAAATATTGGTCAGCAGCACCGCCTTGACCTTGCCGGTCGAGGGCAGGTGCGGGCCGCTGCATAGGTCGGCGAATCCGCCTTGATGATAGACCGAAACCGTCGGAACTTCCTTCAGCGTGTCTTCGAGAATCTCGACCTTGTAAGGGTCTTTGCGCTCGTTGGCGAAGTATTCGATGGCCTGTTCACGCGGCATCTCCTCGCGGGTGATGGCGAGATCGCGTTTGCTGATCTCCAGCATTTTCGCCTCGATTGCGCGAAGGTCGTCCTCGTTGAAGCGGTGCTCGCAGGCGATGTCGTAATAGAATCCCTGCTCGATGGCCGGGCCTGCGCCGAACTTCGCACCGTCGAACAGCTCCTCGATGGCATGGGCCATCAGGTGGCTCGAACTGTGCCAAAAAATCTCGCGGCCCTCGGCGGAGTCGAAGGTGATGATCGAAACGCTCGCATTCCCGGTGAGTGGCGTGGCGAGGTCGCGCGGCTTGCCGTCGATGGCGATGGCGAGCGCTGCCTGCGCCAGCTTTTTACCGATGGATGCAGCGATCTCAAGGCCGGTAATGCCGGAAGGATAGCTTCTTTCAGAACCGTCGGGCAAGGTGATAATCACCTGTTGACGGTCATCCGTTATTTCAGACATTGAATTTGTTGTCCATAATCATGTTGCCGGGGCAAGGGTTTTGAAACCGGCCCCTCCCCTCAGCGGGGAAAAATCCTTGACAGCCTCTTTTTGTCAGTATTCGCCGGTCGGGAGGGCTGCTCTGGACGCCGTGCTGAAAATCAGCGGCGTTTCTTTTTCCCCGTACCGATAAGAAGTCGGGCATAATGCAAAAAAATCCCGCAAATATGCAAGAAAGATTTGCCAGGCCGGTGTTTGACCTGTAGGGGCAACCCTCGCGGTTGCCCCACGGGAGTAATGCTGTGGATGCAGTGGAGTTGGTAGACTTTTCAGCCAAGCTGTTGCAGAATGTCAGGAGTGACGGTGTCGAGGCCACGAGATGCTGCCAGATTTTCGGCTTTTCGTTTGAGTTCCCGGCCAAAGGAAATTTGGCTGATGAAGGGGGCTTTTTTGACGATGCCGTCGAGGATGGCGTTGGCTTCGGGCGTCCATTTGAGCGGCTTTGCGGGCGCCGCAGCCTGCTGACGCCGGGTGATGGGCAGGAAGTTGAAAAGCGTATCGTACAGAGCGTTGACGATCTCCTGCACCAGCCAGACCACGCCGCTGTGGCCCATGAAGGGCGTGCCGAGCGCGCGGCGCACGATGGGGCCGGGGAAGCCCGCCGGGATGAAGCGGCTTTTGGCGTCGGCTTCGGCGAGGTAGATTTTGTCGGGCATCCGTCCGAACAGGAACTGCGGCTGTGTTTTCGCGATCTCATCGCGCACGGCGGCGTTGTCGGCATCCGATGAATCGATGCTGAAGAGGCACTGCATCCCAAGCTCATCCGAGAGCACGCGCCGGATGCCGTTGGCGTAGCTTTTACTGGCGACCACGCCGAAGCGGATGGTCGGGAACCACTCCGACTGCGGCCCACGCCACAAGTCCCACAACGGGCTGAGCGTCGTGCGTTTCTCCTCCGCGATGAATCGCGCCGCCTCTTCCGGCGTTCCGGCGAGGAGACCGACCTCCTCGATGAAGCGGTCGGTCTGTTCGATGCCGAATGGCGCGTAGAGCAGAGGGCGACCGAGCTTTTCGGCGAGCTGCGAGCCGAATTCGCGGTACATCACCACAATCGCCGCCGAGTTTTTCAGCTTTGCGATGTCCGCCGATTTCGACTCGAAGGGATAGACATGGACGACTTTGCCGCCCGCGCCAGCGATGAGCCGCTTGATTTCGGCAAGGTCGGCGGGGCTGTTGAAGCAGCCGTAGGTCGGGCCGATGATGCTCACCGTGCCCGGCTCAACCTTCGCAGGTTTGCCGTCGTCGAACTGGCCGAAGAGCCACGCAAGTGCCCGGTCGCGGCCCTGCCACTCGTTCTCGCCCAGCGAGTTCGACGGGAAAAAGCGCACCGACGGGTACTTCATGGCGAGCATGTTCTGGTGGTCGCTGCCGATCATCTCGCTCTCCGCGCTCGAAACGAGGATGAGCTGCTTGCCGGAACCCATCAGCTTTTCGATGGTCTCCTGCACAATTTCAGAGCTGCCCGATGAGGAGATTTCCCGCTCGGTCAGGCTGGTTGGCGTGAGGTTTTCAAGGTAGGGAATGGCGTCGGTGTAGTCCATGACGGCGACGCCGGCCAGGTTGTAGCACCCCACGGGCGCGTCGGCGATGACGTGCACGTCTTCGAGCGCGCAGAAGGTATTGACCGAGGCCCAGTAGGCGCTGGCGGTCGATTCGTCCCGGATGATTTTTCCCATGGTCGGAGGGCGTAAGCTGGGTTGATCGAAGCTCATCCGGAAGCCGCGGATGAAGCGCCTAATTTACAATAATATGTGCCTACGGATCAAGGTCTCACGCTTTCGAGCGATACCGGAAGCGTGCCTTTAGGAACGAGCTCGCCCTTCAGTGCTTTGAGGATGGCGGCGTCGGTCTCTTCGTTTTCACTGTAGGCGCATAGTGCCGAGCCAATCTCGGGAAAGGCATCAAGGATGTATGGCGTGCCGAACGAGATGAAGAGCACTGGCGTGCCCGCTTTTGTCTTTGCGGGGAGGCTGTGGACGAAATCGCGTTGCTGTTCGGTAAGCTTGGACGGCATGGTTGGCGACCAGGCCTGGATGCCGGTAGTCAGAATTACCGCGGAGGCTTTGAGCACTGCGTCGGTAGCCTGCTGAAAAAATTCTGGCGTGCTCTCAGGCGAAAGCCGGAATGTGGTGACGTTGTAGCGGGTGCGCAGCGTATCGGCGAAATCGCGGCCGACTTTCTGTCCGGATCGGTCGTTCAGGATGATATTGACGAGCTGTCCCTTTTCCGGAATGCGAAGCGGCAGATTCCGGTTGCGATCCCTGATAAGCGTGAGCGACTCTTCGGCGATCTGTGCGGCGACCCGTTTGTTTTCCGGAGTACCGACTCGCTCGTTCAACCGGGTAAGCTCGACCAGTTTCTGCCGGTCGAGGCCCAGCCAGTGTTTCATCTGGAGAATCCTTCGCACCGAGTGGTCGATCTGCCGTTCAGAAATTTCTCCATTTTCGACGGCGGCGCAAACCGCATCGAAAATCAGTTCCGGTTCTTCGGGATAGAGCAGTATGTCGTTGCCTGCCTGCACGGCCTTGACGGCAATTTCTCCCGGTATCAGACCATCACTCTGTAGCGCCTTCATGTTGAGGGCGTCAGTCACGATCAACCCTTTGAAGCCAAGCTCATTCCGAAGCAGGTCGGTGACAATGGTTCTGGAGAGTGACGCCGGTTCCATGGTGCCGGTCAGCTTCGGCACGGCCAGATGGCCAACCATGACGCTCAACACGCCATTTGCAATCGCGGCACGGAAGGGTTTGAGTTCATAGTTTTCGAGCCGCCGTCTGTCACCTTCAAGCACCGGAAGGGCCAGGTGGCTGTCCACGGTCACATCGCCGTGGCCGGGAAAATGTTTCGCCGTGGCTGCGACGCCGTTCGATTGCAGGCCGTCGATGACCGCCGCCGACATGGCGTTGACCAGCGGAATGCGGTCGCCGAACGAGCGGGTGTTGATGACCGGATTGGCCGGATTGATATTCAGATCGACTGTTGGCGCGTAGTTTTGGTGGATGCCGACGGCGCGTGCTTCACGAGCAACGATGTCGGCCATGCGGCGGGCAAGAGCCGGATCGCCAGCGGCGGAGATCGCCATGGCCGGCGAGAATTTTGTCGCACCGTCCAGCCGCATCGCCACCCCCTTCTCCATGTCGGCGCTGACCAGCAGCGGCACTTTCGAGACCTCCTGAAACCAGTTGGCCAAGAGGCCTGCGCTCTGAACATCGCCTTTCAGGAACATGATGCCACCGATTTTTCCTTCAGAGGCAAGTCGCGAAATGAGTTGGTATTGCGGGTCGTCATCGCTTTTGTAGACCGCGTCAACCTGTGCCACGATCATCTGGCCCACCTTTTCCCGGATGCTCATGTCGCGCAGCGTGCGCTCGATCCACGGGTCCCGGTTCGAGAAAACAGCCTGTGCAGACCAGGATTTCAGTAGGCCGCTCTTTGGCGAATCGACGCCGTTTGCCATTGCCGGTCGAGGTCCGGCGGAAAAGAGCGAAAAGAGAAAAAGTGCTATGAACGGTCTATGAAAAAAACGCATGATTCGTTCTGGTCTGGCTGAAAATCTCGGTGTTTCAGGGGGTAATCTATGAAACAAAATCCGGAGACTGAAAACCGATCAGAGGGATCGGGCTGATTCGTCTGATCGGACTGGTCAAAAAAAAGCTGTTCCGGCGTTTTGCCTGAACAGCCTTTAGCTTGAAATGCCTTGTGCCGGACTGCCGCTTCAGAGCGAGCAGCAGATGTTGAGCTGGCGGGAGGCCTGCGCTTCGTCGAGGCGCTTGACCGGCGTGGTCTGCGGTGCGGCAAGGATCACCTCCGGCGTGTTTTTGGCCTCTTCGGCGATGGCGACCATGGCGTCGGCGAAGGCGTCGAGCGTCTCCTTGGTCTCGGTCTCGGTTGGCTCGATCATGAGCGCTTCGCTGACGATGAGCGGGAAGTAAACCGTCGGCGCGTGGTAGCCGTAGTCGAGCAGGCGCTTGGCGATGTCGAGCGTGCGCACGCCGTGCTCTTTTTTCTGGCGGTCGCCCGACAGGCAGAACTCGTGCATCACCGGACGCGGGTAGGGTAGCGCGTAGTGCTCGACGAGCCGCTGGAGCAGGTAGTTGGCGTTGATGATGGCGTTCTCCGACACGCGGCGCAGTCCCGCGGCGCCGAGCATCCGGATGTAGGTATAGGCGCGTACCAGCACCGAGAAGTTGCCGTAGAAGTTCATCATGCGGCCAATTGTGTCCGGCTTGCCACCGTTCAGGCGGTAGCGCGTCTGGCCTTTCTCGTCGTACTTCTCGACAACCGGAACCGGCAGGAACTCCACGAGCCGCTCGCTGACGCCGACCGGGCCGCTGCCGGGGCCGCCGCCGCCGTGGGGTGCGGAGAAGGTTTTGTGCAGGTTGTAGTGCATGACGTCGAAGCCCATGTCGCCGGGGCGTGTGATGCCGAGCAGGGCGTTCATGTTCGCGCCGTCCATGTAGAGCAGGCTGCTGTTGCCGTGTACCAGCTTTTCGATTTCGGGCATCTGCTTCTCGAAAATGCCGACTGTGTTCGGATTGGTGAGCATCAGCGCCGCCACCTCGCCGTCGAGCTTGGCGCGGAGATCGGCCATGTCGGTGCAGCCCGAAGCGTCGCATTTTACGGACACGCACTCGTAGCCGCCAAGCGCCGCCGAAGCCGGGTTGGTGCCGTGTGCCGAATCGACCACCAGCAGCTTGTGGCGCTTGTTGCCGAGCTTTTCGTGATACTTCTTGATGAGCAGAATGCCTGTCAGCTCGCCATGCGCGCCTGCCGCCGGTTGCAGCGTCACCGCCTTCATGCCCGCAATCTCCTTGAGCATCTCCGCCAGCTCATACATGAGCTGCAACGCCCCCTGCGCGGTCGATTCCGGCTGCATCGGGTGCATCGAGGCGAAGCCCGGCAGCTCGCAGGTGTAGTCGTTGATCTTGGGATTGTACTTCATGGTACAGCTCCCGAGCGGATACATGTTTTTGTCAACGTGGTAGTTGAGGTTCGAGAGGCGCACGAAGTGGCGCACCACCTCGCTCTCCGGCATCTCCGGCAGTTCAGCCGGTTCCTTGCGCAGGAATTTCGAGGGCAGCAGTTCATTCGCCGGACGTTCGTCAACGTCGAGCGGGGAGAGGCAGTAGCCCTTGCGACCGCTGCGGGAAAGGTCAAAGATCAGTTGTTCTTTCATGGACGGGCCTTGATTGAGAGGCGTTCAGGTCATTGCCAGCGCAAAGCGCCGCAACCTGCATGGATTAACGATGTTCCCGGTCGTTCACGCTGACCGGAAGGTTTGCAATATACGCATTTTGGGGCGCGTGTAAAGAGGGTGATGGGGGGAGATTTTGGTGGTGCGAGCCTTCTGAACTCAAATGGTTCTCGTCAAGCAGTATTGCGGTATTTACAGTACCCCGTATCACATCATTTAGCAAAATCACGAAAACCGTGTTTTTGTCCAATTCATTCTCGATGGTTGCCGCAAAGTGCAGGCACTGCTCATCGAATGATCGATTTGGCCTAGATAATTAATGCTTAAGCTTCCCTTTCAGGGCACGTCTAAAAAGGGTGATTTGAAATATTCTCAGTCATGCAATCACTGAAGCAGCGCTATTCTGACCTAAAAACAGCCTGTTCATGGGCATCATTGCACCTGAAAACCGGTTTTCAGCGACGTTTGGGCGTAGTTATCCCCGGAGAAACACGTTGTAAACCTTTTTGTTGAGTTGCACGCAGCGCATCAGGTTGTCGGTCCGGTTACTCAGGCCGATCTCGGCCACCGCCCGCACATAGCCGATGGTTCTTCCAGGCATCGCTTTCATCGAGTTGGTCATGAATACAAATAAGTATTTTTCAACAACAACGTAGCTTTTTACCCCTTTTTGAACACCAGCACCAACCCCGTGCCGGACACACTCTTCAACGGACTCCCGCTGAAATCCGAAAATATCCCCTTGCACTGGAATCCGGCTTCTTCGTGCAACGCCCGATAGCGATCCACTCCAACCGGATAGAGTGTCACGGCTTCTTCGAACAGTACCGTATTTTCATTCCGAAGCGAGAAAGAAAACTGCAACGACTCAGGCGTAATCGAGGAATAGCGGCGCTGGAAGGTGGCTTTTGAGCCGTTAGCCTCGATGGTGCGCACCGGGAAATCGTATTTCGTCAATCCCGTGAGGACGTCCCAGTTCATGACCTGCATGAGCCAGTGGCCGCCCGGCTTGAGCAGTTTGTGGATTTTCGAGATGAACGGGGCGAGCTCGTCGGCAGGCAGATGCGCCATGACGTTGCCGATTGACCAGATGCAGTCGAATTGCGTTCCAATCTCATCGACCCGCCGCATGTCGAGGCAGCGGAATGCAGCTTCGGGATAGCGTTGCTTCGCTTCGGTGATCATCGCTTCGTCGAGATCAATGCCGAGTGGCTTGAACCCATCAGCAGCAAACCGCCCGCAGTAATGCCCCGGCCCGCATCCCACGTCGAGCAGCGGATTACCGGCACTTCCGGCATACTCCTTCAGAAAACGCCAGACCTCCTCCCTGAACGGGAATACCCGCTCGTAGTATTCCGAGAATTTCGAATAGAATGACATGGGCGAATGCACTGTTTCAGGATTCCGCAACAGGTGTGAACGGGTTTTGGCTGTCGAGCACGATCATGGCCTCTCTGGCGGCGAGCTGTTCGGCATCTTTTTTTCTTGGCGCGGTTCCCTTGCCGAGCGGCTGGCCGTTGCAGGAAACCTCGACGACGAACGTCTTTTCGTGCTCCGCTCCCTCTTCGGCGATGACCGTATAAAGCGGCGGTGGAAGCTGGCGCGACTGGGTGTACTCGATCAGGCGGCTTTTGTAGTTGTACTCTGACTCCACAAGCTTGTGCAGATCGACCCTTGCGATGACGTGGTTCGTGATGAAACGCTCGGCTCCGGCAAGTCCCTGGTCGAGGTAGATGGCACCGACCAGCGCCTCGATGGCGTCGGCAAGCGCCGATTCGCTCGTGCGTATCTTCTGTTTGTCGGCGGATTCACCGATGATGAGGTGCTTGCCAAGTTCCAGTTCACGGGCGAATGCCGCAAGTGATTTCCGGTTGACGATCTTTGCCCGGTTGCTCGACAGGTGCCCCTCGTCGCTTCCGGGAAACTGCTTGAAGAGGTGTTCGGAGATCAAGAGGTCGAGCACCGCGTCGCCGAGAAATTCGAGCCGCTGGTTCGATTCTGGTTTATGCTCTCCGCTGTGGTGGTCGTGCAGCACGGAGCGATGCGTCAGGGCGGTGCGGTAGATCAGGCGATTGCACTTGCGCCCGGTGAGTCGTTCGAGGTGCGTTGCCGTTTGAGGATCGAGAAGCAGGTTAGCGTCCGGGGTGCCAGAGGCACCATCGGACGCTTCTGAACAAAGGAACGGGAGTGACATCAGTTTTTGCCACAGGAGCGCCATCGTCGAGCCACTTCCGGTCAGGCGGCCGGGGCCTTCCTGAAGATCAGGCAGCCGTTGTGTCCACCGAATCCAAATCCGTTGTTCAGCGCATACTCAATCGAGCGCTGTTTCGGGACGTTCGGCGTCACATCCACATCGATCTCCGGATCGACATTGTCGAGGTTGATGGTCGGAGGCACGGTCTGGTTCTGCAGCGCCAGAATACAGGCGATCGACTCGACAGCGCCCGCCGCGCCGAGCAGGTGGCCGGTCATCGACTTGGTCGAGCTGATGCTGAGTTTGCTGGCGTGTTCGCCGAACACCTTCTTGATGGCCTTGATTTCAGCAAGGTCTCCAAGCGGGGTGGCGGTGCCGTGGGTGTTGATGTAATCGATCTTGTCCGGCGTGATGCCCGCCATTTTCAGGGCGTTGGTCATCGCGCTGCGAGCGCCGAGGCCCTCGGGGTGCGGAGCGGTGAGGTGGTACGCATCGGCGGATGCGCCCATGCCGACGACCTCCGCATAGATTTTTGCCCCGCGCTTGACGGCGGATTCGTAGGTTTCAAGCACCAGCGAACCGGCGCCTTCGCCCATGACAAAGCCGTCGCGATCCACATCGTAAGGGCGTGAAGCTTTTGTCGGAGCGTCGTTGCGGGTCGAGAGCGCTTTGGCCGAATTGAAGCCGGCCACGCTCATCTGCGTGATCGGCGCTTCCGAGCCGCCGCAAACCATGTAGTCGGCCATGCCCATTTGCAGGAGCATGACAGCGTCCATGACGGCGTGCAACGAAGTCGCGCAGGCAGAAGCGGTTGCATAGTTCGGTCCCATCAGGCCGTTGCGGATCGAAATCTGTCCGGCGGCGATGTCGGGAATGAGCATCGGAATGAAGAACGGGCTGACCCTGCGGGGGCCGCGTTCGAGGTACTGGCGGAACTGCTGGTCGTAGACCGTCATACCGCCAATGCCCGAGCCGTGCACCACGCCGATCCTGGTCGGATCGATCGAGGTCAGGTCGAGGCCGGAGTCTTTCAGCGCCTGTTCGGCGGTGATGACGCCGTACTGACAGTATGGATCCATGCGATCTGCAGATTTCCGGTCGATATACTCATCGGCCTTGAAATTCTTGAGCTCGCAGGCGAACCTGGTTGCAAAATCGGTCGCATCGAAATAGGTGATCGGAGCCGCGCCGCTTTTGCCCTCCATGAGGGATTTCCAGAAGTCCTCTGCCGAAAGGCCGATTGGTGAAAGGACGCCGATTCCGGTGACAACGACTCTTTTGAGTTCCAGACCCATCTGTTCAGATTTTACGTTGGTTTCAGGCAGGGACGCGCCCTGCCCGAAGAGAATGCCTTTTGCTTACTTTTTGTTGACGATGTAGTCAATGGCCTGCTGTACGGTACCGATCTTCTCGGCATCTTCATCAGGAATCTGGACACCGAACTCGTTTTCGAGCTCCATGATCAGTTCGACCGTGTCGAGCGAATCGGCACCGAGGTCATCGGCAAACTTCGATTCCGGCTTGATCTGATCCTTGTTGACACCCATCTTGCTGACGATGATATCGTACACTTTATCTTTGATTTCGGCTGCGCTCATGGCACTGTTCTCCGGGTTTGTGGTTGGAAACGATTAAAAAAAGCAAGTTCGTTAATATAAAAGAAAAAGCAGCCAGGCAAAGCTATGCTTCGGCTGGAGAACCGGAAACTTTCCGGACCGGCCCGGTTACGCCAAGTCTCCGATTCTCAACAGGTTACGGTTACATGTACATGCCGCCGTTGACGCTCAGCACCTGACCGGTGATGTAGGCTGACTGGTCGCTGGCGAGAAATGCCACCGCGTCGGCAACATGCTGGGGCGTTCCGAAAACACCGAGCGGAATGGCTTCAAGCATCTTCTGGCGAACCTCTTCGGAGAGGGCGTCGGTCATTTTCGATGAAATGAAGCCGGGGGCGATAGCGTTGACCCGCACATTGCGCGAAGCCAGCTCCCTGGCAATCGATTTGGTGAAGGCGATGACGCCGCCTTTTGAGGCCGCGTAATTGGCCTGGCCGGCATTGCCCATGAGGCCGATAATCGAGGCGATGTTGATGATCGAGCCGGAACGCTGCTTCATCATGACGCGCGTGACCGCCTTGGTGCAGTTGAAAACGCCCTTGAGGTTCACTGTCAGCACGGCGTCCCAGTCCTCTTCGCTCATGCGCATCAGGAGGCCGTCGCGGGTGATGCCGGCATTGTTGACCAGAATGTCGATGCGACCATTCTCTTTAGCTACTTCGTCGAACACCTTCTGGCAGGCGTCGGTATTGGTGACATCGAGCTCCTTGCAGCTCACTTTCGCGCCGAGCTGTTTGAGCGCCTCATCGGTTTCTGTCAGCCACTCCGCCTTGACGTCGCCGATGACAAGATCAGCGCCTTTGGCCGCCAGATCAAGGGCGATCGACTGGCCGATTCCTCGCGCCGCGCCGGTGATGATGGCGGTTTTACCTGTGAACATGGTCATAATCGTTTCTTTGCGTTTTTCTATGGTTAGGCAGGATTGCGCATCGCATCCACCTGGTCGGCGGTATCGACTCCCGCGCACACAGCTGATTTGCTGATTCTTTTAATGAGGCCTTGAAGCACCTTCTGGGGGCCGACTTCGACAAATTCGGTGATACCCGCGTCAACCATCGCCTGAACCGACTGGCTCCAGAGCACCGAGCTGGTGAGCTGGCTGATGAGGTTCGCGCGGATTTCCGCTGCCGATGTGACCGGCTTTGCCACCACGTTCATGCAGACCGGAATTTCCGCATCGCAGATCGCGATGGTGTCGAGCGTTTCGGCGAGCTCCTTTTCGGCTGGTTTCATCAGTGGCGAGTGGAATGCACCCGAGACGACCAGCGCTTTGGCCATTCTCGCACCCTTTGACGGAGCGAGTTCGACCGCTTTCCGTACTGCATCGATGTCGCCGGAGATGACGACCTGGCCGGGCGAGTTGAAGTTCGCCGCCTGCACGATGCCCGCGCTTCCCGCCTCCTGCAGGAGTGCGTCGAGCGCGTCGTCAGCCATGCCGATGACGGCGGCCATCGTGCCGGGGTTCTGCTGTCCGGCGTTCTGCATCAGTTCGCCGCGTTTGGCCACGAGCCGCACCGAATCCTCAAAGGAGATCGCGCCTGCGAAACAGAGCGCCGTGTACTCGCCAAGGCTGTGCCCTGCCGTCATAGCGACATCGTCGCGCCCGAGAAGCGTCGCTGCCGCGTAGCTGTGCAGGAAGATGGCGAGCTGGGTGTAGCGGGTCTGCTTCAGCTCATCCTCACTACCGTTGAACATGACGTTGGTGATCGAATAGCCGAGAATGGCGTCGGCCCGGTCCATCAGCGCTTTCGCCTCCGGGAATCGTTCGTACAGATCGCGGCCCATGCCGCAGTACTGCGAACCCTGTCCGGGAAAAACAAATGCTTTCATATCCTGTAATTCCTTTGAATGGTTTGGCTTACTGCCAGCGGACGTAAACGCCGCCCCAGGTGTAGCCGGCTCCGAAGCTCACCAGCACGAGGTTCGAGCCTTTGTGCAGTTTGCCTTGCTCGTCCAGCTCGGCGAGGCAGATCGGTACCGTGCCGGCCGTGGTGTTGCCGTAGTGCGCGATGTTCATCATCACCTTCTCCTCGGTGATGCCCATACGCTCGGCGGTGGCGTGAATGATACGCTGGTTGGCCTGGTGTGGTACAAGCCAGTCGATGGTTTCCGCGGCCAGATTGTTGCGCTGCATGATCTCTTCGGCCACATCAGCCATCGCCATGACAGCCGCCTTGAAGACCTGCTTGCCATCCTGCTGGATGAAGTGCATGTGCTTGTCAACCGTTTCATGCGAGGCCGGATGAAGGCTTCCGCCACCTGGCATCAAGAGATGGTTGCGGCCGTTGAGGCCGTCGGAGTAGAGACGGGCATCGAGCACGCCGTACCCCTCTTCACTCGCAGCTTCGAGAATGACGCCGCCCGCGCCGTCGCCAAACAGAATCGCCGTTGAGCGGTCGGTGTAGTCGAGGATGGAGGACATCTTGTCCGCGCCGATCACCATCACCTTCTTGCAGTTGCCCGACTCGATAAACTGTGCGCCGGTGTAGAGGCCATAGAGAAAGCCCGAGCATGCGGCGGAAAGGTCGAAGCCCCAAGCGTTTTTTGCCTGGATATTGCCCTGCACCAGACATGCCGTCGATGGAAAGATCATGTCGGGAGACATGGTTGCCACGATGATCAGGTCGATCTCATCGGCGGAGATGCCCCGCTTTTCAAGCAACTGCCGGGCAACCTCGGTGCACATGTATGACGTGGCCTTCTTCGGATCCCGGAGAATTCTTCGCTCCTTGATGCCGGTACGGGTCGTTATCCACTCGTCGTTGGTATCAAGAATCCGTTCGAGGTCCTTATTGGACATCACCTCTTCAGGCAGGTACTTGGCGGTCGTCGTTATGGCTGCTTTCATATTGTGGGTTCTCTTGATAAGCGAACGGAAAATGCGAAGTTATATCGGAGCCGGTCTTTTCGGTCAATCGCAATGGACAGAGGCGGATAGGCGCCCCGGGGCATCAGGGTTTGCATGAAAGAATTCAAGTCGTCAGGCGAGCATTTCCGCAATGCGTTCGTTGACGCGCTGTTCGATCATGTGCTCCGCCATGTAGATCATGTTCTTGATGGCGCGTGATGAGGAACGCCCATGGCCAACGATCGAAATGCCATCGACGCCAAGGAACGGCACGCCGCCGAACTTTTCGACATCGAAGGGTTCAAATATCCCCTTGAACGCCTGGCCTGCAAGCGCCGCAGAGCTTTGGTCGAGCTTGCCCGCCATGACCAGCTTTTCGAGTGCTGGCTTGAAGAGCGCACCAAGAAAGTGCGGAATACTCTCGCCGAACTTGAGAATGGTGTTGCCGACCAGGCCGTCGCAGACGACGATGGTGGCTTTGCCTGCCAGAATATCGTGACCCTCGATGTTGCCGATGAAGTTGATTTTCTGCTCCTCGTGCGCCTCCTGCAACATTTTCCATGCCTGCTTGAGGTAGTCAGGGCCTTTACCCTCCTCCTCTCCGATGTTGAGCAGGCCGACCACAGGATTTTCGATTTTGGCTGCGTAACGCTGGTAGATCGTCAGCATCTCGGCGAACTGCACCAGATTTTCCGGCTTGCAATCCACGTTCGCGCCGACATCGACGATGTTGGTAAGGCCCTCGCCGAGTCTTGGGAAGTAGGCGTAGATGGTCGGGCGCAGCACGCCGGGAAGGCGACCGAGGACGAACAGTGAAGCCGCCATCATCGCGCCGGTGTTTCCCGCGCTCACGAAGGCATCTGCTTCTTTCGACTTGCAGAGCTTCAGGCCGCGGACAAGTGACGACTCCTGCTTCGCCTTGACGGCGGTGGCAGGAACATCCTCCATGGTTATGACCTCGGGTGCGTGCACGAAGCGGAGCTTGAGGGCTCCGGTATCATACTGTTGCAGAAGCGGGGTGACCTTTTCCTCCTGCCCGATGAGCAGGATTTCAAAGCGGTTTCCGCTCTCCCTTAGGGCATCGATCACCCCCTCAACAACGCAGGCAGGTGCATTGTCGCCACCCATGGCATCCACGACAATGGTCAACATGGCGGTGCTGTCTTGTTTACTTGAAACTGCTTACGCGACGACGCTCTTGCCGGTGACCTGACGGCCTTTGTAGTGACCGCAGTGACGGCAGGCGCGATGCGGAAGAGTCGGTTCACCGCAGTTCGGGCAGACAACCGTGACGGCAGCCTTGGTGCGGGCGTTGAACTGTGCTCTCCTTTTGTCCCTTCTGGACTTGGACATCTTGGCTTTCGGGTTGGCCATAATCTATTCAGTTTAGAATCAACGGTTAACGATACTTGTTTTTCAGTTTTTCGAGCGACTCCTGCCAGTCGCTGTCGGGCAGATTGTCTTCGCCCGGTTCGCTCAATTCTTCCTGATGGAACACCCGGCAATCGGGATTGTCCTTGCAGGTGACTTTCATGGGAACGGAGAGCAGCAGTGTCTCGCGGACATCCTCGGTCAGATCAAGCGCGAGTGTGTTCCTGTCGATGAGCCGATACTCCTCGTCACGTTCTTCCTGCGGCTCGCCAGCCTGTTCGTAGCCATAATAAATCCGATACGAACCTTTCAGCTCGGAACTGATCGGTGCAAGGCACAGATCGCAGGTCAGATTGGCTGTCGCCGAAGTATTCAGGGTGACGACCATCTCGTCATCCAGCTTTTCGACGCTTACATTGATTGAGACGTCCCTTGAAAATCCAGTCTCTGCGAGAGCCGGATCGGCAAAATCAGTTGCGTTGCAGGTGAAATCGAACTCGTGCGTTCCCTGTGAAAGACCCGCAAGACGAATTTCGATCAGCGCTTTTTCTTTGGACATAGCCACCTCTTTTCCATAAAAGAGCATCAATGTACAAAAATAATATTCGAAAAAGAAAAGCCAGAACCCGCCAGTCAGACGGAAAAATTATTAAAAATATCTTTGCGAGTTTGGAATTTTGACGCGCAGCCTTATATTTGCATCTCTTTGATCAGGAAGGGTCGCATTCCGCGATAGCTCAATGGTAGAGCATTCGGCTGTTAACCGAAGGGTTGTAGGTTCGAATCCTACTCGCGGAGCCACAAAAAAAGGAAGTGCTTGAGTACGCGGCGCTTCCTTTTTTGTTTTATTCCCCTGCCGTCTGCCCTTACACCGTTATCTTCCCCTTGTATTGTTTATATTACTTTGGAAACCAGAACTCTCCTCCCGAACAAACTTCTGCCGTCATGATCCGATACTTCTTCATCGTTCTCCTTGCCGCGCTTACCGCCTGTTCGCCTCAATACTCGACGCAGCCGGATGCCGATACGCCGAAGCTGTTCAGGACGTGGTGGAGGGTTGAGAAGATCGATGGTCAGGATGCGGAGTTTATCCGCGGGCAGCGGCAGGACATGCATATTATCCTGTACTCGTCGGGCAAAATGGTTGGCTCGGGCGGCTGTAACCAGATCAGTGGTTCGTTTATTCAGTCGCCGGGCAGCATCCGTTTCGGCGCTATTGCATCATCAAAAATGATGTGCCAGCCGGGGGTGATGTCGCGGGAACGGGCGTTTATCAGTGCGCTTCGCAAGAGCAGCAGCTATATCGTCAGAGGTCGCCGGCTGACGATGTATGACCGCGCGGGACACGAGGTGCTGCGCTTCATGGCAATTTCGTCCCGATGATGCGGGCGTAGCGGGGAACCTCCGGCGGCGGTTGGCTGTTCTTTGTGTCTCCTGATCGCAAAGTCTAAAAAAAGGAAGTGCTTGAGTGTGCGGCGCTTCCTTTTTGTTTATACCCCTGCGCGCCATCTCTACCCCAGCTTATTAGTTATATTCAAACATAAGTTCAATAAACACCCAGAAAAGCGCACTGAGATGAATAACTACATAGAACCGCCACGCATAGAGAGTCTCAGGGTCAGGAATTACCGGGCGCTCAAGGATATTTATTTTCAAGACCTTACACCGCTTACGGTTTTGCTCGGGCCGAACGGGAGCGGAAAATCAACGGTTTTCGATGTCTTTGCCTTCCTTTCCGAGTGTTTTACCGAAGGGTTACGAAAAGCATGGGATCGACGTGGACGGTTTCGCGAGCTGAGAAGCCGGGGTTGTGACGGCGCGATTGTCATCGAGCTTCAGTATCGCGAGCGGCCCGGCACGCCATTGATCACCTACCATCTTGAGATCGGGGAAGAGTCGAAAGGCCCTGTCGTCATTCGGGAATTTCTCCGATGGAAACGAACGCATCCCGGAGCACCATTTTATTTCCTTGATTACACGAAGGGCAAAGGAAAGGTGATAAGTGGTGAGCAGCCTGAATCCAAAGATCAGCGCATAGATAAACCGCTTGCTGGCCCGGATGTCCTCGCGGTCAACACGCTCGGACAGTTGGCCGAGAATCCTCGCGTCATCGCGCTTCGTGAGTTTATCACTGGTTGGCACCTCTCCTATCTTTCTGCCGATGCAGCAAGAGGACGCCCCGAGGCTGGAGCCGAAGAGCGTTTGTCGGCGACCGGCGACAATCTGCCCAATGTCATTCAATATCTGGCCGATCAGCATAACGACCGGCTGGAGAGAATTTTCGAGACGCTACGTCGCCGAATACCCCGGATAGAGAAGGTCGATTCGAGAATTCTCGATGATGGCCGCCTCTTGTTACAGGTCAAGGACGCTCCATTTTCAACCCCAATACTGGCTCGATTCGCTTCGGATGGTACGCTGAAAATGTTGGCGTATCTGACGCTACTCTATGATCCGGAGCCGCCCCGCCTGATCGGTATCGAAGAGCCGGAAAACTATCTCCATCCGCGCTTGTTGCCAGAACTTGCCGAGGAGTGCGTACAGGCTGCCGAACGCACACAATTGATCGTAACGACCCATTCGCCGTTTTTCATCAACCAGTTGAGAGCCAGTCAGGTTCGTGTCCTGTATCGCGATACCAATGGTTATACTCGTTCCAAGCGGATTGCCGATATGACCGGGGTCACCGCAATGCTCGATGCGGGCGCATCCCTTGGAGATTTGTGGATGGAGGGATATTTCGAGGTTGGCGATCCATTTGCGTCCGGGGAGGCTGGCTGATGCAGATCGACGTGCTGCTTGAGGAGCCTTCAGCCGAGGAGGCATTGCGAATCATCCTGCCGAAAATTCTTGCCGGAAAAGCGAAGTTCAAGCTCATCAACATGCGCAACAAAAGCCGATTGATCGGTGAATTGCCGAAAAGATTGCTTGGTTACAAGAAACGGCTTGAGAACGGGGAGGATTTGAAAATCGTCGTGCTCGTGGATCGGGATAAAGATGATTGCGAGAATCTCAAGGCTCGACTCGAACGAATAGCGCACGATGCCGAATTGTTCACCCGAACAAGTCCGGACCAGAACGGTCGCTTTCAGGTTATCACCCGGATCGCGATAGAAGAACTTGAAGCCTGGTTCATCGGCGATACCGAGGCGTTGAAAGGCGCCTTTTCCGGTTTGTGCGGCAAGGCTTTCCCGCAGTCGTTCAGCAATCCGGACAACTCAGGAACCTGGGAACACCTGCACAGATTTTTGAAAAGGAATGGCATATACAAGAGCAACTACCCCAAGATCGAAGCCGCCCGCAAAATCGCGCCGCACATGGATCTATCGCGTAACAAGTCGCGGAGTTTCCGCCATTTTTGCCGAGGCATCGAGGCATTGTTATCGGTTAGCTGATAATTATGGGGTGTTGTCGTTCAGTTGCTTGCCCATCGCCGTGGAACCTCCTGCACCGCTTCGCTGTTCTTTTGCGGAGCGCCTATGCATCTGCGGACAATCGGAGGCGGCTGGCGCAAGGGCGTTGCAGAGGTAAAAGAATTGTTTATATTATCCTAACTTTTTGTACAGCCGATTTAACGGTACACTATCTTGTATGAACACGGTCAGCAACATGCTTCTTCTTTCGCTATCGCTAACAGGCCTTACCTGCCTGAGGGGGAGCGCATTGTAGTTTCGTTGACTGCACGGAATCTGATTTTCAAAGCCGCAATCCTCTCAGGGTAAGCGGCTTTTTTTCATTAAGGGACTTTTACTATCAAGTGTTTTAAATGGAGATTCTCTCATGAGTACGATGAATTATAAGAAATACACATCCTATCCGACGGTTGGGCTGAAAGACAGAACCTGGCCGGACAAGACCATCACCAAAGCCCCGATCTGGTGCAGCGTTGATCTGCGCGATGGCAACCAGGCGCTTCCGATTCCGATGAGCGTCGATGAGAAGGTGGAGTTTTTCAGACTGCTGGTATCGGTTGGCTTCAAGGAGATCGAGGTGGGTTTTCCATCGGCATCGGCCACGGAGTTTGCTTTCGTGCGCAAGCTGATCGAGAACAACCTGATTCCCGACGATGTGAGCATCCAGGTGCTGACCCAGTCCCGGGAACATCTCATCCGCCGCACCTTCGAGGCGATCAATGGCGCGAAGAACGCCATCGTCCACCTCTACAACTCGACCTCGCGTCAGCAGCGCGAGCTGGTGTTCCGCATGAGCCGGGAGGAGATCATCTCCATCGCCGTGGCCGGAACGCGCCTGGTTCGCGAGCTGAAAGAGGCGAGCGGCAATCCGGGCATCCGCTTCGAGTACAGCCCGGAGAGCTTTACCGGCACGGAGCTGGACTACGCGCTCGACGTGTGCCACGCGGTGATGGACGAGTGGGGCGCGTCGTCTGAGAACAAGGTGATTCTGAACCTGCCATCGACGGTTGAGCTTTCGACGCCGAACGTCTATGCCGACCGCATCGAGTGGTTCTGCCGCCACATCAAGGATCGCGACGCGGTGCTCTTCAGCGTGCACGCCCACAACGACCGGGGCACGGCGGTGGCGACCTCCGAGCTGGCGGTGATGGCCGGAGCCGATCGTATCGAAGGTGCCCTGTTCGGCAATGGCGAGCGGTGCGGCAACATGGACATCATCATCATGGCGTTGAACCTGATGACGCAGGGCATCGATCCGAAGCTGGACTTCTCCAACCTGCCGCACGTCAGGGAGGTGTACAGCCGTTGCACCCGGATGACGGTGCATCCGCGCCATCCCTACTCGGGCGATCTGGTCTACACCGCCTTCTCCGGCTCGCACCAGGATGCCATCAGCAAGGGAATGAAGGCGCACCAGCGGGCTGCCGACGGCGTCTGGGACGTGCCCTATCTGCCGATCGATCCCGAGGATGTTGGTTGCAACTACGAGGCTATCGTCCGGATCAACAGTCAGTCGGGCAAGGGAGGCATCGCCTATGTGCTCGAAAAGGAGTACGGCATCCAGGTACCCAAATGGATGCAGCCCGATTTCGGGGTTGTTGTGCAGGAGGTGACCGACCGCACCGGCGATGAACTTTCTCCCGAGCAGATTCACGAGCTGTTCCATAAGGAGTATATCGGCAGGACGACGCCGTATCTCATGAAAAAGTGCACGATCAGCTGGAGTGACGAAGACCCGGACTGCAACGACGAGGTGGCAACGATCATCAGCGCCGCGATGGTTGGGCCACAGGGCGAGTTCAGCTTCAAGGCCAAAGGCAACGGCCCGCTCGACGCCTTCGTGCGTGGCATGGTGAGCCATACCGGCATCGACTTCCATGTTGACGAGTACACGGAGCACGCCATCGGCCACAGCTCCGACGCGCTGGCCATTGCCTACATCCGGCTTGCCTTCGATGACGGTGCGCTGGTCTGCGGTTCGGGCATCGACTCGAACATCAGTCTCGCCTCCATCAAGGCAATCGTCAGTGCGCTGAACCGTTTCAGGCGGAGCTGACAAGGATGCGGCGGGAGTCGGCTATCCGGAGCCTCCCGCCAAACCTCTCTTTTTGGATTTCCTCTCTTGCCCTATCTTTACGGAGAAACAGATTCCGCCTCAATCTCAACGAATCCGGAGACACAGCATGATGATCAGGTCCAGCCGCAATACCCACGTTATCTCCTCCACCCGAAGCATTGCCGCGCTGCTTTTGCTCTGCGCCGTTTTTCTGCCGGGATGCGCTTCGAAGCAACCCGCGTCAAACAAGATTCAGGTCATCGCCTCCATCGAGCCGCTGGCGTGGTTCGTGGAGCGCATCGGTGGCGACCGCGTAGCGGTGTCGGTGATGGTCCCATCGGGCGGCAATCCGCACACCTACGAGCCGACGCCGAGGCAGATGGCGGATGTGAGCAATGCGGCACTGTTCGTCAAGGCGGGATCGGGGGTCGAGTTCGAGCTTGACTGGATGCAGCGCCTCGTCGATCTCAACAAAAAAATGGCGGTGTGCAACGCTTCCGAAGGGGTGACGTTGCTGCCGATGAGCGCGGAGACGCACGAGCACGAGGAGTCTGCCGAGGAGCATCACGATCACGGCAACTTCGATCCACACTTCTGGCTTGCTCCGGCAAATGCGCGCCTCATTGCGGCCAATGTCGAGCGTTCGCTTGAGGCCGTTGATCCGGCAGGGAAGGAGTATTATGCGGCCAATGCGGCGGCGCTCGACAAAGAGCTTCAGGCTCTCGACGGCGAGATTCGCAAGCAACTGAGTGGCGTGAAGAGCCGCCGGTTCCTGGTGTTCCATCCGGCCTGGGGTTATTTTGCCCACGAGTACGGCCTGGAGCAGATCGCCGCCGAAGAGGAGGGCAAGACGCTGACACCGCGCCAGATGGAGGCTGTGATCGGGCAGGCGCGGAGTGCGGGTATCCGGGTGGTGTTCCTGGCGCCGCAGTTCAGCTCGGCGCAGGCTGAGGCCATCGCCGCCGATATTGGTGGACAAACCGTCACGGTCGATCCCCTCGCTCGTGATTATGCGAAGAATCTCCGCAAGGCCGCCGCCGCGTTTGCAAAGAGCCTGCAATGATGGAGCCGCTGATCGTCTGCGACAAGCTCTGCGTCGAACTCGGCGGCGCGAAGGTGCTCGACGGTCTGTCGCTCTCGGTGCACGAGGGGGACTTTCTCGCCGTGCTCGGGCCGAACGGCGGCGGCAAAACCACGCTGCTCAAGGTGATGCTCGGCCTTGTCAAACCCACCTCCGGCAGCGTCAAAGTGTTTGGCAAGGAGCCGGGCCGCGCCGCCGGGCGCATCGGCTATGTGCCGCAGCGCCTCGATTTCGACCGCTCGTTTCCGATCAGCGCAATGGAGGTGGTGCTGATGGGGCGGCTCTCGAAAAAGCGGCTCTTGCAGCGCTACGGGCGCGAGGATTGCCGGAAAGCGCTCGAAGCGCTCGAAACCACCGGTCTCGCTGAACTTGCTCAGCGGCGAATCGGCGCACTTTCGGGCGGAGAACTCCAGCGCGTGCTCATCGCGCGTGCGCTCGCCGGAGAACCGGAGCTGCTGCTGCTCGACGAGCCGACGGCCAGCGTCGATCCCGAGATGAAAACCACCATCTACGACCTGCTCGACCAGCTCAAAAAGAGCCACACCATCGTGCTGGTCACGCACGACACCGGCACCATCGGGCGGCATGTCTCGCGCATCGCCTGCCTGAACTGCACGCTCGACATGCACGAGCCCGGCTCGACACTTGGCCGTTCGGCCCTCGATGATCTCTACGGCTATCCGGTCGATGTAGTCGAGCATCGCACGCCTCAAGGACACGAAACCCACCAGAATCATCGCCATGCCTGACATCCTGCACTTCGAGTTCATGCGAAACGCCTTTCTGGCGGCCATTCTGTCGAGCGTCGCCTGCGGCATCATCGGCACCTATGTTGTTGTCCGGCGGCTTGGTTTCATCAGCGGCGGCATCGCCCACACGGCCTTCGGCGGCATCGGTCTGAGCTACTACCTTGGGCTGAATCCGCTTGCGGGAATCATTCCTTTCAGCCTCGCCGCCGCTATCGGCATCGGGTTGCTGTCTCGCAAAGCGAAGGTCGCCGAGGACACGGCCATCGGCGCGTTCTGGGCGGCGGGCATGTCGATCGGCGTCATCCTCATCGGCCTCACGCCGGGCTACGCGCCGAATCTCTTCAGCTATCTTTTCGGCAACATCCTGACCGTGCCCGACTCCGATCTCCGGCTCATCATGGGCCTCGATATGCTGATTATCACCGTCGTCTGGCTTTTCGACAAGGAGTTTCTCGCCATCTCGTTCGACGAGGAGTATGCGCGGATTTCCGGCTTGAAGACGCTGGCGCTCGACCTGCTGATGCTCTGCCTGATTGCCCTCACCGTCGTCATCATGGTGCGGATTGTCGGCATCGTTATGGTGATCGCGCTTTTGAGCATTCCCGCCGCCGTTGCTAGGAGTTTCAGCCACAATCTTTACCGGATGATGGTCGTTGGCGCTTTGCTGGCCGCTCTTTTCAGTATTGCCGGGCTGTGGCTTTCATGGGTGTTTAACCTGGCCTCGGGTGCAACCATCATTCTTGTGGCTGCGCTGGTTTTTCTGGTGAATGCGCGTTTCGGAACCGGAAAGGCCCGCCGGGCGGAGTGTTGACCTGCCGGGATTTATGGAAAGGGGTCAAATTGTTACATTCATTGAAACAGACCCGATCAACCAACCAGCACCCGTTATGAAGCCGATGTATTACCTCGTGGCTGCGGCCCTGTCGATCATGCTCTCCATTTATGTGTTCATTTTCGGCACATGGGCGAACAGCCAGCTTGTCGCAATCTTTATTGGACTCTGGGCTCCCACCATCATCTGTCTCGGTATTTTTAACATCCTCATGAACATCCACGACGAGATGTGCTGCGCGCACAAGCGCATCGAGGGTCGGCAGACCGGTCAAGACCGTTGCGGGTGCTGAGTGGTGATGAAGAACGTTTTGCTGGTCGGCGCGGGCGGATTTGCCGGATCGGTGGCGCGTTATCTCGTAGCGCTTGCCGTGCCGTTTTCGGGCACCGGCTTTCCCTTTGCCACATTTGCGGTTAATCTTCTGGGATCGTTCCTCATCGGCTTCATCACCGAACTGGCGCTTTCGACCACGCTGCTTTCTCCTGAAACCCGCCTTCTGCTTACGACCGGCTTCTGCGGCGGCTTCACCACTTTTTCAACGGCCATGTACGAAACCAGCGGCCTCATGCGCGACGGCGAGGCGCTCTACGCCAGCCTGTACGTCGCGGGCAGTCTCGTTGGCGGTTTGGTCTGTATCGTTTTCGGAACCCTTCTTGCAAAACTCTGGCAATGATGAACTTCATCGAATCTGAACTCCTGCGGGTCTTCGTCGGTGAGCAGGAAAAGCTGCACCACCGCCCGCTCTACGAACTCCTCGTCAGCGAAGCTCTCGAACGCGGTATGGCCGGAGCGACGGTCTTCCGAGGCCTGCTCTCTTTCGGCCTGCACCACAAAGTGCACACCTCGAAGATTTTCGAACTCGCCGGAGAGCTGCCGATGGTGATCGAAATCGTTGACATCACCGAAAAGATCGAAGAGTTTTTACCGGTGGTTGAGACGCTGCTGCGAGAGTCAGGGGCGCAGGCGCTGGTAACGAGGGAAGCGGTGAGGCAGTGGACGACGTAGGGGTGCGAAAGCTTGCAATTGTCCGTTTCATTCAAGAGAGATTTACCATGCTCAAAGCAATAACCCTCAACGATTTCAAAAGTTACAGATACGCCAGACTTCCGCTTGCGCCGTTGACCGTCCTGATCGGAGCCAACGCCTCCGGCAAAAGCAACGCGATCGAAGGGATGCGGCTGTTGTCATGGCTTGCCCAGGGGCAGCGCCTTTCCGCTATCCAGTATGCAGTGCAGAGCGGGGACAAGGTTGTTCGGGGCCGGGTAGAAGATTTAGCTTATGAGCAGGGTGAACAATTCGGTTTTGGTGTTGAAACTGATGCCGATGAATAGAATACTCTCTCTATAGGACTTACACGCAGAATAGATGGACTGCATATTACCTCTGAAACACTCACACATGAAGGCGCAACTGTTCCGATATACACCCTTGATCAACCATCCGGAAAACAAGGAGCAGATGCAAGCGTCGCATATAATAACTTTACCAGAGGACGCAACAAACCGCATGTCATCTGTAGTGATCAGGCGGCTATTTTTACCCAACTGACAGCACCAGCAGCATTCGATGCAGCTCACAAGATATCTCGTGAGCGCATCCCGCCGGTGATGAAACAGCTCGAACAGTGGCTTGCTGCGATGCTCTTTCTCGATCCTGTTCCAGCTCAAATGCGGGGCTATGAATTTCCATCCGATTCAGTATTGCAGGGGAACGGAAAAAATGTTTCTGCAGTGCTGTACAACCTCTGGTGGGAGGAGCTAACAATTCCAGCGAGGGATCTGTTTGAGTTAGCTAGGGAGGATCGATATTGTAACCGCCAGCCGATTCTCGATTTTATTCAAAGTCTTCCGGAACAGGATATTTCTGGCCTTTCCTTTCTGCAAGAACCTCGTGGCGGGGTAATGGTTAAGCTCACCGAAACGTTTGGCGGGCGCTCAAAGGAGTATGATGCTTCACTGCTCTCAGATGGTACGCTTCGGGTTCTTGCCATCGCAGCAGCGATGTTGTCTGCGCCGGAAGGCAGTCTGGTTGTCATTGAGGAGATCGATAATGGCGTGCATCCGAGCCGCGCCCATCATCTTTTACAGCAGATCCAGCAGATAGCACAGAAGCGATTTTTGCGAGTGCTGCTTTCGACCCACAATCCGGCGATGCTCGATGCCCTTCCGGATTCGGCGGTGCCCGATGTCGTATTCTGCTATCGCGACCCGGAGGATGGTTCGAGCCGCCTTGTCCGGCTGGCCGATGTTCCGGATTATCCCGAACTGATCGCCCAGGGAACGCTCGGTCATCTGATGACTTCCGGTACGCTGGAGCGTTTCGTGAAGTATCATCCAACCGGAGAAGCGCGCAAGCAGCATGCGCTCGAATGACTGGAAAAGATGCGTTCGGAGGGGGCAAATGGGTGATATTGTTCTGCTCGACACCTCAGTCTATACGAACATACTGGATGTGCCCGGAAGAAATCAGAATCGTAAAGAGATTTTTGATGACTTTCAGATTCGTATCGAGAATAGCGACAATTTTCTTTTGCCGATGGCTACGATATGGGAGACGGGAAATCATATTGCGCATTTACCGGATGGAAATCAGCGTCGTCAATTCGCAGAGAAGCTGCTTGGAAACGTCCTTGATGCGCTCAATGGCAAGGCACCGTATCGGCCAACCTACTTTCCAGGTCGTGAAGTCTTTATGGAGTGGTTGACAACCCGTGAAGGTGTTAGCCTGAGCGATTTTTCCATTATCAAAGAGTGGGAGCAGACCCGCGACCGGCATCCCATGGGCCTGGTGCTTGTTTGGTCGCTTGACAGCGATCTGAGCGGTTATGATAACGGGCCTCATTGACTCATAATTTCTCGTCATAATTTCTCGTTTTTGGTTTCAAATTATGACGGGTCAAGCACGGACGAAAGCATCCCCGAACGGGTATAATTCAGACGTTTTTATTCAAACTATACCCGATTAGGTACAAAATCATTGGCTTGACGGCGGCGCTGTTTACACCATCCTCGCTTTCACGTCCAACCCAATCCAAAAAATCCCCTCAAACAAAAAAGGGCCGCCTTTCCAGGCAGCCCTTTTTTCGTCTCTGTCGTCCTCTCGCGGCTTACTGGTGGGCAGCGACGAGGGCGTTGTAGTTTGCCTTGACGGTCTTCTCCAGATCCTCGTCGGTGTGCACGAAGCTGGTGAACATGGCCTCGAACTGCGACGGGGCGAGGTAGATGCCCTGGTCGAGCATGGAGTGGAAGTACTTGCCGTACTTGGCCGAGTCAGCCGTGATGGCGCTCTTGTAGTCCACAACCGGGGTCTCGGTGAAGAACAGGCAGGCCATAGAGCCGACGCGGTTCTGCACGTAGTTCAGGCCGAGCTTGTCCATGTTGGCCTTAAAGCCAGCTTCGAGGAACGCAGCCTTTCTCTCGAGTTCCGGATAGGGATTCTCCTCCATGAGAATCTTCAGGGTTTCCAGACCGGCGGTCAGGGCGAGCGGGTTGCCCGAGAGCGTGCCAGCTTGATAGACCGAGCCGAGCGGGGCGATGTTCTCCATGATGTGGCGCTTGCCGCCGAATGCACCGACCGGCAGACCGCCGCCGATGATCTTGCCCATCGTGGTGAGGTCAGGGGTGACACCGTACAGCTCCTGAGCGCCGCCGAGAGCCACGCGGAAGCCGCACATCACCTCGTCGAAAATGAGCACAATGCCTTCCTGATCGCAAAGTTCGCGGAGGGCCTGGAGGAACTCTTTCTTGGCCGGAATGACGCCGGTGTTGCCTGCGACCGGCTCGATGATGATCGCGGCGACCTGGCCTTTGTTTTCGTTGACGAGCACCTTGACCGACTCGATGTCGTTGTAGGTGGCGTTCAGCGTGTCGTTGGCAGTGCCTTTGGTGACGCCGGGGCTGTCGGGAGCGCCGAGGGTGAGCACGCCGGAACCGGCCTTGATGAGGAAGCTGTCGCCGTGGCCGTGGTAGCAGCCTTCGAACTTGATGATTTTATCCTTGCCGGTGTAGCCGCGGGCGAGGCGGACGGCGGACATGGTGGCTTCGGTGCCGCTGTTGACCATGCGCACCATTTCGAGCGAGGGCACGATCTTGCAAAGCAGCTCGGCGATTTCGATCTCGATTTCGATCGGGGTGCCGAAGCTGGTGCCGATGTTGCGCAGGGTGTATTCAATCGCGGCGGTCACGCGGGGGTGCATGCTGCCGAGAATGAACGGCCCCCATGATCCGACATAGTCCAGGTAGGTGTTGCCGTCAACGTCGGTCATGTAAGCGCCCTGGCCTTTGGCCATGTAGATCGGGGTGCCGCCGACAGATTTGAAAGCGCGAACCGGGGAGTTGACGCCACCGGGGATGAACTTTTTGGCTTTTTCAAAAAGCTCGGCAGAACGGGTAAGTACAGGCATGTCGAATCGTTCGGTTTGAATTAGTCGAGGGTTATGGCTTTAAATGACTGGTCAAGATAGAAAATAGTCCCGAAGATTGAAAACAGCCATGCCGCATGTCGCCGCTCATGCGGAGATCAGGCGGGAGACGATGTCGAGATGCTTGCGATGTGGCATCCGGTCGAGGTGGCAAGCGCAGTACTCCTGCAAGAGCGCCGTGACCGCTGCAATGTCGTCTGCCAGAGCTTCCGGGCACGGCGCGTTGCCGCCGGTGGCGGCGAGAGCGCGGATGAAATGGTAGCGGCTGACCGGCACCGTCTGGATGGCGGCGCCCATCGGCACGGCGCTGCCGGGCAGGGCGAAGCCTCCGGGATCGTGAACAAAGAAGAGTTCGCCGAGTTTCATTTCGTCGATGCTGCCGGGCAGGTCGAGATTGCTGAAGACGCAGCGGTCGAGTGACGGAGTGAAGCCGAGTACGCTGACGAGGCGAAGCAGGAACCAGGCGAGGATCGTCTGGAAGTTGCGCTCCGTATGGCACAGCCGCCAGATGGCCGAGTGCGCGATGGTGAAGAGCGGCACGTTCTTCTCTTCGTGGGTGGATGCGTAGCGCACGAGGTCGAGCACCCGGTAGAGTACGCTGAAGCGTTCCAGGTCAGGCGACTCGGAGAGCGGGCTCGTCACGAGGCTGGCATCGCTCAGGAGCTGGATGTCGCGGTTGCCCTTTTTGTAGAGCACCGCATCGATGATGTTGCCCGGCGAAAAGATCGGGCCGGTGCGGCTTTTTGCGCTGCGTCCGCCTTTCAGGATCACCGACACCTGCCCGTACTCCCGCGTCAGCAGCAGGCAGATTTTGGACTGGTCACGATACTTGATGTCGCGGAGCACCACCGCCCGGGTTTTTACGATCACCGGTGAAACTTTTTTTAAAATTAAATATACTTATATACAGAGTCCAACATTGCAGGGTTTTCTCGACCCGAAGATACCAAAACAACATACACGAAAAAGATTCTCAACGGAGGAATAGAATATGCCAACCTATCATTACCGCTGCAGCCAGTGTGGGCATGAAGAAGAGGTTTTTCAGCGCATGACCGATAACGCACTGACCAAGTGCTCCAAGTGCGGCGAGGAGTCTTACGAGCGAGTCATCAGCGCCGAAGGGGGCTTCGTGCTCAAAGGTTCAGGCTTCTACAGCACCGACTACTGCGGCAGCAAATCGTCGTCCACAGGCTCGGAATCCGGCGGCGGATGCTCCACCGGTGCCTGTCCCTTAGCCAAGTGACCGGACGGTGATTTCATAGAACAGCAAGAAGCCTTCTCGAAAAACGGGAAGGCTTTTTCTTTGTCAGGCTCAGGGTGCGAAAACCGGCTTCTCCTTGTCACGCAACCGGAAGCCAGGCAGGTTGATCTCCGGATCGTTACGCATGTAGTTCGGGTACTCCTTGCCGAGAGGAGAGCCAGTGACGAGTATGCGGTCGAGTTTGCCCTCGACGAAGAACATCCTGATCCTGTCGCCGGAGGTGAAGTTCACTCCCGACGGCTGATTCTTGTCGTCATAGATATGGTACAGGCTTCGGGCTTTGCTGATGGCGATGACCTTCTGCAGGCGGGAATTGTCGTCGAGGTTCGCCGTCAGTTTTTTGCCAGAAAGCTGGTCATGCAGCGCAGGCGAGGCGGAGAGTGTGTCCCGGACAGCAAGAAAAGCGTGGCCGAACACCTGGATTTCATCCACCTTCTTTTTTCCAGCGACCTCATGGACATGAACCCGGATCGAGTCTCCACTGAGCTGCCTGCCGAGTTGCCAGGCCACGGCATCGTCGAAAAGCCAGAGTTCATTTTTGTGCTGGTCGAACGCCGCCCGTCCCGATTTTGTCGTCAGGCTGTCGCCGATCACCCGCCCCCGGACGTTGCCCGACAGTTCGCCGGTTTCGCTGTCGGTGTGGTAAACGCCGCGATCAGCCCGGGTTTCGACGTTTTTGTCTTTGATGATGATATGTCCTTCGAGATCAATACGCTCGCTGTCGGGCCAGTCGGTCGCCCGGTCGCACTCCAGCGTCGTCTCTCCGTGCAGAAACTTGATATTGCCGACCGCCGACCGGTAAGGAATTGCCGTGCCGGATGGGCCGGTTTTTTCACCGCCTTCGATCTGGTCGGCGTGTTCGAGGATTGTTTTCTTATTTTCCGCAGAGAGCGTATTATCCGGCAGGGAGGTTACCCATAGGGCCACAGGCAGCAGGCACCATGCGGCTATCGCTATCGATCGTCTTGTTTTCATGCGGCTGGTTCGGGTTTGCTCCGAAGGTTATCGTTCAATTTGTCAATGTAATAAAGCTTTCCGGTCTCCTCTGTGAAAAAAATAGTCTTGATTGCCCAGGATCGCGCGGCGTTTCTCCATGTCGCCCCGTTTGTCAGTGTCTTCAGAAAAAAGGGCGTTTTCGAGCCGGTGCTCGTTCGCGCGCTCACGCCAGGCAGCCGCGCCGAACACGACGTGCTTGCCTCGGCATTCGGCTTGTCGGATGAACTCCGCACCATCGAGCTGGAGCCATGCACGCCGGTTGTCGAGACCGCGTCGCTTATGCTTGCGTTAGAGCGTGTGCTTAGCGAACTTGAACCAGTCTTCGTCGTGCCCGGCGGCCACGACAGCGCCAGCCTCGCCGGTGCGCTTGCCGCCGCGAAAATGGGTATCCCGGTGGTCAGCCTCGACGCTGGTCTGCGTAGTTACGACCGCGCCGACCCCGAGGAGCTGAGTCGACTCGTCATCGACTCGGTCGCGGCGCTCCATTTCGTCAGCGAGCACAGCGGCATCTACAACCTCATGAACGAAGGCTTCGCCGACGAGCGCATCCTTTTCGTCGGCAACACGGCCATCGACAGCCTCGTGACGCTTATGGCGAAGGCCAACGAATCCGCCGTGCTCGAAACGCTCTCGCTTGCTCCGAAAAAGTTTGTCACCGTCCTGCTCAAGCCGGAACCTTCCGAAAATCGCGATCTCTTCAGCAAAGTGCTCGAATCGCTTGCCGCCACCTCGACCGTGCTGCTTCCGGGAAGCCCGTCGCCCGCAGATGCGCTCGGCGGCGTTTCGGGTCTCCGGATGATCGACATGCCGGGCTACATCGACCTTTTGCGCCTGCTCAAGGAGTCGGCGTTCGTGCTCACTGACAGCGCCGAATTCGAGGCCGAGCTGACTGTGATGAACGTGCCCTGCCTTACCCTGCGTCAGAGCACCGCTCGCCCCTCGACCGTCGAACTCGGCACCAACGTGCTGATCGCCTCCGACGAACAGGAGATTCTCGACCGCGCCTCGGTCATCCTCTCTGGCAAACCGTCGGAAAAGACCCTGATTCCCGAAAAATGGGACGGCGCAGCGGCAAAGCGCATTGCCGAAGTGCTCGAACGGGCGGAATGAGCGGCAAGATTGTTTTGGAGTCAGCCGGTCGATAATGGCTCGGCTGACTCTATGTGCTATGCAATGTCAACGTCGAGCAGAACCTGCCCTGCTGATGACCGGATCACAAGCCTGTGTCCTGACAGCTCCATTATGAGGCAGTATTTGTTATGACATTCCCCTTTGTCTCCAAAGGCCGCCAACACCACAAACTGCACTCCACCCCGCACTGCCTGCTTGGCGGAGTGATAGTGCCCGCTCAAAACTGCGCGTACATTTGGATAGCGCGACAAAATCGCGACGACCTCTTCGTGGTTCCATAACAGGCCGTGTTTTTCGTCGGTGGTCTCTTCGAGCAACGGCAAATGGCTGAGGATGATGACTGGCTCTTCGTTTTTCAGCGCGAGGTCGAGTTCGTTCACGAGCCATTCGAGCTGGCGCGCGCCGATGGCTCCGCAGTAGAAGGGGGCTTTGACGGCGTCACGGTAGTATTCGAGCAGGTGGCGGTCGGCTTCAGTTTGGGGTTCGTTGACGGCTGAAACCTCCATGCCGTCAAGCGCGATGAAGCGGGTGCCGTGCTGGGCAAAGGTGTAGTAGAGGCTTTCGAGGCCCATGATCGCTTTGTAGCGTTCCGGCGATACGGTGAGGCAGTGGTTGCCTGCAATGTGATAGACCTTGCCGGGGAAGCGGGCGAGCATGTCGCGCACGGCGATGAGGTCGGCCTCGGCTTCGGGGCCTTCGCGGCTGATGAGGTCGCCGAGCTGGATGACGAACTCTGCACCCTCCTGCATCCACTGCTCGATGCCCCGAGCGAGACCGGTTTCTGTTGAGTTGCCGGTCTCGGTTTCGGGGTTGTAGTGAATGTCGGTGACGATGCCAAACCAGAGTGTCTTGTTGTCCATCTCGCTCATGGCATCTTCGCTTATGCGTCGCCGAATTCGGAAAGGTAGCGCTGGATGTAGTCGTCGATGTCGCCGTCGAGCACGTTTTCGACGTCGAAGCGCTCGTAGTTGGTGCGGTGATCCTTGATGCGGCGGTCGTCGAGCACGTAGCTGCGAATCTGGCTGCCCCACTCGATCTTCTTTTTCTTGCCCTCGATCTCCCGCTTTTGGGCCTCCTCCTCTTCGCGCCTGCGCTGGTAGAGCTGCGCCATGAGCATCTTCATCGCGCGTTCACGGTTCTGGAGCTGCGAACGCTCCTCCTGACAGCCCACCACGATGCCGGTCGGAATGTGCTTGATGCGCACGGCGGTTTCGACCTTGTTGACGTTCTGGCCGCCCTTGCCGCCGCTGCGGAAGGTGGAGAGTTCGAGGTCCTCCTTGCGCACTTCGATCTCGACGTCCGGCGGCGCTTCGGGATAGGTGAAGACGCTGGCGAACGAGGTGTGGCGGCGGGCGTTCGAGTCGTAGGGCGAGACCCTGACGAGCCGGTGCACGCCGTTCTCTGCCTTGAGGTAGCCGTAGGCGTAAGGGCCGATGATTTCGAGCGTTGCGCTTTTGATGCCCGCGCCATCGCCCTCCTGGTAGTCGTCGGTGAAAACCTTGAATCCCTTGCGTTCAGCCCAGCGCATGTACATGCGGTAGAGCATCTCGGCCCAGTCCTGCGCCTCGGTGCCGCCCGCGCCCGCGTGGATGACGATCATGGCGTTGCCCGCATCGTCCTTGCCGGAGAGCATTTTGCGGAACTCCATTTTGCCCAGCTCCTCCTCAATGCGGTCAAGCGTGGCGTCGAGATCGGAAACCAGCGATTCGTCCTCAAGCTCGATGGCGATTTCGATCTCCTCTTGCGCATTCCTGGCGGCGGTTTCGATTTCGTCGAACTCGTCGATCCAGGACTTGTGCTCCTTCAACTCCTGAATCAGCGCGTTGGCCGTTTTCTGGTCGTTCCAGAAGTCGGGAGCCGCAGAAATCTTCTCCAGGTCGCTTATTTTCTCTTTGCGTTCATCGATGTTAAAGATACCCCCGTAACTGGTTCAGGCGGTGCTCGATCTGGTGCAGGCGATCTTTTTCGGCGTCAAACATGGTTGTAAAATTCAGGTTGTGGTTGAAACTGTGCTCACGAAAAGAATCATTTTTTTCAATGAAAACAAATCCGGCAGGCAGTGTCGTTCGCAGCGGCAGAAATAAGATGCTTCCCGGCGGGGGAAAGAGTGGTACATTTCATATTTTCATGAATGAAAAACAGGGGGGGTCGGCATTGCTCAGCCTTATGACGATGGCCGGAGCCTGTTCCCGGATAGCGCTGCCGGTTCCCGGAGGCGCGGTCTGAAGTTCCACTCATAAAAGATTATGAAACAAGAGTTTGCGCTACCTGCCCCGATTCGGCAGGATCGTCCCTTCGACGGACGCCGGAGGGTCGTGATCGACCGCGTTTTTCCTGAAATCGACGGCGGGCGTTTTCCCGTCAAGAGAACCGAGGGCGACCGGATGACGGTCGAGGCCGATATTTTTACCGATGGCGCGGATACCATTGTCGCCGAGCTGCTGTACCGTTTGAAAGGCGAGACGGCGTGGAGCGTGGTTCCGATGACACACCTCGGCAACGACCGCTGGACGGCGTCGTTCGAGGTGGGCAAGCCTGGGATGTATGAATATACCGTGCAGGGCTGGGTCGATCATTTCGAGACCTGGCGGACGGGGTTGCAGAAGAAGCTTGACGCGGGGCAGGATGTGTCGCTCGACCTGCGCATCGGTGCGACGCTCGTCGAACTTGGCGCGGCTCGCGCGGCGGACGATGATGCGGGCACGCTGCATCACTACGTCGGCCTGCTCACGGTCGGCGCGAGCGAGGCGGCAGTCGAAGCGGCGCTGAGCGAAGGACTGGCGGCGGCCATGCGGCGCGCCCCCGAAAAAGCGATGGTAACCCTCTATGAAAAGATTCTCCTCCTCCAGATCGACCAGAAAAAGGCCGGGTTCAGCACCTGGTACGAACTCTTTCCCCGCTCGTGGTCGGAGGAGCCGGGCAAACACGGAACCTTCCGCGACTGCATGAATCTCTTGCCGCGCATCGCTCTGATGGGCTTCGACGTGATCTACCTGCCGCCGATTCACCCCATCGGCGTGACCAAGCGCAAGGGAAAGAACAACGCGCTGGTGGCCGGGCCGGAGGATCCGGGAAGTTGCTGGGCAATTGGCGGCGCGGACGGCGGCCACACTTCGGTGCATCCCGAACTCGGCACGATGGCGGATTTCGAGGCCTTCGTGCAGGAGGCGGAGAAGCACAGCATTTCGGTGGCGCTCGACATCGCCTTCCAGTGCTCGCCCGACCATCCGTGGGTGAAGGAGCATCCGCAGTGGTTTCGCTGGCGTCCCGACGGGACGGTGCAGTTCGCCGAGAATCCCCCGAAGCGCTACGAGGATATTCTGCCCATCGACTTCGAGTCCGAGGACTGGCAGAATCTCTGGATCGCGCTGCGCGACGTATTCCTCTTCTGGATCGGCAAGGGCGTCAAGATTTTCCGCGTGGACAATCCGCACACCAAGGCGTTCGGCTTCTGGGAGTGGGCGCTCGGCTCGATCCGCGAAGAGCACCCCGAGACGATGTTTCTCGCCGAGGCCTTCACCCGGCCAAAGCTGATGGCGCGTCTTGCAAAAGGCGGCTACACCCATTCGTACACCTACTTCACCTGGCGCAACACCAAGCATGAGTTGCAGGAATACCTCACCGAGTTGACCCAGACCGAGCTGCGTGAGTACATGCGCCCGAACTTCTGGCCCAACACGCCCGACATCCTGCACGAGGAGTTGCAGGGTGGCAGCCGGGCGAAGTTCATCATCCGCTTCATCCTCGCCGCGACGCTTTCGTCGAACTACGGTATGTACGGTCCGGCCTACGAGCTGTGCGAGAACGTACCCTATCCCGGCAAGGAGGAGTACATCGATTCGGAGAAGTACGAAATCAAGCAGTGGGATCTCGACCGGCCCGGCAACATCCGTTCCGAAATCGCGATGGTCAACCGCATTCGCCACAACAATCCGGCGCTTCAGCAGACCAACGACATCACCTTCGTGAAGATCGATGTGTCGCAAGGTCAGGAACACGATCAGCTCATGGGCTACGTGAAGTGCTCGTCCGATGGTGCGAACATCATTCTCACGGTGGTCACGCTTGACGACCACAACACGCGCGGCGGCTGGCTGCGCTTCCCGCTCGAAAAGTTCGGACGCCCGCACACCGAGCGATTCACAGTCGAAGACCTGATTTCTGGCCGCACCTACGAGTGGAACGGCGAGTGGAACTACGTCGAACTGAATCCGCACATCATGCCAGCACATATTTTCAGGGTCAATTTGCCTTTATAACCAAACGCACTATTCGCAACCACCAATGCCAACACGTAAAGCTGTAAAAAGCTATCAGCCAGAGCATCTCTGGTACAAGGACGCCATCATTTACGAACTGCACGTCAAAACCTTCTGTGACAGCAACAACGACGGCATCGGTGATTTCCGCGGCCTGACGAGCCGCCTCGGTTATCTCGAAAGCCTCGGGGTGACAGCCATCTGGATTCTGCCCTTCTACCCCTCGCCGTTGCGTGACGACGGTTACGATATAGCCGATTACACCTCGGTTAACCCCGATTACGGCACCATTGACGATTTCTGCGAGTTCCTCGAAGAGGCGCACCGGCGCGGCATCAAGGTGATCACCGAACTGGTGGTGAACCACACCTCCGACCAGCACGAGTGGTTCAAGAAGGCCCGCAAGGCGCCGAAAGGCTCACCGGAGCGCGACTTCTACGTCTGGAGCGATGACCCGACGAAATACGGCGAGACGCGCATCATCTTCCAGGATTACGAGGCTTCGAACTGGACCTGGGATCCGGTGGCCGGGCAGTACTACTGGCACCGCTTTTTCCATCACCAGCCCGATCTGAACTTCGAAAATCCCGCCGTGCACCAGGCGCTCTTCGACGTGCTCGACTTCTGGCTCGGCATGGGCGTGGACGGTCTTCGTCTCGATGCCGTGCCCTACCTCTACGAGGCTGAAGGCACCAATTGCGAGAACCTGCCGCACACTTTTGAGTTCCTGCGCAAGCTGCGCTCTTATGTGGACGAGCATTATCCCAACCGGATGCTGCTCGCCGAGGCGAACCAGTGGCCGGAGGACTCCGCCGCCTATCTCGGCAAGGGGGACATGTGCCACATGAACTTCCATTTCCCGCTCATGCCACGCATGTATATGGCGCTGGCCACCGAGGATCGCTTTCCGATCATCGACATTCTCGCCCAGACGCCGGAGATTCCGGAGAGCTGCCAGTGGGCGTCGTTCCTGCGCAACCACGACGAGTTGACGCTTGAAATGGTGACTGACGAGGAGCGCGACTACATGCGCCGCATCTACGCCCACGACCAGCGGGCGCGCATCAACCTCGGCATTCGCCGCCGCCTCGCGCCGCTGATGTCCAACGACCGCCGCCGCATCGAGCTGATGAACATCATGCTGCTCTCCCTGCCCGGTACGCCGGTGCTCTACTACGGCGACGAAATCGGCATGGGAGACAACTACTACCTCGGCGACCGCGACGGCGTGCGCACGCCGATGCAGTGGAACGCCGACCGCAACGCAGGCTTCTCGCGCGCCAATCCGCAGAAGCTGCTCTTGCCGGTGATCATCGATCCCGAGTACCACTACGAGGCGGTCAACGTCGAGGTGCAGGAGTCGAATCCCAACTCGCTGCTCTGGTGGATGCGCCACACCATCGCCACGGCCCGCCGCTTCCAGGCGTTCAGCCGCGGTACCATCGAGTTCCTCAACGCCAGCAACCCCAAGGTGCTGATGTTCATCCGGTCGTACGAAGATGAAACCATCCTCACCGTGATCAACCTGTCCCGCAACGCACAAGCGGTCAACGTCGATCTTGCCGCTTACGAAGGGTGCGTGCCGGAGGAGATCTTCAGTATGAACCGCTTCCCGAGAGTGCGCAAGGAGCCATACATGGTTGCGCTTGGCCCATATGGCTATTTCTGGCTGCGCCTGATTCGCGAGGAGGCGCCTGCCGACCGGTGCGCCCTGCTCGAAAAGGCCGCTCTTCGCGCTGCGAGCTGGCCGGAGCTTTTCGTCGGACGCAACCTCGACAAGCTCGAAACGGCGCTCCTGCCGCCCTACTACAAGAGCGCCCGCTGGTTCGGCGGCAAGGCGCGGAACATCATCCGCATCCGGGTGAACGACACCGTGCCGGTCGCCGAGATGAGCAACACCGCCTTTGCCATCACCGAGGTGCACTACCCGAGCGGCGAGAACGAGCGCTACCAGCTTCCGCTGACCTTCGTGCCGCTGGAGCGCGGTAACCTTGCGGATGAGTCGTTTTACCGTCATGCCATAGCAAGGGTTGAGCTTGATGGTCTTGAAGGGTTCCTCATCGACGCTTCAGCCGACGAGACCTTTCGTTCAAGGCTGCTCGACCTTATCCTGCACAAAGAGACCTGGTCCGGCGCTGCTGGCAAGATCACCGCGGATGCTGGCAAGATGCTCGAAACCTGCTTTGCGGCGAAGGCCGGAGAGGCGCTGCCTGCCTCGCACCTGATGGGGCTGGAGCAGAGCAACACCTCGATCCGCTACGGCGAGCAACTCTGCCTGAAGCTCTATCGCAAGATCGACAACGGCACGGCGCCCGAGATCGAAATCTCCCGCGTGCTGACCGATCACACCGCTTACCGCAACATTCCGGTCTATCTCGGCTCGTTCGATTACGGCAAGAGCCATCGGGAGCGCTGCTCGCTTGGCATTCTCCAGAATTTCGTTCCGAACGAGTCCGACGGCTGGCGATTGAGCCTCGACCATGTGCAGCGCTATTTCGAAAACGTGCTCTCGCACCGCGCGCAGGGGCTTCAGCCGCCCGTGATGCCTTCGCTCTCGTCGGCGACTCACGAACTCCCGGCGCTTATGCGCGAGCTGATCGGTGAGTTCTACCTTCACATGGCTGGCAAGCTCGCCGAACGCACGGCGGAGATGCACATCGCGCTTGGCTCGATCGCCACCGATTCGGCCTTCGCGCCCGAACCCTTCACGACGCTCTACCAGCGCTCGATCTACCAGGCGATGACCGACCAGGTCAAGCGTGGTACGATTTTCCTGCGCGAATCGATGAAGTCCGTGCCGAAGGAGGCTCGCCCGCTTGCCAACGAGCTGCTCGCCAGAGAAAAGAAGATTCTCGAACAGTTCGAACCCATCCGCCAGGAGAAGATCGACACGGTTAAAATCAGGATTCACGGTGACTACCACCTCGGCCAGGTGCTCTACACCGGCAACGACTTCGTGATTCTCGACTTCGAGGGCGAACCGGCCCGCTCGCTCTCGGAGCGCAAGATCAAGCGCTCGGTCTATCGAGACCTCGCTGGTATGCTGCGCTCGTTCGACTACGCGGCCTTCAATGTGCTGATGCAGAACCAGGCTATCCGGCCTGAAGATCGCAAGGCGCTCGAACCGTGGGCCGAGCTTTGGAGCTACTATGTCGGTCAGCACTTCATCGATGTCTATACACAGCAAACCGAAGGTTCGGGTCTGATTCCCAAAGAGCCGCGCCAGCGTGACCTGCTTTTGCGTAGCTACCTGATGAACAAGGCGATCTACGAGTTAAATTACGAACTGAACAATCGCCCCGAGTGGCTGCCGATTCCGATGAACGGCATCCTCCGCCTCATCCGTAACTGACCCATCCGCACTCTTCAAGCCTGTCTCGCGCTTGCAAACGCGAGACAGGTTTTTTTGCCATGCGATTCCATGAATGAACACCATCTCAAAACCAGGGTCAGCGGTCGCTATCTGGTTGAATCGCCGGATGGCAGCGGCCCGTTTCCGCTGCTCGCCGGATTTCACGGCTACGGCCAGACCACCGAAGACGAGCTTGAGTTGCTTCGGAATATTCCCGGTTCGGACAGATGGATCCGCTTGTCGATAGAGGCGCTGCATCCGTTCATCAACTCGAAAGGCCAGCCCGGTTCGAGCTGGATGACTCGCCGCAACAGGGAGTTGCGCATCGCCGAAAACGAGCGTTACGTTGATGCAGTTATCCGCAAGGTCATGGAGAAGTTGCCGCACGATGGCCGTCTGGTGCTGCACGGCTTTTCGCAAGGCGCAGGCATGGCCTGCCGTGCCGCCGTGCTTGGGCGCCATACGGTCGCAGGTGTGATGCTCCTCGGCGGCGACATCCCGCCGGAACTCGACGGTCTCGGGCGAATGCGCACCGTGTATCTCAGTCGGGGTGAGCGTGACCAAATCTACACGCAGAAACATTTCGACTCAGATGTTATCCGGTTGCGAGGGGCGGGGATTGAGCCGATGGTGAGCCAATTTCGGGGAGGGCACGGGCCGACGGCTGAGTATTTCGATGCAGCGGGGCGGTTTCTGGCTGGGGTCGGGTGAGCGCAGGAAAGATGGTTATCCTTACAAATCAGGGAGTGAGGTTCCAGATGTGCAAGGATATAAATGGTGATCGATCAACTCTGTTTTTTCGCTTCGTTCCAGAGCGCGTCCAGCTCTTCAGCCGAGAACTCCTGCCAGCTTTTTCCTGACGCCTGCACCGCCTCCTCGACCTTGCGGAACCGATCCATGAACTTGTTGGTCGCCTTGCGCAGGGAGTCTTCGGGGTTCGTGTCGATGAAGCGGCTGTAGTTGACGATGGTGAAGAGCAGATCGCCAAACTCCTCCTCGCGTTCCTGTTTGTCCGTTGCTTTGCGCAACTCGCCGATCTCCTCCGTGAGCTTGTCGAGCACTCCTTCGTCGCTTGGCCAGTCGAAACCGACGCCCGCCACTTTTTTCTGCACCCGGTAGGCTCGGAGCAATTCCGACATCGCCTTCGGCACGCCGTCGAGCAGGCTCTTGCGCCCCTCCTTCATCTTGAGGTTTTCCCAGTTGCCGAGTACATCCTGCTCGGTCTCGGCTTTCACGTCGCCAAACACATGCGGATGGCGGCTGATGAGCTTGTGGCAGAGCGCCTCGAAGACATCGACGAATGAGAACTTGCCTGCCTCATCGGCCAGCAATACCTGAAAGCAGACGTGCAGGAACAGGTCGCCCAGCTCCTTTTTCAGCTCAGGATCGTCGCCGGTGTCGATAGCGTGCACCAGCTCGTAGCTCTCTTCGAGCAACAGATGGGCGAGCGACTCTGGCGTCTGCTTGCGGTCCCACGGACACTCCGTGCGAAGCACCTGCACAAGGTTCACCACCCGCTCGAAATGTTCGGCAGGCGTGACGGCTTTAAGGTTGAGAATAGACTTCTTGAGGGCTTCGATGGATTGCTGTTCTTTGTGCGTCATGATATCGGGGACTTGTTGCAATGTGCCCAAAGTTACTATTTCGCGTGCAGAATCCGTACTATTGAGAGAGATGAACCAGTAAAATCACCATCAGATGGAACTTGCAGGAACAATCGCTGTCGTGACCGGATCGAGTTCGGGAATCGGGCTTGCCACCTGTCGCGCCCTGCTCGACGCCGGGGCTTCGGTTTTCGGCCTCAGCCGACGCGAAACGACGCTCGATCACGAACGATTCCGCTGGTTGCCGACCGACGTGACCATCGAGTCGGAGATCGATCGTGCGTTCGAGGCGATTTTCACCGAGCGTGGGTGCGTCGATCTGCTGGTCAACAACGCCGGATTCGGCTTTTTCCGCGACATCGAATCCATTGACACGGCGGAGTGGCGAAAGCTGATTGACACCAACCTCACAGCCATGTTTCTCTGCACCCGCAAGGTGGTGCCCTCGATGAAAGCCGCTGGGCGCGGCATGATCGTCAACATCGGCTCGGTGGCGGGCAAGCGCGGCATCAAGGGCGGCACGGCCTACTGCGCCTCCAAATTCGCGGTCAACGGCTTCTCCGAATCGCTCATGGAGGAGCTGCGAGGCTTCGGCATCCGCGTGGCGTGCCTCAACCCCGTCTCGATCATGACGGAGTTTTTCGACCACGCCGGTATCGAACCGAAAAAGCATCTGCAGCCGGATGAAATCGCCCACCTCATTGTCTCGCTCGTCCAGTTGCCCGACGGTATGCTTCCCGACGAAATGACCGTTCGGCCATTGTAAATCATAATTTCATATCGACTTATGTCATCTTCCGATCTTCGCATTCCCGTTCCAGGCCACCCCATCGCCGCCATTGCTACGCCGGTCGGCGTCGGAGCGCTCGCTATCGTGCGCATCAGCGGCGCGGGGGTGCTCGCCATCGCCGACCGTGTGTTCCGCAAGGCGCACGGAAGCGAAAAGCTTGCCGATGCCGCCGGATTCACTGCGCACTTCGGGCGGCTCTACGACGGCGAGGAGATGGTGGACGAGGTGATCGCGCTGGTTTTCCGCGCGCCGCGCTCCTTCACCGCCGAGGAGATGGTGGAGTTCACCTGCCACGGCGGCCCGGTGGTGGTGGGGCGTGTGCTGCGGCTGATGCTCGACAACGGTTGCCGTCTCGCCGAGCCGGGCGAGTTCACACGCCGCGCCTTCCTCAACGGACGCATCGACCTGTTGCAGGCCGAAGCGATCGGCGAAATGATTCACGCCCGCACCGAATCGGCCTACCGCACGGCGGTCAGCCAGATGAAGGGCGACCTCTCGAAGAAGCTTGGCGAACTGCGCGAGCACCTCATCCGGTCATGCGCGCTCATCGAACTCGAACTGGATTTCAGCGAAGAGGATGTCGAGTTCCAGAGTCGCGCTGAACTGACCGCGCAGATCGAAACGCTCCGTGGCGAAGTGAACCGGCTCATCGGCTCTTACCAGCACGGACGGCTCGTCAGCGAAGGGGTCTCGACGGTCATCGCGGGCAGACCGAATGCCGGTAAGTCCACGCTGCTTAACACGTTACTCGGCCAGGAACGCGCCATCGTCAGCCACATGCCCGGCACGACGCGCGACTACATCGAGGAGTGTTTCATCCACGACAAGACGATGTTCCGCCTCACCGACACCGCCGGACTGCGCGAAGCGGGCGAAGAGGTCGAGCACGAAGGCATCCGTCGCAGCCGCATGAAGATGGCCGAAGCCGACCTGATTCTCTACCTGCTTGACCTCGGCACAGAGCGGCTCGACGAGGAGCTTGCCGAAATCTGTGAGCTGAAGGCCGCACATCCCGAAGCGAAGTTCCTCACTGTCGCCAACAAGCTCGACCGGGCCGAAAACGCCGACGCCCGCATCCAGACCATCGCGGCGGGCACCGGCACGGAAGTGATCGGTATCTCCGCGCTCAAGAGCGAGGGCATCGACACGCTCAAGCAGCACATGGGCGATCTCGTCAAAAACCTCGATAAACTGCACGAAGCGAGCGTACTCGTCACCAGCCTCCGCCACTACGAAGCCCTGCGCAACGCCTCCGAAGCCCTGCAAAACGCCCTCGAACTGATCGCCCACGAGTCCGAAACCGAGCTCATCGCCTTCGAACTTCGGGCCGCCCTCGATTACGTCGGTGAAATCACCGGAAAGGTGGTGAACGAAGAGGTGCTGAATACGATCTTCGACAAGTTTTGTATCGGGAAATAGAAAGAGAACGATTCCAACTTATTGTAATGATTATGCTTGTTTGTGATTTCAAAACCACGTGCCTGCACTGGATGAATGTCGATGATGTCGTCATGGGCGGAGTATCGGACAGCGCGATGCAGTTGACTCCGGACGGAATCGCTGTGTTCGCCGGGAATCTGTCGCTCGAAAACTCCGGTGGCTTTGCTTCGGTGCGGACAGTGCTTGCGCAGCGGAATTATGCAGATTTCGACGGGTTTCGGATCAGGGTGAAAGGAGATGGCAAGCGCTACAGCTTCAGGGCGAGGAACGATGACCGGTTCGACGGCATAGTTTATAAATACGATTTCGAGACCGTGCCGGACAAGTGGATGGAGATCGACCTTCCTTTTGCAGGCTTCATTCCGTCATTTCGGGGCAGAACGCTTGCTGATGTTCCGCCGCTCGATAGCGCCCACATTGTCCAGATCGGTTTGCTCATTTCCGCCAGGCAGGAGGGGGCATTCCGGCTGGAGGTCGACTGGGTCGAGGCGTATTGAGTTGATGATTTGTGATGCTTCTCGTTTTATCTCACACCTCGTAGCACCACGCTTCGTGCCAGGTCTGTTTTTCCAGCCTTTGGCATTTTGAAAATCCTGCGTTTCGGGCAAGCTGTTCGAGCGTTGAGGCCGTTTCGGGGAAATCGCAGCTCCGGATGTGTTCCTGTACCTGGTTGCGTTCGTCGGGTGTGAGCGCCTCCCACTGCGTCCGCACGGTTTTGTTGTAGCTGTAGAGGTACTCCTGCCGCGCCTGCCCTTCGTCGCGCATCACATCAACAAGAATTATGCAGCCGTTGTCTCGAAGAACGTGGCGGCATTCGCTGAAGACAGCCTGCTTGCTTTCAGCGGGCGGGTGGTGCAGAGCGTAGCTCGAATAGACGATGTCGTAATGGCTTTCGGGCGCTTCGCGCAATGCGGAGAGCATGTCCTTGGAGCACAGGTTGACGGCGGCGCCGAACGGTTCGAGGTTTTTGCGGGCTTTGTCGAGGGCAAATTGCGAGAGGTCGCATCCGCAGTATTCTTCGAGCTGACCGGGTTTGAAGAGCTTCACGATGTGCGAGGCGTCACCACAGCCGAGGTCGATGAGGTGCAGCGGGCCGGGGCGGCTCTCGAAAAGTGTTGCCACCGCCGTCGCGATTTCCCGGTGAAACATGAGGTTATGGCTGATGACTTTCTGGTAGGCGCCCCAGGTTTTGCGGAAGATCGTGATCGGGTCTGCACTCATGAATACTTCATAGGGAAAATCGGCGAGTATTGCGACTTGAGATGCAATGTACAAAAATGTAGCGTATTGAACACTCAGATAGCTTCATTAGACTGTCCAAAGAGCTTCTTGAAAGATCAAGACAGGACGGAACACATTTTCAGCAGCGTTTCTTGATGTGTATGAAGGGGATCAAGTTTGGCGCGGTCAGAATCATTTTTGCGGGTTTTCATCAAAAAACACACGCTGATTGCCGTAGCGCCAACGGGTGTATCTATTAGCGCTTACGGCAATCAGGAGTTGTCTTGTGCTTGAGGGTATCGCACTTGATGGTTGACAGCCGTTACTCCGCGGCTGTCCAATGGTTTATCCCCAGATATCCTTGCTGATATTGGTGTACCAGCCCTCGGCGAACATCGCCTCCTGCGCCAACTGGTCGTCGCTTGCATCGGCTGGCGTCAGTCCTCCCGATCCCGGAATTTCGATAATGCCAGTCGCGGCGAACTCGTAGACGCCTGCCACGGAAATGCCGTATTCCGGCCCGATCAGACTGTAGCAGGTGTTGACCAGAGACGGCGGAGCCGGTTCCTTGCCGCGAAACATATTGACGATTGCCGCCGCAGCAACCTTGCCCTGGCTGCTGGCCGCGAAGCCGGATTTCGGCATGGCGCCGGCGATACAGGCGTCGCCGATGACGTGAATTCCCTGGTGAATCGTCGATTCGAAGGATGAGGGCTTGACCGGGCACCACCCTTTTTCATTGGTAAGCCCTGCCTCGAAAGCGATTTTGCCTGCTTTCTGCGCCGGGATGACGTTGATGACGTCACCCTTTACCGCGCCGAGATCAGTTTCAATCGTCATGGTTTTGGCATCGATTCCAAGAACCTTGCCGCCGCCCGTCGAGCTTCGCCATTCGATCATGCCCGGATAGAGCCGATCCCATCCTTTGTTGAACAGTCCCTGCTTGGAGAACTTCTCCTTGGCGTCGAGAATGATGACCTTCGATTTTGGCTTGTGCTTCTTCAGGTAGTGAGCGACGAGGCTGGCGCGCTCGTATGGGCCGGGAGGGCAGCGGAACGGATTGTCCGGCGGGCAGATGACGACGGTGCCACCATTTTTCATCGTCTGAAGCTGGCGATGCAGGAGAATCGTCTGTGGGCCAGCCTGCCAGGCATGAGGCATTTTCGATTCGGCGATTTTCTGGCTGTATCCCGGAATGGCGTCATACTTGAAATCGATACCGGGAGAGACGACGAGACGATCATATCCGATAACCCGGCCGCCCGCAAGCTTGACTGTGCCTTTTGCAGCATCGACAGAAACGACCCTGTCGGCAATGACATTTACGCCATGTTTGGTACGGAGAGCCGTGTAGGTGTGAGTGATATCCTTCATGGTTTTCAACCCACCAAGCACCCAGTTGCTGAACGGGCAGGTAACGTAGGAAAGCTTCTGCTCGATCAGCGTCACGGAAATTGACGGATCGAGCTTTCTGAGATATTTGGCCGTAGCTGCGCCGCCAAATCCGCCGCCGACGACGACCACATGTTTTTTCGATCCTCCAGCCGCAAAAGCATTACCGCTCATACCGAAAAGTCCGAATGCCGAACCGGCGACGCCTGATACAAGCAGTTTGTTGAAATCACGCCTTGAAATACTCATGACCCTTTTCCTCCGGTTAATTTTTCTTTTTCGACAGATTTCCGAAATACTCGGCAATCAGGTGAATCTCTTCTGGCGTGTACCCTTTGGCATGCCTGCCCATTACGGTAGACACTCGGGCACCGGACTTGAAATCAAGCAAAGCAGATTCGATATAACCTGTGGTCTTGCCGTAAATCGAAGGCATGATACTTGAGCTTTTACCATCGGTGCCATGACATCCGGAGCAAGAAAGTGCCAGTATCCGGCCGCGTTCACGCATCTTGGCGGGATCCATAGCTGGAGCTTGAGTCGGGGCCGGGCGGCAACCGTAGCCGACGCTGGCGCATCGGCCGCCATCACCGTACTGCTGGCATGAAACAATGGCATTACGGCGAACACCAGGCCCAGCATTACGTTCTTTTTTGGAGGCATAACGGGTTCTCCTTATTTACATTGCATGAACTGGATTGAAATAGGGTAAAACTGGCGAATAAAGATGGGTGGCAACTATCTGAAAATGTGCTGAAAGCCTTGGCAGACAAAGGGGATCTCTTGATAACTGGCAGAGGCCGGCAATAAAAAGACGCTGACTCAGTTGGTCTCAAAAACAATTGTTAATATAAGGTGGGGGCATTATGATGCAAGCGAAATGACTATTCATTCATATAGTTACATCTCTTTGTGTTAGGCGAGGGCACTTCTGAAAAGTGTCATGAGCGGCCCGAATGCAAGGCGCAGGGGGCGCAGAGCCCAAAGTGAATACAGGGGTCATGAGGATTTCGAGCACCACCCAACGCAGCAATTGTGTTTAGCAACAGGTACTATCGGTGCCATAATGGCTTTTAGGCCATGGGTTTGGAGGTCATGAACTTTGCTTCTCTGCAAAGAGGCTTTGTGGTTCGATATCGTGATTTTCTGGCTGATGCTGTCTGCTTGGAATGGAGGTGTTGTGGCTGGGCCATGAATACTGCGGATGTTTTCTCAAGCCCCCTTGTTCCGAAATGAACAGGGGGCTGAGTGGTTTTCAACCGTGCAGGTCAGTTGTACGCTTCTATTTTGACTCTGCCGACGCCACTGTCCACGAGATCGAGCTGTTTTGCTGCAGCTTTCGAGAGGTCGATGATTCTGTTTTTGATATAGGGCCCCCGATCGTTGATCTTTACGAAGACCATTTTTCCGTTGTTGAGGTTAGTTACCCTGACGATAGTTCCAAACGGAAGAGAGCGGTGTGCGGCAGTGAATTCTTTCATGTCAAACGTCTCGCCGTTTGCCGTTGTCTGGCCGTGGAATCTGTTGGCGTAATAGGAGGCTTTTCCAACGGCGACCATAAACCTGTTGCCGTTGTCCTGAGGCTTCGCGGCGGTGAGTTCTATTGCTGCTTTTCGGAATGAGCTGTTTTTCTGCGAGGAGGATTGAGTTATCGCTCCGTTTTGGCTGGCAAAAGCGTTGAACGGAGAAGCTGATATGAAGAGTGATAATGCCAATACAAGGCGACTGTACAGAGTGAAAAGTGTTTTCATAATCGCATAATGTTTAAAGCGCGTCTACTCGATCTGGTGCTGTGTATGGTTTTGGTTTTGTCATGTTGAGTGTCTCTGGTAGAGCGCTGTTTTGTTTCGTAGTACTTATGCTTGACTTAAAATATAATAAAAATGTTTTTAAAGTGCGAAATCCTGTCGATCTGAATGCCGATAGCTCGAGATAATCGTTTTTGATATTTTCTTAAATATTTATAATAAAGCCATTTAAATGGCTACCCTGTTTGATTTCCTGTTTTGAAACGAACGCTGTTTTGAGTAAAAGAACTGCGAGAAATGTGCTGGTTGTGCGTTGTATCTGCTTCGATGATGTGTCCATTTTCACCTTGCTGACCTGCGCAATCCGGGGTGTGTCGCCGGGTGCGGGAAGCTTTTTAGCCTCTATTGCGGTTGAGTCAGGATATCGGGAGCGTTCAGATCAAACATATCCAGCAGAGTCAGCACGTGGGACAAAAACGAACTTGGCTTGCCGTCACACGGGTGACCGGCGCTATTCTGATGGCGGTGCATCTGCTGTTGGCCATGCCGTTTGTTTCCGCCGCCGGACCTGCTGAAGAATTAATCGATCAGGGCATCCGGAAGGGACTTGAAGGGAATTATCAGGAGGCGATCGATCATTTCGGCCGCGCGATACGTCTGGCTCCCCGCAATGCAGATGCTTTTTACAACCGGGGTCTTGCCCGTGGTTCAATTGGCGACCTGACAGGCGCGATTGCCGATTATACCAGGAGCATAAGCCTCGATCCCCGTTCATCCGGAGCATACAATAACCGCGGATTTGCCCTGGCGGCTCTTGGCAGACATGCGGAAGCCCTCGCGGACATGTCACGAGCGATAGCTCTCCGGCCGGACATGGCTCAATTGTATAACAATCGAGGCACGATCAGGATGTCCATAAAGGCGTATGCGCCTGCGATCGCCGATTTCACCAGAGCCATAGCGCTTGATCCGTTGCTTGCCGGTGCGTACAACAATCGCGGGCTCGCCAGAAATCTCTCTGGCGAGCTTCAAGGCGCGGTCGCTGATTACCGCGAGGCGGTTCGGATCGATCCTCGTTACAAGGTCGCCTGGTACAACCTGGGCAATGCACATGTCTCCCTCGGAGATGCAAAAGAGGCCGTCGAGGATTACTCGAAGGTTCTTGTGCTCAATCCGGACATGCTTGTCGCGCGGAATAACCGGGCTTTCGCTCGGCTTTCACTGAGAGACTATAAAGGGGCTCTGGAGGACTTGAACCTCGTCATATCGAAGTCTCCGCAAGATGCTGCGGGCTGGTACAATCGGGGTGTCGTCCGGAAGCTCGCTGGTGACCGGCAGGGCGCGATTGAAGACCTCCGGCGGGCTGCGGCGCTTGGCGATTCTTTGGCTGCCGAGGCGCTCAGGGAGATAATGAACCCGGATGGCACGCCGCCCTGAACCGTGCCGGGTGGCGCTTGTTTGCAATTGAAGGCGAATGTGTATATTCCTTGGTTCGCATTATCAGAAGCTTATGAGGTCGTTCGTTACCACCTAAAACTGTCAGCCAGAAACGACGATCCATCTGCGAAGGGCTTATCTCGCCGTAACCGGTTTTCCGGTGTGAACCCTTTGTGGTAACAAGACTTTTCCTGCCCTATGTCAACGACTTCAGACGAATCCCATTTATCTTCCTCCTCCGATAATTTTGATTTCAAGCGTCTTGCCACGTTGTCGCTTGCGGCGCTTGGCGTGGTGTTCGGCGACATCGGCACCAGTCCTCTCTATGCTGTCCGCGAGTGTTTTCATGGCGAATTCAGCATTCCTGTGACCACTCCCAATGTGCTCGGAGTACTTTCTCTGCTGATCTGGGCGCTGCTCCTGATTGTTACCCTGAAGTACCTGACCTTCATTATGAAGGCGGATAACGAAGGCGAGGGCGGCATTCTCGCGCTGACCTCCCTGATTATTTCCCAAAGCAAGAAGAGCAAGAGCGAGCGGTGGGTGCTGGTCAGTCTCGGCCTGTTTGGCGCGGCGCTGCTCTATGGGGACGGTATGATTACTCCGTCGATTTCGGTGCTCAGTGCCGTCGAGGGCATTCAGATCATCGCGCCCAGCTTCAGCCCGCTGGTGATTCCCGTGACCATCGTCATTCTTGCCGGGCTGTTTCTCTTTCAACATAACGGCACTGCCAAAGTGGGAGCCTTTTTCGGTCCGGTCATTCTTCTCTGGTTCACCTCTATAGGGCTGTGCGGTCTTGTTGAGATCGTCAAATATCCGGCCATTCTCAAAGCGGTCTTGCCTTGGTATGGCATCGAGTTTCTCGTAAATAACCATGCCAAGGGCTTTCTGGTGCTTGGCGCGGTGTTCCTTGCCGTCACTGGCGCCGAGGCGCTGTATGCCGATATGGGCCATTTCGGAAGGCGGCCGATCCGGCTGACCTGGAGCCTGCTGGTGCTGCCAGCTTTGTTGTTGAACTATTTCGGCCAAGGCGCGGTGCTGCTTTCCCAGCCCTCCATGTCTTACAATCCTTTTTATGCCTTGGTTCCGTCATGGGGAGTAATTCCCATGGTTATCCTTGCGACGCTTGCGACCATCATTGCTTCTCAGGCGCTCATCACCGGAGTTTTTTCCCTGACCCAGCAGGGCATCCAGCTCGGTTACATTCCGCGGCTCACTGTGCGGCACACATCGGCCAGCCACATCGGCCAGATTTACGTTCCGGCGGCCAACTGGGCGCTGATGTTCTCGACGATCGCCCTTGTCGCCGGGTTCGGCTCCTCGAGCAAACTTGCCTCGGCTTACGGTGTGGCCGTGACGGCGACCATGCTGATTTCTGCCGTGCTATTTTACTATGTCGCTCGTGATCTCTGGAACTGGAACCGCCTTGGCCTCAATCTGTTGATGGGCATGTTCATGCTGATCGATCTGTCGTTTTTTGGGGCGAGTATGAGTAAACTGTTCCACGGTGCCTGGTTCCCGCTGGTTATCGGGTTTGCGCTGTTCACCCTCATGCTGACCTGGAAGAACGGGCGCAAGCTGCTGCAAACGCAGATCGCAAATCGAACGCTCACCATTGGCGAGTTCGTTGAAAGCCTTGCCATTCAGCAGCCGCAGAGGGTCAAGGGGCAGGCAATCTATCTGACAGCCAACCCTGACGTGGTGCCGATGGCCCTGTTACACAACATGCGCCACAACAAGATTCTGCATTCAGAGGTAGGCCTGTTGCATTTCTCCACCGAGCGCGTGCCTCGCGTGCCGAACAGCAAAAAAGTGGAGGTTGTCCAGCTCAGCTACGGCATGTACAAGATTATCGCCCGGTATGGCTTCATGGAGTATCCCAACATCAGGCAGGTGCTCGCTCTTGCAAACCAGCAGGGGATGCATTTCAGGCCCGAGGCGATCAGCTTCTTCATCAATCGCGAAAAGATCGTGACGGGGATGAAATCGAGAATGAGCAAATGGCGAAAAAAGCTGTTCGCGCTCATGGCTCGCAACGCGCTGAGCGCCACGGATTACTACGATCTTCCTTCGGGACAGGTGATCGAGATAGGTGTACAAGTGCAAATTTGATACTGCATTTTTCCCGGTTTTATTTGTTTTCTATATAGCATTATGTACATTGGCGTATAGAAATGGGAAAGCGCTTTCAGTATCTCAATGCAAGAACTTGTCCAGAGCACATTGTTGACCATCCGGCGGCATCACTGCTTGTTATTTTCAACCTCATCGTCATCGAAGGTCTCTTGTCGGTGGACAACGCGGCAGTACTTGCGACCATGGTTCTTGATTTACCCCAGAAACAGCGTCCAGCAGCTTTAAGGTATGGCATTTTAGGTGCTTATCTGTTTCGGGGCCTTTTCTTGGTTTTTGCTGCTTTTCTGGTCAGTGCCTGGTGGCTCAAGCCTTTTGGCGGGCTTTACCTGCTCTATCTTGTTTGGAACTGGTGGGACAGCCGGGGCGCAAAGGATGCAGGTGCAATGAATACCGAAAAGCGCAACAGTCGCCTCTATCGATTCGTTGCTGGCCGAATCGGGCCGTTCTGGGCTACAGTGGTGTTTGTCGAGATGATGGATATCGCTTTTTCGATCGACAATGTCTTTGCGGCAGTAGCCTTCACGGGCAATCTCATTCTGGTTTGTACCGGCGTTTTCATCGGTATTCTTGTCATGCGTTTCGTTGCGTATGGCTTTATACGATTGATGGAAGAGTACCCATTTCTGGAGAGTTGTGCCTATATCGTTCTTGCTGTTCTTGGCTTGAGGCTAACCTTCTCCTTTTTTGAACATCTCTGGCCGGGGTTGGTGATTCTTGGTTATCTCGAAGGACACCAGGCCGATATTGTGATGTCGGTCTTCACTGTGACCATTTTTCTGGCGCCTTTGGTTACCAGCACCCTGTTCAATATGCCGGCAAAGGAAGGTGCCGAATGAGATGCTTTTTCTGCTGCACGAAACAACAATTTCCGATGGCAGTTGCCAGGACTGCGTCGTGACTGTTTTTCGTTGAGTACACACAAATTATCAACAGTATTGACTGCCATGACGACTACACACAGTGGATTCAATCATCGTCTCAGAAATTATATCCTTAAAAAGCATGGTTCAGTCAACGCTTTCTGCCGAGCAGTAGGTATCAAATATCCAGCGCAGATGACTCCATATCTCAAAGGCAAGTGCCTTCCGGGAAAAAAGATGCTGGAACGCCTTGAAAAGGATGGTGCCGATATCGATTGGATTCTTACCGGCCATGCTGTAGGAGAACAGACCAGTCCGATCAGCGACGCATTAGCGCTTTCCCGTTACAGGATGGATATTGATAATCTGCTCCGCCAGGTGCGGATGCACATTGGCCGCTTTGAAGAGCGGCTCAAGCCGGCCATTGAAGCCTATGCCGTGCTTGACGACGAAGAGAAGATCGTCGACTTGAGTAGCTCGATTGAGAAATTCCTGGATTTTGCGCCCGGTTCGCTTGCAGGTGTGGCGCTTTCGGAAATTCTTCATCCGGACGACTACCTGCATTTCAAGACGGCGCTTGATCGCCAGAAGCCTCATGAGGCGGTGCTCATGTTCTACTCGAGATTCAAGACCGGAGATGGTTCCTGGCTGAATGTCGAGTGGAGCCTTTCGGTCAAAAGAAAGCCCATGACTGATCAGAACGAATACACGATTATTCTGCGCAAAACGGATAACCCGCTTTTCTGATAGCGTCGGGCAAAGCCGGCGTTTCATATGCTGAATGCCGCCAGCAAGCAACAGGCCTCTTTTGCCCTTATGGCAGAGAGGCTTTTTTTGCATGCTATTTCATGGGGAGGTATTTCTCTGCCCCCGAATCGAGGGCATGGCAGGCAAGAGCAAACTATTTTTTCTCAGCTGTGGTTGGTTAAGAAAAAAAGGAGCTTGTATGCGTTTGATTCTCATGACAGGTAAAGGTGGCGTTGGCAAAACCTCTACGGCTGCGGCTACTGGTCTGCGTTGTGCCGAGCTGGGTTACAGAACCCTGGTTCTGAGCACCGACCCGGCGCATTCGCTTGCCGACAGTTTCGATGTGCCGCTTGGCCATGAGCCTCGCAAGATTTGCGAGAACCTCTGGGGCGCTGAACTTGATGTGCTCGAAGAGCTCGAACAGAATTGGGGTAGCGTCAAGCGCTACATGACCGAGGTGCTCCAGGCTCGTGGCCTGGACGGTGTGCAGGCCGAAGAGCTCTCAATCCTGCCCGGCATGGATGAGATTTTCGGGCTGGTCAGGGTGTTTCGTCATCACAAGGAGGGCAATTTCGATGTGCTGATCATCGATTCGGCTCCTACCGGCACAGCATTGCGTCTCCTGAGCATTCCCGAGGTGGGTGGCTGGTATATGCGGCGGTTGTACAAGCCGCTCGAAAAGGTGGCTGTGTACCTGAGACCGCTGGTGGAGCCGATTTTCAAGCCGCTCGCCGGTTTTTCGCTGCCCGACAAAGAGATGATGGATCTGCCCTACGAGTTTTACGAGCAGATTGAAGCGCTTGGCAGGATTCTGACCGACAACAGTGTTACGTCAGTGCGTCTGGTTACCAATCCTGAAAAGATGGTCATCAAGGAGTCGTTGCGGGCGCAGGCCTATCTCAGCCTCTACAACATCGCCATCGACATGGTTGTTGCCAACCGGATCATTCCCGATGAGGTGACCGATCCCTATTTCCAGTACTGGAAGGAGAACCAGAAGCTCTACAGGCAGGAGATTATCGACAGTTTTAGCCCGCTGCCTGTCAGGGAGGTGCCTCTCTATTCAAGGGAAATATGCGGTATGGCCACCCTCGAAAAACTCAAAGAGATGCTCTACGGAGACGAGGACCCTTCACAGGTTTATTTCCGGCGGAATCCCTATCAGATCAAACAGTCGGAAGGCGGATACGATCTTGAACTACTGCTTCCGGGCCTTCCTGATGAATCAGTTCAGTTGAGCAAAAGCGGTGATGAGCTGAATATCAGGATCGGCAATCACCGGCGGAACATGGTACTGCCTCAGGCGCTGGCGACGCTCAGAACCACCGGGGCACGACGGGAGGACGACCGGCTTATTATCGGTTTTTCAGAAGAGCTTTCGTGAGTCGGCTGCCGGAGAGGTGCAGATAGGCAAAAAGGCTTCTGACTCTAAAGGATGAAAAAAAGTGTAGAGTTTTTTTGATTTTTTTTATACAATCAACGGTAACAAGCTTTTTATATGCAGGGCTATATGCCGTTAAATCAACGGGAAGGAGGGGGAATGTCGCAATTCAGGGTCGGTGACTCAATCATTTATCACAAGCCAAAAAGCTCCGTGTCGCCAGGGCCGAGAGCTAGGCAGGTCTACGCCCTTGAGCATGGTGAGCATTATCATTATGTGGTTGACAAGTTCTGGAAAGTGACTTCCGTTAACGGCGACGGTACAATCGAGGTGGTCACCCGTACGGGTAAAAAGCATCTTCTGCCGGTCAACGACCCCAATATCAGCAAAGCCCATCCCTTGCAGCAGCTTTTTCACAGGAAGCGCTTTCCCAACTGATCAAAAAAGCGTTTCTTGTCATGAGGGACACACTTTTTGCCTGCACTTAATTTTCCCATTCGCCAACCGGCTCTGATCCGGTACGGAGGTGTTTGGCCTCAGTATCGAACCAGAGTGGTTTTTCATGCCGGAGCATGCTTGCTACAACCTGGAACTCGGACGGGTTTGTGAACAGGTGGTTTTCAATGAGCTGGTTGCTTGAATCGTACAGTGCGATTCTTCCTTTGTGCTCAGCCAGATCCCAACGGCTGTAGTAGCTTGTGACAAGAATGTTAGCCATATAATTGAAGCCTTTCCTGTTTAGCGTTACGGCCTCAGTTATTTATCGATGAAAACAGCGTTGTTGAGCGTTGCCCAGCCTCGTGTCGCCTTTTTGCCTGAAGGCATTGTCGTGGTCGGAGAGATGAGCGCATTGGTCAGGTTCACTCCGATCAAGGTCGCACCGGTCAGGTCAGCCCCTTTCAGGGAAGCTTTTTCCAGATTGGCGTCGAACAACGAGGCATTGGTCAGTATTGCTCCATCCAGATTCGCCCCGTAAAGCATCGCTCCATACAGTATGGCACCCTTGAGGTTGGCGCCTGAAAGGTCAGCACCCTTCAGGAACGCCCTGTCGAGGTTTGCACCTTCAAGATTCGCACCTTTCAGGTTCGCCTCTTTCATGTCAGCTCTCTGGAAGTTGACTCCAGCCAGGTTCGCTCCCGCCAGATTGGCCTTGTCAAGGTTGGCCCGTTCGAGATCTGATTTGTAAAGAGTGGCGTTTCTCAGATCGACGCCACCGAGTTCGGCGTGACCAAGTTTTTCCTCGGTCATTTCGATTTTCGTTTCAGGATTATTCTTCCGCATCGTATTCCACTCCTCGACATCCCTTACATCAGGCACGGGCTGTGCCGGAATGGCTTGAACGCCTCCTGCTGGCATGTTCTCCGGAATGATCACCGGCGCGGCCACGACCGGTGGCACGAACTCCAGTGGTGCGGCAGGTTCCTCTTTGGCGAAACGGGCATCGCGGGTCATCGCCCAGCCGCGAGTGACCGGCTCGCCCGAGGGCAGTACGCTATTGTTTGACAGGACGGCATCTTTCAGTATGGCGTTTCCGAGGAATCGTGCTTTGGTGAACTGGGTGCCCTTGAGGTTTGCGCCTTCCATATCCGCTTCGAACAGTACCGCATCTTTGAGGCTTGCCTGTTCCAGATCGGCACCACTCATCTTCGCCCATCTCAGGTTGGCTCCCGCAAGATTGGCCGCTTTCAGAGATGCATCTTTCATGAAAGCGCCGTTCAGGTTCGCGTCAGCAAGCCAGGCGTGGGCGGCATTGACGGCTTTCATGTTGGCTTTTTTCAGATAAGTCATCGAGAGGTTGGCGCCTTCGAGATTTGCCTGGTCGAGCGATGCTCCGCTGAGGTCTGCTTTGGAAAGATTTGCCTTTGACAGATTCGCGCCGTTTAGCTTCGCATCCTCGAGATTGGCTTTGGAGAGGTCGATAGCAAGCTCCGGCTGTTGATTTCGCATGGCATTCCATTCAGCGACGCTTTTCTGGAGCAACTTCAGCTGATCGCGGTTATAGGCTTGGGCAATTGATGGGGTCGAGAGCGTGATCACAAGAATGATTGCCGGAACGGCCAGGCTGTGGGTTTTCATGGTGCGATGTTGTATGGTGTCTGGAAGAATGCTGATTTGACGGGCGTGCTGTTCGTTTTCCGTTGCAAGCAGCAGCTTATTTCGAAACTTAATGAAAAAGAGAGAGTCCATCAGGCTCTTTCCCATACTGGCGGCCTCTTTTTTATAAAAAAATGCTGGAAACAGAGTGCCTGCAGAAATGGTTTTGTTTTGTGAATACCAGTTTGAAAGGAAACTCGATAATCAGGATGCATCATGGCTCATAAATCGGAATACGGAAAAAAAGTGCTTGTAGCCGGAGCTACGGGCAAAACCGGCAGTTGGGTCGTCAAACGCCTGCTGCATTATGGCGTGCCGGTCAGGGTTTTTGTCAGATCTGAGGAGAAAGCGAGAAGTCTGTTCGGAGAGGGCGTCGAGGTTGCGACTGGGAAAATCCAGGATGCCGAGGCAATCCGCCGGGCGCTCAGCGGTTGTGACGCGGTCATCTCTGCGCTTGGCTCGTCGGCGATGAGCGGCGAAGCCTCGCCGTCCGAGGTTGACCGCGATGGCGCGATCAGGCTGATCGACGAGGCGGCCAAAGCTGGCGTGAAGCATTTCGCAATGGTCAGCTCAATCGCGGTGACCAAATGGTTTCATCCGCTCAACCTGTTTGGCGGCGTGCTCAGCATGAAGCTTGCTGCCGAGGAGCATCTTCGGAAAATCTTCGGTTCTGAAGGGCGTTCATACACGGTTATCCGCCCCGGTGGTCTCAGGGATGGCGAGCCGCTCCAGCACCGGCTGCATGTCGAGCAGGGCGATCACTTGTGGAATGGCTGGATGAACCGGTCAGATGTGGCCGAGCTGGCCGTGCTGTCACTGTGGGTTGAAAAGGCGGCAAACAAAACCTTCGAGGTGATTATCGAGGCTCCGGAGCCGCAGGAGTCGCTTACCAGCTATTTTGACAAGCTCGCTGAATAGGAGGAGCGGGACAGACTGCATACCGGAATCCCGACTTTGCCAGGATTCCAGTGCTGCAGGTGGTTGGCAATCTCTGATGAGCGGTTCAGATCTTCTTTGCCGGAAGAACCGATCCGATAGCGTTCGTGACGGTGCTCACTCCCGACTGGGCGACCGAAACGGCTGCATTTGCCACAGCTCCAGCCAGGTTGGCCACGGCACCACCAAGCTCACCCAGCGCGCCGGTCAAGGTTCCGGCAGCCTCGCTCACCGTCTTAACCGATACCGAAACAGCGTCAGTAAGGCTCTGCGCAGCATTGGTGACTGCAGGCACTGCGGACTGGAGGGTGTTTGAAATCAGATTGAGCTGGTTGACTCCGGCCTCAGTTATGCTTTTGACGGCGAAGTCGAATGACTTCATAGTGTCGATTTTTCCCTCGTCTGCCATAATGGTTTCTCCTTTTTTGATATTGAATTGAGTCTTTGAGTGATCGAATTTCGTCCCCGCGCGCTGTCTGCAAATGGTCAATACCTCAAAAATCAACAGCACGGATATTGCTCTGTAAAAATGTACTCATTCGCCGATAACCCTTCAAACGAAGGACGATCGGAAAACAAAAAAGGGCTTTAAAGCCCTTTTCTGCAACATCAGCGATGTTTACTTCTCAAATCTGCTTTTCACCTCTTTGCTCGGTGTGGCATAACCGGAATATTTCGGAGATGAACCCTTTAGCCCCGCGCTTCCACCGTAAAGATGAGGGTAGGCATTTGCACCGAGTCTCTTGGTGGTTTTGCCGATATTTTCAAGGGCGTCACCGACTACCCACCAGTGGCCATCGATAAATACCTCGAGAAACCTGCCATAGGCTTCAGCTCCCTGGACGAATGCTCCGCTTGGGTTGTTCATGGTGAAAAATTCTTGTTAGTGAATAGTCATAGCTTAACTCAAGTTAAAAAAATAATAGAGCGGAGCAACAAAGATTCTTAGGCTTTGTGCCGGTCAGACCAACATGCGCAGGCACATGAGCAGTTCCTGGCCGCCAAACGGCTTTTTGAGCGTGGCATTGGCCCCAACTGCATCGGCAAGCAGCAGGAAATTTTCGGGGCTGGCTTTTCCGCCACCCGAAATGGCCAGAATTTTCACGGCGGGATTGATCTTGCGCACCTCCATGATCGTTTCGATGCCCTCTTTTTCAGGCATGATCAGATCGGTGATAATAATAGAGATGTCTCTCTCCTGCTGAAGTTTGATCAATCCTTCGGCGCCGTTTTCCGCTTCGGTAACCGCATAGTTTTCCTTTTTCAGCGTTGTGGTTATGAATTTTCTGACGGAAGGATCGTCGTCGATGACAAGAATTTTCATATTTCTGTAAGGAGATTGGTTGTTGATGAGAGTACTTCTTTGACAGCCAGCGCCAAGTGAGCGAGCTTGAGCGGTTTTTTTAACAGGCGGTTTATGCCGTAGTGTTTCAGCGGCATATCGTGGTCAATCATTTTCCCGTATCCCGTCATCAGAATCACCGGAATCGAGGGTACGATTTTGTGGATTTCGCTGGTCAGCTGTATGCCGGTCATTTCAGGCATGGTCAGGTCAGTGATTACCAGGTCAAACAGGTCTGGTTGTTCTCTGAAGAGTTTCAGTGCCTCAACCGGAGAGTTTTCAGCCCTGATATTATAGCCGAGCTTGGTCATCATGATCGTTACTAGATTAACCGTAGCTGGTTCATCGTCGATAAAGAGAACGCTGGCAGCATATTTTGCCAAAAGGGGGTTTTGTTTCGATCTGTCGGGGGTGTTACTCTTGATAACCGGCAGCCAGACATGGAACGCCGAGCCCTTGCCTTGCGCGCTTTCGACGCTGATATGCCCGTTGGTGCCGGTCACGATGCCGTGGACGACCGACAGGCCGAGTCCAGAGCCTTTTTCGACCGATTTTGTCGTGAAAAATGGTTCAAAAATACGTTCTATGGCTCTGTCATCCATGCCGGTTCCTGTATCTGAAATGATCAGTTCTGCATAGTTGCCATCAGGCAGTTCCGGCACTATCGGCGGCCTCCCGTTTCCGGTGCTGACTTCCCTGAGCACGATCTTCAGGACTCCGCCGGTCTGTTCCATCGCATGCAGGGCATTGGTGCAGAGATTGACGACGACCTGGTGCATCTGGGTTGGGTCTGCAATAACCTTGTGGCATGAACTGTCAATATCCTCTTCAATGGAAACGGTCGATGGCAGCGATGGCCGCATAAGCCGGATCACTTCGTCAATGACCTCCTGAATGCTTACAGGCGCGGCCTTGCCCTCTTCTGCCTTGCTGAAGGTCAGAATTTGTGAGACAAGCTTTTGCGCACGTTCTGCAGCCTGCATGATTTCAGCGAAATATTCATGCATCGGGTCATCTTCATTGACACCGGAAAGCCCCATTTCGGCGTAACCGAGAATCGGCGTGAGGATGTTGTTGAAGTCATGTGCGATGCCGCCGGCAAGGGTCCCGATGGTTTCGAGTCTCTGCGATTTGCTCAATTGCGATTCGAGCTTGCATATTTTTTCGAGTCTGGCGATCCGGTCGGTGACTTCGCACAGGATCCCGTCGATTCCTGAAAAAAGTCCATCATCCGAGAATGATGAGCTCATATGGTCTTCGATCCAGTGCAGTTTTCCCTCCGGGGCGACTATACGGTAGACCAGAGTAAGGGAATGTTTGGTTTCCCTGAGCTTGCTGTAGGCGTTGCTCAACATATGCCGGTCATCATGGTGAATCATCGAAAGGGTGTTCAGCCGGGCCGTTCCGGCATGCTCTGAAACAAGGGTTTTCAGAAAAGCCGGTGGCTGGAAACGAACGGTGGCTTGCCCTGAGACATCAATGTGATAAATCGCTCCAGGGATATTGTCGATAAGCGCGTGCAGTTTCTCCGGCGCATTTTTTATCGGTGATTCGGCTTTATCGTGCAGGCTCGTCAGCGCCTGCCGTGAACCGGTCAGGCATGACGGTTTACCGTTCTGGCTGCGCCCGGTGATCTTGCCGCAGTCGAGCACCCGGATCCATTCGCCATTCTTATGGCGGACCCGCAGTTCGAGTTCAAGGTACTCCATGCTGCCATCCAGAAGCTCCTCGATCGATTTCGTGACCACGTCAAGATCGGCCGGGTGGCACAGCTCACGCCACTGTTCCATCGTCAGCATATCAAACTCGGCGGAGTTGTAACCGCTAATGCCAGCCCATTGCCGGTCGATAAGAATCGTCCCGTTTTCGATATTCCACTCCCAGTATCCTGCCCGGGCTGATTCAAGGGCTGTTTTCAGCGCCTCAGCCTTCTGTTCGGCAATTGAGGCTCTGCTTTCGAGCATGGCGATTTTTTTCTCAAGCGCCTCGACGCTTCCCTCGTGCATTCTGTTTTCAGCGCCTGCCGGCAAATCCGTTTTGTGACTGTCCATTACTGAAAGTTTGTGACTTGGTGCAGTTCGCTGGCGGATAGGTTTTTGATATGGCAAAAAACACCGATCGGGCTTATCGGTTCAGTTCGTCTATGATGCTCAAGAGCTCGCCGCTTTCAAACGGTTTGCATAGTGTGGTGTCGGCTCCAACGGCTTTGGCCCGGTTGAGATAGTTTTCCGGAATGAGGATTCCGCCACCGGAGATAGCGACAACCTTGATCCAGGGGAAATCTTCCCTGAGTTCGCTGATCATGGCGATACCCTCTTTTTCAGGCATCAGAAGGTCGGTGATGACAATGCGGATCTCGGGCGTTTTTCGGAGAAGCTGCAAGCCTTCGTTACCATTGGATGCCTGAACGGTAGCATAACCGTCCTCTTCGAGAATGTTGCAGATCATCTGCCGGATATCTTCCTCATCCTCGATGACCAGGATGGGATCATTGGTTTTCATAGTTCGTAGTGTTTTCGATGCTATTCAGAAACCCTACTCTGGTACATCGCGACATGGGCGGTAGACGAGGCCGTTATCTCACATATTGCCCTTATACAAGATAAAGGTTTGTTAGCAAAAATGGTTATTTCCGGGCAAAAGACTCCCTGCCGGGAAGCAATGCTTCGACTCCGGCTGTCGTCAGGATGTTGACCGTTACAGAAACGGCAATATACCATGTCCATGCCAGGCCGAGGAGCTTGAGCAGGAACACCACTGCCATACTGGCCAGCAGTCCGGCGATGAGGCTCGTTGAACGGAAATTGCGGTTACTTTTCGAGAGCAGGAACAGCCCGAGTAGTCCGCCGTAGGTGAAGGAGGCGATCTCGAGGCCAAGCATGACGATCGCCTTGTCGTTTTCGTTGAACACTAGGGCGATGCCGATCAGCACCGCGGCCCAGGCGACGCTGATGAGGCGTGATGCGCTGAGCGACGCCTTTCCTTTCATGAGGTCGGTCACGGTCGAAGCGGCCAGTGAATTGATCGATGAGGCCAAAGTTGACATGGCGGCGGAAAGAATTCCAGCTAGCAGCAGCCCCTTGAGACCGGCGGGCAGTGTTCTGACGATGAAACTGGTGAATTCGCGATCTTTGACGAGCGGTGCACCATTGAAAAATACATAGATCAGCGAACCGGCCAAGAGGAACAGCGCAAACTGGAAGAGTACGAACACGCCGCTGGCGATCATGGCCTTGCGGGCTGAGCCGAGGCCGTCGCAGCCGAGCACGCGCTGCACCATCAGGTAATCGACGCCGTGCGAGCAGAGCGAAAGAAGGATACCGCCGGAAAAGGCGCTGACAAACGAGAGCGGGTTGGTGAAGATGTGCGGGTCGGTGTCGATGATCTTCAGCTTTCCGGCGGCGAGGAGCGGCGAGAGCAGGTCGGGCAGCGGCGCGTCGAGGCGGGCGAGGATGAAGGCGATGGTGATAACGCCACCGCCGAGATAGAGCACGAACTGGATGCTGTCGAGCCACACCACGGTTTTCAGCCCGCCCGAAATGGTGTAAACGAGGGTGACAATGCCGATGACCAGCACCGAGAGTGAGAGCGGCCAGCCGGTGACCGCCTGCACCACAACGCCGGTCGCCAGGAAGCGGATACCGTCGCCCAGAATCCTCGTTATCAGAAAAATCACCGAGGCGGTTTTCTGGATGCCGTGGCCGAACCTCATGCCGATCACCTCATAGATTGAGGTGACGCCATGTTTGAAATAGGCGGGCAGCAGGATGAAGCTGACCAGAATCCGCCCGACGATGTAGCCGAACGCGAGCTGGAGGAAGCTCCAGTCGCCCCTGTAGGCCAGGCCCGGAACGCTCACGAAGGTCAGCACCGAGGTCTCGGTGGCCACAATGGAAAGCATCACCATGAACCATGGCAGCTTGTGGCCGCCGAGGAAGTAGTCGCTGGTCTCTTTGTTGCTCCGCCCCTGCCAGAGTCCGAGCAGCATGTTGCCCGCCAGGAAGAGGATGATGATGGTGTAATCGAGAGGTTGCATCGGGTCGGGTGCTTTTGCTGTTGTCATGAAACGGCGCGGCGGGCGAGAGTCACCTGCTCAGACGTCGTACAGATGGAAATTTGGCTTGATCGCCGCGAACTCCGCCTCGTCTTTCTCCCACGAAGCGATGACGGTTTCCGCCGGAGCGCCACCGAGGATCATCGAGCGGATCGCGCCGCTTCCGGCAAGCAGGTCGAAGGCCGGAATGTCGTCCCGGAACTCGTACACGCCGTCGAGGAACCTGAGCTGGTCGGGATAGAGCTCCCGCAAGGCGCAGGTCATGGCGACCGCCGTGGCGAAGGGGCGGAAGCGGGCGTGGTCGGTTACGTGCAGGTAGATGCCGCCAATCGCTTCGTTGCCATATTTGTGGAAGGTCGGGCGGAACCAGGTTGGACGGAACACGACGCCCTCCAGTGGTATCGAAGCAAGCCGCGCAGCAAGCTCTTCCGGATCGACAAACGATGCGCCGGAGAGCAGGAACGGCGTTGTCGTGCCGCGCCCCTCCGAAACGTTCAGCCCCTCGAAGAGGCACATGCCGGGATAGACCTCGGCGACCTGGAATGTCGGCATGTTGGGCGAGGGCGGCACCCACGGCAGGCCGGTCTCGGGGAAGAGCATCTCGCGTTGCCAGTTCTGCATCGTGACGACGCTCAGATTGAGGTCGAGCTTTTTGTAATCGCGGTAGAAGTGGGCGATTTCCCCGGCGGTCAGGCCGTGGCGCACCGGAACCGGCATGACGCCGACGAAGGAGTGGAACGCCGGGTCGAGCTGCGGCCCCTCGAGCGTGGCACCGCCAAGCGGGTTCGGGCGGTCGAGCACCATGATCTCGATGTCGAGCCCTTCTGCGGCCTCCATGAAGAGCGCGAGCGTGTTGACGTAGGTGTAGTAGCGCGAGCCGACATCCTGAATGTCGAAAAGCACGATGTCGAGTCCTTCGAGCAGCTCCCGCGCCGGGGCGAGCGACTGCTCGCTGTCGCCATAGAGGCTCACGATTTGGCAGCCGGTATCGGGCTGGTGGCCAACGGCGACCTGATCCTGCTCGACGGCGAACAGGCCGTGCTCCGGCGAGAAGATTCTCGTCAGCTCTACACCCGCGCGGCGAAGCAGCGTCCACGAATAGTCGAGCTGCATCGACACCGAGGTCTGGTTGGCGATCAGGCCGACGCGCCGGTTTTTCAGCACTTCTGGATTCCGGAGCAGTATGTCGAGACCGTTGATGACCATGCCGTTGCTGTTTGCGCTGTCGGGAGTTTACAATGGAATGCGGATGCCTGGTGCGGCGATTGCGTTTCGAAGCGTCTCGCCACGTTCGATGATGGTGCCGGGCAGGAGTACCGAGTGCTCCACGACGGCTCCGGCGGCTATCGCGCAGTTTGCGCCGGCCACCGAATTTTCGACGTGGGCATCGGGGTTGATCGACGCATCATCCGAAATCATGTGCGGAAAAAAGCCGATCTCCCGCTGCATGCGCTCCGCAAGCTGAAGAATACGCAAATTATCGTCGAGGTTTGCGCGGTAAAAATTCGGCAGGGTGCCGATGTCCTGCCACAATCCGTGATGCTCGAAAGAGGCGAGACCTTCGTTCTCCACCAGCCCGTAGAAGCCGGTTTCGACGATGCCGGAAAACTCCGCTTTCAGGTGGCGGAAAATCTTCGGGCTGAAGACCGCCGTTCCGGTGTAGATAAACGATGACGAGAGGCTGGTGCCGCGCTGGTTGCGGAAGTCGAGCACCCGCCCGTCGCGCACGCCGACGTGGCCGATCTCTGCCGCCAGCGCGGTTTCATGCAAGGCGAGTGTCCCGCCGCAGCCGGAGCGCTTGTGCGTCTCGATGAGCGCCGACAGGTCAATGTCGCTGATGATATCGCTGTTGATGAGCAAGAAATCACCGTTGTCGAGCAGCGATTCGCACTTCTTCAGACCGCCGCCCGTGCCGAGAATTTCACGCTCCTCCGAAAGCACGATTTCGAGGCTGCCGAAATCATGCCGGTCGAAAAAGCGCTGAAGGCTTTCCGGGTGGTGGTGGATGTTGATGATTGCCTTCCGTATCCCCGCCTCTTTGAGCAGGAAAAGCGAGTAGCAGAGGCTTGGCACGTTCAGCACCGGAACGAGCGGTTTGGGCATCGTGTCGGTCAGTGGTTGCAGGCGGGTGCCAAAACCTGCGGCAAGGACGAAGGCGTTCATCGCGAAATTCCGGGAATGATCGGTCCGAGTAGTGCCCCGGCGGCGGCGAGTTCGGGTTGGACGTCGATGTACTCCCTCAGGTAGCTGAGAGTTGCCGCGATGCTTGGCTCAAACGCGTGGTTACCAACCACAGTGGTCTGGTAGCAGAAGGTCCCGACCGCCTTGACGTTGCGCTGGAAAGCCATCAGGTCGAACAGGCGGAGATACTCCGCTTCGTCCATCGATGTCAGCCCGAGTCGGATGAGCTGGTTGAAATGGTAGCGTTTCAGCTCGTTGACCATGCCCGGATCGAGCCGGACATAGGAGTCGCGCAGGAGCGACACGGCGTCGTATTGCGGCAGGCCGAGCCGGGCGTCCTGGAAGTCGATGATGACCGGTTCATCGCAGAAGAGCATGATGTTGCGGCTGTGGAAGTCCCGGTGGTTCAGTACGAAGTGCTCCGGCAGCACCAGCAGCCCGGTGATGGCGACGAACTCATTGCGCAGTTCCGCGATGGCGCGATCATCGAGCTTGCCGCTGAAATAGCCTTTCAGGGCGTGTTCGATGAAGAAGTCGAACTCGAACATCAGCTTTTCGTGGTCGAAACTCAGTGAAAAGGGAATCGCCGATTCCGGCGTTTTTTCATCCGGTCGGATCGACTGAATCCGCACGAGCAAATCGATGATCTGGCGGTAACGTTCCGAAAGCCGGTCGCGTTCGAGTAGCGGTACTTCGTCTTGCAGCATCAGGTCGCCGCAATCTTCGAGGCGCAGCAGTCCGGCTTCGTGTGCCATGCCGAGCAGTTTTGGCACTCGGACTCCATGCCGGGCGAACAGGCCGCGGACAATCAGAAACGGATAGTCTTTAGTCGCGATTGCGCGGAATGCCGGATCGGCACAGACGACCGACGTGTCGCCTGGACCGGTGACCCTGAAGTACTGCCGGTTCGAGGCGTCGCCCTTGATGGTGCTGATGTCGAGCAGCGCCCGTTCTTCGGGCGGAAAGAGAAGGCGGATCGATTCCGGGAGTTCCATGTGGCGTGATGGGTGGATGCGAAGCCTAAAAAAAAAGCACCTTACACAAGTGTATAAGGTGCTTGAAGTCAGGTGGTGTACCTTATTTCTTCGGCGCGATAGCAGAAGAAACGCTCTGGAGAACCTGGGTGGCTGCACCAGCGAAGCTGCCGACCAGATCGGTAGCGGTCTTGCCGAGAGGCTCAGCAACGTCAGCCAATGCCTTCAGCGCGGTGTTGGCCACGTCAATCTGCATCTGGAAGAGCTTACCGAAAGTTTCGGTAAGGGTGTTGATTGCACCCGCGACATCGATGTTTGTTCCGTTTGACATGATGCGTATATGTTTTGAGTTGTTAGAAAGCGCATAAGAGAAATTCTCCGCACGATGGCAGGCTTTCGTGATAATGAAACAAAGCTAATATATTTTAAGCAGTTGCGCAAGGACGGCGATGTAAAAAAAAGTGTTGATAATCGCTTCTGTTTTTAGGGGTACTGCCGACAGTCGGGGGGACGTATGGGAATGCCAGTTCGATGTGGTTGCAACCCGGAAATACTGGTGCGTTCGCTTCTGACAGATTTCAGGAGCGGTGGTTACGGTCTGTCGTGCAGGTGGGTTTGATATGATTGCATCAAATCACGCCTTGCTGCGGCCGCAAAGTTTCTTTGTTATAATATTTGCAGGCGTGTTGCAACAGGATACGTTCAGCTTGTTTTTTTATTCTGCGATTTGCCGATGAATTTGTTGAGAAGAAGCACGAGGAAAATTCCGCCGATGAAGAAACCGAGTGGAGCGAAAATCGTTGTATAGTTGAAAGTATCAGTCATGGTTGATGCTTTATTCATTGCAAGGGGCTGGCTGAGTAGGCAAGCGTTTTTCAAGCGTTCAAAATAAACAAAAAAAACCTCATTCCAACAGGCATTTGCCCGTGACGGTATGCTCGTTGAGTGCCGTCTGGCTATGCGGGTCATGAAAAGAGAGGGGGAACTCTTGGTTTTGGGGTAGTGTTCATTGAAAAAATTACAAAACTTATTTCACGATCAAGCGGTGTTGTTGTCATGGAGGTTGTAGGAAGAAGCAGAGCGAAAGCGATCATCGAGTCGCACCTGAACGATTCGGTGGTCTATTTCTCCGATCATGTCAGGATTCTCAAGTGTAATCCATATTGTACCGGTGTCACCTACCTGAAAGAGCACGGAGTCTATCAGTGGATTTTCCAGGTTAATGACCCGCGTGAAAATCCCATAACGGCGGTCTTTTTTGTGACGCAGAACGAGGAGCATCTCGACGGCTCGCGTACGGTTCCGGCAGGCCCGGTTTCGGATGAAGAGCGCTTTCCCGACTCTGCTGTTTCAGGTCGGTGTATCCAGTGGGTCAACGCTCCGAAGGTCCCCGATGTGCCGTTGAATGAGAAGAACACCTTTGTAGGACAGGCCAACACGAGGATTTGTCTCTACCATCTCGAAGACCGGCGTACCGAGGTTCATTTCGAAACCGACATCACGCTCGATTTTGAACTCTCCTTTCCGCTCAACCTCATGCCGGAAGGCATACTCAAATTCATGACCGAGGCGGTCATGTCCAAGATCATGCAGCAGGCCACCGAAAGTATGCTCTGCCAGGTACAGTCCGACCTGTGCTGTACCACCGCAGAACTGGACGCTTCGGGCGGCAAGGTCTGACTCCTGCTGCCGGTTTTCTCTAATTCCCTGTACGGCTGAATGCTTTTAGTTGCACAGGGAATTGTTTTTTCTATTTTCAATACCCTAACGGGGTATTGGTAGGCTAAAACGGTTTTCCTGCACAGGCAAGAGAAGGGGGCAGACGATGAACGAAGAGTGCCGGATGGACGATGTGATCGTCAGGCTCAAGAAGGTGAATGGCCAGGTGCAGGCATTGATGCGGATGATCGAAACCGGAGAGGAGTGCGAAAAGGTGGTGACCCAGTTCCAGGCGGCCAAGGCGGCGCTCGACAACACCTTTTCCCTTGTGCTGAACCGGAACCTGAAGAACTGCTTGAACCGGCAAGATTCAGAAAGCGTGGAAAAGATTATCAAACTCATATCGAAACAATAGATGACCAAGAAGGCAACCAGAACGTTTTTCGCCCTGCTCGTAGCGGGTTTTGCCACCTGTTCGCAGGCCGATGCGGCCACCATGAGGCTCTCGCTCGACGACGCGCTGAAGATGGCTCGCGAGCGGAACACCATGCTCAAGGCGCAGCGCGCCAAAAATGACCAGGCCGATGCACGCATCGTGCAGAGCAAGCAGGCCTACCTGCCGAAGGTGACGCTCTCCGAAACAGTCATGCACTCCAACGATCCCGGTGCGGTGCTGGTGGGCAAGCTCCAGCAGGAGATCGCCTACTACAATTTTAATGTTAATCCTCCCGATTTTGGTGACTTTGCGCTCGACAAGCTCAACCATCCGTCGGCCATCACTGATTTTCACACGAGCCTCCAGGTGCAGCAGCCGATCTACAACCGCGACGCCATCATAGGCGGCAAGATGGCCAAAAGCGCAAGAAAGGCGCAGGGCTTCATGACCGACCGCGCAGTGGAGAATATTGACCTGAATGTCAAGAAAGCTTTTTATGGCCTCATTCTCGCCAAGAAGAACCTCGATGCCACCGAGCAGTCGATCCGCATCATGCAAGGCTACAGCAGCGAAGCCGCCCGCGGTTACGCCGCCGGTCTGGTGACCAAGTCCGACAAGCTCTCCACCGAGGTGCGTCTCGCCGAGTTGCGTGATCAGAAACTCCAGATTCAGGACGCCATAAAGAACGCCCAGGATGCTCTTCGCACGATGCTGGCTCTTGGCCCGGACGACACCGTTCAGCCGGTCGGAGACCTGAAAGTCGACGTGAAGCTTCCAGCTTTGGTTGCAAAGGCAAATTCCGACGGGCGCAGCGATCTCAAGGCGCTCGAAGCTTTTCAGGAGGTCGCCGGTTATCAGCACGACATGGCTCGTGCACAGTACCTGCCGAGGGTGAACGCTTTCGCCCAGCAGAACTGGCACGACAACAGCTTTCTCGGTACCGAGGGGTCGAGCTGGACGGTTGGCCTGAATGTGCAGTGGAACATCTTCGACGGCATGGCCACCAAAGGCAAGGTGCAGGAGGCCAAAGCCCAGGCGCTTGAGGCGCAGTACAACTACCAGGCGGCCAAGGAGCAGAGCGAGATGGAGATCGACATGGCCCGCCGTGCGCTGGTCACCTCCCGCGAGCGTGTCGCTTTGACGCAGAAATCGCTCGAAGCAGCAAAGGTCAGTTTTGACTTCATCGGCGAGCAGTTCAGAACCGGTATGGCGATGACCTTCGAGCTCCTGATGCGCGAACAGGCATGGACCTGGGCGAAGATGCGCCTCAACCAGGCGAAGTATGATTACTGCATCGCCAAAAGCGAGCTGGAATATTACAGCGCCCGTTGAATTTTTTTCAGTCGTGACAGCAAAACTGAAAACCATGAAAGGCATGAACACCCGAATCATCGCGCTGCTTTTCCTGATGTTGCCTGCGCTGCTCGGCGCATGTGGCGGCCATAAAAAAGAGCAGTCCGCATCGCCATCCGCCAGCGCGACAGCGCCTGCCGTTGCCGCGAAGATCGTGACCGTTACAGAGTCCGCTGACAGATTCGGCCAGAAGATGCTGCTCATACCGGCTTCGTCGGTATTGAAAAAAGCCGGTACCGATCAGGTTTTCGTTGTTGGCCCGGACAGCATCGTTACGCTGCGGTGGATCAGCACAGGCCATCTCCTGGGCGGAAACATCATCGTGCTCAGCGGCCTCGAAAAGGGCGAGGCCGTTGTCGAGTTACCCTCGGCAGAGCTGCGAGAGGGCACAAGGATTACAACAGACACGCACACGCAAGACAGAGCGAAGGAGGCTCAACACCAATGAATGAAGGTATAGCCGGCAGGCTTGCAAAGCAGTTTATCAACTCGAAGATAACGCCGCTACTCATGCTGGCCTCTCTTCTGGTCGGCATCATGGCGACGTTCATGACTCCGCGCGAAGAGGAGCCGCAGATCGTCGTGCCGATGGTCGATATTTACATCCCCTATCCCGGCGCGACCGCTGCCGAGGTTCAGGAGCGCGTGGCCAAGCCTATCGAGCGCGCCGTGACCGAAATCAAGGGAGTCGATTACGTCTATTCGACCTCGATGCCCGATTTCGCCCTCGTCACTGTTCGCTACAAGGTTGGCGACAGCGCCGAGGAGAGCATGGTCAAGCTCTGGGCCACCCTGATGAAGTACATGGACAAGATGCCGCCCGGCGTGCAGATGCCCCTCATCAAGAAGGTCTCCATCGACGACGTGCCGGTGCTTAACCTCACCTTCTGGAGCAAGGACAAGAGTCCGTACGAGCTTCGCCGCACCGCCGTCAGCGTGGCTGACCAGCTCAAGCAGACCGAGAATATCGGCGATATAGAGATCATGGGCGGCCTGAAGCGTCAGATCAGGGTGCAGCTCGACAAGCAGAAGCTTGCGCACTTCAACATCACGCCGCTGCAGATCGCCCGCCAGATCCAGAGCACCAACAGCCAGATGACTTCGGGTGATTTCAAGGACCTGAACGAAAATATCGTCGTCAAGTCGGGCAAATTCCTGCAAAGCAAGGAGGATGTGGGCAACATCGTGGTTGGCATTTACGGCGCTTCGCCCGTGACACTGAACGATGTGGCCACCATCACCGACGGCCCGGAAGAGGTGAACAACTATACCGCATTCGGCTGGGGCGTAGCCTCCGGCGAAAAAGACAAGGCAGACTATCCCGCCGTGACCCTCGCGATCGCCAAGAAGCAGGGCACCGACGCGACAGCGCTGGCTAACAAGGTCATGGAGAAGGTCAAGGGCATGGAAGGATCGGTCATTCCGTCAGACATAACCGTCACCGAGACGAGGAACTATGGCGAGACCGCATCCGAAAAGGTATTTACCCTGCTTGAGCACCTCATCATGGCGGTTGTCGCCGTGACGGTCGTCGTGGGTTTTTTCCTCGGCTGGCGCGGCGCGCTTGTGGTTTTCATGTCGGTGCCGATCACCTTCGCGCTTACCCTGCTGGTTTACTTCCTCTTGCACTACACGCTCAACAGGGTGACGCTCTTCGCGCTCATCTTCGTGACCGGCATCGTAGTCGATGACTCGATCATCATCGCCGAGAACATTCACCGCCACTTTGCCATGAAGCGCCAGCCGCGCCTCCAGGCGGCGATCACGGCCATCAGCGAAGTCGGCAACCCGACCATTCTGGCCACCTTCACCGTCATCGCGGCGGTGCTGCCGATGGTCTTCGTCTCCGGCCTGATGGGCCCCTACATGAGTCCGATGCCGATCGGCGCTTCGATGGCGATGATCTTCTCGCTCTTGGTCGCCCTGATCGCAACGCCGTGGCTCTCGTTCCGCCTGCTGAAGTCGGACGAAGGGCACCACGAGGAGTACGACATCAAAAAGACCGGTTACTACAAACTGTTCGACAATATCCTGACTCCCTTCATCGACAGCACTTTCAAGACCTGGCTCGCTTTTGGCGTGGTGGGTCTGATGCTGGTGGGCGCTATCGCCATGGTGCCGCTCAAGATGGTGGAGATGAAGATGCTGCCGTTCGACAACAAGAACGAGTTCCAGGTCATCATCGACATGCCCGAAGGCACGGCGCTCGAAAAAACCGCGCAGGTGGCCAAGGAGATTTCCGGTTACCTGAAAACCGTGCCGGAGGTCAAGAGCAGCCAGTACTATGTTGGCGTCAACGCGCCGATCAACTTCAACGGTCTGGTGCGCCACTACTATCTGAGGCGTGGCGACAACATGGCCGACGTCCAGGTGAACCTAGTGCACAAGAGCGAGCGCAGCGCGCAGAGCCACGACATCGCCAAGCGCGTGCGCCCAGGCGTGCAGGAGATCGCCGAAAAGTACGGCGCGAACGCCAAGATCGTCGAGATTCCGCCAGGCCCGCCGGTGCTTTCGACTATCGTCGCCGAGATTTACGGTCCCGACCAGGCCTCGCGAATCGCCCTGGCCAAGGAGGTCAAGAAGGCGTTCGCTTCGACTCCGGGCGTGGTTGACGTTGACTGGATGGTCGAGGCCGACCAGAAGGTTTACGACCTGGTTATCAACAAGGAGCGTGCCGCTTTCCGTGGCGTGACTCCCGAGCAGATCGCCCAGACCCTGCGCATGTCGCTGGCCGGCGTCGATGTGGGCATCGTGCACCTGCCGGATGAACTCGAACCGGTCACGATCCAGCTTCGCCTGCCGAAGGCCGACCGCACTTCGCTGAAGGATTTGTCCAACATCTTCGTGCAGTCGCAGGGGATGAACTCTCTGACCACGCGCCTTCGCCCGGGAATGCAGATTCCGCTCTCCGAGCTGGTGACCGTCAAGGAGAAAATTCAGGACAAGAGCCTCTTCCGCAAGGATTTGAAGGATGTGGTTTACGTGACTGCCGACGTGGCTGGCGTGACCGAAAGCCCGGTCTATGCGATGCTCGAACTCGACAAGAAGATCGAGGCAATCAAAGTGCCCGGTGGCTACAAGGTCAGCCCGCTCTACACCGCGCCGCCCAAGACCGAGGATAAGCTCGCAGTGAAGTGGGATGGCGAGTGGCAGATCACCTACGAGGTGTTCCGCGATCTCGGCACGGCATTCGCGGTGGTGCTGGTCATCATCTACATGCTGATTATCGGCTGGTTCCAGTCGTTCAAGACGCCGCTTATCATGATGATCTCGATTCCGCTGAGTCTGGTGGGCATCATTCCCGGCCACTTCATCCACCACGCTTTCTTCACGGCCACGAGCATGATCGGCATGATCGCTCTTTCCGGCATCATGGTCAGGAACTCCGTGCTCCTGATTGACTTCATCCAGATTCGCAGGGAGGATGGGATCGCTCTGAAAGAGGCGGTCATCGAGTCGGCGGCCGTTCGTACCCGCCCGATCATTCTGACTTCCGGCGCGGTGGTGATCGGTTCGATTGTGATGCTCTTCGATCCTATCTTTCAGGGCTTGGCCATCTCGCTCATCTGGGGCGGCGTGCTCTCGACCATTCTGACGCTCGTGGTTGTGCCACTGGTCTACTACCTGAGCGAAAAGAAGGGCGAGAAAAAGAGGCTCGAAAACATGAAGTCGGCATAACCTCAAACAGATACATCTGATGAAAATGATCGCCATCATAGGGGACGAAGAGACCCGCCCGCTGATTCGCAAGATGTTCACGGCGCACCAGGTCACCCTCTTCAGCAGCATCGCCATCAGGGGGTGCTCATGCGAGTCGGGCGGAGAACCGGTCGCCTGGTGGCCCGCTGGCAAGGATATTCCCACGGTCTATTCATCGCTCTGCTTCGCGATTCTCGACGACGAGAAGGCGGAGAAGATCATGAAAGATTTCGAAGAGGCCCCTCTGGCGGCTGACCCTGCTTTTCCGTCAAAGGCGTTCATGATGAATGTCGAAAAAATGATCTGAGGAGCGTGGCCATGAAGGTCCAGGTAGAGCAGATCAGGACGGGCGGAGATCGCAACTTCGGCTATCTCTGCGCGGACGAGGCGACGGGCGAGGTCTTCGCGGTCGATCCCTCGAACTCGCCGAAATCGCTCGTCGATGCCGCCGCCCGAAAGGGGTGGCAGCTCGTGCGTGCCTTCTGCACCCACGGACACGCCGACCACACCAACGGCAATGCTGAGTTCGAGCACCTTACCGGTATCCGGGTGCTGCTTTTCGGCGACCGCGACGCCCGTTCCGGCATCGAGGTCGCCCACGGAGCGCGTTTTCCGCTTGGCGAGGGTAGCATCTTGATTATCCACACTCCCGGTCACACGCCGGACTCGATCTGTCTTCTGGCCGGAAATGCGCTCTTTACCGGCGACACGCTCTTTGTGGGCAAGGTCGGCGGCACCTGGAGCGAGGCAGACGCCCGGTTGGAGTACCGTTCGCTGCAAGAGCGAATGATGGTGCTGCCGCCTGATACGAATGTATTTCCCGGTCATGATTATGGCACGGCGCCAGTTTCAACCATCGGTCATGAAAAAACTACGAATCCCTTTTTGCTTCAGGCCGATGAGGAATCGTTCATTGACCTGAAAAATAACTGGCCTGCCTACAAAAAAGCACACGGAATCAGCTGATTTTTTTCCGTTCGCTTGATTTTTGTTTCTTCTTTGCTTTTCTTATTTGTTTATGCTTCTTAGGGTTTTTGCCCCGTAGCACGCCTTCCTTACAGTTCAAATATTCTGATACAGCTTCTAAGCTATTAGTTTTCAAGCAATAGTAACGGGACAGCCTGTCCTTTTTTAAACGAGAGAACATCGATATGGATCAGCTCATTACCTTAAGGACCTTGCCGGTTTCTGCCCTTATGCAGAAGGATTATCATACCATCAAGGGCAGTTCGACTGTTGCCGAAGCGTTGCAGCTCATGAAAAAGACCGGTGAGAGTGGTCTTGTGGTCGAGCCCCGCAACGAGGATGACTGCTATGGCATCGTGACCGAAAAGGACATTCTTGAAAAAGTGATCGATCCGGGAGAAGATCTGCACCGTGATCCCTGGAATACGCCGGTTTTCCAGATCATGAGCAAGCCGATCATCAGCATCAATCCGAGCATGAGGATCAAGTACGCGCTTCGTCTCATGAAACGTACCAATGTCCGCCGACTCACCGTCATGGAGGGCAACAAGGTCATCGGTGTGCTTAACATGACCGACGTCCTGCGCGCCGTTGAGGAACTTCCGGCACACGACGACCATATCGCCTTATAAGCGGACAGCCCGCTGTTGACCGGATTTCAGCCGGGGCAGTTTTCATCATGAAAGCACGGGCGCCGCAGCAGGCGGATAGCCCTTTTTCCAACCAGCATGTCTGTCGAGTGGCAGTCATGCAAGGATTTCCGATTGTTTATGAAACCATTTGATATCGTCATTGTCGGTGGTGGCGGTGCCGGACTTTATGCGGCCATGGAGGCCATGAAAACCAATCCGGGCCTGAACATCGCCGTGCTTTCAAAGGTCTATCCGAACCGCTCCCACACCTCTGCGGCGCAGGGCGGAGCCAACGCAGCGCTCGCCAACAAGGCCAAGGACGACACGGTCGAGATGCACATTTTCGATACCATCAAGGGCAGCGACTATCTGGCTGACCAGGATGCCGTCGAGGTGCTCTGCTCCGAAGCTCCGAAGATCATCCGCGAACTCGACAATATGGGTACGCCTTGGTCGAGGATGGATGACAAAACCATCGCCCAGCGTCCCTTTGGCGGCGCAGGGCGTCCGCGTTGCTGCTATTGCGCAGACAAGACAGGCCACACCATTCTCCAGACCCTGTACGAACAGTGTCTGCGCAAGGGCGTATTCTTCTTCAACGAATATTTCGCGCTCGATCTTTCTCTGGATGGCAGCCGCTCCCGCGGCTTGATTGCCATGAACATCAAGACGGGTAAGGTTGAGGCTTTCCCGGCCAAAACGGTCATTTTCGCCACCGGCGGTTACGCCAAGATGTACTGGAACCGTTCCAGCAACGCGGCGGGCAATACCGGCGACGGTCAGGCCATTGCCTACCGCGCGGGCATTCCACTGAAGGACATGGAGTTCGTGCAGTTCCATCCCACCGGTTTGCGCAAAAGCGGCCTGCTTGTGACCGAGGGTGCGCGTGGCGAGGGTGGCTATCTGGTCAACGCGCTCGGCGAGCGCTTCATGTCGCGCTACGCTCCCGAAAAGATGGAGCTTGGCCCGCGTGACCTCGTCTCCCGTTCGCTTGAAACCGAAATTCTCGAAGGTCGCGGCTTCGACAGCCCGGCGGGAAAATATCTGCATCTCGATCTCCGCCATCTCGGTGCTGACCTCATCAAGTCGCGCCTCCCGCAGATTCGCGAAATGTGCATGTACTTCGAAGGCGTCGATCCGATCGACGAGCCGGTGCCGGTCAGGCCGACGGCCCACTACTCGATGGGCGGTATCGATACCGACAACTTTGGACGCACCGTCATGGAGGGGGTTTACGCCGCCGGTGAGTGCGGATGCGTGTCGGTGCATGGCGCGAACCGCCTCGGCGGCAACTCGCTGCTCGACATTCTCGTGTTCGGACGTATTGCGGGTAGGGCCGCCGCCGAAGAGTGCGGCAAATTGAACCCATCCGCGATTCCGTCCTCAGAAGTGACGGACAAGGAGCAGGAGCTGCGCAGCTTCATGCAGCCGCGTGGTCACTACGAACGCTACGGCACCCTGCGCGAAGACTTGGGCCATACTCTCGGTGCGAATGTCGGTATCTTCCGTGAAGCCTCGAAGATCAAACAGGGTATAGCGGATATCGAAAGCCTCAAGGATCGCTTCCAGCACGTCAGGGTTTTCGATACGGGCGACATTTACAACACCAACCTGCTTCAGGTGCTTGAACTGAAGAATATGCTTGACCTGTCCGAAACCGTGGCCGAGGGGGCGCTTGCCAGGGAGGAGAGCCGCGGCTCGCACACCAGGACCGATTTTCCGACGCGCGACGACGAGAAGTGGCACAAGCATACCATCTATACATACGACGGTGGCCGCCCGAAGCTCGCCTACAAGCCGGTCACGATGGGACGCTACGAGCTTCAGGAACGAACCTATTAATCCGAAGGATTTTCAATGAGCGATTCAACGATACAGCATCATGAGGAGAGCCGGGACGTAACCTTCAGGGTTCACCGGTTCAATCCCCAGGTTGACAGCAAGCCCTATTTCGATGACTACACGATCAAGCTCGAAAAAGGTATCACCGTGCTCAGGGCTCTCAACTATATCAAGGAGCATGTCGATTCGACGCTGACCTTCAGGGCTTTCTGCCAGGCCGGTATCTGCGGCTCCTGCGCCATGAGGATCAACAGCATGTCGAAGCTTGCCTGCACCACCCAGGTCTGGGACGAGCTCGACAAGGCCCGCGAACCGGGTGTCATCAAGATCGAGCCGCTTCGGAATCTTCCGCACATCAAAGACCTGGTGGTCGAGATGGACCCGGTGGTCGGCAAGATGAAGAAGTACTCCAACTGGGTGGATTCCCGGATGCCGGAAGAAGAGTGGGGCAAGAAGGAGTTCCTCATCTCCGAGGAGGAGTTCCAGACCTACGACAAGGCGACCGATTGCATTCTCTGCGCTTCGTGTGTTTCGGAGTGCACTATACTTCGGGCACACAAGGAGTATGTTTCTCCCGTCGTGCTGCTCCGCTCGTACCGCATGAACGCCGACAGCCGCGATGGCATTCACGACCAGCGTCTGGCGGATCTCGTGCAGGATCACGGGGTGTGGGACTGCACGCACTGCTACCGCTGCCAGGAGACCTGCGTCAAGAACATCCCGATCATGGACGCCATTCACGGCATCCGCGAGGATGCAATCGAACGCCGGGGCACCAAGGATACCAGCGGCGCGCGCCATGCCGAGGCTTTCATGGATGATATCGAGAAAAAGGGCAAGCTGGTTGAGGCCACCCTGCCGATCAGGACCAACGGCATCGGCTGGACGCTCAAAAACCTTCTGCCGATGGCCGTCAAAATGATCATCAAGCGTCGCACCCCGCCGCCGCCGCCACTGGTCAAGGCGTCTAAGGGCATTCAGTCCCTGCGCAAGGAGATGAAGGAGATGGCCAGCCATGTAACGAAGGATCACGAAAAAAATCCGGAGAATAAGCAGTATGAAGCGTTACGCCTACTATCAGAGCTGCATCAATGAGGCGATGACCAAAGAGGTCGATCGATCGCTTGACCTCTGGCAGCATGATCTTGGCATTGAAATGGTCAAGTTGCATGAAAGCGTTTGCTGTGGTGGCAGCAATCTCGACTACGTGAGCCCGAAGCAGTTCGCGCTGGTCAATGCCCGCAATATTGCCCTGGCCGAAAAGCAGGGGCTCGATCTGGTCGTCTCCTGCAATACCTGCCTGATGACCATCAGAACAGCCAAAAAGAAGCTTGACGAGTCTGCCGCATTGCGAGCTGAAGTCAACGAGATTCTCAAGGAGGAGGGGCTCGAATATCGCGGCACCTCCGATGTGCGCCACCTGCTCTGGGTGCTCATCGACGACGTTGGTCTCGATGTCATTCGCAAGAAGGTGAAAACACCGCTCACCAAATTCCGCATCGCGCCGTTCTACGGCTGCCATATTCTCCGTCCTTCGACCGTGCTTGGCAAGGATGACCCGCTCGAACCGACCTCGCTCGATCTTCTGCTCGATGCTCTGGGCGCAAAGACGATTCCTTACGAACACAAGAATCGCTGCTGTGGCTTCCACACGCTGCTGGTCGCCGAGGAGGAGTCGCTGAACGTGGCTGCCGAGGCGTTGAAAGAGGCAATGGACGAAAAGGCTGACTTTATCGTGACGCCTTGCCCTCTCTGCCACACTGTGCTGGACGGGTATCAGGCCAAGGCGCTCAGGCACAATGGCCTCAAGGGGTCGACTCCGGTCTATCACCTCTCCGAAGTTGTCGGCCTTGCGCTTGGCTACTCTGAGCGGCAACTCGGCATCAAACGGCATATCGTTACAGCCTGACCAAACAGCTTTTACGGGCGCCACGAGAAGGGTGCCCGACTGTTTTAAAATCCGGCTGAAAAAGTGTACCTTTGCACCTGATTTATTTAATGTCTGCAAGGTTTCTGGTCTCGGCCCGGCCTTAAGGGCAGCTCTTTTCACAACATCACTAATCATCGCACTCCATGCTCAAAAATGATCTTTTTATCCGGGCGTTGAAGAGGCAGGCGACCCCCCGTACTCCTATCTGGGTCATGCGTCAGGCCGGTCGTTACCTGCCTGAATATCGCGCCGTCAGGGAGAAAACCGACTTTCTGACCCTCTGCAAAACCCCCGAGCTGGCTTGTGAAGTCACCATCCAGCCGGTCGATCTGATGGGTGTGGATGCCGCGATCATCTTCTCCGACATTCTCGTCGTCAACGAAGCGATGGGCATGAATGTCGAGATTATCGAGACCAAAGGCATCAGGCTCACGCCTCCGATCCGCTCTCAGGCAGACATCGACAAACTGATCGATCCCGATATCGATGAGAAGCTCGGCTACGTGCTCGACGCCATCCGCCTCACCAAGAGGGAACTCAATGACCGCGTGCCGCTTATCGGTTTCTCCGGCGCTGCATGGACGCTCTTCACCTACGCTGTCGAAGGCGGCGGTTCGAAGAACTACGCCTGGGCGAAGAAGATGATGTACCGCGAGCCGCAGATGGCCCACCAGCTTCTCCAGAAGATCAGTAACTGCATCAGCGCCTACCTTGTCAAGCAGGTCGAAGCTGGCGCGGACGCCATCCAGATTTTCGACTCCTGGGCAAGTGCCCTTTCCGAGGATGACTACCGCGAGTTCGCATTGCCGTACATCAAGCAGAACGTCGCCGCCGTGAAGGCCGCACACCCGGCAATTCCGGTAATCGTGTTCTCGAAGGACATGAACACCATCCTCTCCGACATCGCCGACTCCGGCGCTGACGCTGTCGGTCTCGGCTGGAACATCGACATCGCCAAAGCCCGCAAGGAACTCAACGACCGCGTCTGCCTGCAGGGCAACATGGATCCGACGGTGCTCTACGGCACGCCCGAGAAGATCAAGTCGGAAGCCGCAAAAGTGCTCAAGCAGTTCGGCCAGCACAACGATCACTCCGGCCACGTCTTCAACCTCGGCCACGGCATCCTGCCTGATGTTGATCCGGCCAACCTGAAGTGCCTCGTCGAGTTCGTTAAGGAGGAGAGCGCAAAGTACCACTAAGCGTTTTCAGCCTACAGAAGGCTTCAAGGCCTGTCCGGCATTTTTCGGGCAGGCCTTTTTTTTGATCGGTCTGATCAGTCAGATCAGACCGATCGGTCTGATCTTTTTTATATTGCAGGAATTTTTCAACAAAGCAGTGATGCAATGACAAGCCAGTGCAACTGTTCCGAGGGGTGCGGCGGCTCGGGCCGCTATGAAGAGCTGGTGCTCGAGCGAATGCTCTACAGCGCTCGACTCAAGGAGACGGTCGCCCGGCGGGACAGCGACGTTATTGTGGCGATGGCGTCGATGATCGCCGATACCTTCAGGGAGGGTGGCAAAGTGCTTCTGTGCGGCAACGGTGGAAGCGCCGCCGACGCGCAGCATCTGGCCGCAGAGTTCACCATCAGATATCGCAGCTCCGTGCATCGTCCGGCGCTTCCGGCCATCGCGCTTTCAACCGATACCTCGGCCCTGACGGCGGGTGCAAACGACCTCGGCTTTGACGAGGTTTTCGTTCGGCTCACCGAAGCTTATGGCCGCCCTGGGGACATTCTGGTCGGCCTTTCAACCAGTGGCAATAGCGCCAGTGTGCTTAAGGCTCTCGCATTTGCCCGCAAGCGGGGGATGAAAACACTCGCCCTGCTTGGTGGTGATGGCGGTGCGATCAAGCCGCACGCTGACCTTTCGGTGGTGGTGCCCCATACCGGCAGCGCCGACAGAATCCAGGAGTGTCACATCGCCGTAGGTCACGTCATCGTGGAACTCGTTGAAAAAATGATGGGCTATGATTGATGAGTGAAAATGCCGGAGTAGCTCGTGGCGCTTTCCACAAAGTCCATACCGTTCACTCCGCCCATTGTGGAATTACAAACCAAACAACAACTGACTATGCAGGTACAAAATATTGAAGGCTCGCTGAATGCCCAGGGCATCAGGTTTGGGCTCGTGGTTTCACGCTTCAACGATTTTATCGGCCAGAAGCTGGTCGAGGGAGCCATCGACTGCATTGTGCGTCACGGCGGATCGGCTGACGAGATCACCGTTATTCGTTGCCCCGGCGCTTTCGAGCTGCCGTCGGTTACGAGAAAGGCGATGTTGTCAGGCAAATACGATGCGATTGTGACGCTTGGGGTTATCATCCGCGGCTCGACCCCTCACTTCGACGTGATTGCCGCCGAGGCCACCAAGGGCATTGCGCAGGTCGGCATGGAGGCCGCTATTCCTGTATCATTCGGCGTGCTTACCACCGAAAATCTGGAGCAGGCCATCGAGAGAGCCGGTACCAAAGCGGGGAACAAGGGATTCGACGCAGCGCTGGCCGCCATCGAGATGGCCAATCTCTACAGGCAGCTGTAAGGCGAATGGGGCCTGTGCTCGCCTGAAATGATTTTGTAGGGGCGGTTCGCGAACCGCCCTTGCTGATTCTGGTGCTGTTTCGGAATTAAGGGGGGCGAGGACAGCAGGGAAAACGATCCCTATCTTTTCATTCTCACAATCCCCATTCGTCCCAAGAAAAACCTCTACGCGGCGCTCTTTTCAAGATTTTCGCTGATGACACTGTAGCTCTCCTTCATTAGCGTTTCAGCTTTGGCGGGTTCGATGGGTTTGCCGATGATCATGCGCACGGTGCCGTGGTTGATCTTCAGGCTTTTTTTCGGGGTGATAAGGTTGCTGCCGACAATGGTGACCGGCAGTACCGGTACTTTGGCTTTCTCCGCAATAATGAACGCGCCTCGCTTGAAGGGGAGGATATTGCCGGTTTTGGAACGGGTGCCTTCAGGAAAGATGTGGATCGAACGCCCGGCCTTGAGGGTGTCGGCGGCTTTCAGCATGCTTTGCAGCGCCTCGCGGTTCTGGCCGCGCTTGATGAAGACATACCCTCCCGATTTCAGCGCATGGCCGAACACCGGTATTTTGCCCAGCTCCTCTTTGGCCACAAATCTCAGGTTAAGCTTTATCGTACCGAGAATCAGCGGGATGTCGGCCATGCCGGCATGATTGCTGACAACCAGATAATTCCTGTCGGAGCTGTAGTTTTCCTCGCCCTCTACCTTGACGTCAATGCCGAGCAGTGCTGCTGAAAAGCGTCCCCACCATGCGGCCATCTTGTGAAACCTGTCACCGGTCGGGTCGAACAGGTTCAGCACAAGCGCGTAGAGCATCCCGAAAAACATGACCGGGATGATGACCAGGAAAAAAAGAAGTGTCTGGAGGTTCATAAGCCATCAAGTCCGATTGCTTAACGATCGAGTTCAGTCAGGAAGCGCGCCAGCTCTTCGTAGCGGTTGCCTATCATGGTGGCTTTTTTCGGCTTGTTCATAATCTCTTCCATCGCTTCCGGAAGCGGTACTTCATTGCCGGTAGCCACCTTGATTGCTTCGTCGAACTTGACAGGATGTGCCGTTGAAAGCACCACGCCCGGTTTGCCTTCACCAGCATGATCCTTGCGGAAACACTCAAGCGCATGGTATCCGACGGCGGTGTGTGGATCCATGACATAACCGTATTTCTCGTAGACCGAGCGGATCGTTTCGACGGTCTCCGCATCCGAGACCGCGATGCCGGTGATCTGTTGGCCCATCTTCCGGAAATCGTCGTCGAAGAAGTAGCGCAGCCTCGCGAAGTTGCTTGGATTGCCGACATCCATAGCCGTGGTCAGCGTCCGGACGGTCGGCTTCGGCTCGTAGCGCCCCTCGTCGAGGTAGCGCGTGACGCTGTCGTTAGCGTTCGAGGCGGCGATGAATCTGCCAATCGGGAAGCCCATCATCTTTGCCATTACGCCCGCCGTCAGGTTGCCGTAGTTGCCGCTCGGCACTGAGAAGATCGGCAGCGCGCCGGGCTGGCGCTGGCGGAGCTGGAGGGCCGCCCAGGCGTAGTAGAACGATTGCGGAATCAGGCGCGAAATGTTGATGGAGTTTGCCGAGGTCAAGGTCAGCTTCTGCCGGAGCGAATTATCGACGAATGCCTGCTTGACGAGGCGCTGGCAGTCGTCGAAATCGCCCTGCACTTCGAGAGCGAAGACGTTGTCACCTGCCGTGGTGAGCTGTTGCTCCTGCAATCGGCTCACCTTGCCCGACGGGTAGAGCAGTACCACGCGGGTGTTCGGGATGCCGTGAAAGCCGTAGGCCACAGCGCTGCCGGTGTCGCCCGACGTGGCGACCAGTACCGTGATGAGGCGGCTCTCTTCGGCGGCGAAGTAGCCGGTCATCCGCGCAAGGAATCGAGCGCCGTAATCCTTGAAGGCGAGCGTCGGACCATGGAACAGCTCCTCGACGAAGGTGTCCGGGTCAAGTTCGTGCAGCGGCGTGTCGAAGGTAAAACACTCGTCGATCAGCTCCGAGAGGCGGTCGAGCGGGATTTCGTCACCGGCGAACTTTTTGGCGATAGCAAAAGCAATATTGTTGAATGAGCCGCTCTCCAGAAGGGCAATCTCTTTGGCGGAGCAGTGCGGCATTGTCGATGGAACATACAACCCTCCGTCGGGTGCGAGCCCTTCGAGAGTGGCTTTTTTCATCGTGACGGGAGCGGATGCTTTCGTGGTGCTGTAGAAGATCATATCGGGATGCGTTTCAAGAAGTTGTGCTGATGATGCGCGCGCCCTGGCTGCAAATCGGCGAGATCCACATGTCGGATGCGAGCGCAGCCTTTGAGTGTAGGAACGCCGACTGCATGGCTGCACCCACCGATTCTGCGGTTTGCCTGGACGAGGAGAAGGCGAAGACCGACGGGCCGGAGCCAGCGATGCTGCAACCGAGCGCTCCCGCGTCGAGCGCGGCCTGTTTGACCTCGATGAATCCCGGAATGAGCGGCGCGCGTTTCGGCTCGGCGACCACATCCACCAGCGCCCGTCCGATCAGGTCGTAATCCTCCATCAGCAGGCCCGTAATGAGAGCGCCGACGTTGCCCCATTGCTGTGTGGCGGTCGAAAGCGGAATCGATTTCGGCAGCACGGAGCGGGCGAACGAGGTCTTGAGTTCGGTGTGCGGGTGCACGAGTGTGCAGAAGAGGTTGGCCGGTGGCCTTATGGTGATCAGGTCGAGCGGATTGTAGCTGCGGATCAGAATGAAGTTGCCGAGCATGGCCGGAGCTGCATTGTCAGCATGAGCCGAACCGCAGGCGACGCGCTCGCCCTCGATGGCGAAATGCACCAGCTCCATTTTGGTGCAAGGCGAGCCGAACAGCTCATTGGCGGCAATCAGTGCTGCTGCGGCGCTTGCCGCGCTGCTGCCCATACCGCTGGAGAGTGGCAGATTTTTTTTGAGCACCAGATCGATGTGACCGTCAAACGGGATGCCTTTCGTGGTGCGGATATATTCAAGGAACTTGAGGACAACGAAGCTCGAGGTGTTTTTTTTCGGGTCGAGCGGCAAGGCTCCGCCGTCACCCACAATCGAGGTGATCGAAACGGGGCAGTCGCTCCTGCGCTCATCGTGAAGCGCCAGAACGACCTCGTCTCCAGGTTCGGTGATGGCGAAACCGAGGACGTCAAAACCGCAGGCAACGTTTCCAGCCGTTGCTGAAGCAAATCCAGTGACGGTTTTCATGGCGCGATTCGGGGAAAGATTCCTGATTTGGTCTGGTAGCGTAGCAGTCCGGAAACGATGATTATCCAAATTGGTTCTGGCATTTGAATAACTGAATGCTTTTCATTAAATTCTGAATCAATTTTCAGGAGAGTTACAGGCCGTAGCCGAAATCATGAGAAGGTACGGAGAATCTTTTTCTTTTCTTAACAATAACCTATCGATTTCCATATGTCAACAGCAGTCAGACCCGATGAGGTGTCTTCCATACTCCGCAAGCAACTCGCCGGTTTCGAGTCGGAAGCGGATGTATATGATGTAGGAACCGTTCTGCAGGTCGGTGACGGTATTGCCCGTATTTACGGCTTGTCTAAAGTGGCCGCAGGCGAGCTCCTCGAATTTCCCCACAATGTGATGGGAATGGCATTGAACCTCGAAGAAGACAACGTCGGTGCTGTGTTGTTCGGCGAGTCCAACGCGGTCAAGGAAGGCGATACGGTCAAGAGAACCAAGATTCTCGCTTCGATTCCGGTCGGCGAGGCGATGCTCGGCAGGGTTATCAACCCGCTCGGCGAGCCGATCGACGGCAAGGGGCCGATCAACACCGATATCCGTCTGCCGCTCGAGCGTCGCGCTCCCGGTGTTATTTTCCGTAAGTCGGTGCACGAGCCGCTTCAGACCGGTCTGAAAGCTATCGACGCGATGATTCCGATCGGCCGCGGCCAGCGTGAGCTGATCATCGGTGACCGCCAGACGGGTAAAACCGCTGTCGCTCTCGACACCATTATCAACCAGAAAGGCAAAGGCGTTTACTGCATCTATGTGGCTGTCGGCCTGAAAGGCTCGACCGTCGCCCAGGTGGTCAACACCCTCGAAAAGTATGGCGCGATGGAGTACACCACGGTTGTATCGGCTACCGCCTCCGACCCGGCTCCGCTCCAGTTCATCGCTCCGTTTGCTGGCGCTACCATCGGCGAGTTCTTCCGCGACACCGGCCGTCACGCGCTGGTTGTTTACGATGATCTTTCCAAGCAGGCCGTGGCTTACCGCCAGCTCTCCCTGCTCCTCCGCCGTCCGCCGGGACGCGAAGCGTACCCCGGTGATGTGTTCTATCTGCACTCCCGTCTTCTCGAGCGTGCTGCAAAGATCACCGACGACATCGAGGTGGCCAAGAAAATGAACGACCTGCCAGAACCGCTGAAGCCTCTTGTCAAGGGTGGCGGCAGCCTCACGGCGCTTCCGGTCATCGAAACCCAGGCTGGTGACGTTTCCGCTTACATTCCGACCAACGTGATCTCGATCACCGACGGTCAGATCTTCCTTGAGTCGAACCTGTTCAACGCCGGTCAGCGTCCGGCTATCAACGTCGGTATCTCGGTCTCCCGCGTTGGCGGTGCCGCGCAGATCAAGGCGATGAAAAAGGTTGCCGGTACGCTCAGGCTCGATCTGGCACAGTTCCGCGAACTTGAGGCCTTCTCAAAATTCGGTTCCGATCTCGACAAGAGCACCAAGGCACAGCTCGATCGCGGCGGCCGTCTGGTTGAAATCCTCAAGCAGGGCCAGTATATCCCCATGCCGGTCGAGAAGCAGGTCGCGATCATTTTTGTCGGCACTCAGGGGCTGCTCGATTCGGTTGACCTCAAGCAGGTTCGCCGTTTTGAAGAGGAGTTTCTCGCCATGCTCGAACAGAAGCATCCCGAAATTCTCTCTTCTATCGCGGAGAAGGGGACACTTGAGTCTGACATCGCTTCGAAGCTGAAAGATGTGGCTGAAAAATATGTCACCTCTTTCAAAGAAAAGAACAAAGCCTGAAGGCAGACGCAAGAGTGAGCTGAACGCCCCTGTAAGATCAGGGACGTTAGCAAGGTTATTGGCAATACCAACAATGTTTCGGAATACATGCCTACTTTAAAGGACATACGCATACGCCTCAAGGGTATCAAATCCACGCAGCAGGTGACCAAGGCCATGAAGATGGTTGCCGCCGCCAAGCTCAGAAGAGCGCAGGATCGGGCGATCCAGGCCCGTCCGTATGCCGGGAAGCTGAAAGAGATGCTCGCATCGCTTTCGGCCAAGGTCGATACCTCGCTCAATCCCCTGCTCTCGCCCCGCGAAGAGGTCAATAACGTGCTGGTCATTCTGGTCACTTCAGACAGAGGTCTGTGCGGTGGCTTCAATGCCAATATCATCAAGATGGCCCAGCGGGTCATCCACGAGGATTACGCGGCGCTGCACGCCAAGGGTGGCGTCACCATGATCTGCGCTGGCACCAAAGGCACCGAGTTTTTCCGCAAGCGGGGATACAAACTGGCGGCCGGTTATCCCGGCGTGTTTCAGAATCTCAGCTTCGACTCGGCCAGGGAGATTGCCGATACGGCCTCGAAGATGTACCTCAGTGGAGAGGTCGATCGTGTCGTGCTGGTCTATAACGAGTTCAAGTCAGTGCTTGCGCCCAACCTCAGGACCGAGCAGCTTTTGCCGATCGCTCCCGAGCAGGGCGCGGAGAAGGGATCGAGCAGCGAGTACCTTTACGAACCTTCGCCAGCCGCTATCATCGACGAGCTTGTGCCCAAGCATCTGCACACCCAGATGTGGCGTGTGATGCTGGAGTCCAACGCCGCCGAGCAGGCTGCACGAATGGCTGCAATGGATTCGGCCACGGAGAACGCCAAGGAGCTGATCCGCGTGCTGAACATCAGCTACAACCGCGCACGTCAGGCCGCGATCACCAAGGAGTTGAGCGAAATCGTCGCCGGCGCCGATGCTCTGAAGCAGTGATTGCGCAAGCAACAGCAGCTATTTTACAGAAAGCGCCTCGGTATCGGGCGCTTTCTTTTTTTTGGGGCAGAAAGGAGAATAGCGCTGCTGGGACGAGCAGGACTTGTGGTGAAAAAAGTCCCGCTCGTCCCGGAGACCGTAAAAGGCCAATTCTGCAGCTTCTCGTTGGGGTTGCTGAATTCCCGGCATAACCAAAACTTCCGGAAAAAGAGCATTTCCCGGTTTGTTTTATTGCCCTGCTCGTAAGAAATTACAAAGACAAATTTAATCGTGTAACGCAGCAAGGTTGAAGATGAGGGTATTCAAGTTCGGAGGTTCGTCGATCGCTTCGGCGGCAAAGATCAGCAACGTGGCTGGCATTATCAGGCGCGAGTTGAGCAGCACTCCGCTTATGGTCGTGGTGTCAGCGATTGGCAAGGTGACCGACATGCTTGCCGAGACTGCGGCGCTGGCTGGAAAAGGCGAGGCGGCATACCGCGATAAACTCGAAGGAATCGCCTCGCTGCATGGCGGGATCATCCGCGAACTGTTCGGTACGGAGGCGTCAGCAGAACAGACCTGGTTGGGTGAGATGATGGCCGAACTGACCGATGTGCTGCACGGCGTTTTTCTGCTCAGGGAGCTTTCAGACAAGAGTCTCGCCCTTGTGCTGAGTTACGGCGAACGGCTGTCGTGTCGCATTGTGAGTCGCTACCTGCACGTTTCGGGTACGCCTGCTGAATGCGTCGATGCCCGCCAACTGATCGTGACCGACGACAACCATTGCTTTGCCAAGGTGGATCGTCTGGCGACAGGGAAGCTGATTCACGAACGATTCCGGAGTTTCGATGTTCTGCCGGTGGTTACCGGATTCATCGCCTCCGCGCCGGATGGCAGCGTGACCAACCTCGGGCGCGGCGGTTCCGACTTCACGGCGGCCATCCTCGGCGCGGCGCTCCATGCCGAAGAGGTGTGGATATGGACTGATGTCGATGGCTTCTACAGCGCCGATCCCAAGCGCGTACCCGACGCATGGGTTATCCCGGAGATCAGTTATGCCGAGGCGATGGAACTCTCTCACGCTGGCGCGAAGGTGCTGCATCCTCTCGCCGTGCAGCCGGTCATGAAGGCGGGCATTGCGTTGCGCATCAAGAACTCTTTCAACCCCGGCGCTCCCGGCACGCGAATCGGCCACGAGGCGGCGAGCGCCGAGGGGCTTCAGGGCACGGTCACCGGTCTGACTTCGATTAACCATGTGGTGCTGCTCAGTCTCTCCGGCAGCGGCATGGCGGGCGTACCGGGCACGGCGTCGCGCCTGTTCACCTGCCTGGCGCGCCACGCCATCAACATCATCTTTATTTCGCAGGCTTCGTCGGAGCAGTCGATCAGCCTGGCCATCGCGCCCGGACAGGCTTCAGTGGCAAAGAAGGTGCTTGAAGAGGAGTTTGCCCGCGAAATCGAGGAGCGCCGGATCGATCCGGTCAGCGTCCGCCGCAATCTGGCGATGGTGGCCGTGGTGGGCAACAAGATGTCGGGCCACCCCGGCGTGTCGGCGCAGCTCTTCGAGACGCTCGGCAAGAACGGCGTCAACGTGATCGCCGTGGCGCAAGGGGCCAACGAGATGAACATTTCGCTGGTCATCGACAGCGCGGACGAAGACAAGGCGCTCAATTGCATCCACGAGTCCTTCTTTCTCTCGATGCGCAAGGTGCATGTTTTCATCGCGGGTACCGGTACCATCGCCAAGAGCCTCATCAGCCAGATCCACCAGCATCGCGCCACTTTGCAGAAGGAGATGGCTCTCGACGTCGTTGTCGCCGGGCTGGCCAACACCCGCTCGATGTGCATCGATCCCGCAGGCATTGACCTCGAACACTGGCACGATTCGCTGAAGCCGCGCGAGTCGCACGAAGGGATCGGCCACTACATCCGCCTGATTCAGGAGCGGAACCTGCACAACACCATCGTTGTGGACTGCACGGCGAGCAGGCAGGTGGCCGAGTGCTACCCCGCGCTGCTCCGGGCGAACATCTCCGTTGCCACGGCCAACAAGCTCGGCATGGCGGGGCCGTGGGTTCTGTATCGCAAGATTATGGATGCGTTGCGCTCCAGCAACGCGAAGTTCCTCTACGAAACCAATGTTGGGGCGGGTTTGCCGATCATCAACACCCTCAACGACCTGAAAAACAGCGGCGACAAGATCGTCTGCATCGAGGGAGTTTTGTCCGGCACGTTAAGCTTCATCTTCAACGAATTGCGCAAGGGCGGACGTTTCAGCGAAATCGTCCGCAAGGCCAAGGAGGCCGGTTACACCGAACCCGATCCGCGCGACGACCTCTCCGGGGCCGATTTCGCCCGCAAGCTGCTCATTCTCGGCAGGGAGCTTGGCTACCAGCTCGAGTACGCCGATGTCGAGTGCCAGAGCCTCGTGCCCGAGGCGCTGCGCGGCGAAATGTCGCCTGCCGAGTTCCTCGACCAGCTCTCCTCCATCGATGACTGGTACGTCGAGGAGATGGCGAGCGCCGCGAGCGAGGGGATGACCATCGCCTACACCGGCGAGCTTCGTGATGGCAAGGCGAAGGTCGGCTTGAAGCGCGTGCCGCTCGAAAGCCCCGTAGCCGGGTTGAACGGCACGGAGAACCTCGTGGTTTTTACGACCGAGCGCTACCTCAGGACGCCATTGGTGGTCAAGGGCCCAGGCGCTGGCGGCGAGGTGACAGCGGGCGGCGTCTTTGCCGACATTCTCCGCATCGCGAGCTATCTGGTTTGAGGCACTGATATGAAGGCGATCATCATCTCCGTCGGCGACGAGCTGCTCAAGGGGCACCGGGTCAACACCAACGCGCCGTTCATCGCTCGCGAACTAAGCGACATTGGCATTCCGGTCACGCGCATCGTCGCCTGCTCTGACGATCCGCAGGCGATCCGCGACTCCATCGTCTCGTCGCTCGCGGATGCCGACCTCGTGCTGATGACCGGCGGTCTTGGGCCGACCAACGACGACCGGACGCGCGACGCGGTTCGGGAGCTGCTGGGGCGCGGGCTGGTGCTCGACGAGCCGTCATTCGAGCGCATCGCCGAATACTTCCGCCGCCGCAATCGTCCCGTCAGCGACATCATGAAAGATCAGGCGATGGTGATCGAGGGATCGGTCGCGATCCCGAATACGAAAGGCACCGCTCCCGGCATGATCATCGACTGCGCTCCGCGCTTTGCAGGCCGTCACCTTGTCCTCATGCCTGGTGTGCCGACCGAGATGGAGGAGATGATGCGCCTGACGGTCATCCCGTTCTTCGCGCCGCTCTCCGGAGCCTTTATCCGCCACACCCCCGTCATGACGACGGGCATCGGCGAATCGCTTCTGGCGAGCATGATCGCGGAGGTCGAAGATTCGCTGCCATCCGGCACGACCCTCGCCTATCTGCCGCACGCCGTTGGAGTCAGTCTCATGGTCAGCACTTCGGGTACAGACAAAGAGTCGGTGGAGGAGGAGAACCGCCGTGTGGTTGAGGCCATTGCAGCGAAAGCGGGCCACTTCGTCTATGCGACCTCGGAGGTGACGCTCGAAGAGGTGGTCGTCAAAACATTGCTGGAAAAGGGGTTGACCGTCGCCGTGGCCGAGTCGTGCACCGGCGGGCTGGTGGGGAGCCGGTTGACCGACGTGCCCGGCTCGTCGGGCTGCTTTCTCGAAGGCTTGGTCACCTACAGCAACCAGGCGAAGGTGCGGCTGCTCGGCGTCGATCCCGCCACCATCGAAGAGCACGGCGCGGTGAGCGAGCCAGTCGCCTCGGAGATGGCGCGCGGCTGCCTCGAACGGAGCGGTGCGGATATCGCCGTCGCCACCACCGGCATCGCGGGGCCGGGCGGCAGCACGCCGGAGAAGCCCGTCGGCACGGTTTGCGTCGGCGTCGCCTCGAAGTCGCCCGATGGCTCGGTGCAGGTCGAGGCCACCCGCCTCATCATGTACGGCGACCGCCGCCAGAACAAACTCCGCTTCAGCGAAGCCGCGCTTCGAGGATTGTTGGTTCGTCTGAAAGAGATGGAGTTCTGATATTTTTCAGCGACGCTTTCAAAAGCTCCCGGAATATGCCACTTTGTCGAATGATACTGATGACCCGGGAGTGCCCCGGACGAGACTGGATTCATTGAAAACCGTGTGTTCATTGTATGGCTTCCATTGCAAGACTTCCCGATATTGTCGCTAATAAAATCTCCGCTGGCGAGGTGGTGCAGCGCCCGGCCTCGGCGGTCAAGGAGCTGATCGAGAACTCCATCGACTCCGGCGCGAGCCGCATCACCGTCATTATAAAAGATGCCGGTCGGCAGCTCGTGCAGATCATCGACAATGGCTGCGGCATGGAGAGCGACGACGTGCTGCTCAGCGTGGAGCGCTTCGCCACCAGCAAGATTTCTGAGGTTGACGACCTCGATGCGCTCCGCACGCTCGGTTTTCGCGGCGAGGCGCTGGCGAGCATCTCCTCGGTCTCGCACTTCGAGCTGAAGACCCGCAAGGCGGGCAATCCGCTTGGCACGTTGCTCAAAAGCGACGGCGGAGTTATCGAAACTCCCCAGCCCGCGCAGTGTGAACCCGGCACCTCCATTGCTGTCCGGAACCTCTTTTTCAACGTGCCCGCCCGCCGCAAGTTCCTCAAATCCAACGCCACCGAGTTCAAACACATCCATGAGACGGTCAAGGCGTTCGTGCTCTCCTATCCCGAGATCGAGTGGCGCATGATCAACGACGACGAGGAGCTGTTCCACCTCCGCACGCCCGACGTGCGGGAGCGGCTGAGTCACTTTTACGGCGAGGGATTCGGCGAGAGCCTCATCGAGGTGACCGAGGAGAACGACTACATGACCATCAGCGGCTATCTCGGCAAGCCGGGAATGATGGTGCGCCAGAAATATGACCAGTACTTTTTCATCAACCGCCGCCTGATCCAGAACAGGATGCTCGTGCAGGCGGTGCAGCAGGCTTACGGCGAGTTGCTCGAAGAGCGGCAGTCTCCTTTTGCGCTGCTCTTTCTTGGTCTCGACCCGGCGCTGGTGGATGTGAACGTCCATCCGGCAAAACTCGAAGTGCGCTTCGAGGATGAAAAAAGCATTCGGAGCATGGTCTATCCGGTGGTCAAGCGCGCCATCCGAACGGCTGATTTTTCACCCGAGGCGTCGCTTTCGATGCCATACGCGTCTGCCGGTCAGGGCGAACCGGGATTGCCGGAAGCTCCGTCGCGGAAGCTCTCGTACTCCTCGTTTTCTGGAAAAACCTCGACGACGGGTGATCTGTACCGGAATTACCGGGAGGGGGCGTTCAGTGCTCCCGTTGCCGTTCCGCCGCCGCTTTTCGACTGTTCACCGGAAACATCGCCGTTTGCCGGAACAGGCCCGGCTCTGATGGTACAGGAGTCGCTGCTGACCCCGTCGGCGGATGAGCCGGCCATCGCCGACGAGCAGAACCCGGTCGCACCGGAGAAAGAGCCGAAAATCTGGCAGCTGCACAACAAGTACATTATCTGCCAGATCAAGACCGGGCTGATGATTATCGATCAGCACGTGGCGCACGAGCGTGTGCTTTACGAGCGCGCCATCGACGTGATGAACGAGGCGGCGCCGAACTCTCAGCAGTTGCTGTTTCCGCAGAAGATCGACCTTAAACCGTGGCAGTACGAGGTTTTCGAGGAGATCAGTGACGAGTTGTACAGGCTTGGCTTTAACATCCGGCCTTTTGGCGGAATGAGCGTCATGATCGAGGGGGTGCCGCCTGATGTGCGCGATGGTGCGGAGGCAACGATCTTGCAGGACATGATTGCCGAGTATCAGGAGAATGCCGCGAAGCTGAAGCTCGAAAAGCGCGACAACCTCGCCAAATCGTACTCCTGCCGCAACGCTATCATGACCGGCCAGAAACTCGGCGTCGAGGAGATGCGGATGCTCATCGACCGCCTCTTCGCCACCCGGATGCCCTACGTCTGTCCGCATGGCAGGCCAGTGATCATCAGGCTTTCACTTGGCGAACTTGACCGTATGTTCGGAAGAACATAGGAGCGGTCAGCTGCGAATGTCGCGGACATCGTGGATCAAAAAAGGAAATGCAAAAAGCCGAAGGCCTCTTTTCAGAGGTTTGTTTCCTGAAAAATAAGTTCGTACATTTCCGCCCAGAGTAATGATACCCTTGTAGCTCAGTGGATAGAGCAGCAGTTTCCTAAACTGTTGGTCGGCAGTTCGAGTCTGCCCAAGGGTACTCCTCACCACTCATAATGAGGTCGTTCAGACGGGAAAAAAGCAGCAGGGTCGCATCTGCTGCTTTTTTTATGACCGGTTTTGACGGCAATTGCTCAGCGCTGGTAACAGTTCCCTTGTCCTGCGCCACGGCCTGGTCTCCAGTTGCCGCCGGAGTTCTGATTCCAAACCCACGCGGCCACGGCGTTCAGCTCTGCGGCACTGAGCTGTATTGGCGGCATGAGGCCGAAACGCGTAATTGCCTGCTGGTCGGCAAGCACTTTCTTTTTTGACGGTGACTTTATGAAGTCAGCCATGTATTTGATGCCTTCGGCGCGCGATGAAAAACGCTGATGGTAGCGGGCGGAGATGGGCAGAATGGGGGGAGCCGATTTTGGCGGTGGGGCGATCGAGTGGCAAACGCTGCAATTCTTGTCAAAGACAACCTTGCCGTCCACAGCCGCCGAAGCGGTGGCCGGAAGTGTTGCAGTTGCCAGTACGCCAATGCTGACGGCAAGGGCGATACCGAGAGTTTTTTTTGAGTGCTTCATGGCTTATCCATAATCATAGGTTTCAAATGCGGTCAACGTTTTTTCGTTGCACCGTTTAAAGTTAGTTAAAAAAGAAAAAACCGGCATGGTGGCGGTTGAGCGCCTAACCCGTTTTTTCTGCAGCTGTAAAACCTTATACTCAGGGAGGAAACGAGTCATCAAAAACGCGGAACCGCCGATATCTCCATGAAATTGCTCAGAAACGCCATTCTGTTTATCCTGCTTTTGCTGGTTGTCGATGTAGGCAGATATTTTTTTATCCCCGATGTTTCCCGATTGGCGCATACCAATCCCGGAAAAACCGCCTTTATGGAGTATCGAGAGGCCGAGTGGCGCAGTGAAGGTCGCGATAAAACTATTAAACAGCGCTGGGTGCCGCTGAAGAAGGTATCCCCGTCTCTGATCAAGGCGGTGCTCATTTCTGAGGACAACAACTTCTGGCATCATGAGGGGTTCGATTTCGAGGCTATGGAGGGGGCGATTGAAAAGAATATCAAGGCTGGTGAGTTCAAATTTGGAGCCAGCACCATCAGCCAGCAGCTTGCCAAGAACTTGTATCTTTCTCCGTCGAAAAATCCGTTGAGAAAGATGAAGGAGGCGATTCTGACCTGGCGGATAGAACAGACGCTCTCGAAGCGCCGGATTCTTGAGCTGTACGTCAATGTGGCGGAGTGGGGAGACGGGATTTTTGGCATCGATGAGGCTGCCCGGCACTATTACGGTGTCAGGGCGTCACAACTGACGGCCAGCCAGTCAGCGAGGTTGGCGGCCGCACTTCCCAATCCGGTTGTGTATCCGCCTGACGGCTCGTCGCGTTTTGTAAAAGACCGCGCGAAACACATTTACGCCATCATGCTGCGGCGGGGTCTGGTGCTGCCGGATTACAGGGAGGTGATGAGCGCGCCAGATACGCCGGTCACCCAGCCGCCGGATTCAATCGTGGTCGGCGTACCGGAACAGCTGATCCAGCAGGCTTCGCAACCTGACAGCATCAAGCAGGAATCAACGCCGGAACCGGCTGCTGAGGATACGTCTGAAAACACCCAGTCCGGCAAATAAAGAGTTTGCCGGACTGAAGCGGGAATCGGTAAGGGATCAGGACACCGGTTCGAAGAAAGACTTGTCTACGCCGCACACGGGGCAGACCCAGTCTTCCGGAAGATCTTCGAAAGCCGTTCCGGGCTCGATACCGCTTTCCGGATCGCCGTCTGCCGGATCGTATTCATAGCCGCAGGGAACACAAACCCATTTCTGCATAACTTTATCTCCTTGAATTGTTTACGTTTTTTGATACAGGAATTTCGGTCTCTTGCCGACCGGTGCTCCCGTCCATGAGGCCGATCGACAAGCAACTAAAGCCGTCTCGTGGTTAAAAAGTTCATCTCTTTTTCCAGAGCCGCTGCGCAGGTTTTGGCGCGTTTGAATTCGTTGCTATCTTGCCGCTGCTTCGGGCTTTTCCCTGAAGCGAATTCTCAGGGCGGGGTGCTGCTCTGCGAGCTGACCAACCCCGATGGCGCGATGGCCAATCTTGAAGAGGCTATCGCATTTTCGCATCTGCGCGGATTTCCGGTGCTTGCCATAGAAGACCTGATCGCCTGGCTTGTTCAGGAACAGACGCAGGGACAGGTGGCATGAGCGACGCGCTCCGTCTGCGAAGTGCCGAACAGATCGTCCGGCACTCGCGATGCACACTCTGAGCGTTATACCCAGCCGCGCAGCTTCATCGCCTCGGCCACGCGGCGAATCGCCACGATCATGGCCGCCGTGCGGTTATCGACGCCATATTGCTCGGCGGCCTGCTGCACCGCTTTGATCGCGGCAGCCATCTTTTTTCGAGCTGGCGATGCACCGCCTCCTCCTCCCAGTACCATCCGCTCGCGTTTTGCACCATCTCGAAATACGAAACAGTCACGCCGCCGGCATTGCAGAGCAGGTCGGGAATGAGGTAGATGCCGCGTTCGTGCAGAATTTTGTCGGCCTCTGGGGTGGTCGGGCCGTTGGCCAGTTCGGCGACGATTTTCGCCCGGATGTTCCGCGCGTTGCGGCAGGAAATTTCATCTTCGAGGGCTGCCGGTATGAGCACGGTCACATCGAGCTCGAGCAGCCCGGCGTCGGTCAGCGGCGTCGAGCCGGGAAAGTCGGCGACCGAACCGGTTCGCTTTTTGTACTCCATGAGGGCGGTATGTTCGAGGCCATCCGGGTTAAAGATGGCTCCTTTCGAATCCGAGACGGCCACCACCTTCATGCCGAGCAGCTCGACGGCGAGCTTGTGCGCGAACGTTCCGGCGTTACCGTAACCGTTGATGGCGGCGGCTTTTCCCGGCAGCTCGATGCCGAGCATCCTGGCGGCTTCGCGGATGCAGATGATGCCGCCCCGCGCCGTGGCGTCGCCGCGCCCGAGCGATCCGCCGAGCGCCAGCGGCTTGCCGGTGATGACGCCGAAGTCGTTGTGCCCCTGCATGAATGAATATTCGTCGGCCATCCAGGCCATGATCTGCGGTGTGGTGTAGACATCTGGCGCGGGCACATCCTTTTCGAGGCCGAGCAGACGACCGACCTGCCGGATGTAGCTGCGCGACAGCCGTTCGAGTTCGCCGGGCGACATCGCTTTCGGGTTGCAGATCACGCCGCCCTTCGCGCCGCCGAGCGGAATGTCGAGCACGGCGGTTTTCCAGGTCATCCACGCCGCCAGCGCCCGCACCGTGTCGATGGTTTCGTCTGGATGGAAGCGTATTCCGCCCTTGTTCGGCCCGCGAGCGTCGTTATACTGCACGCGAAAGCCGTGAAACGCGCGTACCGAGCCGTCATCCATCTTGACCGGAATGGTGACATGCATCTCGCGCATCGGCCATCGCAACAGTTCGAGCACTTCGGCGTCAAGACCGATGATTTCAGCGGCGGCATCGAGCTGGCGGCGGGCGATGTCGAAGGGATTTTCTTTGGGTGAACCGGCGTTTGTGCAAGAGTCAATCACGAAGGGTTCCGTGGCTTGCTGGGGATGATCGTTCGATGGCTGCATGAGAAGAGTGTTCGACAGGTTGAAAAAATCAGGATTCACGAAAGGTTGTCCGGTCAATCGCGTATCGGTGACCGGGCATGGCATACAGGGCATCGGCCGCCAGTGTTGAATCGCTCTATCCGGTCGTCACCAAAAGGGTTCGCTTTTCTTCCGAGCAGTCTGGCGCTGCATTGGTCGCAAAAGCTATCGCTATGTGCGTTGCCCGCATAGATAAATGACAATCCGGCTTTTCGCCCGATCTCAAACGCTTTTTCAATCGCCTCAACCGGAGTTGGCGGAGTATCCTGCATTTTCCATGAAATCTCCGGATAAAACGGGATGATATGCCAGGGCACGTCGGTTCCGAGGTCGTGCGCGATGAATCCGGCGAGCCGTTCGAGCATGGCCGGATCGCTTGAATGGCCCGGAATGACGAGAGTAGTGATTTCGAGGTGAATACCGCTTCGGCGTATTTGCCGAAGGCTGTCGAGTACGGGATCGAGTCGAGCGCCGCAGGTGCGCCGGTAAAAGGCGTCGTCCATTGATTTCAGATCAACGTTGATCGCATCGAGCCAGGGGGTGACAGTTTTGAGGCACAACGGCGACAGATAGCCGTTGCTGACCCAAATGTTTCGGAGACCTGTCTGCCGCGCAAGTTGCATGACGTCGAGCGCATATTCGGCGAAGATGGTCGGTTCGGTGTAGGTGCAGGAGATCGAAGAGCATCCGGCGTTCATGGCGTTGCGGACAATCTCTTCCGGCGTTGTCAGCGGGGTCGATTCGTCGGGGATCGTCTGGCTGATCTCCCGGTTCTGGCAGTTGGCGCATCTGAAGTTGCAGCCGGGCGTGCCGAACGACCAGGTCATGGTGCCCGGCATGAAATGGTAGAGTGGCTTTTTCTCCACCGGATCGGCGGCTTGCGAAGCTGCCCGGCCATAGGTGAGAGCGAACAGACTGCCGTCGATGTTTTTCCTCACCCGGCACAAGCCAGTCCGCCTCGGTCTGATGCGGCAGTAGTGACGGCAGAGGTTGCACTGAAGCACCCCGTCTGGGGCCACATGATAGAAGTTTGCCACATGCATGGTTGACGGAGTTTGTACGTTCAGGCAAGATAGCCCACCGCCGACAAACCAACTATAAGACGGACTTACAGCGTGATAGTTCCCCGGTAAACTGCTCGGGCTGGGCCTTCAAGGTATATCTCGTCCATCATTTCATTGAATCCCACTATCAGTGTTTCCCCGCTTCTGACTTTTACCCTGACAGGCGACGATGTAACCTTGCCCAGGCGGAAGCTCATCAGGGCAGCGGCTACGGTGCCGGTGCCGCAGGCGAGGGTTTCATCCTCGACGCCACGCTCGAACGTTCTGATGCTGAGCGCGTCCGGAGCGGTGATTTCAAGGAAGTTGACGTTGGCGCCATCAGGGAACAGCTCCTTGTTGTGGCGGATGTTTCTGCCTTCGGTAAATACATCGAGCTGGTCAAGGTTGTTGACGTAAGCGATCGCATGCGGTGAGCCGGTATCGACGAAATGGCAGCTCCAGGCGCCAGCCTGCAATCCGTCCCTGAAGTCCGATGGCGGAAGCATGTGCAGTCTGACCGACTCGTCGCCAGTCACTTCAGCTTTGTATGTGCTCGGGCCTGCTTCGAAACGGTAGTGTTTCCCTGCTGGCTGGATGCCGATGAGGTGCGCAAACCAGACTGCGCATCGTCCGCCGTTACCACACATCGTCCCCGGAAAGCCATCAGCATTGTGGTAGTTCATCCTGAAGTCAGCTGTTTTGGAGGCTTCGATGAGGATCAGGCCGTCAGCCCCGATGCCGGTTCTTCGGGTGCACATGGCGTGTACCTGCTCATGGGTCAGGTTAAAAACTCCCTGACGATTGTCGATGACGATGAAGTCGTTGCCGGCTCCCGACATTTTGGTGAAATCAATGTGCATGGTTCTTTTTTTGAATGTCAGTTTTCAGTAAAATATCACGGTTATGTCTGGTACAAATACGGGAAATGATGCTGTCTATGCTTACTTTTTAAATACTGCCAACCATAAGACCAACGGGCAAAAAACTTTATTATTAAATAAATTTTCTTATTTTATTTGCTACTGTTGCAGGGTACTTTTTCTTGAGCCAGACTGCAAAAATGTTTTTTCCGGGAAGCTCTCTATGTCAATTATCAGTCACCGGTTTTCTTGCCGTGACAGAGCGTTGGCTGCATATACGATAGAGAGGTTGCCGGTTTTTTCGGTTTCTTCAACCTGAAAATACGTCCAAACAAAGGAGAACATACAATGGCTGAACAAGTGAAACCCGCAGGGGTTAAGCCAAAGGGGACAGTGCCTCCTCCCAAGGGGAACGCACCGGCTCCAAAGGCAAATGGCGCGCCAGGCGGAGCATCGGTCATTAAAGAACAGGATGCCGCCAAGATGAGACGTTTTCTGTTCCAGCGAACAGAAACACGCTCAACGAAGTGGTACCAGATCTTTGATACCGAAAAGATCGATGATGAGCAGGTGGTTGGCGGCCATCTTGCCTTGCTCGGTGTTCTGGGCTTCATCATGGCGATCTACTACATCTCGGGAATCCAGGTTTTTCCCTGGGGCGCTCCGGGTTTCCACGACAACTGGTTCTACCTGACCATCAAGCCAAGGATGGTCTCTCTCGGTATTGATACTTACAGCACCAAGACTGCCGACCTCGAATGGGCGGGCACCAAACTTCTGCTCTGGGCTGGCTATCATTTCCTTGCCGGTTCAGTGCTCATTTTTGGAGGATGGCGTCACTGGACGCACAATTTGACTAACCCCTTCACTGGCCGCTGCGGTAACTTCCGCGATTTCCGTTTCCTCGGCAAGTTCGGTGATGTGGTTTTCAGTGGCACCAGTGCAAAGTCGTACAAAGAGGCTCTCGGGCCACATGCCGTCTACATGTCGCTCCTCTTCCTTGGCTGGGGAATCGTAATGTGGGCTATTCTCGGTTTCGCTCCGATTCCGGATTTCCAGACGATCAACTCCGAGACTTTCATGTCGTTCGTCTTTGCCGTGATCTTCTTCGCTCTCGGCATTTACTGGTGGAACAACCCTCCGAATGCTGCCATTCACCTCAACGATGACATGAAAGCCGCCTTCTCGGTTCACCTCACCGCTATCGGCTACATCAACATCGCTCTTGGTGTTATCGCTTTCGTCGCGTTCCAGCAACCGTCGTTCGCTCCATATTACAAGGAACTCGACAAGCTCGTGTTCTATCTCTATGGCGAGCCGTTCAACCGCGTCAGCTTTAACTTTGTTGAGCAGGGCGGCAAGGTGATCTCCGGTGCCAAGGAGTTCGCGGATTTCCCGGCTTACGCTATTCTTCCCAAGAACGGCGAGTCGTTCGGTATGTCGAGGGTTGTGATCAACCTGATTACCTTTAACCACATCATCTGCGGCGTGCTCTATGTCTTCGCGGGTGTGTATCATGGCGGCCAGTATCTGCTCAAGATCCAGCTCAATGGTATCTACAACCAGATCAAGTCGATCTGGATCACCAAGGGGCGCGATCAGGAAGTTCAGGTCAAGATTCTCGGTACCGTCATGGCGCTTTGTTTCTCGACCATGCTTTCAGTTTATGCTGTTATTGTCTGGAACACCATCTGTGAGCTGAACATCTTCGGCACCAACATCACGATGTCGTTCTACTGGCTCAAGCCGCTGCCGATCTTCCAGTGGATGTTCGCCGATCCGAGTATCAACGACTGGGTGATGGCTCACGTTATCACAGCCGGTTCGCTCTTCTCGCTGATCGCTCTGGTTCGTATCGCCTTCTTTGCCCATACCTCTCCGCTGTGGGATGACCTGGGTCTGAAGAAGAACTCCTACTCCTTCCCTTGCCTTGGTCCGGTCTATGGTGGTACCTGCGGTGTCTCCATTCAGGACCAGCTCTGGTTTGCCATGCTTTGGGGTATCAAAGGTCTGTCCGCAGTCTGCTGGTACATCGATGGCGCATGGATCGCGTCGATGATGTACGGTGTGCCTGCTGCTGATGCAAAGGCTTGGGATTCGATTGCCCACCTGCATCATCACTACACCTCGGGTATCTTCTACTACTTCTGGACTGAGACCGTGACGATCTTCTCCAGCTCGCACCTCTCGACCATTCTTATGATTGGTCACCTGGTGTGGTTCATCAGCTTTGCTGTCTGGTTCGAGGATCGTGGTTCGCGTCTTGAAGGTGCTGACATCCAGACCCGTACTATCCGCTGGCTGGGCAAGAAGTTCCTCAACAGGGACGTGAACTTCCGATTCCCGGTTCTGACCATTTCGGACTCGAAGCTTGCCGGTACCTTCCTGTACTTTGGCGGTACCTTTATGCTTGTCTTCCTGTTCCTTGCCAACGGTTTCTATCAGACCAATTCGCCGCTGCCTCCTCCCGTCAGCCATGCGGCGGTGTCTGGACAGCAGATGCTGGCCCAGCTGGTCGATACGCTGATGAAAATGATTGCGTAACATTCGGTATGAAGGGGCTTTTGCCCCTTCGGCCATCTTGAGCAATAACGTTTACCACGTAAAACAATTTTAGAGAGGGGGGTTTGTATGGCCGAACCTGTTGAAAATAAAAACCAGGAACCTGCACCGGGCGCAAAAGTGCCGCCGAAAGGCGCTCCTGCAGCTCCGAAAGCCGGTGCTCCAGCCGCGCCTAAAGTACAAGCTGCGCCGAAGGCAGGAGCACCAGCGGCAAAAGCTGGCGCCCCCGCCGCAAAACCATCGGGTAAGCCAAGGCTTGCTTCGCTGGGGGTGACTCTCGGGCGTTCCGGTGTTCGTCAGGAGTCTGCGCTTCCATATGTCAAGCCGAAAGCGGCGCCGCCTCCGAAACCGGCGGCACCGGCTGCTAAAGGCGCGCCGGCACCCAAAGGTGCTCCCGCAGCAAAAGCTGCACCGGGTGCTCCGGTAGCCAAAGTTGCTCCGAGAGCCAAGAAGCATTACTTCATTATCGAGAACCTCTGCGTCGGCTGTGGCTTGTGTCTGGACAAATGTCCGCCAAAGGTCAATGCCATCGGATACAAATTCTATGGTGATGTTCAGGAAGGCGGCTTCAGATGCTATATCGATCAGGTAGCCTGCATTTCATGCTCGGCATGTTTCTCGGGAGATGAGTGCCCATCGGGTGCACTGATCGAAGTTCTGCCTGACGGTGAAGTCCTTGATTTTTCCTATACGCCTCCGGAAAGGCTTGATTTTGACCTTCGCTTCCTGCACCGTTTCCATCGCGAAGTCAGATAGTCAGGAAAGGCATTCCGAAACGCACAGAAATCAAAAAGCATTGCTTTGCAAAAAGGCAATGCTTTTTTTATTTGACTCAAGCCCAATTCCCGTTAACTCACAGCAGCGTGCACGATCAGGCAGTACAGAGCAGAAAGAACGGAGCGATCATCTTGAAGACACTGATCATCATACCGACTTACAATGAAGCGGAAAACATAAGACCTCTTGTTGAGGATATTCTCGATCGTTATCCAGAGGGTCTTGAGCTTCTCGTTATCGATGACAGTTCTCCGGATGGTACAGCTGATATTGTCAAGGCGATCATGAAAAATGAGCCGCGTGTCATGCTTTTGTCAAGACCGTCGAAATTGGGGCTTGGCACGGCCTATCTCATGGGATTTCGCTATGCGCTCGAACGTGGGTATGGGCGCGTCATTGAAATGGATGCCGATTTTTCGCATGATCCGGCCTCGATTGCATCACTGATCAAAGCCATGGATGGCGCGGATATGGTTATTGGATCAAGGTACATGAACAACACGGTCAATGTGGTCAACTGGCCGCTGTCGAGGCTCATCCTTTCCAAGTCAGCCAGTATTTACAGCAGATGGATCACCGGTATGCCGGTATCTGATCCAACCAGCGGATTCAAGTGCATCAGCGCCAATGCACTTCGAGTCATAGCGCTTGATCGGGTGCATTCACAAGGCTACTCTTTCCAGATCGAGATCGATTTCCGGGTATGGAAAAAAGGTCTCGTTATCCGTGAGGTGCCGATCATTTTTGTTGACAGAAGCGTAGGTAAATCGAAAATGACCAGGAAAAATATTGTTGAAGCCGTCTGGATGGTCTGGTGGCTGAAATTACTTTCGATCATCGGGCGGCTTTGAACTGGCGAGTGACGTTCGGGGTTGACTTTGGTTGTAGAAAACACATATCGATACACAAAAGGTCCTCAGTGTTTTCATTGGAACTGACATACACGCTTTCATGCAAACCAAACCGGTATGGAATCAACATCATTGCGTGATATGGACGTAAGCCTGAAAAAGCGGGAGCACTTGGTTGTGGAAAAAATGATTCAAATCAACCAAGGAGGTTCCACGCATGAAAACCAGGCATTACAGTACAGAACAGATCATCAGCACCTTAAAGGAAGCCGATTCCGGCATACCGGTCAAGGATCTTTATCGTCAACACGGCCTCAGCGATGCGACGATTGACAACTGGAAATCGAAGTACGGCAGCATGACGGTCAGTGAAGCCAAGCGCAACGCTGTCAGGCACTTGCATGAACACTTCGGGCGGCGTTTTAGAAAGCTCTGTATGCTGATTGGGCTGAGCCGTACAAGTTGGCATGACAAACCCAAACCGGATACCCATGAACCGCTTCGCCAGCGATTACGGGAGTTGGCCGATGAGCGGAAGCGTCGAAAATTCGATAACGCCCCTGCATTCATCGGGAAAGCTCTTGATGCATGGGCGCATCGTCATGGAGTTAAACTGGTGTTCAATCGTCCGGGCAAACCGGTCAACAACACCTCTATTCGAGAGATCATCGGGCAATGGCAGGAGGATGACAATTCGATCCGCCTGCACAGCTCTTCAGGAAGGCTGATACCGGAAGAATTGATGGTTCAGCAAACGGATTTTTACCAAAAAGAAGTGGTCTTATAGACGGGGGCACGTCAGTATTCATTCCCTACTCCACATGTTTGTCGAGCGCGACACCGGTACGAAGCGCTACTTCGAGGAGCCGCTTGCCGAGGCGCTCGACATCTACAACGGTGCCTACCAGCAGATGTCGGGGCTTGGCCGCACTCCTGCTTTCCCGGTAAGGTGATTGTGGAGGATGTCGCCGAGATCGACGACAAAACGATGTTCGTGCTCAAGTTCACCCAAAGCCGCAATCCCGAATGGACCAACAAAACCTTCCTCGCTGAGTTCGACGAAAGTGCTTCGTGGATCGATGATCTCACCCCTGCGTTCGGCGAGGACTTTTTCTTCTACGAGCCGGAGCTGATGCGGCTTTACGGAAGTTGAGCTTCGCGGCGCTCGTCGTCGGTTGTCCGGTTTTCGACGCTCGTCCGCTCGGTGTATATTGATCGTTGCGGCGGGACAAGCCGCCCGTTGCATGCTGTTTGCTTTTTCACTCAATCGTAACTTCAGGAGGGTATCATGGAAGAGTTGAAAGAGGTATTTCCGGGTGTCGAGGTCGAGCGTGATGCCGATGCCCCCACGGAGTCATGCGACGATGAATGCGTCGGCGGCACCGCCAGCACGGCCAACATGAGAGCGACCATGTGAAGGCCTGTGTCCGGATCGATTCATTTTCCTCCGGTGGCGCGACCGGTCGATGAGGTCGCGCCACCGGCCTTCAATTCCGTTTTCCCCATCCTCATGTACTCACGCTCATGCTTCTCCTCCCGATAGAGACCGAAACAGGCCGTTATCTCTATTCCGGCTGGTCGAACCGCATCGTCGAGGTTTCGCGTGACCTTTTTCGCGGGTATGTTTCCGGCGAGTGGGACGAGCGGCAACAAGCCGCCGCGATCCGGGCCGGGCTGATTCCTGAAACGCCTCACGATGTTGTGGTATTCGATCCGGAACTCATTGCCAGCGCCATTGCCGGGCTGAAGCAGAGCGGCCCTGAAATGGTGGTGCTCGGCGTGACCGAGGCGTGCAATTTCAGGTGCGACTACTGCTACTACTCTGGAGCCTACGCCGATTCGCGAGGCCATTCCGGCAAGACGATCTCCATCGAAACGGCGCTCGCCGCCGTGGAGTGGTACTTCGGGTTTCCCCGGAAAGAGTACAGAATCGGATTTTACGGCGGCGAGCCGCTGTTAGAGCTTCCTCTACTCAGAGCTATTGCCGATCATGCCGGGCGTCAAAGGCCCGAGGGGAGCCGGGTGATTTTGGCGCTAACCACCAATGGCTCGCTGTTGAACGACGAGGCGTGCGATTTCCTGGCCGGACTGGATGCCGAAACCTTTGTCAGCATCGATGGCCCGGAGGCGGTGCATGACCGGTATCGCCACGATATTCACGGCAATCCCACCTTCGCGATAGTGCTCGATAATCTCCGGCGCTTCAGGTCGCGGCATCCCGGGTACTTCGACCGGCAGGTCAACTATTCGATCATCATTGCGCCGCCGAATCCTCTGGCAGAAATCGCGGGTTTCATGAAGGAGCACGTCGATCTGTTCGGAGAGAAGATTCCCAAAGTCTCGACGGTTCGTTTGCGTTCAGGCGGTGATGGCGCACCGCTCTTCGCCTCGCCTGATGACACCGCGTTCGATTTCACGACGGTCTGGGACGACTTCATCGGCTCGTGCCTGCGGGGCGAGCGTCCCGCTCCGTTTGCGCGGGCGGTGTGCGAAGCTTCCGTCAAAAAGATTCACCATCGCCCGATGAGCGCTCCCGGCCGCTTCGTCACGACCGGTGGGCAATGCACGCCGGGCAAGCGCTGCTACGTCGATACCGGCGGGGCGTTGCACATGTGCGAGCGGGTCAACACGGCATTCCCGATCGGCTCGGTTGCGACGGGATTCGATGACGAGCGGATCAGCGAGTATCTGCGGCGCTACTCCGGACTGCTTGGCTCGCGCTGCTCCGATTGCTGGGCGGTGAGGCTTTGCCGAAAATGTATTCCCATGTTTGCCGATGGGGAGCGGATGACCGAGTCGTCCCTTGACTCATTGTGCGAGCGGCAGAAAAAGGATCTCGCCTTCAAGTTCGTCCGGTATTGCCGTGGCCGTGAACAGCGGAACGACTGTTTCGACTGGATCGGCCAGGGGTGATCGGTTGTGTTGTCTCGGGGCGTTGATTTTGAGGCGTTTGCGCAAAAAGCAAGGAGACCGCCCGCCCCCTTGCCTTTTGCTGCAATCCGGGAATGTGTTCAGATGCGGCAGAGGTAGTTGCAGCGAATCGCGCCGCCCTCTTGGCGGATGTCTGCCTTGATCTCGGTTTGCGGGTTGACCAGTTCGCGGAGCAGGGCGGTGAAGGTGCCGAGGTAGAAGTTGCCCACCACCGGATGCGACGGGAAGGTGACTTTGACCATGACGTTTGGCGACGGCTTGGAGCCGTAACTGAACTCACCGCTTCCGGCGAAGGTCCAGGCATTTTTGCTGATGGCGAAGAGGAACACCTTGAAAGCCAGGCCCGCCGGAAGCAGCTTCACAATCGTCTGGAACAGGCCGGGAATTCTCACCTTGAGCAGGTATTTCGCGGTGCGTTCGCCCGACTCCTTGAGGATTCCCGCGGTGGCCGTTTCGCCGATCTCTTTTTGCAGGGCGGTGACCAGCGAGTGGAATTTGGACTCTTCGACCATCTCCGATGGCAGGTTGTTGATCAGGTAGCCCTGACCAATCTTTTTCAGAAGTTTCTCGGTTTCGTTTTTCCCATAGGCGGTTTCAAGGGCGCCGACGGTCTGTATGATGGAGTTCGGTCCGATTCGTGATGGGCTGCTGCTCATTGAAAAAATAGAGGTCTTGTTTGTGCGTTGATTGCAGTTATGGTTTCTCGGGCGATTCGGTTCTGTCAAGGCCGGATTGCCGGATCGAGGGAATATCGAGCCTGACATTTTCGGTTGTCCAGCCACCCCTGATCGTTACGGTCAGAGCCGTAAAGGGATCGGACGGCACAAACGGGGTAAGCGATCCGCTGTTCCATTTCGTCATGGGCGAAACTGTTCCGGTGGCCGATGGAATGAATCCGGAAATGGTGTACTCGCCTGCCGGAAGATCGTGGAAACTGAAACTGAATGTGCCATAAGCGTTTGTCTTGGCCACCATACGCTGGCCACTCTCACAGCCGCTGCGACGGGCTTCGACAACAACCGCTGGAACGATTGCCCTTCCAGAGCCGCTGATTTCTCCATACGCTTCTGGGCCGGCGGTGCTGAAGCGCGACTTCACCAATGCTGTTTTTGATGGTTCGCCGACAAGCCCCTTGAGCATACCAGGTCTGACCTGCACCAGGTAGTCCTTGCTGTGCTGGAATCCCTCTGAAGCCACAATGGCGAACGTTCGGCTGTCGATTCGTGAGATGGTGAATGGCACCGGCATCTGCCGGCCTTTTTCGGACAAAGAAAGCGTTACGGCTGGCTTGACCGATGATTCGACCACCGGCAGATTACATTGCAACTCAATCGATGAGCCCGATTCAGGACGGATCGTTTCGGTGATGACGTTGTTTGCTCCGTCAGCCGGTACGATGCTGGCCGACAGTTCCGGGTAGCGTTCCGTGCGGGGATCACCGGAGAATTTCAGTTCTGAAGTCTGGCCTGTGTTTTCGCCGGGCGAGAATCGGAGACGATACCAGGTGCGCCCCTCCATTGGTCCGGTCAGGAGGCGGAACGTGTTGTCCTCACTGCTTTTTGAAGGCGAAAAATAGCCAAGCACAGGTAGAATGGCACCGGTGGCGGTATTCTCGATCCGTATTGCAGACAGGTTGAAGCTTCTTGCGGGAATGGTGTTTTTGAAGGTGATCTCGATTTCCCGGTTGTTGAGCGTGCGGCAAGAGCTCAGAGTGTTTGCCGACCGTGCGTCCGGCGCGAACCGCATTGCAACTCCAGCCATGCCGGTATGCACCGTTGGGCTTGAGGTGACGGCGAATGTCTCCTCCTTGTGATCGAACGTCACATTGCCGACCTCGCCGGTTGTAGCCACAATACGGTAACTGCCTGGAGCGAGATGCTGAAAACGGAACTCGCCAGACGGTCCCGTCTGGGTGATGTAGTCTGGTCTTGCTTCCTGCAAGCGGCTTGACGACGAAGGTGTATAGGCCATCACCGAGACGTCTCGGGCCGGGGCCAGACGGTTTGTCCATACCTGTCCTTCGATCGTCCCCTGATCGATAACCGGGCCGGTTGAAAAGGCGAGCACCCAGCTCCGGTCGAGTTGGTGGTTTCCGTCCAGGCTTTTCAGTGGGGCGCGCAGGGTGAGTGTGTAGGTGCGGTTTTGTTGCAACGGCGAGTATAGCCGGATGTCGGCCTCTTTGCCGTGCATCGTCACCTCATAATCATCAATGCGCGGGGAGAAAAAAATCGATTTCAAAAGATCGGCTCTGCTAACATAGTGGGTAAAGCCGATGCGGATTTTCTCCGGTGAAGTATTGATCGAGGCTGTCGTGGGCAGGGAGCTGGTCACGCTGAGCGACGAACGATCTGGTGGCCCGCCTGTTGGGGGGCGGTCAACGGCGCAGGCGCTGAATAACAGGGGAATCAGAATGGTCGCCAGAATTTTCAGGCCGGGAAATTCTTTCAATGACGTGCTCCCTTCAGAGTTGAAAGCTGCTAAATTGTTTCTCAGCATGAAAATTCTTAAATTAAAAACTGAAGGTATTCTATGAAAGCGATTTGAGAAAAAAATCAGACAGAGTTTGAGATAGATGGCCAGAAGAAATTTCAAGGTTCTTTATGTCTCTGGCGAGGGTTCTCCTTTTGTAAGGCTCAGTTCTCTGGCCGACTACATGGCATCATTTCCCCAGGCGCTCGAAGAGGAAGGATTCGAGGCGCGCATTATGATGCCCAAATACGGTATCATCAACGACCGGAAATTCCGTTTGCATGATGTGCTCAGGCTGTCGGACATCGAAGTTCCTCTCAAGGACAAGACCGATATGCTGCATATAAAGGTTACCGCCCTCCCGTCAAGCAAGATTCAAACCTATTTTCTCTATAACGAGAAATATTTCAAGCGCTACGGACTTTTCTCCGACATTCCGCTCGGAGGCGACCACAAGGGCAGCGCTGAACGAATCATCTTTTTCAGCGTCGGCGTCATGGAGACGCTCGTGCGCCTCGGCTGGCAGCCCGACATTATCCATTGCCACGACTGGCATGCAGGGCTGGTGGCGCTGCTCGCCAAAACGCGATATGCAAAGCATGACTTCTTCAAAAAGGTGAAGGTCGTGCAGACCATTCATAACGTTTACCGCCAGGGCATTTTCCCGTCGAAGGCGTTCCAGAAGCATCTCGATGCAGAGGTGTGTGACGCGCTCGAAATGGATGGCGGTGAGGTCAACCTGCTGGTTACCGGCATCAAACACGCCGATCTGGTTACTACCACGTCGGATCGTTACGCCCGCCAGATCGCGGGTGATCCGGAGCTTTCGTTCGGGTTGGACAAGCCGCTGAAGGCTTGCGGCGACCGTTTCTACGGCATTCTCAACGGCATGGACACCCGCCAGTGGAACCCCTCCTCCGACAAGCTCATCAAGAAACGCTACAGCGCTGAACAGCCCGAGATGAAGCTCGAAGACAAGAAGGTGCTGCTTGAAGAGGTTGGCCTGCCATTTTCCGAAGAGACGCCGGTTGTCGGCGTGATCGGAAGCTTCGATCAATACCAGGGTGCGGAACTTGTCCGGGAAAGCCTTGCAAAGCTTCTCGAACTTGACATTCAGCTCATCGTGTTCGGCTCGGGTTACAAGGAGTTCGACCAGGTGCTCAAAGAGGCCGCAGAGCAAAACGAGGGAAAGATGGCCTTCCAGTCCGAGTTTACCGATGCGTTTTACCACCAGATGATCGCCGGACTTGACATTCTGCTTATGACCTCCCGTATCGAAGCGTGCGGCATGATGCAGATGTTTGCCATGAACTACGGAACCGTGCCGGTCGCCTACGCAGGCGGCGGCATCGTGGACACCATCGAGGAGGTCTCCGGCGACAAGGGGACGGGCTTCATTTTCACCGACTACACTTCCGATGCCCTGATGGCGAAACTTCATGAGGCGCTGGCGATGTTTGCTGACAAGGAGCGCTGGAGCGCGCTGATGCTTGAATGCATGGGGCGCGATTTTTTCATGGAGCACGTCGGCGGGGCAGTACGCCGAACTCTACCGCAATCTGCTGGGCTGAGGTGGTGTGATGGAGTTTGCGAAGGTGCTTTTTCTTGACCGGGATGGAACGATCAACCGCGACATCGGCAGCTACGTCTCGAGCCGCGAAGAGCTTATCCTGATCGACCGGGCTGACGAGGCCATCGCGATTGCGCGCGATGCGGGGTTCCGGATCGTGCTTATCACCAACCAGGCGGGCATCGCCCGTGGCATTGTGACTCCTCGGGATGTCGAGGATGTGAACGACTACCTCAACGAACTGCTGGCCGCGCGCCAGACCTCCTACGACCGCTGCTACTACTGCCCGGCGCATCCCAACTATCCGCATCCCGAGTACGACCGCTTCATCGATCACCGTAAACCCTCGCCCCGCATGGTGGAGCAGGCCATCGCCGACATGCGTGAGGAGGGCATCGAGGTGGATCGTGGCGCCTCGTTTTTCATCGGTGACAAGCTGATCGACGTCGAGTGCGGACAGCGGGCCGGGCTGAAGACGATCCTCGTCAGAACCGGTCACAACGAGGAGTCGCTTTGCGAGCAGCACCAGATTTTTCCGGATCATGTCGCCGACGACCTCTATCAGGCCGTGACTGGCTACATTTTGGGACAGGCATCCCGTTGAGGTGCATTGATGATCTGCCTCTACGTGCACATTCCCTTTTGCCGGGAGCGCTGCCCCTACTGCGATTTTTTTCTTGTCACCAAACCCGGTTTCACCGAGCGCTTTTTCGAGGCGCTTGCTGTGGAGACGGTTTCAAAAGCCTCGCTGATCGAAGGTCAGGCGATCAAGGCGATCCATTTCGGTGGCGGCACACCGTCGCTGGTTTCGCCCTCCTTCATCGATGCTTGGCTGTCGCAGGTTTCCGGTTTTGCCCGAATCTCCGCTGAAACCGAAATCACGCTCGAAGCCAATCCCGAAGATCTTTCGCCCGCCTCGCTTGATGCGCTGAAATCTGTCGGTGTCAACCGCCTCTCCATCGGCGTGCAGTCCTTTTCAGATCGCAAGCTCCAGGCCCTCAGACGGGTGCATTTGGCTGCCGACGCCCGCCGCACGGTTGCCGAAGCGCTCGAACGCTTTCCGTCGGTTAGCATTGACCTGATCTGCGGCGCGGAAGGCGAGGCCTTGGCCGAATGGGAGAGCGACCTTCGCACGGCGCTCGACCTTCGTCCGCAGCACATTTCGGTTTACATGCTTACCCTCGAAGAGAAGACCCGGTTGTGGCGCGATGTGCGCAAAGGCCTCCGCGACCTGCCCGGCGAGGAGACGCAGGCGGCGATGTACCGGATGGCCGCGCCGATGCTTGGCGGCGCGAGGTATCGCCACTACGAAATTTCCAACTTCGCGCTCGAAGGGCACCACTCGCGCTACAACCTCGCGAGCTGGATGCGCGAGCCGTACCTCGGTTTCGGCCCGGCGGCACACAGCTTTCTTGTCGATGGCGACATTGAGACGCGCTTTTCGAACGTGAGCAGCCTGACGCGCTACCTTGCCGATCCCGCCGGAGCGGTCGATTTCCGCGAGACGCTGACCGAAGCGCAGCGCTTCGACGAACAGGTTTTTCTCTCCCTGCGAATCCGCAAACCGCTCGCTGTTGGGTTTTTGCGAAAAGGGCATAAATTAGGGCATCAGCATCTCGATGCCGTGCTTTCCGGGTTACAGGAAAAAGGGTGGATCGAACTTGAAAGCGGCGCGGTGTTGCTCACCAAAGCGGGTTTTCTTTTCGCCGATCTGGTTGCCGCCGAACTGCTTTCGGAGTGACCGCCTGGCTGATACGAATCGTCTAACAACCAGTCCCGAATGAGTCACAGAAACGCGAACCGGATCATCGCCGCCGGTATATTTCTTGTCGCCGAAGCGGTCTATCTCTCCACGATGGCCCCGACCTTCTCGTTCTGGGACTGCGGCGAGGTGATCGCCACCTCCTGCACTCTCGGTATTCCGCATCCCCCCGGCGCTCCGCTTTACCTCTTGGTGGGTCACCTCTTTTCGCTGCTTCCGTTTTTCCACGATATCGGCGCGCGCATCAACTTTTTCAGTACGCTGATCAGCTCGGCGACCATCATGCTGACCTACCTGATCATCGTCCGGTTGATTGCGCTCTATCGCGACTCGAAGCCGGACGGTTGGAGCTTGCATGAACAGATCGCTGCTTACGCAGGCGCGGCGGTGGGTGCTCTGGCGCTCGCCTTTTCTGACAGCTTCTGGTTCAACGCCACGGAAACCGGTCTCTGGGCGGCTTCGTCGCTGTTGACGGCCACCATCTTCTGGATGATGCTTTGCTGGTACGACGAAGAACCCATGCCCGGCAGCGAGCGGTGGCTGCTTGGCGTGATGTACCTGATCGGTCTCTCCATCGGCGTGCACCTGCTTTGCCTGCTCGCGCTCTTCGCACTGGTGCTGATCTACTATTTCAAGAAATATACCGTCGATCTGAAATCGTTCAGCCTGATGACGCTTTTCAGTCTCGGGCTGTTTTTCCTGATCTACAAGCTGATCATCAAGGGCATACCGGTGCTGCTCGTCACCACCTCTTGGTGGGGACTGCTCGCCGTTGTCGCGCTGTTGCTTTCCGGAATCTGGTACAGCCACTGGAAACGCATTCCGTTGATGAATCTCGCCTTGCTCTCGGTGCTCTTGCTCATCCTCGGCTACACCTCTTACCTGCTGATTTTTGTGCGTGCCCATGCCGGTCCGCCGATCAACGAGAATAACCCCTCGACGCTTCAGGCCTTTTTCTCCTACGTCAACCGCGAGCAGTACGGCGAGTGGCCGCTCTGGCCGCGCCGCTGGTCGCCCGAACCGGTCTATCAGTATTTCTACCAGAAGTACTCCAGCGAGTGGGACTACTTCTGGCGCTATCAGCTCGATCACATGTACCTGCGCTATTTCGGCTGGCAGTTTATCGGTCGCTCCTCCGATGTCGAGGGGGCGGTGGTCGATTGGGGACAGCTGTGGGGAGTTCCGTTCCTCGCGGGACTGTTCGGGGCGTGGTGTCATTTCCGGAAAAACTGGAAGATGGCGTTGCCGGTGGCGGTGCTCTTTCTGATGACCGGCGTGATCCTCGTCGTCTATCTCAACCAGCCGGAGCCTCAGCCTCGCGAGCGCGACTACAGCTACGTCGGCAGCTTTTTCGCCTTCTCGCTCTGGATTGGTATTGGCATCGAGCGCCTCTTTGCCTGGATTTCCAGCCGCCTGAAGTCACTGACGCCAACGCACGCCGTCTGGCTGGCCATCGCGGTGGCGGTTTCCGGCCTCCTCTCGATCGACGGGCGGATGCTCATGGCCAACTACCGCACGCACGACCGCTCTGGCAATTACGTGCCGTGGGACTGGGCGTGGAACATTTTGCAGAGTTGCGACAAGGACGCCATCCTCTTTACCAACGGCGATAACGACACCTTTCCGCTCTGGTATTTGCAGGAGGTGGAACGGATCAGAACCGATGTCCGGGTGGTCAATCTCAGTCTGGCCAATACCGGCTGGTACCTGCTGCAACTCAAGCACGACAGCCCGCGGGGTGCCAAACCGGTCAATATCGAAATGCGCGACGACGACCTTGCCAACATCTCCTACGTGCCGGTCGATTCGGTTGAGGTGGCTGTTCCGGCGGGACGCGAGGCGCGAAAGCTCTACGATGACGCCCAACGTTCCGGCGTCGCCCTGCCGGGCGCGCCCTCCGACTCGCTGCGCTGGACGATCAAACCCGCGCTGACGTATCAGGGCCAGGGATTCCTCCGCCCGCAGGACATTGCTGTTTACGCCATCGTAGTTGACAATTTCGGCAAGCGCCCGATCTACTTCGCGCTGACCGTCGATCCCGCCGAAATGACCGGCCTCGACCGCAATCTGCGTCTCGACGGGCTGGTTTATCGCGTTGTGCCACTGAAAAGCGAATCGGCCCTGAGCTTCGCCGATCCCGGCACGCTCTACGGCAATCTGTTCAACGTCTACCGCTATCGCAACACCGGCAACCTCGCCGTCAACATCGACGAGACTTCGCGGAACCTGCTCGGCAACTATCCGCCGCTTTTCGCGCGCCTCGCACTGATGCTCTCCGCTTCGCCGGACGCACCGGTGATGGTTCCTGGCGCTTCCGGCGCTCGCAAAACCGTGCGATCGGGGCGGCTCGCGCTCGACGTGCTCGACCGCTACGCCCGGCTCTTTCCGTTGAGCCGCTACCCGGTTACGCCGAAGCTTGCCGGATCGGTGGCCGCTATGTATGCCGCAGGCGGTGCAAACGAAAAAGCATATCCTTATATTCACTATCTTAAAATGTTGGCGGCCCGTACCAGCGTTGGACAGTATCCCGAACTGTACTTTGCCCTGGCACAGGCTTATCGCGCAGCAGGAAAGGTTCACGAGGCAGATGGCATTATGAAGGAACTCGAAATGGAGCTTCCCGGATTGCAGAGGCGTCTGGATTCACTCAAGCAATAGTTTGTTTTTTCAATGAGCAATATTCATGCTACAGCGGTCATCGGCTCCGGAGCCGTGCTCGGCGAAGGTGTCGAGGTCGGCCCTTACACCGTGATCGAAGATGATGTCGTCATCGGCGATGGCACGGTCATCGGGCCTCATGTCCATATCGCCGACGGGGCGCGCATCGGTAACGAGTGCCGGATTTCGACCGGCGCGGTGCTTTCGACCGCACCTCAGGATCTCAAATACGCCGGGGAGAAGACCTATCTTCACATCGGCGACCGGACGGTCATCCGCGAGTGTGTGACCCTGAACCGCGGCACCAAGGCCAGTGGCAAGACCGTGGTTGGTTCCGACAATCTCATCATGGCTTACGTCCACGCGGGACACGACTGCGTGATCGGCAACCATGTGGTGATTGCCAACTCGGTGCAGTTTGGTGGCCACTGCAACGTTGGCGATTACGTGGTGGTCGGTGGTCTGGCCGGGGTGCATCAGTTCGTCAGGATCGGGCGGTACGCGATGGTTGGCGGCATCTCCCGTGCGGCGCTTGATGTCCCACCCTTTGTCATGGCTGGCGGGCATGCCTCGTTCCGGTACGAGGGACTCAATGTCATCGGCCTGAAGCGGCGTGGTTTCACCTCCGAACAGCTCAGCAACATCAGGGACGCCTACCGCGTCATTTTCCAGTCGGGCCTGCTGCTCTCCACGGCGCTCGAAACCGTGCGCCGCGATCTTCCGCCGACTCCGGAAGTGGTTGAAATCCTCGACTTCTTCGCATCGGGAGTGTACAACCGGAAGTTTCTCAAGCCCTTCAATTCATAAGCAGTTACGGATATGCCATCATGGGCGCTTGGCATCGATCTCGGCGGGACGAACATCAAGGTGGCTGTCGTCGGTGAGTCTGAAGGGATTCTCTTCGAGGATACCCAGCCGACCGATGCCGCCGCCGGCCCTGAGGGCGTCGTTCGGCAACTGGCGTTCATGGCCGACGCGATTTACCAACGAGCTGCCGAGATGCTTGACACCGGCTTTTTTGCAGGGATCGGCCTTGGCGCTCCGGGTGCGGTCGATGCCGAGAAGGGCACGCTCTCCTATCCGCCGAATCTGCCTGGCTGGGGGCGTTACGATCTGCGCGATCAGCTGCAGATGCGTCTCGAACAGGCCTACGGCCTCTTTTCGCCCGTCATCATCGAGAACGACGCCAACGCAGCCGCCTACGGTGAAGCGATTTTTGGCGGCGGCAACGCTTTCCGCGACTTCATGCTGGTGACGCTCGGTACTGGTGTGGGCGGCGGCATCATTCTCGACCGGAAGCTCTATCGCGGCCCCACTGGTACGGCGGGAGAGATTGGTTTCATGATCATCGATTTCGAGGGTGAGCGTGTCCACGCAGGCATTCGGGGTACCATCGAGGGGCTGATCGGCAAGGAACGCATCGTCGAGCTGGCGTGCAGCCCGGAGATGGGGGCATCGCGTTCACCGCGTCTCAATGAACTGTGCAGCCGCGATTTTTCCCGCCTCTCTCCCCGCCATCTCGAACAGGCTGCCAAGGAAGGTGATGCCGCTGCTCTGCGCACGTGGGAGCGGATTGGCACCATTCTCGGCGTCGGGCTGGCCAACATCACCGCCCTGATGGATATCCGCAAGTTTGTGATCGGTGGAGGTATTGCTGCCGCTGGCGAGCTGATTTTCAAGCCGGCCATGATGCAACTGCATCGCTCAACCCTGCCCTCGATGCACGACGGGCTGGAGATCGTTCCGGCGCGGCTTGGCAACAAGGCCGGAATCTACGGCGCGGCGGCGCTCTGTTTCAACTCCGTTCAATCCTCGAATCGCGATGCTTGAGGGGCTGGTGCACCTGCTCTTTCCCGAGGTCTGCACCCTCTGCCAGAAGCCGCTCGGTGAGGGCGAGGAGCACATCTGCGCCGGATGCTTCAATGATTTCAAGCCGTTTCCGTCTGTGCTTGCCGGAGGCGCGGCGCTCAAAAGCACGGTGCGTGCGCACTTTGGCGAGAAGGCGGTTCCATCCGCGGCATGGTGCCTCTACCCTTACCGCAGCAGCGGAAGTCTGCACGAGGCGATGCATGCCATGAAATATGGCGGATTGTTTCCCTTGGGCGAACTGTTCGGCAAGCGGCTCGGAGAGCTTATCCGTCAGGGGAGTGCTCCGGTCGGGTTCGACGCGATCGTGCCGGTGCCGCTGCATCATCTCAAGCGCATCGAGCGCACGTACAACCAGGCCGAAGCGCTTGCCCGCGGCATGGCTGGTCTGCTCGCTCTGCCCGTTTCGACGCGGAGCCTCGAGCGTTGCGTCTATACCGACACGCAGACCGGACTTGGTATAAAGGCACGGCGCGAGAACATGGCGGGAGCTTTTCGTCCAGGACGCGAACGCTGTACTGAAAGAGTGCTGCTGGTGGACGATGTGCTTACGACCGGCGCGACGATGGTGGCTGCTGCGGAAGCACTGAAAGCAGCGGGTGCTGTCGAGGTGGCTTTTGCGACCGTTGCCCTTACCGAAAAGGAGTAGCCGGAGATGGATCTGTTTTACGTTTTGCCGCACCAGCTCGATCTTGAACATGCTCGTGCAGTGATCGACGGCGAAGAGTTCCACCATCTCGCCCGTGTGTTGCGCTGCCAGCCGGGCGACGTGGTGCCTGTGACCGACGGCTCGGGCTTCACGGCGGAGCTGGTGGTCGAAGCCATTGGCAAGCACTCGATCGAAGGCGCGATCCGCAACCCGCGTACGGTGCCGCCGCCGGAAACGCAGGTCACCGTGGCCCTGTCACTCCTGAAGCTGCCGCAGCGCTTCGATCTCTTCCTCGAAAAGGCAACCGAACTGGGTGTCACCCGCATCGTGCCAATGATCACGAAGCGTACTGTTTCGACGCCCGATTCCGGAAAGATCGAACGGAAGATTGAACGCTGGCGTGGCATTGTGCTGTCCGCCGCCCGCCAGAGCCGTCGCTTTCATCTTCCCGAACTTTCACATCCGCTCGCTTTCCGCGAAGCGCTCCGCCTCGACGGCTACGATCTGTGTCTGATCGCCCACGAAAGCGAAAAGGGCTTTCCAGCATTCGAGCCAGCCGGGAAAAAGATACTCTTCCTCGTTGGCGGCGAGGGGGGCTTTACCGATGCAGAAGTCGCCGATGCTGTCGAGGCCGGCTTCACGCCAGTCTCCTTCGGAGAGTCGGTGCTGCGGGCCGAGACCGCCGGAATCTTCGCCGTTGCCCTTGTCCGGGCCAGGCTGCTGGCGGAAGCCGATCCCTCAAAGCGTCTTTGACCGATACTGCTGCGCTCAAATCACTTTTTGCAGTGATGCGCCGGGCAGGTTAAATTGAAGGGAAATTTTCTAACGATGGAGGTTGCCCGACTGCCATGACACGGATGAACACACCGCAATTCAACAAGATCGCCGTTCTGGTTGCGACGCTGTTGATTTCCGCGCTCTTTCTGACGATGATCCGGCAGTTTCTGGTGACGATTCTGCTTGCCAGTATTTTTACGGGACTGGCCTACCCGCTGTTCAGCCGGTTTATCACCCTTTTCAAGGGCCATCGGAGCCTGAGCGCCTCGATGACCATTTTCATCGTTTTCCTCATGGTTTTCCTGCCGCTGGCAGTTGTTTTCACCGTGGTAATTCTGCAGGCCCTTTCTTTGAGCAGCACGGCCATTCCGCTGATTCGCGAACAGCTTCGCGACCCCGAAGGGTTCATGCACATGCTTTCGAGCTTGCCTTTCTACAAGGATATCGAGAGCTATAGCGACCTGATTCTTGAAAAAGCTGCCGAAATTCTCGGCAATCTCGGCTCGTCGGTTCTCAGCAGTTTTTCGGCGATCACCTGGACGGCGATCTACGATCTGGTGCTTTTTATCATCTTCTGGTACACCATGTTCTTTCTGCTCCGGGACGGTCACGAGCTTCTGGAGCGCATCAAGTACTACCTTCCCTTGAACGAGAGTGATCAGAAGCGCCTTTTTGACCGTTTCGTGTCGGTTACAAGAGCCTCGCTGAAAGGCTCGCTCATCATTGGCGTCATTCAGGGGACTCTGGCCGGTTTTGCTTTTTATGTGGCTGGCATCAACCAGGCGGTGTTCTGGGGAGCGATCATGGCGACACTGTCGCTTTTGCCACTTATCGGTTCGCCCATTATCTGGGTTCCGGCAGTCATTATCCTGGCCTTGTCGGGTAACTATACGCAGGCGATCGGCCTCTTTCTCTTTTGCAGTATCATCGTCGGCCAGATTGACAATGTCCTCCGTCCGATTCTGGTCGGGCGCGACACCAGCATGCACGAGCTGTTCATCTTTTTCGGCACACTCGGCGGCATCGGCATGTTTGGCCTGCCCGGATTCATCATTGGCCCGGTCATTGCGGCGCTGTTCGTGACGGTGTGGGACATTTACGGTGAGACCTTTAGCGAGTCGCTGATCGAACGGCGTTCGGGTGGCAGGCCGGCTGCGGGAAGCGATGGATCAGCGCCCTGAGGTCGTGACAAGGCAGCGTGTGAGTAAAACAAAAAAGAGCGGCCCGATGATGAATTCAGGCCGCTCTTTTTTATGAAGTCCGGTCACTCCTGATTCCAATCAGTCAACCCTGACCACCTCTTCGGCGGAGAAAAAGAAGGCGCCTTCGATGGCGGCGTTCTCGGCGGAGTCGGAGCCGTGAATGATGTTTTCGCCCTTGCTGTCGGCATAGAGCTTGCGGACGGTGCCCTCGTCGGCCTGCGCCGGATCGGTTGCGCCGATCAGCGTGCGGAAGTCAGCCACGGCGTTCTCTTTTTCGAGGATCATCGGCACGCACGGGCCGGACGACATGAAATCGACCAGCTCGCCGTAGAAGGGGCGCTCCTTGTGCACGGCGTAAAATGCGCCGGCGGTCTCTTTGGTGAGGCGGGTTTTCTTCATCGCCACGATGCGGAAACCGGCGCGCTCGATCATGTCGGTGACAGCGCCGATAAGCTGCTTGCGCACGCAATCGGGTTTCAGTATGGTAAGGGTACGTTCCATTATTCGGGTCTGCATTTTGTTCTGAAAAGTTTGCCCGCGAAGATACGAAAAAAGATTTGGATTCGGGCAACCTCAGCGTGTCGCATCAATCGTTACGATGCGTCGATGCGGGCGAGCAGATCTTTCATCGGCTGGTAGGTGACCGGCAGAAAGTCGCTGTATGAGAGCAGCACCGTGCCCTGTTCGTCGATGAGCACATAGGCGCGTTGCGCCATGCCGAGAAAGCCGAGTGCGTCATACGCTTTGGCGACCGTGCGCTGCTGGTCGCTCAGGAGCAGGAAGGGGAGTTCGTGCTTTTCGGCAAACTGCTTGTGCGACTCCGGGCTGTCGCCGCTGATGCCGATCACCTCGATTCCCCTGCTGGTGAAGGCCGTGACGTTGTTGCGGTAGTCGCAGAGCTGCGCTGTGCAGACCGGCGTATCGTCGCCAGGGTAAAAGATCAGGAGCACTTTGCGGCCTTTGAACTCCGACAGGGAAACCATTTTGCCCTCGCTGTCGGGAAGCGTGAAATCCGGGGCGATTTTACCTTCTTTGATCATTGCTTTCTATGGTTTGGTTATTTTTTATCGGCGTTTTTTGCCTCCTGTTCAACAAGAATGCGCCCGACCCGCTTTCCGTTCATTTTGATCACCTTGAAGGTGAGGTCGTTCCATCGGACGGAGTCGGAGACCGAGGGCACCTCGCCGAGGCGGGTCATCATGAAGCCGCCCATCGTGTCGTAACGGGGTTCGCCCTCGTCGAAGAATTTGTCGGCTTCGAGGTTGAAGGCCGCGAGAAACTCATCGACCGGCACCATGCCATCGACCAGCCAGGTGCGCTCGCTTCTGCGCACGATGCGTTTCTGGTCGCCCTCGACATCGTCCGCCGGCACGTCGCCGACGATGCTTTCGAGTACGTCGGTGAGGGTGATGGCTCCCTGTACCGAGCCGTGTTCGTCGATCACCAGCGCCAGTTGCGCGCGGTTTTTCTTGAAAAGTTCAAGCACATGGAAGGCTGGTACCGATTCGGGCACGAAGAGCGGTGGCTTCATTGATGCCCTTATTGCTTCCCGAATGCTGCCGCCTTTCGACGAGAGGCTGAAGTTGACCAGGTCGAGCGACCTGACGACGCCCTGAAGTTCGTCGAGGCTTCCCTTCGCCACCGGAAAGCGCGAGCGGCCGCTGGCCTTGATCCGCGCGACCAGCTCCTCGTCAGGTCTTTCCAGGTCGAGCCACTCGATCGCGCTGCGTGGCGTCATGATGGCGCTGGCCCGCTTGTCGCTCATGCGGAAAATTCTCGAAATCATCTCGTACTCGACCGATTCAAACACCCCCTTCTTGGTGCCCTGCCGGATCATGAGCATCACATCTTCGTCGCTGATCTGGGGCTTTTCGTCTGCCTCCATGCCGAGTGTCCGGAGCAGCATGGATGCCGAAGCGTCGGCGAGAAACGCTGCCGGAAAGGTGATTGCGCAGAGTTTGTCGATGAATCCGGAGATTTTTACCGCGATAGACTCGGGATGGCGGAGGGCGAATTTTTTCGGAAGCAGTCCGCCGATCACGTGAGTCAGGTAAGCGAGTGATGCAATGACGACCGTGAGCGCAAGAGGATGGCGGTAGGGCTCAAGTATGGCGAGACGGCTGAACAGCGCCGCGAGTGGTTCGGCAAAAAAAAGTCCGCCCAAAACGCTCGTCAGGGTGGTGATCAGGGTGGTGGTTACTTTGATGGATGAGAGGAATCTGGCAGCATTGTCCTGAAGTTTCAGTGCGACCGTTGCCGATGGGCATCCCGCTTCCCGCAGCTCGCGCAGGCGGGCCGGGCTCGAAGAGATGATGGCGAACTCCGCCAGAGAGAGGACTCCTTCGAAGAGGATCAGCAGGATGATGATGATCGCTTCTGCGCTTTGGGGACTCATAAGTTAAGGTTCAGTGACCCGGCATGTTATGCTTTGATATATCTCAAGATACAGCAATACCTTCACATAACCGGTTTGGTGTTTTGAACGTTTCATTGAAAGGCGTTGCCATTGTCAGAGCGATGATGCTTGCCCGGCGGCGAATTTCTGTGTAAAATCAAAATAACACATCATTACTCTTCCGGTTCGCTATGAAAACTGTTCGATCGTTGTGCCTGCGCAGCCTCTTGTCGCTCTGCTTTGTGCTACCGCTTTTTTCGTGCAGCCATCAGGGGCAGGACGCGGATACTGCTTCCCTGTACGAAGAGGCGGCTCGCTTCTATCGGCTCAAGAAGTATCCGGATGCACTTGACCGCTACGATCGGGCACTGGCCGCAGATACCCTGAATGGGTTCAGTCAGAAGGCTCTGGATGCGCTTTGCCGGAAGAGCCGGATCGAGTTTCTTACCGGGCGTTACTCCGGTGCATTCCGCACTTGGGATGCTATCCGGCGGCATGGCGGCAAAACCCTGCCTGATTCGCTGCACACCGCTGTAGCGCTCGATACGGGAAGAATGTATGCCGAGCTTGGCATGTACGGTCAGGCAGCATCGGTCATGGCTTCGCTCAGAAATCCTGATGCATGGCAGCTCTTTGATGAGGCGCGTCTTTTGTTCAGGGCAGGAAAGATCATTGATGCCTTGCGTATCTATACGAGACTTTCGACTTCAGATGATAATGCCATCAAAATATCGGGTCTTTCCGGGATTCTCGATTGTGCCCTGACGGGTAGAGTAGCCGGTCTCGATACGCCGGACAATCTGGCAGGAAAGATCGCCATGATTTCAGGCCGGGTGACAAAGATGAATGCGTCTCCGGAGGTGAAGATCAAGGCGTTGCGTATTGCAGCCAAGAGTCTCCAGCAAATGGAAAAGCAGCGTCCGAACGCCAGCTATCTGTTGTTTCGCGCGCTGGCCATTGCACAAGAGGCCGGTTATCCCAGGCTTGTGGCCATCCTCCAGTATGAATCCAACAACATCATTGTCCGTAAACCTGATACGTATCGCAGCGTCATCGAATATTTTGGGCAGAGAAACATGCCATTTGCGAAAGTTGCGGCGCTCTTCATGCTTGGCCGTTCTGTCGAGCTTCCTCCCGCCGAGCGGATCGAAGCATACCGGCTCGGGCTTGCTGCCTGTCAGCATTACGGTATACCCGCCACGGCTACCGACTATGTCACCCTTGAGCGGGAGGCGGCTGGTGAGCTTGGCGATCTTCTGGCTGCTGAAAGACGGTACATCGAGCTTTTCGACGCCAGCGCCATGGCTGACTACCTGGAGCAGCGGCGTCTGGTACATGCAGGTATTGCCGGATTCCGTTTGCCGCCGGGCCATGAAGCTGTGCAAAACGAGATCATTGAACTGACCAGGGATATTTCAGGATTGCTCCAGCGAAAGATCAACATACTTGAAGATGGGACGGGTTTTGCGCTTGCTCCTGTTGTTGACAAGGCTATCAGGGAGAAGCAGGGGCGGCTGATCGAGCTGATAGCGGAGGCGTCCAAAGTTGACAGCGCGGTTTCCGAGCGGTTGCAGCCCCGGCTTCTCACCTTACGCACGCTTCAGAAACACCTTCGCTCAGACGAGGCGCTGATCAGATTTTTTGTCAGGGACTCGCTTTCGACCTCGATGCTGGTCAGCAGCAGGGAGTTGCAGATTGTCACCGCGAAAGTGCCGGGAGCGCAGGTCAGGGACCGCTTTGCCACGCTGCGGCAGCGGCTGGCCTCTGCCAGCCCGAATCTCGAGGCGATACTTGCCGACGATGATGATCGCCGGTGGTTGAGCGACACGCTTCTACAATCGATGGGTGATCGCCTCTCTGATTACCGGCACATTATCTTCGTTTCACGAACTGCGGAGCCGTTTCACTTGCTTGGTCGGGGCCCTATGCTCGGCACTGATCATCAGGTTTCATGGCTTTTTTCTGCTGGCGAATCGCTTTTGTATGTAGCCGTTAAACCACAAGGTGATATTGTGTTTTTCGATGCGTCAAGTCCTGAGAAGGCCGCGATTTACAAGCTGTTTCATCCGGGAGACCAGCTGTTTCTTTCCTGGAAACCGATGCAGGAAAATGAGCATGTCAGCCTGAAACAACTCCTGAAAAAGGCATCCGAATCCGGAGCATCGGGTTCGGATATTCTGAAAAAAGCTGTACAGCATGCCGGTCCGATGGGTACTCAAGCCTGGCTATGGCTCGGCCCTTACGGTGCCGAATGATTTTTCCCTCTAAGGGGCTGATATAATGATGTAATGCTGGTATAGCATTCGTCGCGTGGATTAAGCAGGAGCGCCTTGTGGTTTGTTGTCATTTCGTAACAGGCAGTAGTGCTTTTTGCCGCATTTCACAGCTGAATCTCTGCGGTGTGCTGATTATTACTTTGGGGCAAAACACTATTTTTTTATAGATTTAAAAATAAATCAGTGGTGTTTTTATCACAAAAAACCATTCCCTTCCAATGCCCGATGAGACTTTGGACAGGAGTTCACTTGAACGGCTTGTCCGGGCGCTCAGGCAAGCGCGCGTTCAGAGAGCCCTCTCTGTCGATGAAATCGCTCGCCTGATCAAGATTCGCAGCACCCATATCGAAAAAATCGAAGAGGGTGATTTTAGCTTTTTGCCGCCTCTTTACGTTCACTCCTATCTCAAGAAGTATGCCGCGGAACTTGGTGTCGGCGACGATGCTTTGCTCGATGCGTGTCGGAGTGAACTGGGTATTTCTGCCTCGAACTTTTCGGTACCGCCTCCAGCCCAGTTAGTTACTGACGGTCCGAATGGGTTTGTGTCCAAGTCACAAGGTAAAAAGCGTCGTTGGTTGATCGTGGGCGCAACTGCGGCCGCTGTCATTCTCATTACCCTGATGCTTCTGTTCTTTTTTGGACGGTTCTGAGGCGGGTTCAGTCAAGGAACCGCCTTGTGGCTTCATTTCTGCTTCAGTCTGTCCCATCCCCGGAAACTCCATTTTTCTCTCTCACCGTTTGCTTTTCAAATAAAGCAAGACTATTTTAGTCCATATTTGTTTGATGCCGGGAACCTTATCTTTCTGCATGGGTGTTCATCGGTAATAACCTTATCTTTGTCCTGCTTGCGGCAAAAATCATTGAAATTCAGAAACCAGTTATGCCATCAAGACAGATTTACTTCGATCATAATGCCACCACGCCTCTGCATCCCGAGGTGAAGAAGGAGCTGGTGGCGGCCATGGAGATGTTTGGCAATCCTTCGAGTATGCATGCGTTTGGTCGCGAGGCCCGCGCCAATGTCGAGGATGCGCGTCATCGAGTGGCGGCTTTCATGGGGGCTGACGAGAGCGAGATCGTTTTCACCGGAAGTGGCTCGGAGGGTAACAATACCGTGCTGTCGCTGTTTGCGTGTGGCACCGGCCAGTGTTTTCCGGGCATGAGACCGAAAATCGTGACCAGCCGCATCGAGCATCCGTGCGTGCTGGAGACCTCTCAATGCCTTGTTCATCGCGGCGTCGATGTGAGCTATCTTGATGTGGACGCTTATGGCAAGATCGACCTCGGGCAGCTCGAAGAGTTTCTGAAGTCGGGTGGCGTTGGCCTTGTTTCGGTCATGATGGCCAACAACGAGATCGGCACGATTCAGGACATTGCAGCGATCAGCGTGCTTGCTCACCAGTACGGAGCGTTGATGCACACCGACGCCGTGCAGGCGTTCGGAAAGGTGCCGGTCGATGTGAACGATCTTGGCGTTGATTTCCTGACCATCTCTGGTCACAAGATTTACGGCCCGAAAGGGATTGGCGCGTTGTACGTCCGTAAGGGCACGCCGTACTGTCCCTTCATCCGCGGAGGCCACCAGGAGCGGGGGCGTCGTGCGGGCACCGAAAACACGCTCGGCATCATGGGCCTGGCGATGGCGGTCGATATGCGCAAGATCGAGATGGCGGCTGAGGCGGAACGGTTGCTCGGTTTCCGTGAAATGCTGCGTGAAGGCATCTCGGCCCGGATCGACGATGCGCTTTTCAACGGCCACCCGACCGACTCTATGCCGAACACGCTCAACGTGTCGTTTCCCGGCGCAGAGGGCGAATCGATTTTACTCTACCTCGACCTTGCAGGAATCGCGGTTTCGACCGGGTCGGCGTGTGCTTCGGGTTCGCTCGATCCGTCGCATGTGCTGCTCGCTACGGGCGTCGATGCCGAGCGCGCGCACGGCTCGATCCGCATCAGCATGGGCCGATCGACCACCGTCGATGAGGTCGAATACATGCTCGACGTTCTACCGGGCATCATAGAAAGAATCAGAAACATGTCAACAGCTTATATCAAAGTAAAAGGAGAGACTAATGCTTCAGTCAGGTGAATGGGCATATACGGAGAAACTCAAGGAGCATTTCGAGAGTCCGAAAAATATTCTTCAGGGTACCGACACCAGCGCATTCGATGGCGTCGGTATGGAGGGCAACCTCCAGTGTGGTGACCAGATGATGGTGGCCATCAAGGTGGACAAGGAGACCGAAAAGATCGCCGATTGCCAGTGGAAAACCTACGGCTGTGCCAGCGCTATCGCCAGCACTTCGATTTTGTCCGAAATGGTCAAGGGCATGACGCTTGACGAGGCGTTCAACATTTCGCCGAAAGAGGTCGCCAAGGAGCTGGGCGGATTGCCGGAGAACAAGATTCACTGCTCGGTGCTGGGCGACAAGGCGCTCAGGGCGGCGATCAACGACTATTTCATTCGTAACGGCATGAACGACCGCGTCCAGAAGGTGCAGGCCCGCACGGTTTGCCAGTGCATGAACGTGACCGATCACGACATCGAGGAGGCGGTGCTCGAAGGCGCACGCACCTTCTACGAGCTTCAGGAGCACACCAAGATCAGCACGGTCTGCGGGCTGTGCAAGGAGGATGCCGAAAGCGAACTCCAGAAGTACATCCATATCCATTTCGGAGCCTGACGGTCTCCGCCGGGGGGATTTCAGTTCAAGGGAAGGAAGCGGCAGGGCGCGCTTCGCGACGACTCCGGTTCGCCGGACGAATCACGAGGTTGCGCCTCGCTCCGTTCTGGTAGTCGAGATCGAGCAAGCACTATGCGTCAACGAATGAGCCGTATGCCATCATCATTTTATATTCACACCTTCGGCTGTCAGATGAACCAGGCGGACTCGGAGATCGTCACGGCGCTGCTTCAGGCTGAAGGGTTTGTTCCGGCGGCGGATGAGACGGTCGCCGATATCGTGCTGCTCAACTCCTGTGCGGTGCGTGAGAATGCCGAGGAGCGGCTCGGAAATATCCTGACGCACCTCAAGGGGCGCAAGCGGCGGTGCAAGGAACTGGTGATCGGTGTGCTCGGATGCGTGCCGCAGTTCGAACGTGAACGGGTGTTCAGCGACTATCCCTTTGTCGATTTCATCGTCGGGCCGGACAACTATCGCGAGCTTGCCGGTCTTGTCGCAGGCGTGCGCGAGGCGGCGGCGAGACCCGCTCTTCTTGACTACGACCAGACGGAGACCTACGCGGGTATCGAGCCGGTTCGCGCCAGTACGATCGGCGCGTTTCTGCCGGTGATGCGCGGCTGCAACAACCACTGCGCCTTCTGCGTGGTGCCGGTGACGCGGGGGCGCGAGCGCAGTGTCAGCTTCGAACGCGTGGTGGCCGAGGTGGCTGCACTGGAAAATGCGGGATTCCGCGAGGTGACGCTGCTCGGCCAGAACGTCAACTCATGGCGCGACGCCGAAAAGGAGCTCGACTTCGCCGGGCTGCTCGAAGGCGTGAGCCTCGCCGTGCCGTCGATGCGCATCCGCTTCACCACCTCGCATCCCAAGGACATCTCTGAAGCACTCGTCAAGGTCATTGCTGCGCGCCCGAATCTCTGCAACCACATCCATCTTCCCGTGCAGTCCGGTTCGTCGCGAATGCTCGACCTGATGAAGCGTGGCCATACCCGTGAGGAGTATCTCGACCGGATCGCCATGATCCGCAGCCACATTCCGGACGTGGCCATCACTACCGACCTGATTGCAGGATTCTGCACCGAAACCGAAAAGGATCATCGCGAGACTCTTTCGCTGATGGAGGCGGTCGGTTACGACACGGCGTTCATGTTCCACTACTCGGTACGCCCGGGCACCTGGGCCGCGCGGAACCTGCCGGACGACGTGCCGGACACGGTCAAAAAGGCGAGACTTCAGGAGATCATCGAGCTGCAAAACGCCATGTCGCGCGAGATTTTCCGGCGCGAGATCGGTAAGACGGTCGAGGTGCTCGCCGAAGCCGAGAGCAAGCGCTCATCGTCGCAACTCATGGGCCGTACCTTTGAAAATCGCGCAGTGGTCTTCAGCCGTGGCGAGTTCAATCCGGGCGATACGCTTTTCGTGAAAATCACCGGTGCGACTTCAGCCACCCTCTCTGGGGAAGCGGTTTCGTTGGTAGTACCGCCGTCTCTCTGAACGTCTGCTATTTGCTTCCTTCATAATTGTTCCCGATATGATGTTATTATTTCTGCGGGATTCGTAAATTTACGCAACATATGGGCGCATCATGGTGCGGAATATCTCCTCGCCGAAGACCCAACACAGTCATTTTCAACCGGCCTGGAGCCGTTTCCACTACCTCATCAGTCATGTCAGTTGCAAGCCAAGGATTTGTCGATAAAGTAAAAGCTCATCTCGAACTGCTCGACCCCGTTACCTGGATCAGCGTTTTTCCCTGCCTCGCCGGGGGAGTCATGGCATCCGGAGCGATGCAGCCCACCGTGCACGACTACCTGCTGCTCGCGGCGCTCTTTTTGCTCTACGGCCCCCTTGGAACCGGCTTCAGCCAGTCGGTGAACGACTACTACGATCTCGAACTCGACCGGGTCAACGAGCCGACCCGCCCCATTCCGTCGGGAAGGCTTTCGGAAAAAGAGGCAATCTGGAACTGGAGCATCGTGCTGGTGATCGCTGTGGCGCTGAGCAGCTGGATTGGCACGAGCATCGGCGGCCAGCGCGGCATGATTTTCGTCGGTTCGCTCCTGGCCGGCCTCGTCATTGGTTATCTCTACTCCGCGCCCCCCTTCAAGCTCAAGAAAAACATCTTCTTTTCCGGTCCGGCGGTCGGCTTTTCCTATGGCTTCATCACCTATCTTTCGGCCAATGCGCTCTTCAGCGATATTCGCCCCGAGGTGCTCTGGCTTGCCGGACTCAACTTCTTCATGGCCGTGGCGCTCATCGTCATGAACGACTTCAAGTCGCAGGAGGGTGATGCCAAGGGGGGCATGAAGTCCCTGACCGTCATGATCGGCGCGAAGAACACCTTCCTGGTTGCCTTCATCATCATCGATCTGGTGTTCGCAATCTTCGCCTGGCGTGTCTTCATGTGGGGTTTTACGACTCTGATGTACTTTATCATTGCAGGACTGGTACTGAACATCATCATTCAGATCCCGATTTATCGCGACCCCAAATCGGGTATTACACTTGTGCAGCATGCGGTTGATGACGGCTTCGGCAACGCCATCGGCAAGAGTGAAGTGCAGGAGCACAACGCATTCCTGCGGTTCCAGGTGGTCAACAACATTCTGTTCCTGACCAACCAGATGTTTGCCGCCGCCCTGGTGGGCGCAAAGTACATGTGATCTTTCCGAAGGTGGCAGGCAGATTGCGATTACTCGTTCTGCCTGCCGGTTCCGATGAATGCCGGACGAAAAAACGATGACGATACCCCGCACGAACATCCGTTTTTCAGGTCATCTTCCTTATAACTTTCACCATCCGGAGGCGCCATGACAGCCATAGCCTCTACCTTTTTCAATTTTCCTGTCGTTTGGCACAATGTTCTGGTCATGCTGCTTACGTTTGCATACGTCTTCAGCGTGCCGCCTCTCATGGACTGGCTCGTGACCAACCACGGTTTGCCGCGGGACATCAGCCGCAAGATCACCCACATTTGCGCGGGTTCGGTCATTATCTTTTTACCTCTTTTCCGTGACGGTGACTGGTCGCACTACCTGAACATCACGGTCTTCGCCGTCTGGACGGTGCTGCTCATCCAGAAAGGACTTTTCGCCGCCGATGATGACCAGGCGGTCAAAACCATGACCCGCACGGGCGACAAGCGCGAACTGCTCAAGGGTACGCTCTATTTCGTGGTCGTCGCCATGATCTGCGGCACCCTCTACTACAAGCAGTTCGCGGGCGTGCTGGCGATGGCCGTGCTTGGCTGGGGCGACGGTCTGGCTCCCATCGTCGGCACGAGGATGGGCAAGATGAAGTACAGGGTGCTCAGCGAGCGAAGCCTCGAGGGGAGCCTCGCCTTTCTTGCGGGCAGCCTTGCCGCCGGCCTTTTTTTTGTTTGGCTGATCGTGCCGGCAGCGTACGATCCCGTGAAAATCGCCATGATCGTTGTCGTTGCGACCATCATCGAGGGGGTCAGCCCGAAAGAGGTGGACAACATTCTCATTCCTGTGGCGGTCATCGCGCTTTCCGCGGTGCTCTGAACCTGCTCACTCTACGCGATGCCTGGACTCTATTTTCTCAGCGATCTTCATCTCGGCCTGCAAGAGCCCCAGGCGGAACAGGAGAAGCTCGAACGCCTTGAAAAACTTTTTTCGCTCATCCGCGAACAGGGCGGGGCGCTCTACCTTCTCGGCGACATTCTCGATTACTGGATGGAGTTCCGCCACGTCGTTCCCAAAGGGTTCACCCGGTTTTTCTGTATGCTCTCGGGGCTTGTCCGGAGCGGCGTCAGCGTCACCTGGTTTGCCGGAAACCACGACTTTTATCTCGGCAGTTTTTTCGACGACGAGCTTGGCGTCAAAACCTGCTACGGATTGCAGGAGGTGCATCACGACGGCAAGCTGTTTCTGCTCGCACATGGCGACGGCCTCGGCGAGGGCGATCTCGGTTACAAGCTCTTCGCCCGTTTTATCCGCAACCGCTTCAACCTCGGCCTTCTGACGGCCTTTCACTCCGACCTCGCGACGGCGCTCATGAAGCATTTCTCCCTGCTCAGCCGCAAGCACAAAAAAGTCGATATGCGCGCCGAATCGACGCGCCTTCCCGATTTTGCCGCCGCTTTGGCTCAAGAGCGTGATTTTGATTATTTTGTCTGCGGTCATAACCACTCGGAGCGCGTGCAGGTGGTTCATGAATCGGGCAGCACCTACGTCAATCTCGGCTCGTGGATCGAAGGGCGGTATCAATACGGAGTCTATGAACAGGGGCAGTTCCGGCTCGAAAAGCTTTAAGTCAACTATCAGATTCTCTTTTATCACATGAACAACAACAAGGTTCTCAAGCTGGGTCTGCCGAAGGGCAGCCTTCAGGATTCGACTCTCGAACTTTTCGCCAATGCTGGTTTTCATTTTTCCGTCCAGAGCCGCTCCTACTTTCCCTCGATTGATGATGACGAGCTGGAGGCGATCCTGATTCGCGCGCAGGAGATGGCCCGTTACGTCGCACAGGGCGCGTTCGACGCCGGACTGACCGGCAAAGACTGGATCATCGAGACCGATGCCGATGTGGTCGAGGTGGCCGATCTGGTCTATTCGAAAGCCTCGATGCGGCCCGTGCGCTGGGTGCTTGCCGTGCCGGAAAGCTCGCCGATCAAGTCCGTCAAGGACCTCGAAGGCAAGCACATCGCCACCGAGGTGGTGAACATCACGAAGAAGTATCTGGCCGAAAACGGCGTGAACGCCTCGGTTGAGTTCAGCTGGGGGGCGACCGAGGTCAAACCGCCGGAGCTGGCCGACGCCATCGTCGAGGTGACCGAGACCGGCTCGTCGCTGCGGGCCAACAAGCTGCGCATCGTCGAAACGGTGCTTCAGTCCAATACCAAGCTCATCGCTAACAAAGCGGCGTGGGAAGACCCGTGGAAGCGCGAAAAGATCGAGAACATGGCCATGCTGCTGCAAGGCGCGATCAGCGCGCAGGGCAAGGTTGGCCTCAAGATGAACGCGCCGAAAGCCGGGCTTGAGGCGATCATGGCGGTCATTCCCGCCCTTCGCCAGCCAACCGTTTCCGACCTGGCCGACAAGGAGTGGGTTGCGCTCGAAGTGATCGTCTCCGAAAAGATCGTGCGCCACCTGATTCCCGAGCTGAAACGTGCGGGCGCAGAGGGTATTTTCGAGTATAACATCAACAAGCTGATCGACTGAGAGCATCAGGGACGGCAGGGACGAAGAGGATGGGATGATGGGAACCTGCTACGCCACAGTTAAAACTGCAAGGCCGCCAAGCGCGGCCTTTTTATTACCATGCTGATCTATCAACTCTTCATTCTTGGCTCTTTGCTAGTGTTTCTTGGCATCGTGCTGAAGAACCTTGGCGATCTGCCGCGACTTCCCGGTGCACCGGATGATGGCGCGTCCACGCCGAGGGTTTCGCTTCTGGTGCCTGCGCGCAATGAGGAACTGAACATCGAGGCGTGTGTCGCTTCGCTGCTGGCACAGCGCTATCCGGATTTTGAGGTGATCGTGCTCGACGACCACTCCAGTGATGGCACGCTTGAGGCGCTCCGCCGGATTGCCGCTACGCCGCTTGGCGGGAAGCTGCGCCTTCTCGAAGGTCGCGAGCTTCCGGCGGGCTGGCACGGCAAGGCGTGGGCCTGCCAGCAGCTTGGTGAAGCGGCGACGGGCGAGCTACTGCTTTTCACCGACGCCGACACGCGCCACCAGCCCGACGCGCTCGGGCGGGTGGTCGAGGCGATGCGCCGGCGAAGCGCAGGGATGCTTTCGCTGACTCCGGCGCAAGAGATGGAGAGCTTCTGGGAGAAGTTGATTGTGCCGCTGGTCTATCACATCCTTTTCAGCTATCTGCCTATCTCGATGGTCTGGAAAAGTCGCTCTTCGGCCTTCTGCTACGCCATCGGCCAGTTCATCCTCTTCCGGCGCGACGCCTATGAGCGGATCGGCGGGCATCGTTCAGTTTGCAACAACATCGTCGAGGATGTGTGGCTCTGCAAGGCGGTCAAGCGTTCGGGCGGCAAGGTGGCGGCTTTCGACGGAACCGACGCGGTGAGCTGCCGGATGTACCGGGGCTTCGGCGAGGTGTGGCAAGGATTTTCCAAGAATCTCTTCGCCGGACTCGGCAACAGTATTCCTGGCTTCGTAGTGCTGATGGTGCTTGTCGCGCTCCTATACCTCGCGCCGTACGCCTTTCTCCTCTTCTCGGCGCTGCATGGCGACCGCTCGCTCGCCCTCTTCTGGCTGCCGCTGGCGCAGGTGACGGTGGCGCTCGTCATCCGCTTCATGATCGCCGCAAGGTTCCGCCAGCCATTGTGGTCGGCGCTGCTCCACGCACTTTCGCAGGTGATGCTGCTCCTGATCGCCTTTAACTCGTTCCGCCTGAGCGTGTTTGGCAAGGGGCCTAAGTGGAAGGGGCGAAGCTACCCGCTTTTCGGTCGCGGCAGTTAGCGGCTTGGCGTGCGCACGGGTGGGTGTTACGGATAAAATTTTTTAAATTAGCGAACAATTTTTTCAGGCGTTTTCCGGCATCGTCATGTCTGCGCCCGGCAACCATCAAACGATTTACACTCATGGGTTTCCTATCGAAGATATTCGGCAAAAAAGAGGTGGAACTGAAACGGCCTCAGGTGCGTGAAGACGCGGCGCTCATCAAGACCCTCGCCGGTCACGAAGACCGGGTGCTTGGCGTGCGCTTCAGCCCCGATGGAAAGAAACTCGTCAGCGGCAGCTTCGATGAAAAGGTAAAGCTGTGGGATGTGGCAACCGGCCAGGCGATTCATACCATGTCGGGTCATACCACCTGGGTCAAGTGCGTCGATTACAGCCCCAAGGGCGACAAGGTGGCCAGTGGCAGCATCGACAGCACGGTGCGCATCTGGGACGTGGCGACCGGCCAGTGCCTGCACGTTTGCAAGGGGCACGACACCGAGGTGCGCATGATCGCTTTCAGCCCCGACGGCAAGACGGTGGCGAGCTGCTCGCGCGACACCACCATCAAGTTCTGGGACACCGAAACCGGCAACGAGGTGAAAACCCTCTTCGGGCACAAATCCTACATCGAGTGCGTTGCCTTTAGCGCTGACGGCAAAAAGCTTGTCAGTTGTGGCGAGGAGCCGGTAGTGAAAATCTGGGATCTCGAAACCGGCAAGAACATCGCCAACTACCCGACCGGCGACACGCTTTCGCACTTCGTCTCCTTCAGCCCGGACGGCAGCAAGATCGCGCTCTGCGGACGCGACGCCAAAGTGAAGGTGCTCGATGCGGCCACCGGCCAGATGCTCAAGGTGCTCGAAGGTCATGAGGATGGTGTACGCGCCCTCTGCTTCAATCCCGCCGGCACGCTCATTGCCAGCGCCGCGAACGACGAGTCGGTCCGGCTCTGGAACGTGGAGAAAGGAACACTCGTGCACACCTATCGCGGTCACACACACGAGGTTCAGTCGGTCGCCTTTTCGCCGGATGGCAAGGTGATCGCCAGCGGAAGCGATGACTTCAAGATCAAGCTCTGGGGCGTCGTCTAAAGCTTCGGGAGTTTCGCGCATCTGCCGGGTTGATGCCCGGCAGTTTTGTTTATAGGCGTCCGGGTGTGGGTAAGAGAAGAATTTGAAGGCTTGAAGCGTCAGCCGTTTTCGCCGATGGAGTTTGTCGGGCAGGCAGCTATCTGTTCGCGGCAAAGAGCAATATCGGCATCTGATTGCGGTTGCTGCGCTACATAGGCGTACCCTTCCGCATCTTCGGCAAAGAAGTCCGGAGCTGCGTTGTAGCAGATGGCGCAGCCATTGCACCCCTCTCCATCGGGATCGTCCGGGCTGGTGACGTAGAACGGACCGGGCGCATTTGCCGGATGCTTCAGTTCGTTGTTGGCCATAGCTTTTCCCCTCCTGTGGAATGTGGTGTTTGCCGTCAGTGCAGGTGTCCTTACGATGACGCGGCAGAGGTGCAAAGAGTTCCACGGGTGAGGCTTTGTCGCAGGAAGAGTTTTTTTGTCATTGTCTCTTTTCCGCCGTTTGGTTAACATATCTGTCACAAACCTCGGGTCGGCTGACGGCGGCACTCCTTTTCGCCTGTTTCGGAGATCGATCATGACAATCCTCTCGTATGGGCATTATTCTTCTCGATATTGGTAATGTGCTGCTTGACGTTTCTGCCGGGCGGTTTCGCGTGACGGCGAAGAGGGTGCGGCAGTGATCATGGCGCGCTGTTTTTTCCCCTACGAGCACGGTTATCTCAAGCGCTCACCAGAGGCGTTCCTGCATGTACATGGGTCGTCCGGATTTCTGTTGCTCGACGACCGCGAGATCAACATCCGTCCGTGCGCCGGTGCTGGCATCGAAAGTATTTTTTCCCACAGCTGGCCAGAAACTCTTGCGTCACCGGAGCTGGCAGCCCTGTCATAACTTTCAAGTCAAAAGGAGGCATTCCTATGATCAAGATCGCGAGAGGCGTTTCGGTTGACGAAGAGCAGCTTGAAATGACCTTTATGCGCTCGCAGGGTGCGGGCGGGCAGAATGTCAACTCGGTCGAGACGGCGGTGCATCTGCGCTTCGACATCGCCGCGTCGTCCCTGCCGTCGGATCTGAAAGAGCGGCTGATGCAGCTCAATGACCGCCGGATAACGCGGGAGGGGGTGATCATCATCCGGGCCCAGCGTTACCGTACGCAGGAGCGGAACCGGCAGGATGCCATCGAGCGGTTCCGGGGCATCTTGACCAAGGCCCTGGTCGAACAAAAGATGCGCAAAGCGACGAAGCCGCCAAAAAGCGCTGCGGACAAGCGTCTTGAAGAGAAGGCGAAAAGAGCTGAGCTCAAGGCGTCCAGAAAAGAGGTGAGCGAAGAAGAGTGAGCCGCTCTAAAATGTTGCAAGCGAAAGGCCTCCGGAGTACCGTTCTATCAGAACCCCGGAGGCTTTTAGCATTACGCACGTTCCTCAGTTAAACGCAACGTTTCGCGGTGTTTGCCGGTATTGGCCAACCATGTCCGGTGTTTGTTTGCCGAGCTGCTCGTGGTAGGTTTGCACTTTGGCCATGAAGTGTTGAAATTCAATCGAAGACAGCGAGCGCCACAGCATGGGTTGCTGGAGCGTCAACAGCGGATTCTGCCATTGTCCGTTTTTCACGATTCTGAAATCGAGGTGCGGCCCCGTCGAGTTGCCGGTCGAGCCGACATAGCCGATGATGTCGCCCTGTTTTACTGTGTTGCCGTAACGGACGGCCGGGGAAAAACCGCTCAGGTGCAGATACATTGTCTGGATTCTTGCTGCATCATGGGCGATGGCAATCATATTGCCCGAATAGCCGTGCCATCCGCTGAAAACGATACGCCCATCTGCGACAGCAAAGACCGGTGTGCCAATTGGCGCAACGAGATCAATGCCTGCATGGAATTCGCTCCGGCCGGTTATCGGATGGATGCGATAGCCGAATCCGCTTGAAATGCGGCTGTAACGGCAAGGCTGGATAAACATGGTTCGCACCTGTAACATGGCCCACCCGTTCTCATCGTAATACGCGGTTTCACCCGTGTCGTTGGTGAAGAGGTAAGCGTTGAAGTTCCGTCCTTTCGAACTTATTTCAACGGCAAGAATATCTCCTGTGCCGATGAATTGGCTGCCGTTCCACTGTTCCTGGAAAAGAATCCGGTAGGTTGCTCCAGCCCTGATGTCTTTTGCAAAATCGAATTTTGCATCGAGGATTTCATTGAGTTTTGGGTTGAGCGAAGAGCGGTGCCGTTTGTGCAGCTCATTTGCCATCGAAGATTGGATCGTGCCTTTGATGGAGACGATGCGGGTATCGTGACCGATGGTTTCCTGCCGGGGGGTCAGTTTTTCGAGTTGTTCGGTCATCTGCTGGACCTCGGCTGGCGTCAGCCCGGGAGCGGTGAGAATGGTGTAGCCGGACTCTTCTTTGCCAGGGGCGTTTTGCCTGGTCATCTGAGATGGATCGTTTTGGTCTCCGTTGTTCGTGTCCGGCTCGGTGTCGCTGGCAAGGCCGATGGATTTGAGGATTGTTTGAACCAGCGAGTTTGACGGATGTTCAGAGGATACCTGTCTGGATGTTGTGAAAAGGAATAAACTGACCGAAAAGAACGTAACTGAAAACAGGGCAATAAAAAGCGATGCCTCTGATGAGGCCCGCAAGTGCGAGAGTTTTTGGAAAAGCTCCGAACGCTTTAACCTCAACAGAACGTGTTGAAAATGCTCATCAGACATAGTGAGTGCATAAATTCATAAAACATGAAGGGTAGGGCACATCACAAAAACCTTTAGTAAATGTTATAAAAAAAGCATTCAAAGAAAAATGAACGGAACTCATCGCTTCAGTAAAGTTGTTAATGCGAACCAATGTTGTTGTGTCTCTATAACGGATATTGTTCATTGTAAATTTTAAGCCGCTTGTCGAAGTTTTTCTGTACGTTCCCGACCGAAACAAAGAAACCCCCGAAATACTGATCAGCATTCCGGAGGCTTTTTGATAAAATGTCTCTGAAGTGTCAGAGTACCGGCTCGCCGGAATTGCCGGCATCGGCCACCATGACGGGTCGGTCGGTGCTGAGATGCTGCTGATAGGTTTGCACCCTGGCCATAAAGCTGTGCAGTTCCGCTGGCGAAAGCGAGCGGCGTGGCGCGGTCTGCTTCAGCGCAACCAGCGGATTCTGCAAATGGCCATTTCTAACGATCCTGAAATCGAGGTGCGGCCCCGTCGAGCGGCCGGTCGAACCCACGTAGCCGATGATGTCGCCCTGCTTCACTTGTTTACCGTAGCGGCTGCCCGATGCGTAACGGCTCAGGTGCAGATACATCGTATGAACCTGCCCGGCATGGGCGATGGTGATCATGTTGCCCGCGTTGCCCTTGTGTCCGCAAAAGATGATGCGTCCGTCGGCCACGGTCTTCACCGGCGTGCCGGTCGGCGCGGCCAGATCGACGCCGCCGTGGTACTGGCGTCTGCCGGTCACGGGGTGGGTGCGGTAGCCGAATCCGCTCGAAACACGGCTGAAGCGGCAGGGCTGGATGAACATGGTTCGTCCCTGCATGATGGCGCGCCCTTTTTCATCGTAATACGCCGTGTCGCCCTTGGCATTGGTGAACTGGTAGGCGTTGAATTTCCGGCCTTTCGAATTGATCTCGACGGCGAGAATATCGCCGGTGCCAATGAAATCCGTGCCGCTCCATTGCTCCTGGAAAAGAATCCGGTAGGTCGCTCCGGCCTGGATGTCTTTTCTGAAATTGAGTTTTGCGGAGAGGATTTTTCTGAGTTTCGGATTGAGCGAAGAGCGGTTCCGGCTGCGCAGCTCGCTGGCGAGAGAAGAGCTGAGGGTTCCTTCGAGCGTGGCGACCCGGGTGTCGTACTCGATGGCTTCCCGTTCGGCGCTCAGCCTGCCGGTCTGTTCATCCCTGACGATATGCAGCGTTTCGTAGGGGCTCGACTGCAAGGAGAAGCGGACGAACTTTCCGTCTCTGCCGGTTTCGAACTCATAGGTTTTTCCGGCCTTCAGCCCCTTGAACGCCGGGGTTCCCTTGAGCTGGGCGGTCAGTTGCTGCACTTCGGAAGGGGTCAGTCCGGCAGCGGTGAGAATGGTGTAGACGGATTCTCCTTTTTTGAGGGTTCTCTTTTCGATCTTGCTGGCGGGATCGTTTTCGCCCTCGTCGAGCGTCACCTTGTCGGACTCGTTATTCATGCCAAGCTCGTCGTCGCCAGTGAGACCGATGGATTTGAAGAACGTCTGAACCGATGAAGCTGACCGGTGTTCGGGCGATGCCTGCCGGGGTGTTGCTAAAATGATGAGGCTGACTGAAAAAAAGAGGGTGACGAGCAGCGCCGTTGATGACGCGAGCAGAAGGGGACGACTTCGAAAAAGGGCCGAACGGCGCAACCGCAAAAGAAAATGGCGAAACTGTGGACTGGACATAGTTACTGCATAAGTTCACGAAACCCGAAGGGTAGAACACCTCGCAACAATCTGAACAGTCAATGTCAGAAAAAAAGCCCGGAAAGGAAAACTCAGTACGTCGTCAGTACGTCATATTTGTGCTAATCCGGGAAAAAGTTCTCTTTTTGTGGGATTTTTTTCTGATGTGGTCTTGTGGCTTTACTTTTCTTCATCGTTAAACCACGGCTGACTGCTGCGCCGGAGGCCATTTTCGCCGCGGCAAATGCGCTCCGCTGCCGTGTTTTTTCATCATCAAACTCTTGATTACGCCATGCTTGCAACCAACGAAAACCGCCTTGTCGAAATCCTGCTTCAGTGCCAGCCCGGCCAGCCGCGAACCCGCGGCAGCTGGGAGGTCGATCACCTGGGCACGCCCTTCATTCTGCCCTCGATTGGCGGCATCACCCTCAACCTCCAGGTCGGTGATCCGGCCTTCGGCTGGGAGGGCGACCACATCGAACCCGGCGTGAGCTGCACCGCCGACACGCACAAGCCTTTTGAGCACCCGAACGTTACCGTTCAGATGCTGAGCTGCGTGGGCAACACGGCCACCATCGTCTCCGGCGAAGCAAAGGGCGAGAGCGGTGTGGTGATCGGTCATCACGGTGGTTCGGAGCACATCATCGTCGATTTTCCGCGCGAAGTTAAAGAGAAGATGGCCTACGGCGACACCATCATGGTGCGCTCGAAAGGGCAGGGACTCAAGCTGACCGACTTTCCGGATGTTTCTCTCTTCAACCTCGATCCGACGCTGCTGGCGAAAATGAAGATCAATGTTGCCGAGGACGGCGTGCTCGAAGTGCCGGTGACGACGCTGGTTCCGGCTTATTGCATGGGCTCCGGCATCGGCTCGGCGCACGTGGCCAAGGGCGACTACGACATCGTTACCAGCGATTCTGACGCTGTCCGTGAGTTCGGCATCGATCGCATCCGCTTCGGCGACTTCGTGGCGTTGCTCGACCAGGACAACCGCTACGGGCGAGCTTATCGCAAGGGTGCCGTCACCATCGGCGTGGTGGTGCACAGCGACTGCCGCGAAGCGGGCCACGGCCCCGGCGTGACGACCATCATGACCAGCGCCACCCCCGCCATCCGCCCGGTCATCGACCCCAAAGCCAACATCGCCGATCTGCTCGGCATCGGCACGAGATTGTGATTGCGCGATAGGTTGTGATGTTTTTTTTGAGGGCGATTCCGATCTACCGGAGTCGCCCTTTTTTTCACGCGAACGGAGCAACCCCGCCCCGTCGCCTCTTCCGTCCACACTGTCCACCTCTTGCAACGAAACACCCCCACGGGCGTGGGGAAGACTGTATCCAAGTGCCGAAAAACTTGATACCTACAGAAACACCCCCACGGGCGTGGGGAAGACCAAATAAGATTTATGCAGCAAGCGTTTGGGCAGAAACACCCCCACGGGCGTGGGGAAGACCAGGATCTTCTTGACTTACAGCAACGCAGACGGGGAAACACCCCCACGGGCGTGGGGAAGACCAACGGGACCGACCTGCCAATCAAATTAGAATAGAAACACCCCCACGGGCGTGGGGAAGACCCGATGGCTCGAAATGCACGGCTGCTCTGATAGAAACACCCCCACGGGCGTGGGGAAGACGGTGCGCATGAGTGCTTGGAAAGCGGCTCTCTTGGAAACACCCCCACGGGCGTGGGGAAGACAAAAAATCACAAAAAAACAAGCACTTGTAATGGAAACACCCCCACGGGCGTGGGGAAGACACTGGGTTTTACTGGGGTTTTGGGACGTCTGGCGTCAAGCTGTTTGGGTTTTCTGGTGGCGAGGCGGCGGATTTTTCAATCACGAGCGGTAGGCCGGAGATTTCCGTTATGGCTTTGCGCGTGTCGCCCATGCCGAAAATCTCGTAGCCGGGGCACCCGTTCGAGCTGTTGAAAATCATCAGGCCGCTTTTCGGCGGGCAGTGCTCGTGCAGATAGTCCACCACCTTTCTGGCCAGGCTGTCCCTCACGCCCGACACAAAAACGTTCGCCCTGGGTTCGATGAACCAGAGCTTCATCCGGCCACGCACAGCCGGGGGCAGGTCATTGGCGATTACAACGAGCATTGCTTTTTTCCGAGAATGGTTTCAATATCCGGCCCGATTTTGCCGAGCAGGTCGATTTCGATCACCCGCCGCCGGAACTCCGTGGCGATCTTGTACCGGTCGTAATACCCGGCCATTGCGGCGGTCAGCGAAAAAGCCAGCTCGATGGAGACGTGCTGTTTGTACAGATCGGCCAGGTCGTAAATGAACGGCAGCGGACTGCCCGCGTGAATGAACCCGATGTGCGGCGAATAGCCCATGCTGTGCACCGCCGACATAATGATGCTGTACAGGGCCGCGTTTGCCGCCGTGAGAATCTTGTTGGTCGTGTCGCTCATCTCGAATTTTCCCGGCTCGAACCGCCGCCCCTTCCAGCCCACCTTGTACTTCACGGCCATCTCTTCGTAAAACTTCCGCACCCGCAGCCCCTCCATGCCCATCATCTGCGGCACCGTTTTTTTCTCAAGATCAGCGTCGGGAAAGCGGTAGGCGAACATCCGCCGCGCGACTTCGAGCGATTTTGCCGGAGTGGCGGCCAGCATCATCTGATGGTGCATGTTCCTCGTGTTGCTGGTTGGCGTCTGCCCGCTGGCGAAAAACATCATGCTGTCGTCGCCCACCCAGCAGATGCCGCAATTGGCGGCGGCCATCACCTTGACCGCCTCGTGCGTCACCGTCGTGCCGGGGCCAAGCAAAATGCAGTTCAGCATGGCCACTGGCAGGCGAACGACGTTGCAGTCGCAGTCGATCCACTTCACGCTGCTGTCGTCGATCTCCATCCGTCCCTTCTCAAGATAAAGAAACGGATACTTTTCCTTGACCTGCGGAAGGGTATCCCGCGTCACTTTTATTAAAAGCCGCGCAGGATTCCCTTCGTTGATGAGTTCATTACTCTTCATTGCTTTCGTGGATAATGGTTACTCGCCGTTCACGGTACTTTTTTCGTGTGCCGAACTGCACCGGCACGTCGTTCAGCGCCACGACCTCGCCCGCGCTTTCGTCACCCGCCGCGTAGTCGCGAACGCGGAACGCTTCGGCAAGATGCTTTTCAGCGGCGATGGATGCCGCTTTGACGAAAGCCTCCGCCTCGGACTCAAAGCAACCCCGGAACACCAGGTCGGTCGGCGCGCAGCACTTTCTGCCGAAATAGATGTCCCACACGGGAGCCTGAAGCGCTTCGGCGAACTCCGTGGCCCGCGCCGCCGGAACCTCCACTGCGGCGGCGAACGTCGCCTCCTGCAAATAGTAGCGGTAGGTCATCTTCGTGCCGCCGCCCACTGCGATGCCACCGTCCCGTTTTCTTGGAATCAGCATCTTTTCCCAGTCGTCTTTTTCGTCATACCCGCTGCCGACCATCTGGAAGTCGCGCAAGAGCGGCGGGCGCTCGCCGCGTTCGCGCTGGAACGCGATCACCGTCTGGCGGAGCGGGGCCATTTCGTCGAGCAGTTCCCGCTGCTCGCCGCCCGCGCCGAGGGCGCAGCACAAGAGGCCGAGCAAGCCCGACTTCGTGGGGAAGTCGAGCGTGTCGCGCCGCCCGAAGCGCGAGTCAGCGCCCCACGACTGGAGGGGCGCTTCGAGCCATAACAGAATGAATGGATTGCTCATGATTTCGCTTCGATAAAGTTGCGGATTTCGCCGACCAGCGTGTCGATGGAGAACGACTCGTCCTCGCCGAAGTCGAACTCTTTTTCCTTGCCGAAGAGCGACCCGGCAAGCTTCTCCTTTTTTGTGAGATAGTCGGACAGCGCCTCGATGCTCGGCTGGAGAAATCCGCCATCCTTCGCCCTGACGGCGGTCTCGAACGGAACCTGAAGGCGCTGGCCCTTGCGGATGAAGACTTTCGCGAACTCCCACGGCGACGCGCCCGACTGCGTCGTCTGCCGGGCGCTCGGCACGGCCACGAAGAGCGCTTTGGTGAACGCCTCCACCGCGTCGGCAATGCCCGCGCCGCCGAGGTTGTCCCAAAGCTGGCCGAGGTCGAGGCTGACGTAGCGGTAGTAGGTGGCGGAGTTGAATTCAAGGCTGCCCATGTGCGCCGAACCCGGCTCTTCGGCAAGGTCGTCGAGCGCGGTGAAGAACTCGACCTCGTTGCTCACCTTGTGGGTCGAAATGGCATGAGCGAACGACGCGGCGGCCTCGATGTTCAAATCGGCAGCCTGCGCCACCATCCGCCCGAACAGCGCGATGTCGAGGCCATCTTTGGCCGGATCGAGGGTTTTTTTCGAGAGTTTTGCCAGCTCCTTGTCGTTGAGCTTTGCGGCGTCGAACTCCTTCTCGGCGGCGTACTGCGCGTAGGCGTTCGCCTCCGATTCGCTGAAAAAGAAGAGCGTGTCGTTGCTGAACGCGGCGGCAATCTTCTCTCCGCACGCCTTCGCCGCTTCCTCATCCGCGCCGAGTGCGACGCAGGCTTTGGCTACGTAGTCGGAGACCTTTTTGCTTCTGACGCCAAGCTTGACGCCGAGTTCGTGCATTTCGAGGCGCACCTGGCGCTTCCAGCACTGCGAGCTGACGCGGGCGCGGGTCGAGCCGCCGACCATTGCGGTTTTCGGGGCGCCAACGTCGTCGCGGTTCAGGCAGGTGACCGGAAAGGACTGGAGGATGTGGAACTCGATGCGCTGGCCCTTGAATGGATTGTTTTTCATGGTGTTCATGGTGGTATGGGGTTTAGTGGTTTGAATCGTCTTTGAGAGGTTCGATCTGCAACAGCCCGAAGCCGAATGCCCGGCCCCGGCCAATGCCTTTGTTGAAGCTGTCAATAAAGAGGTCGCGATTTTCGACCCGCAGCATTCCCGACACGCGGGCCGCTCCGTGGGTAACGGGCCGGTCGTCCTGCTTGCTGAACTGCATCACCGGCAGCATTCGCACGTCGAGCCGCGCCGGATCGACGCTGAATCCCCACGACGCGAGCGACTTGCCGCCGAACCATGCCGCCACCTCCTCGCGGGTTTTGATGGGGATGCACCGGCTGTTTTTTCTTCCCTCGCTTTTGGGTTCCTTGCGCGTGGGGTTGAGCGTGACCTCGAACTTGTAGAAGCGGTGCTGGAGGAACTCGTCGGGAATCGTCCACGACGCAGACAGCGTTCCGTGCGCTGGTTGCAGCGGCGGCCTGTCCGACAGAATGAGGATTCGCCTGCCTTTGGCGTCGCCCCCCTTGTCGGCGAAGAGGAAGCCGCTGGGAACGCTCGACTGCTTTTCGGCCTCCGAGCGCACGTCTTCGAACAGGCTATAGACGACGCGGTGCAGGGAATAATCGTCCGTAATGCGCAAGGCATTGACGTCCTTGCGGCTGAGGGTGAGAATGGTTGCAATCATGCGCTCACCTCCTCGTTTGCGGTTTCGCCGGCGTGGCGGTAGAAATCGGTCGCCCAGGCTGTTTTGATGCGATTGCTGTTGCTATTGAACCAGAGGAGCTGGTCGAGCAGCTTTGCGTAGTCGAGCGTTACCGGCGCTTTCGAGTCGATCAGGCTGAAGAGCGGGCGCAGAATCCGGCAAGCCTCCGTCACCGAATCGCAGGCGAGCAGCCGCCGGAGCCGCGCTTTGGCCTGATCGCTCTTGCTCCGATCTTCGTAGCAAAAGGCGATAGCCTTGCCGATGCCCGCCGAGCCGTTGTGCTCCGCTTTGGCCCGCGCGATGGCGGCGGCGATGGTGGCGTAGGGAATGCGCTCGAACGGTTTTTCGAGATCGACGGAAAATCGTGCGAGGTACTCCCAGCTCTGGTACTCGGTCGCCGGATTGTCCGCGCGGCGAAGCGCGGCGGCGGCTCCCTTGTCCTTCTGGCACAGCCCGATCACGAACTCCACGAACTTTTCCGGCCTGCCGGTTTTCTTTTCGTTGTCCATAGTTATTGGTTTTGTCAGTTGTTGATGAAATGCTTCGAAAGGTTCGGGCGGCACTCCGCCCACGCATCGATCTGCCGCGCCGTCTCCTTCGGGCAGAAAGCGTCGTACGACTGCAAGGCGAGCGAGTCAATCGCTTTGAGGATGGCGGGAAGTTTGTCTGGCTCATAGCAGGCATCGACCAGCTCCTGAAAGCGCCGCTCGCAGAGCTGCCAGAAGAGGCCCGAAGCGTTCGAGGCCAGGTCGCCGCCGTCCATGTTCTGTTTGGCGAAATAGCTCCTTGTCGCCGCATAGACTCTTTTGGAAAGCTGGTCGAGCGACGCCATCTCCTGCCTGAACCGGTCGTACCAGTTTTTATCGATCGCCTCGGAGTTGAACAGGAAGAGGGATTCGACGAAATCGTTGTCCTGTTTAACCGACTGGTCGCCTGAGTTCGCGCTGACGCGAAGTCCGCCAGACCAGATGCCGATCTGCTGGTGACGCTGCTTTGCCCGTTCGAGTCCGTACTTGATGAACTGGCACTCGAATCCCTTGTTTTCGCCGCTTTCGAGGAAGGCGAGCATCGACGGCAGTTCGCGCCACGGGCGTTTATCGGGATCGACCCAAAGCACTTTCGGCTGCTTTTCCTGATCGTTGATCGTCATGCTCGGTTCGCGCCACCCCTCTTTATGGCTTGGATATTGCAGTCCCTCGACGTAATAGACGCCCTCGCCGTCGAGCAGCACGAAGCGCGAAAGCGAGAGCAGGGTCGCCATGTAAGAATTCTTCAGATGGTTGGCGGCGGGGCAATCTTCCCCCTCCGGCATCCGCTCCCACGGCGGCGAGCCGAGACCCGATTTCCAGTACGGGTTGGTGCTGATCTGCTCCCGCGACAGCAGGTTAAGCAGCACGGTGTCCGTCAGCGTTGGGCCGGTGAGGAACGAGTGCAGGTATCCGGCGTAGTTTCCGATACTTGGCCCCGATTTTGCCGAGATTGATTTACCCGTGAAGCCGTGGCTGAGCGGCGCGAGGTTCTTTTCGATCCGCTTGCCGCCAAAGGCGAAGTTCATCAGCGTGACGATGAAGAGCGCCATTTCGGCGGGATCGGTGGTTTCGAGCATCTGGAACTGGCTCAGAATCGTGTTGTTCTCCGCTGGCAGGTCGGGGTAGAAGCCTGTGCCGATTGGGCGGGGCAAGGCGTTCTCTTCGGCCAGTTTTTCAGCGGCCTCTTTTTTCTTCGCCGGAGCGGCGGGTGCGGCTTTCAGCTCGGTCTGTTTGCGCTCCTCGATCAGCCTCCGGACGGCAGGCATCTGCAAAAACGGCTTTTCGCCGAAGAGCCAGAAGCTCTCGCGCCACTTTTCGAGATAGGCGCGGCAGGCGGTGCGGAAGGTTTCGGCGTCGAGCTGTTCGAGTTCCTCCGTGGTTTCCGGTGTGCAGGCGGCCTGGCCGATGGCGAGCAGGAGCTTGGTGAGGGCGATTTTCTGCACGGGGTTGCCGCCGAGCGCGGGAATATCGGGATCGCTGAAAATGTCGCCGAGGCTCGTGAATCCTTTGCCGACGGCCGGAATCCACGGCTCGTCGATCAGGTTGAAGCGGTTTTGCATGGCTGTGTTGATGGGGGTTATCGTTTTTTGTACTGGTAGCCCAAACGGGGGTTGTAACTCAGTTCGTATTCGCCGGACGCCGCGCCGCCGCCGGGCAGCTTCAGTTGGCCGTCCTCGCCCACGATGGCGACGCGCAACAGGCTTTCGCTCTTCGACGGGTCGCCGAGGTAGAAGTAGGGCTTGAGCCACGAGAGCGCTTTGCGTCCGGGGTCGGCGGGAGCGGAGTAATCGGCCACCTGAAGCGTTTGCGTGGCGAGCCGGGCGGCGAGCTGGCGCTGCTCCCGTTTTCGCCCAGCGGCGAATTCGTGTGGCAGGGTCAGCTTTTCGCCGTCGAGCAGCGTCGCCGTGGTTTCGCCCGCCGCATGGTTGTGGCTGACCGATTGCAGCAGGAGCAGCTCGACGCTGTCGATGTCGCTGTAGCGGGTGGCAACATTGGTGTCGGGCTTTTCGAGGAGGTCCAACGAGACGCTCTGTAGCGCAAAGTTTTCGAGTATCTCCTTTCGCCGCTGGAGGTCGGCTTTGTGCTTTGCCATCGCCTCGCTCTCCGGCTTCGCTTCGTAGGTGCGTTCGAGCAGGCCGCGAATGTCGCCCGGCAGCGAAAGCGTCTGGACGCCGCTCCACGCCTGAAGCGTGCGCAAGAGCACGTAGGGGCTATAGACCTTCGCGCTGTTGCCGAACGCTTCGCCGGGATTCTGCTCGGCGGCCTCAAATTCCGCGCTGACGATCCACGCCTCGCACCTTGCTCCGGCGGGGCGCTGGTGGAAGCTGTGCCGCCACAAGCGCCCGATGCGCTGCAAGAGCATGTCGGTGGGGCAGAGGCGCGTGACGAGGAAGTCGGCGTCGATGTCGAGGACTGCTCCAGCACCTGCGTGCCGACGAGAACCCGCCCCCGCTCGCGCCGCGCTTGCGCGCCATCAGCGCCGTAGCGCGTCACCCAGATTTTTTCGAGCGCCTCGCGGTCGCGGTGGATGAAGCGAGAGTGAAGCAGGCCGCACTCGATTCCCATGCTCGCACAGCGGTCGGCGAGACGTTTTAACGCCTCCTGCGCTTCGCTGACGGTGTTTTCGATCCAGAGCACCTGCTGGCCGGAATCCGCACGGTCGAGCGCTTCGCCGAGCGCCTCCTCGCAGTCGAGTGTCTGGCGGATGGCGACGCGGTTTCCGGCGGGCGTCTCCGGCGCGACCTCCAGCGGCTCCGGCGCATCGGCGGGCAAGGCGGTGATGAGCGGGTAGGCCGCCTCCGCGCTTCGGGCCGCGCCGAGCAAGGCGCTCCGGCGCTCGCCGGTGAGCGTGGCGCTGAGGATGATGACCGTGCAACGCAGCTTTCGCAACTCCTCGACCAGCCGGTCGAGAATCGTGCCGGTGTAGGCGTCGTAGCTGTGGACTTCGTCGAGAATGACCACCTTGCCCGCGATGCCGAAGGCGCGCACGAAGCCGTGCTTGACATTCATCGAGGCCATCAGCGCCTGATCGACGGTGCCGACGGCGAAGGGGGCGAGCAGCCCGCGCTTGGCGGAGCTGAACCACGAGCAGCCGGGAGCGGCGTCTGCGCCGAGGTCGAACTCCCGCAACCAGGCGTTGCCGTGCAGGAGCAGCGCGGCCCGGTGGGGAGAGTCCGGTTCGAGCACCCGTTCGAGGAAGCGCTCGACCCGCTCGTGGATGCGGTTGGAGGTCAGTTGCGTCGGCAAGGCGAAGTAGATGCCGCGTGCCGCTCCAGCCGAAACGAGGGCATAGGCGGCGTAGAGCGCGGCTTCGGTTTTGCCGATGCCCATCGGCGCTTCGAGGATATAGACGCCGGGGCAACAGGCCGCCTCGATCAGGCTGCGCTGGATTGGGCGCGCCTCGAAGTCGAAAATCTCCCGGAACGACAGCCCCGGCGCGAGGCGCGGCGGCGTGAATCCGGCGGTATCGACGGCGGCGGCGACGCGCTCCTGCCACGGCTCGCCGGGGTCGTCGAAGGCCGCGCCGGAGCTGATCCAGTCCGCCACGGAGGTCAGCCCGGCCAGCACGCGGGCGTGCAGCGGATCGCGGATTTCTGGGAACCGCTCGCCCGTCGCCTCCATGAGCAACGCCAAAAGCCGCGCCCGCAGGTCTTGCCACGCCGGGCCGCCGAACTGCTCCGCATCGGCGGCTCGTCCGCCGATGTTCGGCGCGTAGCCGTGGTGGCACCCGGCAATCGCGGCGACGGCTTTGCCTGCTTTCAGCGCTTCGAGAGCGCACTGACTCACGCCCGCGTGTCCGTCCCATTGGCTTTCGAGCGACGGATCTGCGCCGCGCAGTACGGCGAGAATTGCGGGATCGGGGTTTTCAATCGCCGAGTGGATTTTTTGCTGGAAGGTTGGGCAGACTTTGCCGAGGTCGTGGCAGGCGGCGACGAGCGCGGAGCCGCTGGGGAAGAACGGCTCGCGCAGAAAGGTGGGCGAGCGGGCGATCAGCTCCCGCGCCACTTCGCCCGCGATGCGGCAGTGGTCGAACACCGTTCGCCCGGCAATGGAGCGCAGGGCATCCATTTTTCGCGATTTGGCCAGGCAGCTTTCGAGCGGCAGTGGCGGATGTTCAGCCGGAGCCTCCGGCTTTCTGTTGGATTTGGGGTATCGCATGGCGGTCAGGTCGTGAGGTTTGAACGGCGTTTTCATGCAAAACACGAAACGGTCAACTGGGCCACAATGAGCCGGAACTGCTGGCGTGTGTGGGTTGGGGTGATAAATTGAATGTAAAAAATCGGTTCTCCGAAATATGAATTCTCCTGTGCGAAAAAAATACACGCAAGGCAAAAAGGTGAGATTTCATTTTCGCTCCGGATTGGTCACATCATTTTGAAGTGGTTCCTCGAAGAGGTGGAAAGGAATTTTTGCGGGTGGAAATGTGTTTACATGAGACGTATTCACTTGTAGTTGTCAAACATTTTTATGAACCGATAAACGGAGCTGAACCATGAACCTGAAGCTTTATGGAAGGGACCCCCTGAAGATGTTTGAAGATGTGTTCAACGAAAAGATGACGCCGTTCATCAGTTCGATGGGCTCGATGATCGCCCCGACCTTCAAGGTGGATATCAGTGAAGATGAAAAGGCTATCTATATCTCAGCCGATATTCCGGGTGTGAAGAAGGAGGATGTGAAGGTGACGATGGCGGATGACGTCATCAGTATCTGTGCTGAACGCACTCAGGAAGAGGAGGAGAAAAAGAAGAACTACCACCGCGTCGAACGCTCATGGGGAAGCCTGTCGAGAAGCTTCACCATCGGCGATAACGTGGATGCCGACAACATTACGGCCAACTACGACAATGGCGTACTCAAGATCGTCGTCCCGAAAAAGGAGCCGGAAGAGAAAAAGAGTAAAGAGATCGCCGTCAGTTGATCCACCAGAAATCAGATTTCTTCCCAGCCTCGCGTCTTCGATGCGGGGTTTTTTTATGGCCAGACGATGGCTATTTGCTCGTGTCCGTCAGTTTTTCACCAAGACTTTTTTGTGCTCTCTCGGCACGTAATAATCGCCCGTGATCCCGTTGTTGGAAAAGAGGATTTGCCAGAGCTGGACGTTTCGGGCGCGGAACGATCCGGCGGCGCTGAGCAGGTAGTAGCGCCACATGCGGTAGAATCGTTCGTCGTAAGCGTGGCGAAGACGTGGCCAGTGCTCTTCGAAGTTCCGGTGCCAGGCCATGAGGGTGTGGTCATAGTCGTTGCCGAAGGCGTGCCAGTCTTCGATGAGATGCTGCCCCTCGGCGGCGGTGGTGATCTGCCGGGCCGACGGGAGCATGGAGTTGGGAAAGATGTACTTGTGCGTCCACTTGTCGGTGTGGGTCGAGGAGCGCTTGCTGCCGATGGTGTGCAGGAGGAACAGGCCGTCAGGCTTGAGGCAGTTGCGGGTGATCTCGAAAAAGCGCCGGTAGTTTTTTACGCCGACATGCTCGAACATGCCGATGGAGTAAATCCGGTCGAAGCTGCCGTCGAGCTGGCGGTAATCGACGAGCCGCACCTCGACCGGGAGGTTGTTTCGTAGCTCGTCGGCCATCTTCTTCTGCTCGCTCGAAACCGTGACGCCGGTGACGCTCACGCCGTAGTGCTCCGCCGCGAAGCGCGCCGCGCCGCCCCAGCCGCAGCCGATATCGAGCACCCGCATGCCGGGCGCGAGGTCGAGCTTGTTGAAGATGAGGCGAAGCTTGTTCTCCTGCGCTTCGTCGAGGTCGCGGGCCTCTTTCCAGTAGCCGCAACTGTAGAGCATACGCTTGTCGAGCATCGCCTCGTACAGATCGTTGCCCACGTTGTAGTGCACTTCGCCGACGGTGAAGGCGCGCGAGGGTTTTTGCAGGTTGACCAGAACGCCGAGGATGTTGCCGAGGGCGCGGCTTGCTTGCGAAACCTTCGTGTCGAGCCGTGAGCGAAGAATGCGGTAGAAGAACTGGTCGAGCGCCGGGCAATCCCACCAGCCGTCCATGTACGATTCGCCGATGCCAAGATGCGACTCGGTGACGACGCGCTTGTAGAAGCGGGGGTTGTGGACGGTGATGTCCCACGGATTCCTGCCCCCGACGGCGATGCCCGCCGATTCGAGCAGCGCTCGCAGTTTGCTTTCGTAAATGCCACTCATAGCTTCTCCTGTGAGGTTGGCGTAGCTGTTTTTTGTGCGTTTATGTGGGCATGGAAGCGAGAAAGGCTTCAATTTCTACGATCTCGCGTTCCGAAAGCGCGAGGCTGGCGGCTCCTGCCGTGCCCTCGACCTGCGCCGCGGTGCGCCCGCCGACAATCGCCGCCGTGACCGCCGGATGGCGGAGCGTCCAGGCGATGGCGACCTCGCCCGGAGAGGCGTCATGCCGCTTGCCGATGCGCCGCAGCAGTTCGACCAGTTCGAGATTGGCGGAGAGGCGTGGCTCCTGGAACTCTTTGTTGTTGCGCCGCCAGTCGTCCGCCGGAAGGTTCAGTGCCCGTTCGCGCGTCATCGCGCCGGTGAGCATTCCCGAAAGCATCGGCGAATAGACGATGACGCCGATCTGGTGCTGCTCGCAGTAAGGCAGAATCTCAGTTTCGATTGCTCGCCGCAGCATCGAGTAGGGCGGTTGCAGCGAAGCGATCGGGGCGATTGCGGCGGCTCGCTCCATCTGCGGGACGTTGAAATTCGAGACGCCGATGTGCCGCACAAGCCCCTCCTCCTGAAGCTGCGTCATCTCCTGCCACGCATCCTCGATCTCCGTCTCCGGATTCGGCCAGTGAATCTGGTACAGATCGATGTGGTCGGTTCCAAGGCGTTGCAGACTTGCCTCGCACTCCCGGCGGATCGAGTCAGCCTTGAGGTTGTTGCTGATGGCGCGGGCGTCGTCCCAGACAAGGCCGCACTTGGTGAAGACGAAGGGCTTTTTTTCGAGGCCTCGCAACGCTTTGCCGACAAGCTCTTCGGCATGTCCGAGACCGTAAACCGCCGCCGTGTCGATCCAGTTGATGCCAAGCTCCACAGCTTTCTCAATCGCCTCTACAGCATCACGGTCGCTCTGGGAGCCCCATCCATAGGCCCAGTTCGATCCGCCGATAGCCCAGCAGCCGAACCCGACCGGCGTGATCTCCATATCCGTCGTTCCCAATAGTCGCTTTTTCATGATCAGGTAGTGTTTGTTGAAAAAAGTCGTGAAGGTCTTGAGTATATCACTTACCACTATGAAATTTCTTTCTGTCGCCTGTTCGTTCCGGTATGATTGAGAGAGGGGAGAATCAGAAAAATAAAAAACCCCCCGGAGTTCGGAGGGTTTTTGTTGATGTTGCCGCTTTCGATCAGCAGTTGCGGACGGTGCTGGATGTACGATCTTTGATCGTTGATTCGTCGAACTCGTCCCAGTTGTGCTCCTGGTGTTCGCGCTGATAGCCGGCTTCCTTGAGGCCGAAGCTCATGTCGGCAACCATTTCGGGCCTCAGCTCTTTCAGGTTCTTCGCCTCGGCCTGCGTCAGGATTCTCGACTGGTCGAAGCCAAGGTCGATCTCGATCTTGCGGTTCTTGGTCTTGACGCGGTCGATGTCGTAGAAACGCTTGGTGAGCGTGGTCTGCGCGAAAGCCTTCAGGCAGCCGAGCATGTACTTGCGCACATACGGATCCTTGATCCACGGGTAGCTGAAGAAGGTCTTGCGGGCATAGAAGCGTCCGTACGATTTCAGCACGCCCTTGAGCACATCCTCGCGCTCCATGTTGTCGGGCTTGATGATCGGCGAAACGAAGTTGTAGCGCGAGTAGTCGCGCACTTCGACGCGGTCGCCAAGCTCCTTGAAGAGGTCGGAGAAGGGCCACGGAGTGTAGATCGTCCAGTTGGCCATGTCCGGATCCCAGTCCTTGCAAAGCTGGTAGGTCTCTTCGATGGTCTCCGGGGTTTCGTGCTCGAGGCCCATCACGAACTGCGCTTCGGCCACGATGCCGTTCTTCTGGAGCAGCTTGATGGCGTACTTGTTCTCCTCGATGGTGGTCTCCTTGCGGAAACGGTTCAGGTTCATCTGGCTGGCAGCCTCGGTGCCGAGCGAGACGTGAACCAGACCGGCCTTGCGGTAGAACGGCAGCAGGTCTTCGTCGCGCATGATGTCGGTCACGCGGGTGTTGATGCCCCAGGTGACGTCGAGCTTGCGGTCGATGAGTTCCTGGCAGAGCGAAACGAACTTCTGCTTGTTGATGGTTGGCTCTTCGTCGGCAAGGATGAAGAAGCCCACGTTGTATTTCTTGACCAGAATTTCGATCTCATCGACGAAATTCTTCGGGCTACGGGCGCGGTACCGGCGCCAGAACTGCCACTGCGAGCAGAAGGTGCAGGTGAAGGGGCAGCCTCTGGCGAAGTTCGGAACGGCCAGACGGCAGTTCAGAGGGGTGTAGATGTACTTGTCCCAGTCGTAGAGGCTCCAGTCTGGCGACAGCGTATCGAGGTCTTCGATGACCGGGTGGGCGGCCGTGGCGAACACTTCACCTTTTTCATCGATGTAGGCGATACCGGTGATGTCGCCACGGGTCTCTTTGTCGTTGCCTGCCGCGATTGCCTTCATGAGGTTGACGGTCACCTCTTCACCTTCGCCGCGAACGACGTAATCGGTCTCTGGCGCCTCGGTGAGCACTTGCGGGTACATGAAGGTGGAGTGAATGCCGCCCATGATGGTGCGGATATTCTTGTTGACCTTCTTGGCGATCTTCATGATGTCCTGCGCCTTGAAGATCGACGGGGTGATATTGGTGGTCATTACCACATCCGGCTGGTTTTTGCGGATGATCTCCTCAATGGTCTCGTCCGGCAAGTCGTCGGCCATTGCATCCACAAATTTTACCTGATTGAAGCCAGCCTGCTTCAAAGCTCCGCCGATGTAGGCAACCCAGCTTGGCGTCCAGTTGCCTGCAATTTCGGCGCCGCCTGAGTGATAATTCGGCTGAATCATCAGAATCTTCATCTGTTTCCACCCTCCGGATAGGTTGTTGTGTACGATTTCTGTTGTATCGGCATGTCGTTACACGCTTATCATGCAACACCGCGCACGCGGTAAAAAATTTCTTGAACTTTTAATTTACAACTTATTCCCTAAAATTCCTGCGCTGAATTCAGCATCCGTGCCCCTTAACGGGCTTTGCACGGTCTTAATTCGCTCAGCGACGATCAACATGCATCAGCATCGTGTGATAGAAGCCGAAGCTTATCTTCTGCTGGCTGACAATCTTGAGACCGAGTTCGCCGAGCACCCGCTGCATCTCCCTGTCCTTGATCATCTGGATGGTGGTGCGGCGCTCTTTTTTCGGGAAGAAGCCACCGATCCAGTGCTGGAAGGCGAGGATGTTGTTGAACGGGGCGTAGGTGAAGATGATCGGCCCTTTGGTGAGGCCCGCCAGGTTGCTGAATGCATGGGCGAATCCTTCCGCCGGGTAGTGGATCAGTACGTCAAAACAGACGACGGCGTCGAACGTACCCGACACCGACTCGATGGAATTTACTTCAAACTCGACGTTGTCAGCTACACCAGCTTTTTCGGCATCCTCGCGGGTTTTGTTGACCATCTGCTCGGCGATGTCAGCTGCCTTGACGCGGTAGCCGCTCTTGGCGAGGCGGATGGTGAACAGGCCGGTGCCGCATCCGGCATCGAGAATTTTAGAGCCTTTGGGCAGGCCGGTTTTCTGGAGCCATTCAAACGCCTTGTCCATCATGACCGCGTGGCCCTGCCGCACGGTGGAGCGGACGGTGGAGAGCTTGTCGTCGCCGTAAATCGATGCCCAGCGCTGGAAGCCCTGGCCATTGAAATAGGACTGAAGCATCTTTTTGTGTTCTTCGACGTTGAATGATGGGCTGCTCATGGTGCTGTTTCGTGGTTGATGTTGGTTGTTGCTCGCGCCCGGTCAAACCTCCGGGTTGTGAGCGCCTTCGATTTTTGTTTCAAGTTCTTCGTACAGCTCCTGCAACTGTTCGATTGTGCCTTCGTCGGCCTCCCAGAAGCCTCTCGAACTGGCTTCGAGCAGCCGTCGGGTCATCGACATGGTGGCGTTGGGGTTGAGTGCCGAAATGTGCTCCAGCATTTCGCGGTCCAGCAGGAAGGTCTCCGTGAACTGCTGGTAGGTCCAGTTTTTGACCGCCGAGGCTGTCGCGCTCCACCCGTAGGTGTTGGTCAGGTGCGCCTCGATCTCTCGCACCCCTTCGTAGCCATGTTTGATCATGGCCTCGTACCACTTCGGGTTCAGGAGCTTGGTGCGGGCTTCGAGGGCGACCATGCTCTCCAGCGAGCGGATTTTCTGGCCCTTGCCGAATCCGTCGTTGTCGCCGACCATGACCTTCGGCTTCGCGCCGCCGAGCAGTTCGACCGATTTCGAGACGCCGCCAAGATACTCATAATAGTGGTCAATATCAGACAATCCGATCTCGAAACTGTCGATATTTTGAAAGGTCAATGTAACATTTTTCAGGGCGGATCGGAGGATTTCAGGACTTTCCTGCCAGTCGCCCTCCGGCGAGAACGCGAAGCTCTTGCGGTTGACGAAGGCGTCGGCGAGCTGCACATCCTCCTCCCAGGTGCTGCTTTCGACGAGGTGATTGACGTTCGAGCCATAGCTGCCGGGGGCGTTGGAGTAGATTCTGCCTGCCGCTTCGTCCGTGGAGATCCCGAGTTCAGCAGCCTGCTGGAGCACGTGCTTGCGGACGAAGTTCATCGACTCCGGCTCTTCCGCCGCTGCCGCCAGACGCACGGCGCGGTCGAGCAGGCGCACCTGGTGGGAGAGCAGGTCGCGGAAAATGCCGCTGACCGTCACGACGATGTCGATGCGTGGCCGTCCGAGCTTTTCGAGCGGGATCAGCTCCACGTCCCCGATCTTGCCGAGTTCGTCGGTTTTGGTCCTCGCGCCGACGAGCGCAAGCGCCTGTGCCACGCCTTCGCCGTCGCTCTTCAGGTTGTCGGTGCCCCAGAGGATGAGCGCAATCGACTCCGGAAGCTCGCCGGTTTCGCGTCGATATTGCTCCACCAGCTCTTCGGCTGAACGCTGGCCAGCCTTTGTTGCGAAGGGCGTCGGAATGCTGTAGGGATCGAGGCTGTGGATGTTGCGTCCCGTTGGCACGATGGCCGGGTTGCGCACCAGGTCGTTGCCCGGCGATGGCGGGATGTAGGCTCCGGCAAGCGCCTGCGTGACTGCTTCGATCTCGCGGTTTTCGAGCATGGCGGCAAGAATGCCGTTCAGGAAGTGCCAGAGCTTGTCGAGCTGCCGGGGTTTGATGGCCGCCGATTTCTGGAGCCACGTGTTTGCCTCGTTCATGCGGACGGGGAGCGTTCCTTCGAGGAAGGCGGCGGTGCTGACGCCTCCGGGAAGCGTCTCCGGAAGTTTGCCGACGAAACGCTTGACCGCTTCGTGGCAGACCGAGGTGACCTTCTGCCACGATTCGCGTAGCTGCATCTCCTCCTCGTGGTGCTCGATCAGTCTGTCGTAGTCAAGGCGCAGACCGGCGCAGACCAGCTCTGGCAGCGAGCGGTTATCGAGTTCAGGGCGGGAGTGGCTGACCAGCAGTGCAAGGTTGTCCACGAGGCTTTCGGCTGATGGCGCCTGGCCAAGCACGTGCAGGCCGAGTGGAATCATGCGCTCCTCGATGAGGTAAAGCTCGTTGTTGAGCCAGGTGACGTACTCCTCGTCGCTTATCGTTTCAGACGGGCAGTCGAGGTCAAGTGTTCTGGCCATCTCGCGAATCTGTTCCAGTGCTTCGGCGGTAGGACGGCTGCGCCAAGCGCCGACCAGCTCACGGAGCTGGCGCATCCCTTTGTAGAGCCCGGCGTGTTCGAGCGGTGGAGCCATGTAGCTGACGAGCGTCGCGAAGCCTCGGCGCTTGGCTATCGCTGCTTCGCTCGGGTTGTTGACGCAGTAACAGTAGAAGTGCGGCAGTCCACCGATCAGCCGCTTCGGCCAGCACTCCTGCGACAGGCCGACCTGCTTGCCCGACATGAACTCCAGCGCTCCGTGTGTGCCGAAGTGCAAGAGCGCGTCCGCGCCGAACTCGCGGTCGAGCCAGGTGTAGAATGCCGCGAAGGCATGGTTCGGCGCGGCGTCCTTGGCCATGAGCAGGCGCATCGGGTCGCGCTCGTAGCCGAACGAGGGCTGCTGGCCGACGAAGAGATTACCGAACATCGCGCCGAGAATGTGGAAGCGGCTGCCGTCGTTGAGCAGCTCGCCCGGCGCGTCGCCCCAGAACGGCTCGATCCGCTCGTAGGCCGGAAACGCCTTCCGGTACTCTTCGACCGGGTAGTGCGCCGCCACGTTGCCGTCCGTGCCGAAGACCAGCCGGTTGCCTTCGAGCAGCTTGTTGCGCAGATCATCGATCGACGCCGGGAGGTCGATGTCGTATCCTTCGTTTTTCAGCTTGTGCATCAACTGCAGCAAGCTCTCGAACACATCGAGGAAGGCAGCCGTGCCTGCGTTGCCGAGGTTTGGCGGGAAGTTGAAGAGTACGATGGCAAGCTTTTTCTCCGTATTCGACTTTTTGCGCAGCCTTATCAGCCGTGTGATCCGGTCAGCCAGGGCGCGGGTCTCGGATTTGAGCGGCAGGGTGCGGTCGCTTCCTTCTTCGAGTCCCGCGAAGACGTGCGGTTCGATGGCACCGTCGAGCTCCGGTACGGCCACGCACAACGCGGTCTGCAACGGCGTGAGGCCGAGGTTGTTCTCTTTCCACTGGCTGATTGGCTGGAAGGCGAGCGGAATCAGGTTGAGGCAGGGCACGCCGATCTTTTTCAGAATGCCGACCGCCTCCGCCGACCGGGTCTCGGCCGGGCCGCCCACGAGCGAGAATCCTGTGGCGTTGATAATAAGATCGATGGACATTGATTCGCTGCTGGCGGGATCGAAAAAGCCTTCGAGTGCCGGGCGGAAATCGAGACCGCCGCTGTAGGCGATGCAGCACTGCACGTCACGCGATTCGAGCTCGCGGAGCAGGTTGATGATGTGTTGCATGTTCTCGGAGAGCAGCGTGGCGCGCATGACCAGAATTGCCACCCGGCCCGCACCTTTTGCAGGCTGGTGCTTCTCCTGCCACTCCCTGAGTTCAAAGGTCGTAGAAAAAGGCTTGCCCGCATCGGGATGGTACAGAGCGGTGTCGGGATAGAAGATCGGGTCGTTCTGCGGAAGCTTGCCCTTGTAGCCCGGAATGTACCGGTCGATGAGCAGGCAGAGGAATCGCCGCATGTTCTCCTTCGATCCGTTGAGCCAGAACTGGTGTGCCGAGATGAAGGTGTGGATGTCGCGCGCCTTGCCGGGGATGTGCTTCATCAGCTTGCCGACGTTGCGCACCAGCGAGAGCTGCCGCTGGCTTTCGGAGCTGCTGTTCGCCGGTTTGAGCTTCGAGGCGAGCTGCTTGAAGATGCTTTGCTGCTTCTCCTCCTCAGCGTTTTTCTGGAGCGAGAACTTGCCGACTCTCGTCTGGTTGATGAGCGCCGGATTGCTCGTAATCATGCAGACCGGGCAGGCGGCGGTTGCGAGCAGCTCTTCAAGCGGGCGGACAATCTCCTCGCTGAAGAGCATTGAGCCGAAGATGAAATCAGCTCCGGGAATTTCCCGTTCGAGCTTCTCCCAGGTATGGCGGCCATGGTTCAGGCCGAGGTTGAAGATGGAAACATCGAGATCGAGACCAAACTCGCGGTTCAGCTCGGCTGCCGCCGACTTGAGCACGCTGTTGTTGGTCGGCTCCATGGTGATGAACAGAAATCGCATAAATCAGATCCCGTTACCCTGCATTCATAAGAACTTTCCCGAAAAACCATTTTTCGGTCATATGGCGTATCAATCAAGATGTAGTTTGACAAGCGGCATAAGACTGACACCAAAATATGGCTGATGTCGCACCACACGCTGATGAATGCAGCAGCTGCGACTGCCATTTGGCAAAGCGTTGGTGCTGCACCGTGTTCCGGGGCTAATTCAGCAGGACAGGATTCTGTTCGAGAAGGTTGTAGGGGCGGGATATTCTGTTGTTGCCGTTGCGATAGCGGAGCGTAAGTTCTTTGACAGCAAGGATGAGATGCGGCAATGGATGGATGGCAGCAACAGCCTGGCCGGCAAAGGCGCTTCTGTTCGGCAGAGCGACTTTTGTATCGTGCGGCAAGAGCAGTGTGCCGGAGAGTACCTTTAGTTCGCGGTGCCGTCCGTTCAGATCGACAGCGTTCTGGACAACGATCGATTCGCGGTCACGGTTTTTCGATTTGGCGTTGAATGAGGATGCTTTGAGCAGCAGGCTGTATCCGAGCACCGAGATTGCAAAAAACAGCGCTATCTCAAGAGCGCGGAGAATACTGCTACCGACGCTATGTTTTCGGGTATGCATATACTGATTCTATGAGCGCGCTACTGACCTGGTCTGCGCAATAGTTTGTTGCTGCTACGCCATACCGGTGAGTGCAGTCTTTCGTTCGGAATGCCGACTGATTACAGAAGGATGATATGCTTTTAAGCACTATTAATATATGAAACAAAGTCTTGAAAGTGAAGGCGCCTGCACCTGTCAATCGGGTGTTTCTCGCCTTTTCGCTGTGTCCCAGACGTAATATATTTTATTCGACAAGGTGAGGGCAAAAAAAGAAGGGCTACTGTTTTAGCGCCCTTCTTTTTTAATCGATGTTCAGATACGTCAAACCTCAATGCCTTCGAGACGGTCTTCCAGATCGGAGTAGATCTCCTGAAGCTTCTCGATGGTGTCGGGATCGGCTGACCACATGCCGCGGCCGCTCGCTTCGAGCATTCTGCCGACGATGTTCTTGAAGGCTTTCGGGTTGAGCTTCATCAGCTTGTCGCGCATGGCCGGATCGAAGGCGTAGGTTTCGGCGGCCTCCTTGTACACCCAGTCGTCAACGCCCTTGGTGACGGCGTCCCAGCCGAGCATGTAGGTGAAGCGGTTGCTGATTTCGGTCGCGCCGCTGTGGCCCTGCGCCAGCATGCCCTCGAACCATTTCGGGTTGAGCAGCTTGGTGCGGAACTCCACTTTGAGCGCTTTTTCAGCGTCATCAACCTTGATGTCGGCCGTGTAGGTCTCGACATAGTTCAGCTTGACGTTGTCGCCTTTCGGGTTGCGGCGGCGAGCCGAAAGCTGAAGCGCGCCCGATGAGGAGAAGTAGCGGTCAATGTCGGAAATGCCGTACTCCGCCGAGTCCACCTGCTGCACGACGCGATCGACGGTGCCGAGCAGATTCTTGAGAATGTCTGACTGTTCGTCGCCGTAGCGGTTGCCGCCGTAGGCAAAGCCGGTGCGCTTGACGAACATGTTGTCGAGATCCTCCTCGGACTCCCAAGCGGAGTCCTCGACCAGCTCGTCGATCTGCGATCCGTAGGTGCCGGGAGCCTGGGTGAAGAGGCGCGAGGTGGCGCTTTCAAAGTCCTTGCCTTGGGCGAGGGCCTCATCGACATGCTTCTTGATGTGGTTCATCTCGGCGGGTTCGATCGCCTTGGCGGCGTCCTTGACCAGCCTGTCGAGGTGATCGACCAGCACGCCGAAGGTGTCGCGGAAGATCGAGCTGATCTGGATCAGGACGTCGATTCTCGGGCGTCCGAGCTTTTCGAGCGGAATGAGGCGGTAGTGGCTGATCTTGTTCTGCGCGTCATAGGCCGGTTCCGCGCCCATGAGCGAGATGATGACCGCCACGGCTTCGCCCTTGCTCTTGATGGTGTCTAAACCCCAGAGCACCTGCGCGATGGTTTCGGGATACTCGCCGTTGTTCTCGTCGCGATGCTTCTGGATGATCGTGTCGGCGATCTGCTTGCCGCGCTTGAAGGCCAGCTCCGACGGGATTCTCCATGGGTCGATGGCGTGGATGTTGCGGCCGGTCGGCAAGACGGACGCACCGTCGCGCACCAGGTCGCCGCCGGGGCCTGAAGGCAGGTACTCGCCGTTCAGGGCGCGCACCAGGCTCTGCATTTCGTGGCTGTTATCTTGAAGCCCTTGCTTGAGAGCAGCACCTTCCTGAAGGGCGGAGTTGATGGCGGCGGCCATCTCTTCGTTGGCCTTCGCGCCGCCTGTGAGCACGCTGAAGACGTTTGCGGCATTCGAATTGCCGAAGATGGTCTGCTCAATGAACTCTCTGGTGATGTCGTCAACCTTCTCTCTTACCTTGAGTGCTTTCGGATCGCCTTTGCGGGCTTTGGTGGCCAGTGTGGCATAGTCGCCCCAGGTTTCGCTTTCGCCAATTGCCTGCATGATGACCGATGGCAGCGAGCGTTCGTTGCCGCGAACCTTCAGGTACTCGGAGATCGTGGTGACCTGGGTGGCCATCTCCGGAGTTTCGCCGAACACGTGCAGCGCGTTCGAGATGAGCTTGGTTTCGAGTTCGAGCAGATAGATGTACAGGCGGCTGATGTAGTCGCTGAACGGTTCGCCTTCGAGTCTCGGGCAGTCGTCGGTCAGGTTGAGGTTTTCGGCCTTTTCGAGGATGGCCATCTCGGTTTCGACATCGACGATTTTTTCGAGGCCGCGCTCGCGGTAGTCGTTGAGCATATCCTTGAAGGTCGGCAGCTCTTTGTAGAGACCGGCGCGGGAGAGCGGGGGAATGTTGTGCGAAATCATGGTCGCGTAGCCGCGGCGCTTGGCGATGTTTGCCTCGCTCGGGTTGTTGACCGGGTAGATGTAGAAGTGCGGCACTTCGCCGAGCAACGCGTCTGGCCAGCAGTCACCGGTGACGCCGAGCTGAAGGCCGGGCATCCACTCGACTGTGCCGTGCATTCCGACATGCACGAGGGCGTGCGCGCCGAATTCGCGGCTGATCCAGCGGTAGAAGGCGATGTACTGGTGGTGCGGCGTGTTCTCCTTGTCGAAGAGCAGGCGCATCGGGTCGCCCTGGATGCCAAGGCGCGGCTGGACGCCGATAAAGACGTTGCCGAGCGTGAGGCCGCCGAGGAACATCTTGTCAACGCCGACCGGGGCAATCTCGCCGGGGAAGCCGCCCCAACGGGCCTCGATGCGTTCGCGCTCGCGGTCGGTGGTGATGGCGTTGAAGGTCGCACGGTCGATGGCGAAGCAATCCGGTTCGTGCGCCTGAATTTCGTAATCGGTCGCTTTGTCGAGCATGGCGAGCAGCGCTTCCGGGGACTCAGGCAGTTCGCCGACATTGTAGCCCTCGCTCTGGAGGCGCTGCAACATCTTGTAGATGCTCTTCGGCACGTCAAGCAGCGCGGCGCTGGCTTTACGACCCATGCCGGGTGGATAGTCGTAGACCACGAACGCCACCTTCTTGTCGCGGTTCGCGGTGTGGCGCAACTCGGAGAATTTCTTGGCGAGCGTGGCGAGGCGTTCGAGGCGGTCGGGCACGGTGTGCAGGCGGCCATCCTTGATCGCGCCAAGCACAACGGGGCAGACCGCGCCGTCCATCTCCGGAAGGGCATAGGTCATGGCCGACTGCAACGGCACGACACCCTGCGTTTTCCACGAGTTGATGTCTTGGATGAAGAGCGGCTGGGAGACGACGTACGGCGCGTTGAGCTTGCCGAGAATCTCCTCGCGCGCGGCAGCAGAAGCGCCCGGCGTGGTTGCGCCGGCAGGTCCGCCGACAAAGCCGAAGCCCATCATGTTGATGAGCATGTCAATCTTGGTGTGGGTGAACCACTCGCGGGCAGCGACGTGGCCCTCGACGCCCATCACGAACACCGGCAGGGGGTTGAGGTCCTTGGCTTCGATGGCGCGGATGGTGTTGTCGATGTACTCCTTCTCCTGCAAGAGGTGTTTGCGGAAGAAGAGCATCGCGATATTGTTGCGGGACTTGGCGTCGCGATTCTTTTTATGCAGCCACTTTTCGTAGTGGTTCAGGTCTTTCATGTACTCCGGCGCATCGGGATGGTAGAATCCCATCGTCGGAACCTCCTGAACTTTTTCAGCTTTTACGTTCACATCGAAGTATTCTGCCATGATGTAATTGAACATCGATGCCAGGTTTTCAGCGGTCGGATGCATCCAGTAGGTGTAAACCTGCATCCAGTTCTTGAAGTCCTTGGCCTTCTTCGGAATCAGCGGCAGCATGGTGCGCATGATCTTCAGAAGCTTCATATAGCCGTAGAGGGCGTCTTCATCGCGGCCTTTGACGAGCATTTTGGCGACCTTTTTGACGATGTCGGGCATTCCGCTGCCGTCTTCGGAAACAACGTAATTTCCGACCTTGGTCATATGCATTACTTCGGGCATCGACTCGTAGGCGAAGATCGTCTTGACCTTCGAGTCGTTGATCTGCTCCTGAAGCCAGTCTGCCTGATTCTTGAACTGTATCAGGGTGGTGAAGATGCAGTCGGCTTCGCGGATCGCCTTGCCTGCCTCCGGGTTCTGGTGTTCGAGATCCTGATCGGTCCACTGGGTCAGCTCGGCGTGCTGGCCAACCAACTCTTTCACTTCCCGCCATACGCGCTGGTTGCATTGTTCCATTCCGACAACCGCGGCAATTCGGATTTTGTCGCCCATAGATAACTGAGATGTGCTTTGATTGAGGTATTTCAGGCCACGTAATGTAATAAATCCCGCTTTGATATAACAGGCTAAAAACACGTCCGGGGCTTTTTGCCGGGCTCGACAGGCGAAACAGCAGGCTTGTGCCATATTATTCACCAGTTGATCCAACATTCACCCTGATAATGGTAAACAGTTTCGGATCGTTCCCGGATAGTTGCTAAATGAAAAAGGTTAAGGATGCAGGGGCTGCCGGTGCCAGTTGTTTGTGATGAGTACGGCAGTCAGTGAAAACCGGGATAAGCTCTGGAGCAATCAGGAATGGTAAAAATGTGATCGGGTCGAAAAATAAAGAAAATCGATGCCCGTCGGGTTTCTTTCAGATTGGCTTTATCTGCTGGTGATGTTAATGGTTACGAGAAGAAAAAACAGAAAGGCTGCCACAATGACAGCCTTTCTGCTTTTGTGCCGGGGTTGACGGCATTTCGATGAGATGACCGATCAGTACGTCAGGTCGATGCCAGCAACGAAGCTGCGGTTCGGCGCGCGGAACCACTCGGCCTCTTCGTACTGCGTGTTGTTAATGTTGTTGCAGGCCAGTGTGGCGCTGATGTTCTTGTTGAACTGATATTTCAGGCCAGCATTGAACACCACGAAATCGCCGGGATAGTTTTCGCCCTCGGGGTTTGTATAAAAGGTAACAGCTTTGTACTTACCAACATAACGCCCATTGACGTTCAGTGTCAGCTTTTTTGTGGCTTTCCATGTCACGCTGGCCGATGCGGTATGCTCAGGCCGATAGGGCAGCCATTCCGGATCCGGGTTGTTCAGTTCTGTAGCGGTGGCCTTTGATGCATCGAACGAACGGTTTTTTGCATTCATGTAGGTATAGCCCACGCTCAGGTTCCAGTCTGTGTTTGGTCTGTAGTTCAGGTTTGTCTCAATACCCCAGATGCGAGCTTTGGTTATGTTGCCATACATGTAGGTTAATGGGACAGCGGTAGGTCGCGACTCGATAAGGTTATCATAGTTGTTGATAAACCCGGCGATGTCAAATGAGACTTTATCGCTGAACTGCTTGAAAATACCAGCCTCCCATGCTGTCATGGTTTCCTTGTCAAGGTCTGGATTTGGTTCAACAGTCAGGAAGCCTGCCTCATGAACAAAACGCTCAAATAACGACGGTGCACGGAAGCTACGGCCCCATGACGCGCGAAGAGCCATGTCATCAGCCACCCTGTAGTTGAGGGCCACCCTGGGGCTCAAGGCATCAACACTTTTATTGTTGAGTGGGATCCAAGAGAGATCTTTCAACTGGACTTCATCCTTGTTGATGCCGCTCCAGTCATAACGAAGAGACATCAAGGCAGTGAGCCTATCAGTCATTTTCCACTCGTCCTGGAGGAACGCAGCGAAGTTCTTTTCCTGGATGTCGTGGAATTCTCCTTTTACCGGATACTCGACAGCCACCTGTGTTGTCCGGGTGTCGACGATGTTGCCATCAACACCGAAAAGCAATCGATGGGCATCGTTTGCGCGCCAGTCAAGTTTGACCCCCGCGCCATACCTGTTGTCATCTGTTTCATTGAACTGACCGGGAATTTTGATGCTAGGGAGAGCCGGATTGTCATAAGCGGAAACAGGTGCGCCATATAGTAGTGATGTAAGATAACCCCCTCCTGTAGGATAAATCTGGTCGGCATCTGTCCGGTTGTACTCAATACGAGTGGCGTTATACGTGTAATACAGGCGCGTATCAAGCGAGAGTTTATCGCTGAGCATATTGACATAGTTCAGGCCAATCAATCCGTTTTTGCGATTGATAAGATCATCTTGATATACGTCATACAATGGGTTATAGAGCGTGATAGACGGGCTAGGATTCAAAGGCCCATCAGGGTCAAAAGATGTGACACCGGAAAATGTTACAAAGACATCATATGATCTGTTGGGAATGGGCGATTGTGTAATGGTGAAAGGAGGGGTGGTCATTGGATTAAACGCGACATTGTTGTTATAGGCCCACTGATAGGCATAACCGCCGACTGTCGCATTGTAGAACGAACTGAGTTGGATGTATTGCCTTGAATCGATGTCGTACCGTGCCTTGAACTTGACGTCGTTCATGTAGTTCCATGCGTTCTGACGGTAGCCGTCGTCGTCACTGTGCGAATAAAGAAAATCGTAAGTCCATTTGCCGCTCTTGTTTCCGAATCCAGCGTAGGTATTCCAGAATACCGGTGTGAAGCCTTTACGATATTCGCTCTCATCACTCGACGGCGTCTTGTCGTAAAATCCGATGCTGCTTCCCGCTTTGATCTCCATGGTTTCGGGCATGTGACCCGTGACGTTCACCACACCGCCCATCGCGCCGGAGCCGTAGAGCGTGGCTGCTGCGCCCTTGAGCACCTCGACCTTGTCGGCGGCGTTCATGTTGACCGACTGCCAGACGATTTCGCCGCTTTCAGGATTGTTAATCGGGAAACCGTCATAGAACGCATTGACCCTTGTCCCGATACCGCCACCATTATATGTGTTTGAGCCACGGATCTGCAGTGTCGAGGTTGATGTTCCGCCGGCGCGACTCACGACAACACCGGGAACATCTTGAACGACCTCATCGAGCGTCGGGTTTGGTTTTTCCTTGATCTGCTCTTTGGTGACTACGTTAGCGGTAACCGGCACATCGAGTCTGTCCTGTTTGTAAAGAGCGGCGCCAACAACCACTTCAGAAGCCATGATGGTGGTTTGGCCGAGGGTGAAGTTCAGCGTGGCGGTCTGGCCGTCGCCGAGGGTGATGACCTGGGTGGTGGGGGCGTAACCGATGCTGGTTACGGTGACTTTCTGCTGTTTCGATGCCGGAACGTTCCGGAGCACAAAGTTTCCGTCAATGTCCGTGGCGGTTGCGATGTTGGTGCCGGCGATCGATACCGCGGCACCGACGACGCCTTCACCGTCTGCCTTGTCCGTGACGCGTCCTCTCAGAACACCATCAGCGCCATAGGTTGTCAGTGGAGCCAGCGACGAAGCAAGAAAAGTCACCGAAAGCGCGAGCCTTTTCATGCCAGAATCCTTTTTTGCCTGCTGCTTTTTCATGATTGTGCGTGTTGGGTTGTTGGTGTTGAGTGATCGTTGGAAAACACGGAATTACAGCGGGCAGTGGTTGACTGTTGCGACCCGCTGTTGCTCATCGGCACAAAAGGGAGGGTATCGGTGTATCTGATCGTACGCATCATCGCATCATGTTGAGAAACGTGCAGAATGTTGTAAATTTATGGTGAATTAACGCAAACTCCAAAGCATGTTGCTTTGCTGACCGTCCGTTTGCAGAAAAAAAGCCCCGCAGATTTTGCAGGGCTTTGTCGCATAAATTCTGTGAATCCGCTTAACGGCTTATATCACGCCGAGTTCCCGTCCTATGGTTGCAAATTCGGTGATGACTTTGTCGAGGTGCTCTTTTTCATGGGTGGCCATGAAGCTGGTTCTGAGCGCTTCGTGACCGGGCATGACTCCCGGACGGATGAAGGCGTTGACATAGACTCCGGCATCGAAGAGCTTTTTCCAGAAAACGAGGGTTTTCATCTGGTCGGCAATCAGTACGGTCACGATCGCCGTACGAGATGGCATAAGCGTGAATCCGGCTTTCAGCAGTCCCTGGCGGACGTAGTCGGTATTGGCAATCAGGCGCTCGGTCAGTTGCGGTTGTTCCCTGATGATTTTCAGTGTTGCCAGTACGGCAGCCACGCTGGCTGGCGTCGGCGAGGCGCTGAAGATGAGCGATGACGCATTGTGTTTGATGTAGTTGATCACCGAGCGCTCACCGACAACGTAACCTCCAAGCGAGCCGAAGGTTTTGGAGAAGGTGCCCATGATGAGATCAACTTCGTCAACCAGTCCGAATTCGGATGGCGTGCCACGACCGCCCTTGCCGATGACGCCAGCGGCGTGAGCGTCGTCGATGACGATCCGGGCATTGTATTTTTTTGCAAGAGCGACAAGCTGCGGCAGATCGACGATTTCGCCGGAGACAGAGAAAACGCCGTCCGAGACGATCAGTCTGCCCGCGTTTTCGGGAATGTTCTTGAGCACCCGCTCGAGGTCAGCCATATCGTTGTGCCTGTAGCGAACCTGGTTTGCGCCACCGCCTATCGCCATGATCGATGCCGCTACTAGGCTCGCATGATTGTCGCGGTCAGCGACGATGTACTCGCCGCGCTGCACGATGGTTGGAATGATGCCCTGGCCGGTCTGGTAGCCGGTGCTGAAAAGCAGGCAGCGCTCTTTTTCGAAAAAGTCGGCAAGCTGCTCTTCAAGTTCGATATGGAGCCTGACGGTGCCGGTCATGTAGCGCGAACCGGAACAGCTTGTGCCGTATTTCTTGATGGCGTCGATTGATGCCTGCTTGACGCTCGGATCGTTGGTCAGGCCAAGATAGTTGTTCGAGCCGGCCATCACGAATTTTCGGCCTTCGAAAGAGACTACCGGTCCTTCAGAGTCATCTATAGGGTGGAAAAAAGGATATACTCCCAGTGCTTTGACTTCGTCGGCAAGGGTGAAATCCACACACTTTTTGAATATATCTTTCGTTTTTTCCACAGTTTGCGGTTTTACTTCCACGTTTTTGCCAGGCACTTGAAATTGATGATGGAGCTCTTCCGCAAATCGTGTTAGCAAGGCTTGAGCAGTATTGCGGATTCTGCTATGAAACAGAAATGTATTAAAAATTTCATTTTTTCGATAAACGGGGCTGTGTTTTTTGTCTGCTCATCAGGGCGTTGTCTGTTGGTGTGCACGGGCAGTAAAGGACGGCAATCACTGGATAAAAGAGGATAATGTTTATGGATGGAGTGATTCTGGTTACAGGTTCGACCGGTTTTATCGGTTCGAGAATGGTCGATACTCTCGTTAGGCAGGGTCAGCGAGTGCGGGTACTGCTGAGACCCGAAAGCCGCAGTGCATCGCTGCCGGGATATCGCAAGGACGTAGAAGAGGTTCGCGCGGCTTATGGCGATCGGGAGGCTCTCGGCAGAGCCGTTTCTGGCGTGGCATCGATCATCCACCTTGCCGGCGTGACTAAAGCGGTCGATGAAGCCGGGTTTGCCGAGGGTAACGTGACGCCGGTCGAAAACCTGCTCGAAGCGGTGAAACGTCACAATCCGGGACTTCGTCGTTTTTTGCTGGTCTCGTCGCTTGCCGCTATGGGGCCGGCATCGTCGCCCTCGCCGGGCGTCCGGGAGAGCGACCGACCCAGCCCGGTGAGCGCCTACGGGCGCAGCAAGCTGCTCGGCGAAGAGGCGGCGCGGCGGCACGCCGGAAGCGTTCCGCTCACCATCGTCCGCCCGCCTGCCGTCTACGGGCCGGGAGATCGCGATATTCTCGAAGTCTTCACCATGATGAAAAAAGGGTATCTGCTCTCGGCAGGTCCCGGGAAACGGCAGCGCTTCAGCATGATTCATGTCGATGATCTGATTCACGGGATTTTGCTCGCGCTTGATTCGGAGGCAGCGGTTGGTCAGGACTACTTCATCACCTCGCCTCGTGGCTACGCCTGGGATGAGGTGGTTGCGGCTGCCCGTCCGGTGCTCGGCTTTAGGCGACTGCTTCGCATAAACCTGCCGAAGCCGCTGGTGTTCGGTCTGGGCGCGGTGCTCGGCAGCGTTGCGAAACTGACCGGTCGTCCGGCTCTGATCAACCAGGACAAAGCCAATGAACTGGTGCAGGATTACTGGGTATGCAGCCCGGAAAAAGCGGAGCGGGAACTCGGGTTTACCGCGGGCATTTCACTGGAAAAGGGTGTTGCTGAAACGTTGGTATGGTACAAGCAACAGGGGTGGCTGTAGAGAAATGCTGTTCACTCAAGCCACAGCTTTTTTCCTCAACTGAAGAGTTGCTGCATCAGCTTGAGCAGGGTGAATTTGTCGTCGGGAGAGGGAATGATGCCTTTGAGTGCGGCGTCGGCGTCACGCAGGGCGAGAATGGCTTTTTCGGTTTCGGTGGTGCTGAACTGGCGGGCGTAGCCGATAAAGTTTTTGGCGAAATACTCCTGGCGTCCATACATGCCGAGCATCGCCGCCGTTTCCTGAAGGGAGAGCTGCTGTGCGCCAGGCGCCTGGAGCTTCCATATCCGCAGGAAGAAGGTGGTCAGGTAGCGCACGATGTTCATGAGCCCCTCTTTCTGCCCCTCCTGCTCCATAATCATCAACGCAATGCCGCTGCATTGCCGGAGATTTTTGCCAACCAGCGCTTTTTCAAGTTCGAAAACGTTGTACTTACGCGAAATGCCCACGCAGTCGCAGACGTCGTCGAGGGTGATGCGGCGGTCGGGGCGTTTGTTTGACGCGTAGAGCGTGAGTTTCTCGATCTCCTGGCAGATCAGCCGGGATGATGGTTCGATGTAGGCCGAGAAGGTTTTCAGCGCGTCTGGCTCGAACTCCCATCCGGCCTCTTTGGCCCGTTCGGCGGCGAAGAGATCAGCATTTTTAATGGCTCCGAAGTCATGCCGGAACGCCTTGAGATGCTTGTACGGGGCTTTTTCAAGCTCCTTTTTTTCGATCTCGTCTGCATCGAGCACCAGCACGGTAAATGAAGGTGGATCGGAAAGATAGCTCAGGAGCGACTCCTCCTGTCGCTGGCTTTCCATTTTGCCGGTTACCTTTTTCAGCTTGTCGAACTGGCGGACGATTACCAGCTTTTTTTCGGTGAACATCGGGTATTCGGAGGCCGCTGAAACGATCTGGCCAAGTGAGAGGTCGGGGCCGTACAGGATAAGCGTATTGAGGGCGGCTTCATTTTCCGAGGGGAAAATGGCCGCCTTCAGTTGTGTTTCAATCTCCTCCTTGAGCCAGCTTTCCGGACCATAAAAAAAATAGACGGGAGCGATTTTTCCTGAGGTAATCTGTTTTTTCAGGTCAGCCATGCGGGGTCAGTGCCGGAAATTCTGGTCAGAAGGGTAAGTCGTCTTTTTCGAACTCCTGCGCTCCGCCAGATAATGGGCTTGCGCCGTAATTGCCGGACGAAGGCTCTGGCCTCGACGGACGCGAGTAAGATGGGCGATCCTGCGAATAAGAAGCGTCGTTCGTGCCGCCACCGGAATCTTTCGCTCCGAGCATCTGCATATCGGTGCATACGATTTCGGTGACGTATTTTTTTTCGCCAGTCTTGTTGTCATCCCATGAGCGCGTTTGCAGGCGTCCTTCGATATAGACCTGGCGTCCTTTCTTGAGGTACTGGCTGCAAATGTCTGCCAGCTTGCCCCATGCGACGATCCGGTGCCATTCCGTGCGCTCCTGGAAGTTGCCGCTGCTGTCCTTGAAGCCTTCGCTGGTTGCAAGGGTGAAATTGACGACGGACTGGCCCGATGCGGTTTCGCGGCGTTCGGGATCGTTGCCGAGATGACCGATCAGCATTACTTTGTTCAAACCTCTTGCCATAGTGTTGTGCGGGATTTATGCAATTCTCTTGTTGTTGGTTTTGCCCAACAAGCTACATGATTATTCGTTATTGTTCAAGTCAGGCGGTAAAGCGGCTCCCGTTGATGACCGGACCTTCGCGGCAAAGCAGAATGCTCTCCTTATCCCCGTCGGCGTTGCTGAGTTCGATCATGCAGCCGTAGCAGATACCGACGCCGCAACCCATGATCGATTCGAGCGACAGCTCGCACGGAATGGCGCGATCACGGCAGAAGAGGGCGAGCGCTTTGAGCATTGGGTTGGGGCCGCAGGCGAAAACCTTGACACGCCCGGTATTTGTCCGTTCAGCCAGATGCTTTTCAAGCAGTTGCACCACATTACCGTGGAATCCTTCGGAGCCGTCGTCGGTCGAGGTGCTGACGTTGGAAAGGCCGGTGGTCAGAAGATCGGAACGGCTCCGGCCACCCACCAGGTGATGGAATGGAATGCCAGCTGCGGCCAGCGTTTTTTCGAGAAAGAGCATCGGAGCGGTACCGATGCCGCCGGAGACTAACAGTGCGGAATCAAAATCACCGGTGTTGACGCCGAACGAATTGCCGAGCGGGCCAAGCACCAGCAGGCTTTCACCGCACGATGCCTCGCAAAGCAGTGACGTGCCGCGGCCGACGTTTTTCACCATGACATCAATGGTGCCGCCCTGCACGTTATGGATGCAGAAAGGACGCCTGAGCAGGGGTTGATCGCCAGCACTGACCTTGATGTTGACGAAGTTTCCAGGCCGGGCTGTAGCGGCGATTTCTGGGCAAGGCATCGACAGGATCGAGACGTCAGCTCCAGCAGGCCTGATGGCTGAAATACGGGTTCTGACGTCGGAAATTGTGCTGGTTTTAAGCATGGGCGAGAGTGTTCCGGATTGCGATTTTCAGACGAGCGGGACGATTTTGGTCTATAGCTGTCCCGCTTTTGAAAAGTATCTGACAATAATTAAGAGTCCCTGCCGGGATTTTGCAAATGAGTATCCTTGGTAAACGCTTGTCTTAATCAGAATAAACGTTTGAAAAACAATCATATAATAACTTTAAGAAGTTCGGGAATGCGTTGCTGTGTCGCAGTGTGGTACGGCTCTGCATGCGCGATGTGGTGAATGTTCCTTTGCATAATGATGCCAGAAGTATATCTTTACAATCTTGGCTGTACAATAAACTTCCAATGCCTGGTTCATGCGAATATTAACTTTCACTGGTAAGGGTGGTGTGGGCAAGACAAGCGTCTCAGCCGCCACGGCAGTTCGTCTTTCCGAAATGGGTCATCGCACCCTCGTGCTTTCCACCGATCCCGCCCACAGCCTTTCCGATTCATTCAACATTCAGCTTGGCGCCGAGCCGACCAAGATCAAGGAAAACCTTCACGCCATCGAGGTGAACCCTTATGTTGACCTCAAGCAGAACTGGCATTCTGTACAGAAGTACTACACCCGCGTTTTCATGGCCCAGGGCGTTTCCGGCGTCATGGCAGATGAAATGACGATTCTTCCTGGCATGGAGGAGCTTTTCTCTCTGCTCCGCATCAAACGTTACAAATCCGCCGGTCTCTATGATGCGCTCGTGCTCGATACGGCGCCGACCGGTGAAACCCTTCGCCTGCTCTCATTGCCCGATACTCTTTCGTGGGGCATGAAGGCGGTCAAGAACGTCAACAAATACATTGTCCGCCCGCTCAGCAAGCCGCTTTCCAAGATGTCGGACAAGATTGCCTACTACATTCCTCCGGAAGATGCCATCGAGTCGGTCGATCAGGTGTTCGACGAGCTCGAAGATATCCGCGAGATTTTGACCGACAACGTCAAGTCGACCGTCAGACTGGTGATGAATGCCGAGAAGATGTCAATCAAGGAGACCATGCGTGCGCTGACCTACCTGAATCTCTACGGTTTCAAGGTCGATATGGTGCTGGTCAACAAACTTCTCGACGCGCAGGAGAACAGCGGTTATCTCGAAAAGTGGAAAGGTATCCAGCAGAAATATCTCGGTGAGATCGAGGAGGGGTTCTCTCCGCTGCCAGTCAAAAAGCTGAAAATGTACGATCAGGAGATTGTCGGCGTGAAGTCGCTTGAGGTCTTTGCGCATGACATCTACGGCGATACCGATCCATCTGGTATGATGTATGACGAGCCGCCGATCAAGTTTGTCCGCCAAGGAGATGTGTATGAAGTTCAGCTCAAACTCATGTTCGCCAACCCTGTCGATATCGACGTGTGGGTGACCGGTGATGAGTTGTTCGTGCAGATCGGTAACCAGCGCAAGATCATCACTCTGCCGGTCAGTCTGACTGGTCTGGAGCCCGGCGATGCCGTTTTCAAGGACAAGTGGCTTCATATTCCGTTTGATCTCGAAAAGCAGGGGCAACATCACCGCACGAGGGAGTATAACAAGGCATGACGCATGGCTTGCTTGTGTTTGAGCATGGCTGATTTTTTTATTAGCTTTGAGCGACTGTAAATTTCACCATAAAACCAGTAGCCGGGGGCTGTACAGGCTCCGGTAAAAAGGAGAATTACAATGTCAGAATCGTATCAGAAACTTCGCAAGGACTTCAAGGAACTTGATTTTACCGACAGGCTGACCTTTCTTGCGGAAAGTCTGCTCCTGACCGGTCAGAGCGCCATCGTTGGCGGTCTTGAGGTGGCGGGCAGCGTTGTCGAAACGGTTACGGGAACAGTCGGTTCTTTGGTCGATGCATCTGGTATCAGCAATATTCTTGGCGGTTCGGGCGGAGTTGTTGGGGAAACCATCGATCGCGTTGCGATTACCGTGAAGGACGTGTCCCGTTCGGCTGGTGAGCTGTACAACGATGCAGTGAAAAATGTCGAAAACGCGACCAGCAACGCGGCAAAAGCGGTTGGCGATGTAGGGGTTTCGGCGTCTGAGGCAGTTAAGAACATTGCTGGCTCATTCCAGAAAACAACCGGGAACAAGTAAGGCCGTTTTCCCTCGGTGACCATCGCCAAGGCACAGCGGCGATGGGCCCATAAAATCTTTTATTTGTGTTTTTTCGTTTATTCGATTATTTTTGTCTTAAAGTTTCGATTTTCATTTTTGTTTTTTCCGTCAATTAAATTCCAAAAGGAGGAGTTATGAGTGGAGGAGGTGTCTTTACCGACATTTTAGCCGCCGCAGGCCGTATTTTCGAGGTTATGGTCGAAGGTCACTGGGAAACCGTCGGTATGCTTTTTGATTCGCTGGGCAAAGGTACCATGAGGATCAACCGCAATGCCTATGGTTCAATGGGTGGCGGTGGCAGCCTTCGTGGTTCTTCCCCCGAGGTATCCGGTTATGCCGTTCCTACCAAAGAAGTTGAATCGAAGTTTGCCAAATAAGCAAACCGTTCAGCCGATTTTAAGAAGCAGTGACAGGTTTTGCGCCGTCACTGCTTTTTTTGTTTACAAGCCCTCCTTTGCAATTCCTTCTTTGTTGCCGTTTTCCGCGTTTTCTGCCGCAGGCTGGCGCTGACCGCCATGCCCTGCTTTTCTGTCTCTTTGTTACGTAATTTATTTTTGTTTTCATATTTTAATTGTTCGGTATTCCATCGATGATGAACGGGTATTACAGGTAACGTGACCGGAAGCGGTAAATGGCTAATATTTCTCTCTATATCTCAGGACAGACAGAACTGGAAGATCTCTCCGAGTTTTTCCAGAAGCGGTTGATAGGCGAGGGTGAAACTCCCATCGCTTTTTTTGACGGAGTGTTTTACGAGTCTCACCAGGAACGGGTGGGTAACATCGTGTATCAGGATTATCTGATCTATACCGACAAGGCCCTCTACCTCTGGGCGCGAGGAGCTTCGAAGGACTTTCTTGACCGGTTCAGCCTTGGTGCTGTTTCTGTCAACAGTCGCAACAAGGACAGCGCATTCGCGACCGTGAATCTCAAGATCCGTCGTGAAGGCAAGGAGCCGATCTACGTGATTTTCGACATGGTCGAGATTCGTGAGGCCGATACCATCGTCAAGCTTCAGACTCTCATCGAATCGATCATCGAGGATTATCTCGGTATCAATTACCGTCAGGAAATTCCCCAAGATACCGCGGGCCGAATTTTTCAGGCAGCAAGGACTATATGCCCTCCGAGACAGCTCGTGCTTCAACTCGATACTCCCCAGGCTCCGACACCCGACGCCGGTATTGGCTATGGGCAGGATCTGCTCGAACAGTATCGTGCGTCCGCTGGTTATGAGCAACCGCAAATGCCTTATCCGCCGTACCAGCCTCCGGTGACTGGCGGCGCGCGTCCGCGTTCCATGGGACCGCAGGATGCCATGCGCGGTCTGGAGTCGATGCTGCCAACCGATCCCGCCTCTCTGAAACGGATTGCCGAACAGATCAAGAATATGGTCGGCGATGCTCCGTTCAAGATGCGTGACCAGGTGATGAAAGATTTGCAGCATGTGCCTGGAGACATGGCCACGGTGCTGACCGCCCTGAACGAGCTTCTCTCCAATATCGCCGGAAATCCTATGGCCGAGCGTTTTGTTATGAACGCCATCAAAACGGCAGTGGCCAACGATGGGGTGCTTGGTTCTCTCAGCAAGATCATCAAGATGACCGGTTTCGGCAGCGGCGGTGGCAAAAAGAGTTCGAGGCCACCGGCGCACGAACCAGCCCAAGAGGAGCGCAGCGTCTCGAAAGAGCGGAAATCGCCGTTTGTCGAGGAGGATCCGGATGAGGACGGTTCGACGATCCGCCGCAAGAAGATCAGCATCAAAGATGATGACAATCATGCTGGCGCCGATTTATTTGCAGGCAATGACGAGCCGATCACTTCCCGCGAAAGTCGTCCACCGGTTTCCCGCAGCAGCGTTCCGGATGACAGCGATTCAGGCGCGGAATCGGGTGGGCGTCGAAAGAAGCTTTCAATCAAGATGGAGGATGACAACGAGATCGCCCGGAAGCTGATGAGTTACGACGAGTCCGAGCGTGATGTACCGTCACCCGCTCCAGTCGAAGCATCACCAGCCGTAAGCACCGAAAATGGTTCCGGGATTCGTCGCAAGAAGCTCGTGATCAAAGCCGAAGAGGGCGGTGGCGCGGAGGCGGATATTGCCCGGAAACTGATGGGTTACGACGAAGCATCACGCGGTGCGGTTAAATCTGCGTTGTCTGGCGAAGTTCCGGGAAGCGTTTCCAGTAAAGAGCAGTCTGAGCCCGAGCCTCTCCGGAGAAAGAAAATCCAGATCAAGGCGGACGTCGAGCCAGAGCAAGAGAGCGAACTTGTAGTTGAAGCTGAGCCAGAAGAGTCAATCAGAAAAAAGATTCAGATCAAAACTGAAACTGAGTCGGAACTGCTGGCGCCGCTTGATCCTGACGTTGAGATTGAGCCTGAATCCGAGCCGACGCCGGTGGTATCGCTTGAGCTTGAGGTGGATTTGGAGCCGGAAGAGTTGGCTGTGTTAGAGCCAGAGATGGAATTCGAACCTGAGTCTGAACCTGAACCGGAAGTACCGGTGAAGAAGAAAATCCAGATCAAGGCAGAACCTGAGCCGGAGCTGGAGGTATCACCTGAGTTGGAAATTGAGTCCATGCTTGAGCCTGAGCCTCAACTGGAGGTGCCTGCTCAGAAAACGACCCAAATCGAGGCTGAACTGGAAGAAGAGATCGATATCTCTGAAGAGGTTATCTTTTCAGCTCTTGGTGAAATAGAGGAGGTGGAAGGTTCCGGTGTATCACAAGAATATATGACCATCGAATCCGACATTCCGGTTCGTAGAGTGGTCAGTGAGCCGATCAAGGAGCCGGCCAGTGAGCCGGTTATCGAGAAAAAGCCTGAACAGCCTCGGCATTCTTCCGGGAAAGCCAGTCGCGGCAAACGGCGCGGCAGATAAGTCTGACGGCGATAAGCCTGAGGGACGCAAGCATTCAGTTTACAGTCAGTTTACACTATAGTTTTTCAACACCATGAGAATCATCTTTTATCTGGGCAAAGGCGGAGTGGGCAAGACCACCGTATCTGCTTCCACAGCGACAGCGATCGCTCGCAGTGGCAAGCGCGTGCTGATCATGAGCACCGATGTCGCCCATAGCCTGGCCGATGCGTTTGGCGTCGAGTTGAGTTCGACTCCTCTGGAGATCGAGAAAAATCTCTTTGCCATGGAGGTGAACGTTCTTGCAGAGATCCGGGAAAACTGGACCGAGCTGTACTCTTACTTCTCCTCGATTCTCATGCACGACGGCGCGAACGAAGTCGTCGCAGAGGAGCTGGCCATCGTGCCGGGTATGGAGGAGATGATCAGCCTTCGCTACATCTGGAAAGCCGCCAAGTCAGGCCTTTACGATTCGGTCGTGGTCGATGCCGCGCCGACTGGCGAAACGATGCGTCTGCTCGGTATGCCCGAGTCCTACGGCTGGTATTCTGAAAAGATCGGCGGCTGGCATTCAAAGGCGATTGGCTTCGCTGCGCCACTGCTCACCAAATTCATGCCAAAAAAGAACATTTTCAAGCTCATGCCCGAGGTCAACGGGCACATGAAGGAGCTTCACGGCATGTTGCAGGACAAGAGCATCACGACCTTCAGGGTAGTGCTCAACCCCGAGAACATGGTCATCAAGGAAGCGCTGCGCGTGCAGACCTATCTCAACCTGTTTGGTTACAAGCTCGATGCGGCGGTCGTCAACAAGGTGCTCCCTTCGAACTCCAGCGATCCGTACCTCCAGTCCCTGATCGATCAGCAGGCCAAGTATCTCCGCGTGATCGACAACTGCTTCTATCCGGTGCCGATTTTCAAGGCGATGCAGGCCTCCAAGGAGGTGATCAGCACCGACAGGCTGTATGAACTGAGCCAGGAGCTGTTCAGCGGTCGCAATCCGATGGAGGTGCTCTACTCCAACGACAAGACGCAGACGCTCGAAAAGATCAACGGCAAGTACGTGCTCAGCCTCTATCTGCCGAACGTCGAGGTGGACAAGCTCGCGGTGAACATCAAGGGCGACGAGCTGCTGGTCGATATCAACAACTTCCGCAAGAGCATCGTGCTGCCCAACGTGCTGGTAGGCCGCAAGACTGAAGGTGCCGATTTCGAGCAGGGTACGCTGAATATCACCTTCGCGAACTGAGCGAAAATCGAGGTTTTAATACAAGAGCGGGCTACTTCACGGTGGCCCGCTTTTTTTATTGGGAGATCAATCAGGTCGGACTGATCTTTAATTTCTCCACCAGCCTTACAGGAACCGAGTGATCGTCGCAGCTTTTCAGCAGCTCGGCGATGGAGTGGCGCAGGTGGGGGTGAACCGGATTGGCGATGTCGAGCAATGGTACGAGGACAAATTTCCGGTGGTGCATCTCGGCATGGGGAATAACGAGCAGATCACTTTCGATGCAGCGGTCGCCGTAGAGCAGAATATCGAGATCGATGGTTCTCGGACTCCAGCGCTGGTACCGGTCTGGGCGGCCCAGTTCATGCTCGATTGCCTTGCAGCGGGTGCGAAGGTCGGCCGGAGCGAGCGATGTCTGCACTGCAATCACGGCATTGAAATAGCGTTCCTGGTCGGGATCACCGAACGGCTCGGTCATATACACCCGTGAGGCTCCGCTCACCCTCGTGCCTGGCAACTGCGCAAGGCGTTCAACGGCCTGCTGAAGGTAGTCGAGCCGGTCTCCGACATTCGAACCGATGCCGATATAGGCGGTAACTGGCTCCATCGCTTAGAGCCTTTCAATGACATGTTCAGCTTCAGCGTAATCACACAGCCCGCCAAGGGGTAAAGCTCGCTTGCGCACCTTCACCGTGACTTTCTCCGCGAGGGCTAGCTCCTCAATCAGTCTTGCCGCGGCTCTTGCGGCCAGCGTCTCGATGAGTGCCGCCGGTTCTCCAGCAATCATAACCTCGCTGATGATGGTATATGCCTGCCCGTAATCGATGGTTTTCGAGAGATCATCGGTAGCTGTGGCCTCAGTGCTGTCAAAAAAAAGTTCGGCATCGACCTCATACCGTCCGCCGAGACGGCGTTCCTCTTCGTGGACACCGTGCCGGGCGTAAAAAACGGCGTTGACAAGCCTGACACAGGAACGATGATGAAGCTTCATGGTCGTGTGGCGAGAGATCAGCATTCAGGAGGATTCTGCAAGAATGTAACCTATTCGCAACTTCATTGCAAAACGGTCCCTGACAGCCGGTATAAATGGCACCGGTTTGTACCGTGAGACATTGTGAATACCAAAAAAGTATTACCTTGTATAAGCAAGATTTAACGTTCTCAGAGCGTCTTGTGGATTCCTCTAACCTCTTTTTTATTTGGCAGTTATGGCAGAAAAAAGAACCAATCATGCGTTCAGGGAGTTTTTTGAGACATGCAGGTTGAAGGCCATGCAACTTGCACTCGAAGAGGACCGTTACCAGGGGGATATCACCACCGAGGCGACTGTCGATCAGAACCAGCTTGGTCTTGGTTACATCGAAGTCAAATCTGAAGGAATCATTGCCGGAGTTGAGGTCGCCAGACAGGTGTTCCAGTCATTGGATGCCGCGCTTGCATTCACGGCGTACGTCAAGGATGGCAAGCGGGTTTATCCGGGAGAGCGGATTCTTGAAGTCAAGGGGCGCATCGCTTCGATTCTCGTCGGTGAGCGTACGGCGCTCAATTTCATGCAGCGCATGTCCGGCATTGCCACCCGCACGAACATGTATGTCGAACGGATCAGCCACACCAACGCCTCTATCCTCGATACCCGGAAGACAGCGCCAGCTCTGCGTTATTACGACAAGGATGCCGTCCGGATTGGGGGGGCACCAATCACCGCTTCGGGCTTTTCGACATGATCCTGATCAAGGACAATCACATCGACGCTGCCGGAAGTGTGGAAGAGGCTGTCAAACGGGCAAAGTCGTACTGCACAGAGCAGGGGGTTTCAGTGAAGATCGAAACCGAAGTCCGCAGCATCTCCGAGCTGGTTCGCGCCTGCGCCAGCCGCCCGGACATGATTCTGCTCGACAACTTCATGGTCGATGACCTGGCCGAGGCGGTGCGCTGGGTCAAGGCGAACGGTTTTGGAAACATTCTGCTTGAAGCGTCGGGAAACATCGGTCTGCACAACGTTTCCGAAGTCGCCATGACCGGCGTCGATTTCATCTCTATCGGCGAGCTGACCCATAGCGTCAAGGCGCTCGATATGTCCATGAAGATCGAGCGTGCCTGACCCCATCGATGGAGATCGGGGTTGACATCGTCGAGATAGCTCGTATCCGTTCGAGTTATGACCGTTTCGGCGAGGCCTTCATGAAGAAAATTCTGACCTCAGCCGAGATGGCCCAGTGCCTTTCCAAACCCGATCCCGTGGTGAGCCTTGCTGGACGGTTCGCTGCCAAGGAGGCTGTTTCGAAAGCCCTTGGTACCGGCATCGCCAAAGGACTGACCTGGCACTCCATCGAGGTGTTGAACGACGAGAGGGGCAAGCCCCGCGTGAGCGTTCACGAGCCCGCCTTTTCCGGTAGAGTCAGTATTTCAATTTCCCATGACCGCCACTCCGCAGTGGCGATGGCGCTCTTTGAGCCGCGCTGAGCATCCGGCAAATTCCCCGTTGCACATAAAAAAAGGCCCATCAGTCGATGAGCCTTTTTGCTTCAGAGAGCCTTATTTCTCGATCACCTCAGTTGTGCACCGGAACCGGCGTGGCCTCTTTGGTGATGGTCACCTTCGATTTGATCACATCGTAGATTTTCTCTTTCAGGATCGTGTCGATGATGTAGTCCTTGAACTCGGAGGACATGTAGGTGTTGAGACGCTGATCCACGGTCAGTGACGGTTCCTTTTCTGCCTCTTTTTCGGCAAATGCCTTGATATCCTCGTCAGTCACCTCAAGATTGTTCTCTTTGGCGATCTTCTGGCTGACCAGGAGCCAGCGGGCGTGCTTTTCAGCATTCGGCTTCATCGTGTTGAAGAACTCTCTCTCGTCAAGGCCTTTGGGGAACTGGCCGCCAACCTGGCGCTTGGCGTTTTCGAGCAGCATATTCTGGAACTGGGCCACCATGGCGCTCGGCGTCGGCACCGGATGCTCTTCGATGAGCTTTGACGAAATGGCTTCAAGCAGATCATGCTCGGATTTATCCGAGAAATGGGCCTGGAGCTGCAAACGGACGTCGTTTCTGAAGTCCTCGACCTTCTCGAAGCGCTGCTGGCTGATTTCTTTGACCAATTCGTCGTCCAGTTCGGGCAGTTCGAGGTGTTTGACCTCTTTGATTTCGATGCGGAAGCGGTTCGCTTCGCTGCCCTCTTCCTTTGGCTCGATGGTGACATCGGCCACATCGCCAGCCTTTTTGCCTTCGAGGGCCATGCGGAACGGGTTGTCAGCCGGGAGGTATTCGAGGTTGAAGTGGTGGTTTTCGTTCTTCGAGCCTTCGATGGGAGCGCCTTCGGCATCAAGCTTGGTGACGTCGCCGATGACCGTGTCGCCCTCGGCGGCAGCCTCTTCGCTGGTCACCATGGTGCCGTGGCCGCGAAGGATCAGTTTGATTTCACGATCGACATCCTCGTCGGAGACGGTGTATTCGGCCTGTGTGAAGGTGTAGTCGCTGAAATCCTTTAACTCGAATTCGGGGTGGATTTCGTAGGAAATTTTGATGGTCAGTTTGCCATCCTCGTAGTTGTAGCTCTCGATCTGGGCGCGGCTGGCGGGGTTGATCTTCTCCTCCTCGGCGATGGCGGCGAAATGCTTCGAGGCCATCTTCTCGGCAACCTCGGCCTCGATGGAGGGGCCGATAATGCGCTTGAGCATACCCGCGGGCACGTGCCCCTGCCTGAACCCTTTGATTCTGACGGACTTGCGCGCTTCTTCGAGCTGCTGGTCATATTCGGGCTGGTACTCTTCAGCAGTCAGAATAATTTCAAGTTCCTGCGCGATTTCGCTGACATTCGTGATATTCTTTTGCAAGGCTCTTCGTGACCGGTTAAGTTGCGGGTCTCTCCGTTTCCGGTGAGCCGGAAAGCGCGGATCGGTACAGAGAGTATCCCTGAAATTTTAAAGCTTGAATTATACTATTTTTTCAGGCCTTTTTAAAACGGATCGTTCAGCGGCTTTTTCTGTACTCAGTTAAATGTGGTGCCCCCCCCCCCCGATCCGGCAAGTGTTGAAAGTTACCTGCCGCCGGGCTTGTAGACCAGAGTCGAGAGCTGCTCGGGAATGCCGAGTGCGGCGGCAGCCAGCGCCACCTCTTCAGCCGTTACCCCTTCGATCATTCCGGCCTTTTCGGAAGGGGAAAGGTATCGCCCGAAATAGAACATATCCTGCGCTATGTGCGACATGCGCCGGGTCATCTTTTCCATGCCGAGAATCATCGAACCGAGCATCTTCGCCTTGGCCGCAACGAGTTCAGACGGATCGGGTTCTTTCAATACGTTACCAGTCAGAAGCTCGCCCATGGTGTCAAGGGTTTTCGAGGTTTTGCCCTTGTCGGTGCCCGCATAAACATTGAATTCAGTGACCTCGTCGTAGAAAGAGACCGAAGAGTAGGCCTGATAGACCAGTCCGCGCTTCTCGCGCAGTTCGAGGTTCAGGATCGAACTCATGCCGCTCGACAGCATGGCGTTCAGCACCATGAGGCCCCAGAAGTGCCGGTCATCTCGCGGAAAGATCGCGCCGAGTAGAATCTGTGACTGGAAGACACTTTTTTTCAGCGTTTTTGTAAATGGCTTGTATGCTGACAGATCGAACAGCCGCCGCGCTGAATCTTCGTGCGGCGAGTCCTTCAGGTGGCCCAAAAACAAGTCCGCCAGCCCGGTCACTTCATCGTGATCGATGTTGCCGATGGCGGTGACGAGCATCTTCGACGGCACGTAGTGGCGGTGCATGAAGTCTCTTATCTGCTCGTCGGTGAGCCTTTCGACGCTCTCTTCGGTGCCGAGGATCGCTGTGCCGAGAGGATGCCGGGGAAAGGTGCGGCGGTCGAAATCCTCGAAGATCAGCTCTTCCGGGGTGTCGTTCACGCTGGCGATCTCTTCGAGCACCACCTCTTTTTCCTTCTCGATCTCGTCGGGCGGAAAAACCGGATTGCAGCAGAGATCGGCGAGCAGATCGAAAGCAAGATGCAGATGCTCCCGGAGGCACCTGACGCAGAGGCAGGTCTGCTCCTTGGTTGTCCAGGCGTCGATATAGCCACCGGTCTCTTCGATGCTGCGGGCAATCTCGACGTAGTCACGCTTTTGCGTGCCTTTGAAAAGTGCGTGTTCGATGAAATGGGCCATACCCTCGAATCCCTCGGGATCTTCGCGCGAACCGGCGTTGATCCACAAGCCGAGCGTGACGCTGTGAATCCAGGGCACCTGATTGCTGACGATGTGCAGGCCGTTGGGCAGGGTTCCAGTTTCAACAATGCCGGTCGAGAGGCGTTCTGCAGGGGGCGTGGCGTTGCCGATAGAGGGCGATACGATATTTTTTCTCACGATTGCGGATGGATTTGGGTGCAATGTAAGTTATTCTTCTTATTATTAAGCACAAATTGGCTCTGGGCCGCATCTGCACGGATTGCGCTCCAGCCGGTTCCGCGGTATCTCCCGGGCCGCCACAAGCGGACGGAAGACCAAACGGAAGGTTTTGCAGACACGTCATTTTTTCATGTCAAGTATACCGATTCTCATCACCGGTGCAACCGGCTACATAGGGGCGCGGCTTCTCGTCGATATGATCGCACGGCTCGGCGACTCTGTCCGCTGCCGGGTTACCGTTCGGGAGGGATCGGACGCATCGTTTCTCCGCAATTTACCGGTCGAGATCGTCCGGGCTGACATGCACGATCCGGTCGCTGTCAACGAGGCGGTCAAAGGCGCGGAGGTAGTTTTCCACTGCGCAGGCCTGATTGCCTACACCAGAAATTTCCGCAACCGGCTGTACGATACCAACGTACTCGGCACCCGCCACGTTGTCGATGCCTGTCTGGAGGCGGGCGTGAAGCGGCTGGTCGTCACCAGCTCGATTGCCGCTGTCGGTTCGTCAGACAAAGACGACGGCGCTCCGGAGTCCAACGAGCAGACCGTCTTCACCGAGTGGCAGCGTCACAACGTGTACATGGAGTCCAAGCACCTGGCCGAGCTCGAATGCCGCCGCGGCGTGGCCGAAGGGCTCGATGTGGTGATGGTCAATCCCGGCGTGGTGATTGGCAAGAGTCTCGAACAGGGAATGCCCGGCAGCAGTTCCAACGAGGTGCTCCGGATGATCTACGAGGGCCGCCTCCCGCTCTGCCCCGACGGCGCGACAGGATTTGTCGATGTGCGTGACGTGGCCGACGCCCATATTGCCGCATGGCAGAAGGGAAAAGCGGGGGAGCGCTATATCATCGTTGGCGAGAATCTCTCGTTCCGCGAGCTGTTCGAGCGGATCGCCGCGATGCCCGGCAGCCGGAGCGGTAAACCGTACAAGGTCGGCGGAGTGGCCGGAATGGCGGCTGGAGCCGGGGGTGAACTCTGGTCGCTCCTGACGCAGCGTCCGTCGTTCATCAGCATCGAGAGTCTCAGGCAGGCCGCGCATTCGTCCCGCTACAGCAACCAGCGTTCGGTGCACGAGCTTGGCATGTCGTACCGCCCATTCGAGGAGACGCTTCGAAGCGCCATTATGCAGTAAACCAGGGCCATACTTTTACAAATTCAGAGCATACCCCTATGGAAAAAGAGACAACACCGCAGCAACAGCCGACGGCCGTCGATCCGGCCAGGCTCAAACAGCTTAATCTCGCGATAGAGACACTCGAGAAGCAGTTCGGGAAAGGTGCAATCATGCGTCTTGGCGACGACTCGGCCATCATGCACGTGCAGGTGATTTCCACCGGTTCGATGGCGCTCGACTATGCGCTAGGCGTTGGCGGATTTCCGCGAGGCCGCGTGACCGAAATCTATGGCCCGGAATCCTCCGGCAAGACCACGCTCGCCCTGCATGCCATTGCCGAAGCGCAGAAAGCAGGTGGTATCGCGGCGCTGGTCGATGCGGAGCACGCTTTCGATCCGACCTACGCCCGCAAGCTCGGCGTCGATATCAATGCCCTGCTGGTCAGTCAGCCCGAGTCGGGTGAGCAGGCGCTTTCCATCGTCGAGACGCTCGTGCGCAGCGGTGCGGTTGACATCATCGTTATCGACTCGGTAGCGGCGCTTGTGCCGCAGGCCGAACTCGAAGGCGAGATGGGTGACAGCGTCGTCGGACTTCAGGCCCGCCTCATGAGCCAGGCACTGCGCAAGCTGACCGGGGCGATCTCAAAGTCGAGCAGCGTCTGCATCTTCATCAATCAGCTACGCGACAAGATCGGCGTGATGTACGGCAGCCCCGAGACCACCACTGGAGGCAAGGCGCTGAAGTTCTACTCATCAGTCCGGCTCGACATCCGCAAGATTGCGCAGATCAAGGATGGCGAAGAGTTGGTTGGCAACCGTACCAAGGTCAAGGTGGTCAAGAACAAGGTCGCTCCGCCCTTCAAGACTGCCGAGTTCGACATTCTCTATGGTGAAGGCATCTCGGTGCTGGGTGAGCTCATCGATCTGGCTGTCGAGTTCGGCATCATCAAGAAATCAGGTGCGTGGTTCAGTTATGGCACTGAAAAGCTCGGTCAGGGGCGCGAGAATGTCAAGAAGCTGCTGAAGGAGGACGAGACGCTGCGCAACACGATTCGCCAGCAGGTTCGCGATACGCTTACCGGAATGCCAACCGCATAAATGGGACAAAGCGCCATGCGCATCGGACAGATCGACATCGACCGTCCCGTTATCCTCGCGCCCATGGAGGATGTGACCGACCGGGCCTTCCGGCAGCTCTGCAAGCAGCACGGGGCGGACATCGTCTACACCGAATTCATCAGTGCCGAAGCGCTCCGGCGCGGCGCGGAGAAGTCGATCCGCAAGCTCACCGTGGACGCCCACGAACGGCCGGTCGCGGTGCAGATTTTCGGCAGCACGGTCGAGTCGATGGTTGAGGCGGCGGCGATTGCCGAAACCTACGAGCCGGACTATCTCGACATCAACTTTGGTTGCCCGGTGAAAAAGGTGGCCGGGCGCGGCGCGGGCGCGGCCTTGCTGAAGGAGCCGGAGAAGCTTTCGGAGATCGCTTCGGCGGTGGTCAATGCCGTCAGCCTGCCGGTGACAGCGAAAACGCGCATCGGGTGGGATCACGACTCGATCAATATCACCGACACCGTTAGGCGGCTCGAAGATGCTGGCATCCAGGCGGTCGCGGTGCACGGGCGCACGCGCAGCGACATGTACAAGGGGCGGGCCGACTGGGGGCGTATCGCCAAAGCGAAGCAGGCGTGCTCGATTCCGCTGATCGCCAACGGCGACGTCTGGAGCGCGGACGACGCCGTGGCGATGTTCGCCGAAACCGGCGCGGACGGCATCATGATCGGGCGCGCTTCGATCGGCAATCCCTTCATCTTCGCGCAGGCGAAAAGTCTGGTCAAAGAGGGCGTGCATCTTCCAGCTCCGTCATACCGCGACCGTATCGAAGCCGCGCGCGAGCATTTACGCCTGTCGCTGGAGTACAAGGGCGAGAAACATGGCGTGCTCGAAATGCGTCGGCACTATTCCACGTATCTTAAAGGACTTCCCGGTGTCTCGAAAGTTCGCAACCTGCTGGTGCGCGAACCCGATCCGGCGGTGATCGTCGAGCTGCTCCGCGAGTTCGAGGCAACGTGCGAAGCGCTTGACCGCGAGGGGCTGCTGAAGGAGGGAGGTGAAAATTTGAACGATCATTCGCCCAGACTGATTCTGAATTACTAAACCATCATCCATTCTTACGTTTATGAGCAGTGAAGCAGGCTATCGAGTAGCCGTCCTTGGCGCAACCGGCCTGGTTGGCAGAACCATGATCAAGGTGCTCGAAGAGCGCAATTTTCCGGTCAGCGAGCTGGTGCCGCTCGCCTCGCCGCGCAGCCGGGGCGAAGTGATCACCTTCAATGGGCGCGAATTCGTCACCGAAGTGCCGTCGGCGGAGATTTTCCAGGGCGTTGACATTGCACTCTTTTCGGCGGGCGCATCGGCCAGCAAGGAGTGGGCACCCGTGGCCGCCGAGGCAGGCGCGATCGTGATCGACAACTCCTCGGCCTTCCGCATGGACGAGGGCATTCCGCTCGTCGTGCCGGAGGTCAATCCCGAATCGATCTTTGACCGTGAAGGCAAGGCGGCCTCGATCATCGCCAATCCCAACTGCTCGACCATCCAGATGGTGGTGGCGCTCAAGCCGCTCTACGACGCCTATGGCATCAGGCGCGTGGTGGTTTCGACCTACCAGTCGGTGACCGGTAAAGGCAAGGCCGGGCGCGACGCGCTCGAAAGCGAGCTGGCGGGCAACATCCCCGACGAGTTCACCCACTTTCACCAGATCGCCTTCAACGCCGTGCCGCAGATCGACGCCTTCACCGAGAACGGTTACACGAAGGAGGAGATGAAGATGGTCAACGAGACCAAGAAGATCATGGACGACGACACCATCCAGGTCTCGCCGACCACCGTGCGCATTCCGGTTTACGGCGGCCACGGCGAATCGCTGAACGTCGAGCTGAAGAGCGACTTCGACATCGACGAGGTGCGCGCCTTGCTCGCTGGCTCGCCGGGCATCGTTATGCAGGACGACCCTTCGGCCCGCCTCTATCCGATGCCGATGACCGCCTACGAGCGTGACGAGGTGTTCGTGGGCCGCCTGCGCCCGGACTACTGGCACCCGCGCACGCTGAACCTCTGGATCGTCGCCGACAACCTCCGCAAAGGCGCCGCCACCAACGCCGTGCAGATCGCCGAGCTGCTGGTGGGGAATCTGTGAGGATTTGCTTTAGGGCGTGAATTCATTGTAGGGGCGGCTCTTGTGGCTGCCCTTTCTTTTTCCGATGAATTGTGTAGTCGGGGAAGGGCAGGCGCAAGGCCTGCCTCTACAAGTGAGGGGCAGAACGTGAAAGGGACAAAAAGGACGGCAAGAAAAGCAGGGATGGCAATGGAAAGAAGAGTGTGAACCCCTCAGTTTGCGGCGCTGTTCAGCGCCAGAATTGCTGTGCTGACGGCGCGGATGGTGGCAGTCGGTGATTTCCCTTTGTTGGCTCCTTTTTCCGCTGATACCCAAGGGTGCAGCTCAAGGGGCTCTATGGCCCGCGAGGTTTCGCGGCTGATGCGTTCGATGACTTTTGCGCTCGCCGCCGAGCCGGTTACTCTGACGGGCGCTCCGTTGAGGGGGGCGGAGGTCAGCTCCGTGACGGCAAAGTACTCCCGTTCACTTCCATCCTTCACCGGCCAGTACTGGAAATAGCTGATTTTACCGTTCGTCGAAATGTACAGCGCCGCGTAGTGCTCTTCGAGTTCCAGCACAGCCAGCGTTTCGCCTGTCACGCCGGAGAGCCGGGCCACTGCTTCGACATGCACTCCCCGCCAGCCAACGTTACCATGCTTCAACAGCTCGTTTTCAATGAATTGCGCCGGTTTGACCGGATAGAAGAGCAGCATCCGCCGATCCAGTCCGGAGGGCTGGTCAGGGCCTGGCTCCAGCGCCATATTGTGCCACTGCCATTTATCGGCCTCGTCGAGGAAATAGCCTGCCTCGATCTTGCACAGGCTGTCGCAGTATTCGGCAGAGCTTCCGGACGGGAACCAGGCAGGGAGGGTCATGAGTCCTGCGGGGGAAAAGCTGAGAGCGATCGGTTCGTTTCGCCACTCTTTGAGCGCTGAGAGGAGCTTTCCGGCGAGCCTGGAGCCTCTCGGGCCGCCCAGATCGTCAAGCCCTCCATTGATGGTGCGGCACATGGTCATCGTAAACGAGCCGTGACCGGTCGATTTGACTCGCGTTATGGTGGTGCTGCTCGCGTCGAACGCACAGGCTGTCTGGCTTCGGCTCATCAGTTGAGGGTAAGATGCTTTTGGAGGAGTTCGAGCTTCTTCTTTCCGACTCCTTTGACTTTCAGAAAATCGTTAAAATGTTCGACTTTTCCCCCATTCTGTTTTCGGAACTCGATAAGGCGCTTGGCCATCACCGGGCCAACGCCTGGGATCATCTGGAGTTGTGAGGCCGACGCCGTGCGGAAGACGATAGTTCCGGAAAACTGTTTTTTCGATGTACGCCTTGCCGACGATTTTGTCGCGGACTCTTCCGGCTCCGCGTCGTTCGCGGCAACGCCGGGCGGTTCGGCGGCCACCGCATCGTCGGGCTTCATGGCCAGCGCGAGCAGGCTGTCCACCTCGGCTTCGGAGTAGCGGGCCGTTTCGGCTTTCGCGATCGCCTTGTCGGCATCCTGCACCGAGCCGCTGTACTTCAGCGCTCCGCCGAGCAGCAGGAAAAAGGTGAGCAGCGTGACGGCGGTCATCTCCGCCCTGGTGACGCCGAGTTTCACGGCGAGGTTGTCCAGAATTTTCATAGGGGTTGAAAGTTCTGTTGTTGTAAGGGGTATTTTCAGCTCATCGCAAGCGCGATGTTGTTCACACAAAAATCCTTCGCACCCGGCGCGAGACGGAGCAGAGCAGTTCGTAGCTGATCGTTCCGGCGGCAATGGCCTGTTCGCCAGCCGTCGGGCCATCCCAGCCGAAGAGCACCGCCGTGTCGCCGACCTTGACCGAGCGGTCGCTACCGAGATCGATCATTGTCTGGTCCATTGTGACCGTGCCGACTTGTGGGAAGCTTTTTCCGCCGATGCTCACCCGCGTCCGGTTGGAAAGCGCGCGGTGGAAGCCGTCGGCATATCCGGCGGAGATCGTCGCGATTCGTGTTGCTTCAGGCGCGCTCCACGTGCGGTTGTAGCTGACAGCCGTGCCTGCGGGTACCTTTTTGACGAAGATCACCCGGCTCTGGAACTGCATCACCGGCCTGACGGGCACGGGCGACGGTGCGGCGTCAGCCGGGTGGCAGCCATAGAGCAGAATGCCGGGGCGCACCATGTCGAGCCGTGCGTCGGGCATCGAGATAATGGCTCCGCTGTTTGCAGCGTGCTTCGTCACGGTTTTGCCCGTTCGGTGCTCGTAAGCACCGGTTACCTGCAGGAAACGTTCGAGTTGCCGGGCCGTGAATCCTTCAGGCTTGTCGTTTTCAGCGAAGTGGGTGTAGATGCCGGTCAGCTCAAGGTTCGGGCAGGCCTCGATCAGTTCCAGCAGTCCCGCTGCTTCTTCGGGGGTGACGCCGAGCCGCCCCATACCGGTATCGACCTTGAGCTGTACCCGGAGCCGTCCACCGCTCGCGGCGGCAATCGATTCGGCCGTTCGGGCAGTTTCGTGGTCGCAGATGGTCATTTCCACGCCGTGTTGCAGATACAGATCGATATGTCTGGTGAGAGGCGAGGCGAAAGCGAGGATGCGCGAGTCCGGCAGCATCAGGTGCTCCTGACGAAGCTCGATCGCTTCGTAAATGTTGGCTACGCCGAAATCCCGCACCCCCTCCTCTTCAAGCGTCGCAGTGACCTTCGTGGCACCATGGCCATAAGCGTTGGCCTTGACGATGCCCATGACACGGCATTGCGGCCCGGTGATGGCTCGGATGCAGGCGAGGTTGTGGCGGAGATTGCCGAGTGAAATGAGCGCTTCCGAGAGGTTAGGGTCGTTCGGTGCGGCGGCGGAGTTCTGTTCGTGACTGGCGCTCACAAGGGTTTTTATGGTTGAGGTTCAGGCCGGAAGCCGGACATGCTCTAAAAAACGCTTTTTGCCCATGATTTTCAAAACAATGGCGATCAACTGACGGAAATGGACAATTATTGTTATATGTATTATTATTCACGAAAAAACCATTATCAGAGTATCGAGCGCCATGACCAACGACATTTTTGACATCTCGGACAACACTCCGCTGGTTCTCATGAAGCAGCTTACCCGGCAGAAGCGTGCACGGTTCATGGCGAAGCTCGAATACATGAACCCCTGCTTTTCGCACTATTGCCGGGTTTCGGGGGCCATCGTGCGTGATGCCGAGGAGCGTGGGGCGATTCATCCCGGCATGACGCTCGTGGACTGGACCTTTGGCAGCAGCGGCATTGCTCTGGCGATGGCCGCCGTCAGCCGGGGCTACAAAGTGTTGCTTGCCGCGCCGGAGAGCATCTGCCGCGAGAAGCAGGAGGTACTTCGGGCGCTGGGCGCGGAGCTGGTGCTCACCCCGTCCGAGGCGCTGCCCGGCGATCTGCAAAGCTGCGTCGATGTAGCCGAGAACCTCGTCCGCACGCTGCCAAACGCCTGGTTCGCCAACATGTACCAAAATCCGGTCAGCCGTCAGGTGCATCAGGATGGTACTGGGCCTGAGATCTTCCGGCAGACCGAGGGCAAGGTGACGCACATCTTCGTGCCTATGGCCTCCGGTGCGATGATCTCAGGGATCGGACGCTACTTCAAGTCGGTCAATCCGGAGGTTCAGATCATCGGCGTCGAGCCGGTGGGTTCGGTTTACGGCGATCTTCACGGCGGCAAAAGCCAGGGCTGTCCATCGGCGTTTCAGCTCGAAGATATTGGCGCGGTGAAGCCGACCTCCTTCTGGGACCCCGAGGTGATCGACCGGATCGTGCAGGTGAGCGATGCCGACGCCTTCAACTGCGGGCGTGAGCTGCTGCGTGCCGAAGTGGTCTTCGCGGGCGGAGCCTCCGGCGCGGCGATGGCCGCCGCTCTTCGCGAGGGCGAGTCGTACGGCGATGACGCGCTGGTGGTGGTGATGATGACCGATTTCGGCGGCTATGACCTGTCGCGCATGTACAACGACGACTGGATGCGGCGTCAGGGATTTTACCGCAAAGCCAAAACCGCGCTCGACCAGATCACGGCGGACGACATCCTCCAGCGCAAGGCCCGCAAAGACCTCATTTTCGCCCAGCCCGAGCAGACGCTTGCCGAGGTTTTCGAAACAATGAAGCAGAATGACGTCTCCCAGATGCCCATTGTTTCGTTCGGCGCCCCCATCGGCAGCATCAGTGAAAACAGGATTCTCTCCATTCTCATCGAGAACGATTCGGCCATGAACGCCAAGGTGGTTGCCTTCATGGAAAAGCCGTTCCCGGTCTGCCAGCCCGATGCAACCATTTCCGAGCTGTCGGAAAAATTACAGGCAAATGCATCCGGCGTGCTTATCAGCCTCAGCGATGGTCGCCTGCAACTGATTAACAAATCAGACCTTATCGACGTGCTGACTCACAAGTGAAGTCTGCTTGAATTATATGGTTGTTTTTTTGGGTGATTTACTTATCTAAGCACTCCTGAGCAGAGAGTTTTACGGAACTATCATCAGCTATGGTTCCGGCATGCCTGCCTGCTGAAGCCACATTTCCTTGGGCATGAGGCACGATCGATGGCCTGAATCGGGTAACGTCCCCGGAACCTGTTCAGGAAAGTACTTCCGAACCTTGTGCAAACGCATGACAGAGTGCAGGGATATGCACTCCAACAACAGCGACATTTATGAAGGTAGAGTCAAGAAAAAGGCAGTACATACTCGAAGGCAAGATCAAGCCTGGCTTTTGCGACGGCTGTGGCTGTGTCACCGTGCAGGTGTTTGTCGGCGAATGGAAGCCGAGCGACAAGCCCAAGGATGAGGATCCGCTTTTCGGATTGTCCGATAAAAAGTCGAAGGAGAAGAATCCGGTCGCGGAAGAGGAGGCTTCGGCCGCCGAGAACCAGTACTGGATCCGGTGCACCTCCTGCAACCAGGTGCATCTTCTCAATGAGTGGCAGATACAGATCGACAAGGATCTGAGTCCCAACGAGCTGAAGCCCGAGGATTGCCAGCTCTATACTCCTCATGGAATCTATGCGCAGGGGGATGCATTGTATCACAAATCCCTTGATGAAGTGGGGGTGGTTCGTGAAAAGCAGGTGACCGGAAGCGGCGCGCATGTCATCATCGTGGAATTTTGCAAAAGCGGCCGGAAGCAGCTTCTCGAAAACGTGCAGCTCAACCAGGGCAAGCCGAAAAGCATCGAGTCGGTTACGGATATTATCAAACTCAAATTACGGCGTTAAGAGTCGAATCACAGGTAAGGGGGTGAATTTCATTGGTCAGCGTTCAGGTAAATGAAAATGAATCGATTGACAAGATGCTCAAACGTTTCAAAAAGAAATACGAGAGAGCAGGTGTTCTGAAGGAGTTTCGTAAAAAGGCGTACTTCGTGAAGCCTTCAATCGACAACCGTCTGAAGCGTTCAAGAAGCAAGCGTCGCGCACAGCGCGCGAACGAAGAGCGCAACTCCTGATTTTTCAGGAATTCAGTATTGAAAAGCAGCTCCCTTGGGGCTGCTTTTTTTATCGAACTCAAAAACAGCCAGCAATGAGCATTTTTCAGGGCGAGGTGACGACCCTTCCGCCGGACAAATCGATTTCGCATCGCGCCGCGCTTATCGGCGCGCTCGCCGAAGGCACGACCGAGATTTCCAACTTTTCGGGTGGATACGACAACCAGTCAACCCTGTCGGTGCTGAGGGATGCCGGTATTTCCATTCGACAGGAGGAGCTTTCCGGCGGTGACTGGCGGATCGTCCGCCATGTCGTGATCAAGTCAAATGGCCTGTGGAGCTTCCGCGAGCCTTCCGTGCCGCTGATGTGCAACAACTCCGGCAGCACCATGCGCATGATGGCGGGTATTCTTGCCGCGCAGCCTTTCCGGAGTGAGCTGGTGGGCGACGCTTCGCTGATGAAGCGTCCGATGAAGCGCGTCGCCGACCCGCTGCGCCAGATGGGTGCGAAGATTTCGCTCTCCGACGCCGGAACCGCGCCGGTCGTCATCCACGGCTCCAAAGCGCTGAAGACGATCGAGTACCATCTCCCGGTGCCTTCCGCGCAGGTGAAGTCGCTCGTGGCCTTCGCGGCGCTGCACGCCGACGGCCAGTCGAAGATCATCGAGCCGATCCGTTCGCGCGACCACACCGAGTTGATGCTTGGCCTCGAAACCATCGACCGCCCCGACGGCGTCCGCGAGATCATTATCGACGGGCGCAAGCCGATTGCCGCCAAGCCATTCAGCGTGCCTGCCGATCCGTCGGCGGCCTGCTTTATGATCGCGCTCGGCCTGCTCGGCAAGCGCTCGGAAGTCGTGCTGCGCGACGTCTGCCTCAACCCGACGCGCGTGGCCTACATTGATGTGCTTCAGGAGGCGGGTGCGGGTCTCGGCATCGAGAATGTGCGCTCGGAGGGCGGCGAGCCGGTGGGTGACATCGCCGTCCGGAGCTGCTCCGGCTTGAAGCCGCTGCGCATCAGCGATCACGGCGTCGTGGCGGGCGTGATCGACGAACTGCCGATGCTCGCCGTGCTTTCGGCATTCGCCTCGGGCGAGTTCGAGCTGCACAACGCTGCCGAACTGCGCACCAAGGAGAGCGACCGCATCGACGCGCTGGTCGTGAATCTGGAGCGCCTCGGCTTCGAGTGCGAGCAGTATCCTGACGGCTTCGTGGTCAAGGGGCGCCCGACGGTCAACCGCGAAGAGGTGGAGATCGAGTGCTTCGATGACCACCGCATCGCCATGAGCTTTGCCATTGCCGCCGAAGCCGCAGGCGCGTCGCTACGCCTCTCGGATCGCGAAGTGGCAGGCGTGTCGTTCCCGAACTTCTTCAGCCTGATCGAGTCGCTGAGGCAGTAGGTTTCGTATTCAGGAAGGCTTCAGCCCGACGGACATTCAATGCTTACATTTTCTTCAGTTGCCCCGGACTTTAGTCCGGGGTTGATGGATAAGGCAAAATAATTCAGGGCTTTAGCCTAATTTCTTGTTTCGGTGACTTTTATGAGCATCACTGCCGGAGCAACAACGTGAAACCTCGGCTGGTGCAAAGCGGTCGGGGTTTTTTCGCGTTTCTGGAGGTGGGATGAAGAGGGAAATCCTGTGGCAAGTTTCCCGCATTTGTTTGCGTGTCAGTACATTTTATTTATTTTAATAAAATGTGTTGGCTGAATAATAAGGTAGCATCACCTTTCCCCCACAGCAAATGCCTCATGCAAGCACCGTCATACGGATTACGCCCTTTGAGCACAGGGGTGAAAAGCGGGTGGTGCTTGAGTTTCCATACGATGAAGCCCTGACTGCTGAGGTGAAGCAGTTAAAGGGCGTACGCTGGAGTAGCAGTTGTAACCGTTGGTATATTCCTGAATCGGACGAGGTGATCGATCTGATGCTCAAGCAGTTCAAGGGCAAAGCTTGGGTAGATTATTCTGCTTTCAGAGAAAAGCACCTGGCAACCCGAGGCAACAGAACCACATCTGCTCAGCAAAAGACCATAATACAGGCCACGCTTTCGCCGCAATTGCTTCAAGAGCTTCATACGTTCAGGCAGTGGCTGCTGCACAAGCGCTATAGCGATTCTACCGTCAAAACCTACCTGCAGGTTCTCGAAGTATTCCTGAGATTCATCAGTCCGAAACAAGCCAACGAGATAACCAGCGAGGATATGGTGCGTTTTGTCAACGAATACATCTTGCCCAATGGATTAAGTTATGCATATCAAAACCAGGTAGTTAATGCAGCAAAGCTTTTTTTCAGAGTTATACATGACGCAACGCTCTGGCCAGAAAAACTGCAACGTCCTCGTTCACAGCACAAACTGCCGAATGTGCTGAGCAAAGAAGAGGTAAAAGAGATTCTGGAAGCGCCCACAAATCTGAAACACCGAACAATGCTCAGCCTGATCTACGCCTGTGGACTCAGGCGCAGTGAGCTGCTGAACCTTAGACCCGAACATGTGGATTCCAAACGTGGCCTTCTCATCATAAAAGATGCCAAGGGCCACAAAGACAGGGTAGCGCCAATTTCAAACAAAGTGATTGGAATGTTGCGTGAATACTATAAGGCCTGCAAACCAAAGCAATGGCTTTTCGAAGGGCAATTTCCCGATACCCAATACAGCGCAAGAAGTCTTGAACAGGTATTGAAACATGCATTGAAAAAAGCTTCCATTACAAAACCGGTAACGCTGCACTGGTTACGGCACAGTTATGCCACTCATCTGCTGGAATCGGGAACCGACCTCAGGTATATTCAGGAACTTCTGGGGCACAAAAGCAGCAAGACCACCGAAATCTATACCCATGTCAGCAAAAAAAGTTTACAGCAGATTAAAAGTCCATTCGATGATTTGTAATAACTGTAACAAGACCACGCCGGACAATAACACGCTACTTTGTCGCGCTTATTTGTCTAATATGGCATGTAAGGCGCTATAGAGTAGCGCAGATAAGCAAGTTGGGTGCAAGCCTAAAAGACGACCACCAAGTAAAATGACAGGGCTAAAATGGAGATAGCAGACCTGAATTTTGTAACTTTGACCATTAAAGAAATATGACAGAACTAGAAATAATTTTACGAATATACCGAGAGTTGATTTCCAAAATTGGGAGCAACGGAATCCCTGTTGATATGAGAGCAAAGTCAATAGTTGGGACAGTTCAAGACGACCCATTTGACAATTGGATTGAAGCAGAAATAAAAAAGGCATTACCAAAATCTTTTGAAATTTACCATTCAGGCTCATTGACAACCCCTGACTTAGTTGTTAGAGATACGAAATCAGGGACAGTTGTTGGTTTAGAAATTAAAAAATTAATCCAAAAACCTAACGGAAGCGATTCAAGGGGCTTGACAATTGACTACAATAGTAGTTTGCCTTGTGGCTCGACACTAATCAAAGTTGGTGCAGAAACAATAATAATTCCTTGCTTTTACCTTTTCGCACTTCTTGACAATGACAGCAAAAACATAGTTACTCTGATACTGATAGACGGAGACTTTTTGAACTATGATTTTGAATTGCATAAAGAGTCAAAATATTCAAACTACACAGAATATAATCACGGCCCTTATGGAGAAGGTTCGGTACGACACAGAAAAATGTACACCTACCCAAATCCATTAAATTCCAAAATATCTGAATTTCACCTTCGACAAATTCTCGTTGCAAAAAAGTCTGATTTAGAAAAAATAAAATCTACTGATTTTGTTAGCGAACAAATCATCAGAACCGATAAATACGGCAATTCATTTTACTATTATCTGAAAGATGAAACAAAATCAGCAGGTAAGTCAAAAGGGAGTTTAGCCACACTCACAGATATTTTTGATGCTTGCAAACTGCGTTCTCCAAAAGAGAGAACAGCCTCCATTCCTATTATTCCACCTTTAACCAAATAAGCAATGAATCAGTTAAAGAAGGAAACCAAAACAAACTATACGTTTCTCGGCCTTTTTACAGGTGCGGGTGGACTTGACTTAGGTTTTGAGTTAGCAGGGTTTGAACATACAGAATCAAATGAAATTTTAGATTATGCAGTCAATACTTTACAATCTAACAGACCAAATTGGGATATAATACATGGAGACGTTCGAGAATATACTCCCTCATTTAAGAGTGGCCTAGATGTTTTATTAGCAGGGTTTCCTTGTCAAGGATTTTCACTTGGTGGCAACAGGGATGAAAATGACGAAAGAAATACTTTATACCGTGAAGTTGTCAGGATTGCGAGTATAATGCAACCCAGAGTGATTGTAATGGAAAATGTTCTTAATCTTAGGACAATGACCCACCCTGAAACAGGCAAACCTTTTGCACAACAGATTTCAGATGAACTTGCTTCAATCGGGTATACTACAGAATTTGATTTTTTTAGAGTTTCAGAACACGGAGTTCCTCAAACAAGAAGACGTTTTGTTTTTATCGCTTACAAGGATGACACATTAAAACACTTCAAATTTCCAAGAGCAGAAAAGGAAACAGGAATAAGGAAATTCATATACGAACTAGGACAAAATTTAAACATTGAATTACCAAATCATAATCCTGAATGGGGCTTTAAAAGCTATGCTCATACAGAAACAGGGCTACCATATGACGAATCTGAAATTGTAATTCCTGTTAGACTTAGTAGAACGGCATCAGAAGGAAACCCAATCAGAGATTTTGACTCTCCTTTTCCAGCAATTGACACAGCAACCGTTTGGGGTTGGGCTATTGGCAATGTTGTAGCAGAAAGAATTGACAAGGACAGAGACAATGCAATGTATGTAAGAAACCCTGAGTCGACTGCAAAACTTTGGAGAATAAAAGCAAGTAAAATCAGACCTTTTACAGCAAGGGAATATGCGAGATTGCAGACTTTTCCAGATGATTGGATTTTTTACGGAAACAACAAAAGAGAATTACAACTCCAAATTGGAAACGCAGTTCCCGTGATATTTGCAAAGAAAATTGCTTTAAAAGTTAGAGAAGCATTAGAAGTATTAGACGGACATAAAGAATTTGAATTTGAACACGGTGAACAAATCAAAATGTTCTGACAAAGATAGAAGGCCAGCACCCAACAGCGGTTTTGCGTAATGGCGGGTTCAGTGGTTAATTGAACATTCTACCTCGCATCAGCTTTTGTGGTATGTTGACAGTTTTGTGCTCCGAAATCCGCCACTACGCAAAGCCGCAAAACGTTGTGCGTCAGTGTAAAAAAGACAGCCGACACGCAAATGGCACATTTGGTTTTTGCCGACACACGAGCCAAAACTCAAAAAACCAAAAGAGCCATTTTTTTGCCAACGCACCGACAGAAATTAATAAATTTGACAACTAATAATTTGACAATATGAGTATAGAACAGGGACTTAACTCAAGACGAGAAAACGACAAACAAGTTGAAAGCCAACAATGGTTTCAAAAGCTTATTCAAGCAGACCAGTATGTTGGTGACATTTACTCTATCAACTATGAGACAGCAAGAGTAATCATTCACGACTTTTACAGAGAGAAAGTTGGTGGAATACCAAGTTTAAGTTTTCTAATTGCGACACGAGTTGACCCAAGTAAAACAGATATTGACTTTAAAAAGGAAGATGCTTCATTTGTTCTTTTACGAGTAATGGATGCAGCAACTTTACCACAAGACAAAGAAGCAGAAAGAATTAGAGTTGAAACGGCTCAAAGAATAAGCGGAGAAACTGAAAAACATTGGGATGATGCAGGTTCAATGGACTTGCGAACAAAAAACATTCTTGGATTTGCTGGTGTTCAATGCCGAATTATTGGAACATTCTTTCTTGAAGAAAACGGTCATAATGGTGACGCCCCTCTTAATCTGAAATTTGGTAGCGATATTTCTAATTACTACCCAAACAGGGGCTTGAAAGTTTATAAGCCAAACGGAAAAGCACTTGAACAAATCGTAAATTACGCAGACCCTACAAGTATTCAGGCTCACACAGAGAAATACGGAAACACAGAGAGAGTGAAACTTGGATTTGTTCGCTATGCTTCAACAAATCGTAAATATCAGCAAGTAGATGATGTTCCAGTTTATATATATCCTGCGGACTTGCTATCTCAAAAATCTGCATTGTTCGGTATGACAAGAACGGGTAAATCAAACACCACTAAAATTATCGCCAAATCAGTATTTGAATTAAGAAAAAATGAAAATCCTAATGACAGACCGCTACGAATAGGGCAAATTATTTTTGACCCAAATGGTGAGTATGCAAATGAAAATGTTCAGGACAATAATTCCGCTCTTAAAAATGTTTGGCAACTTTTGCCAAATGGTGTAAAGGCAAACGAAGTTATTACCTATGGAATTACAAGACATCCAAATGACCCTGAAAGAACCTTAATGCTTCTAAACTTCTTTGAAACAAGTAATACGCAGATTGGAAAAAGTATAATTGATAGCATCCTATCAGAAGATAGCACTAATTACATCAAACAATTCTGCCAAGTAAGCTTTGATGAACCTGACCCAAATGACCGAAGTGCAACTACACGTTATAACAGACGATTATTAGCCTATCGTTCAGTATTAGCCAGAGCAGGTTTTCAAGTTCCACCAAGTTTAAGGGCAAGCACAAGGGGTCTTTTTAATCAAGACTTGATTACCGCCCTTCAAACGGGAAGAAATAATAATCCGCCAACCCCTGAATATGTTTCAGCAGCACAAGTATTCTCAAACCCAAATCCTGCTTGGGGTCAACTTGCTAACGCTTTTGAAGCATTAGATAAATTCATTCGAGACAGCAGCAGTAATTACACGACATTTGAAAATGCTTATGTAAGTCGTCCTAATGGCTCAGGCGACAGATGGGCTGATGAAGATTTGAAAAAAATCATTGGCATTTTTCAATATCCCAACGGAACTAGAAAAATCGGCAAAGCGGCAGAACAACATAGTGCCGACACAACAAGTGATTATGCAGAAGATATTTACAACCACCTTGTTCAAGGTAAATTGGTAATAATTGACCAATCAAGTGGAGAACCCGAACTCAACAAATCTTCTGCGACCAGAATAATGACAAAGATTTTCAAAGAAAATCAAAGAAAATTTGTTCAAGGCGAAACAAACATTCCTGAAATTTTAGTTTATGTTGAAGAAGCCCACAATATTTTGCCTGCAGGTAATGATTTAGATTTATCAGACATTTGGGTAAGGACTGCAAAAGAAGGTTCTAAATATCGCATCGGAATGGTATACGCCACGCAAGAAGTAAGCAGCATTCAAAAGAACATTCTTAAAAACACTGCCAATTGGTTTATTAGCCATTTGAACAATACCGATGAGACAAAAGAACTTTGCAAGTATTACGACTTTGCAGACTTTGAACCATCCATAAGACGAGCCCAAGATAAAGGGTTTTTAAGAGTAAAAACTTTAAGTAACCTATTTGTCATTCCTGTTCAAGTGGACAGGTTTGAAGTTTAACACACTATCATATGAGTTTTGAAGGGGAATTTGCCAGTTACGAGCCTTTAAGACGGTTACTTGATAGTGAAAAAGTCAAATCACTTCAAAACCGACTTAAAATAAGGCAACAGGAAGAAGAAACAGAAGACTTTGAAGGTTCAATAGTCAAAAAATCTGATTTGACCGAAAGTACCTTACAACCTGATTTAGTTCTTGCAATTGATGGAAGCAATTTAGCGGCAAAAGCAGAAAACGGATTTCCTGGTGCTGAATTTGGTTACATTACCATTGCTTCCGTTTTAATTGACTTGAAATTAATTGGAGAGTTAGAAAAAAAGGAATTTGTTGAACCAAAGAAATTTCGTGAAACCGAAAAAGCATCAACCATTGAAAGCGTTTTTCCCGGTTGTAATGTAATTCTCGATACAGAAAAAAATGCTAAGTCTTCCTTACGGAGAGCTTTATTTGAAGAGTTACGCAGCAACACCATTTTTTCAGATGGGGAAAGTTTGCTTGACACCTACGAGCATCTTTTTAGAATAAAACGTGAACATTTTCAAGAAAGAAATTTACCAAGAAGCCCAATTGAAGGAGTTGAAGAAGAAATGACTTATGACTTTGGGGAATATACTTGTCCTCATTCAGGCGAGCCGCTTTTCTCAACTGATGCTTTGCGTTTACACGAACTTATGAACCCAGGCGGGAGCAATGGTGAAATGTTTGGGCAAATAATGTCCACTCTTGAAAAACTTTGGCTTGTTCACATTCTAAGAGCATTTGAACGCAAAGGTTGGTTAGCAACACTTCGCAGAGTTGCTTTTATAATGGATGGACCTTTAGCTGTATTTAGCACTTCATCATGGTTAACAAAAGTTATAAGTCACGAATTAACTCGGCTGAATGACCTTCAACGGAAAATAAATGGTCAAGACCTTTTAATCATTGGAATTGAAAAATCAGGAACATTCTTCAATCACTTCATTGATATAGACACTACCAAAGATGGCGTAACTGATAAATTTCCAAAACAATCTGCCTTACTCTTAAATGACGGCTACATAAAACGAAATATCATTTTTTCTGAGAGTATCAAACCTTACGGTCAAGACACTTATTTTGGAAGAAAACTTTTCTACAAAGCGGCATCAGGTCAAAAAATTGTTCCTGTCGTAGCTTGTTTCAACGAGTATCAAAGAAATCTTGATACAGCAAATCCTGACCAATTTACAAGATTAGCAGATGTTATGAATTTACTAGACCAACTTGTTTCAAGCAGATACCCGAATTCTGTTTCTCCGTTAGTTTCAGCACACGCAGAAACAGCAATTCCTTTGAACTTAGGCAAGCGAATTTTTGAAGACATAGCAAGAGAAATAAGAGAGAAATCAAAAGAATGATAGCAAAGGAAAAAATATTGAAAGGTTTTGAAACTGCCGAAGCACGTTGGGCAAGGTTTGGACCATACTATGCAATGTTTCCTTTGGAATTTGCATTTGATGTAGTTGAGAAATACTCAAAGAATGGTGATTATATAATTGACCCTTTTGCGGGTAGATGCAGTAGTATATATGCTGGTGGCGTTTTAGGAAGAAATAGTTTAGGATTAGAAATTAACCCTGTGGGTTGGTTGTATGGAACTGTAAAACTGCAACCAGCAGAAAAAGAAGAAGTCATTGACCGTCTACTTGAAATTTACAGTAAGAGAAACTATTACAACCGAGCAATCCAAAAAATGCCCGAATTTTATCGCATTTGTTACTGTGACGAAGTTCTTAAATTCCTGTTAGCCGCCCGAACTCATTTAGATTGGAGAAACAATAAAGTTGATGCGACTTTGATGTCAATACTTCTGATTTACCTACACGCAAAAATTGGCGAAGGACTTTCCAATCAAATGAGAATGACTAAATCAATGGGGATGAATTACTCTGTGCAATGGTGGAAGAAAAACAATATGACCACACCGCCTGAAATAAACCCCTGTGATTTCATTCTCAAAAAAATCGAATGGCGTTACGAGAAAGGTAAACCAAAAGTTTCTGAGAGTGCCATTGTGTTCGGTGATAGTTCAAATAAATTAATAAACATTGCAGAAAGAGCAATAAACAATGATATAAAGTTTTCTTTGCTGTTTACTTCACCACCCTATTACTCGATTACTGACTATCACGCAGACCAGTGGTTGCGACTGTGGCTTTTAGGTGGCTCAGAAAATCCTCAATCACTAAAAGATAAGCATAAAGGTCGATTTGTAAATAAACAAGAATATTATGACTTACTGGACAAAGTTTTTGGACTTTGTGCCAAAATGATGAAAAGAGAAAGCACTGTTTATGTTCGGACAGACAAGAGAGAATTTACTTTCAACTCTACAATTGAAATACTGAAAAGGCATTTCCCAAATCATTCAGTTAAGATTGTCGAAAAACCTTTGACAAAGGACACAAAAACTCAAACAAAACTCTTCGGGGACAAGACAATGAAGCCAGGAGAAGTTGATATAATAATGTCGAGAAAATGAGCCAACTCAACAGCCACACACATTGCCAAGTCGCACAAGCCAACACACAAGCCAAAACTTGGCAAAGAGTGTGTCTGTTCCTGCGCACAACTGGCAGACAATCGAGACAAAACAAGAACACCGAACGCACAACAAAGTGTATATGCCATAAGGGTTTCAGTGGGTATTCAAGCGTTGTATCCCGCTCAAACTTTCGTGCCGGTGGACAGGAAACTGCTCCGCTATCCCTTACGGCACATACACTCGGCCGTTATAAAAAATAAGTTTTTATTAGCGTGAAAAGGTTGTCTGCACATATGTTGACCGCCAAGCTACGGCAGCAGAGAACAGGCGGCGAAAAGAGCGTCACAAAAATCAAAGAACAAACCCCCAACCAGTTCACACCGGTTGGGGGTTTACTGTTTACAAACTCCGCAAATGTTCCAGCAATATTCCGTTGAACATCGCGGGTTGGTCGAGGTTTGAGAGGTGGCCTGCTTCGGGGATCAGTTCGAGCTTTGAGCCGGGGATGAGGGCGTGCATTCCGGCGGCGGTCTCCGGCGTGGTGACGGTGTCCTCCATGCCGCAGATGATGAGCGTTGGGCAGGTGATTTCGGTCAGTAGCTCCGTTGAATCCTCGCGCTCGGCGATGGCTCGCATCGCTTCGCTGATGTCCTCCGGGCTCTGTCTGACAATGCTCGCTCGCGTTTTTTCGACGAGCGACGGGTTCGTTTCGTAAGTCTCCTTCGCAAAAAAGTTCGGTAGCATTCTCGCCGCGGCCTCTTCCGCTCCTTTTTCCATCACCGCTTTCCTGAACTCCTGCCGAACGGAGAAGGCTTCGGGTGTGTCGGCGTTGGCGCGTGTGTCGCAGAGCACCAGCGAAGCGGTCAGCTCGGGGTAGAGCCGGTAGAAAGCCATTGCCTGATAGCCGCCCATCGAGAGGCCGACGATGGTCGCGCTCTTCCAGCCAAGCGCCTCGATGAGGCGGGCGAGGTCGCGGGCGTAATCATCCATGCTCCATCCGGGGCGCGACGGCGTTGACTCGAAGCCGTACACGACGGGGGCGATTACCCGGTAGCCCGACTCGGCCAGCGGCGCAAGCTGCGGCTCCCACATCTGCGACGAAACCGGGAATGCGTGCAAAAGCAACACATTGCCGGTTTCGCCACCTGCTGCTCCAGTGAAAGTCAGCATGGCTCAGTTCTCCTGCGCTTTGGCCTGGTTGCCGCGAATGTCGCGGATGATGGTGTTGGCCTCATCGAGAATCTTGCGGGCCTCGTCACGGGCGCTGTCGATAATCTCCTGTGAGCGGTGCTTTGCCTCGTTGCTGTACGCCGCATCGCGTTCCGAACCTTCGTACAATTCCGTTGCGCGGTCAATGGCGCGTTTGAGCTTGCCGCTGATGATCATCTGGGTGTCCTCGCCTTTGCGCGGAGCAAAGAGGAGACCCATGATGGTGCCGACTGCGGCGCCGAGCACGGCTCCGAAAAAGAGTCCCTTGTAGTATTTGTCCTGATTTTCCATGATCTCGGGATTTCGTTGTAAAAAAGAAATATAACAAAAATCAGCGCTGCAGGATTTCCACCACCTCCTCTTCGAGGCTGGAGAGCGTATCGACGAGGTCGTGACGGCACAGTATCCTGAACTTCTTGGTGTAATGTTCGAACGAGAGGATGAAGTTGGAGCCAAACACCGATTCCCGGAAATCCTCGAACCGGACGTATCCGTTCGAGTCCGTGGGCTGCACCAGGTGCCGGTGCTCGCTTTTGGTCGGCCAGATGCGCAGTTCGCGGAAGTCCGCGTAGTCGAACACATCCTTCGATGGCGGCGCATCGATCAGCACTTCGTGGCCCGCAAGTCTTTTGCCGGTTTTTTTTGCAAGCATGGCGCAGATTTCCAGCTCTTTCTCTTTGCGGCGGCGGTGGCTGGTGTTGTAGGCGAACCATACCGGATCGATCTCCATTGATGGTTCGTGATAGGGCCGGATGGTCATGGCGCGTTTGTAAACGCGACGCTCCAGAATTGCGTCGAGCAGCTCTGAGGCTGGCAAGCCAAGCCCGCGAATTGCCCGCTCAAGCTCGAAAAGTACCCGGTCGTCGGAGTTGAAATAGAAGAGTTCGCGCAAGGTCTCCGCTGGCAGGGCGCTCTCGTCGGCGATATCCTGCAGGAACCGCCGGAGCATGGTCGAGAAGGTGCGGCTCGTGTGGTGCCAGTAAACGTTGCGCATCATCATGTACTTGGCAAACAGCAGGCTTTCGAGCGGCGCGATCCCTTTTTCGGTGATCGCGAGGCGCTGGCGTTCCGGGTCGGGCACAAACGATTCGATGAGCCGCTCGATGTCGATACTGCCGTACGGAATGTTGCAGTGGTGCGCGTCACGCATGAGGTAGTCCATCTTGTCGGGATCGAGCGTGCCGCTCACCAGCTTGCCGAGCCGGTGCGCCGTCTTGCCCGCGATGATCTCCGTCACGACGCCGGGATCGACTTGCCAGTCGTTGTGCAGGATAGCCGCGATGGAGGGGGTGTTGCGATGCTCCTCGTTCAGAAACTGGCCGGTCAGCGATTCGTGGTGCGTGAACACGGCGGAGTTGTCGCCTGCCGGGGTGATCTCCTCAAGTACATGGGCGTGGGGATAGTGCCCTATATCATGCAACAGGCAAGTGGCCAGTAGCGTGCGGCAGGTCTCGTCGTCGAACTGCAACTGCTCGCTTTGCAATTCGAGCGTCAGGGGATTGCTCACCATGCGCTGCAAAATCATCTTCATCAGGTGATAGACGCCGATCGAGTGTTCGAAGCGCGTGTGGTTCGCGCCGGGGTAGACCTGCTGGGCGAACGAAAGCTGCCGGATGCCCTTGAGCCGCAAAAACGACGGGTGGGCGAGAATTTTCTTGAGCGGCGCGCTCAGCGGGATGTGGCCCCATATGGGAATGCGGATAAACCCGCCTTCGGAGTGGAAAAGAAACGGCTCGGCGATCATGATGGAGGGGATGGTTGAAAGTGTCTCGAGCAAGATACGCACGAGCTCTTCCCTCGGCAAGACATCACGGGTCGGGAATCGCAGGGCAATAAAAAAGCTGCTGTTTTCGACAGCAGCTTTTGGCTTGTATTCCGGTCAGTGCTCAGTACCTGGGGCGGGCAGCCGGGCGCTCTTCACGCGGCTTTGCTTCGTTAACCCTGATTTTTCTGCCGTTGAGGCTGCTTTCGTTCAGCTGGGAAATCGCTTCGTTTGCCTCTGCGTCGTCAGGCATTTCAACGAATCCGAATCCTTTTGAACGGCCGGTGAACTTGTCGATGATGACGTTTGCTTTGGAAACCGTACCGAATTCGCCAAATGCGCCGCTCAGGTCTGCTTCGGTGACGTTATAGTCGAGATTGCCGATGTAGATGTTCATGCTTTTTAAAGGTCTTAGTGCTTTGATAGAAAGAGAAAAGCTGCCAAATAATCAAAAGCACAAATCACTTGAAAGCCTCTGGCCCAACCGTTGTCCAGAAACCTGATATTACTCTTTATTGTGTAAACATACAAATCCGTGATGATTTGAAGTTCATATACTTCTATGTTGCCGCTCTTTTAGATGCAGGGCGCAGACCTTCCGGAAATGGTGGCCATAGATGGCAAGCGTTACAGCCAGCGGTAGTGCCTGCTGACGGTTGACGGCCGTCCAGGCGAGCATTTTCCAGTACTGGAAACGTTCTCTGCCAATAACGCCAAGCATTACTGTCGAACGCATGAAAGCCATGAACTGGCTCATCCTGAAACGACTTTTCAGTTGTGGCACCCGGTACTCCTCCAGCAGCGTGCGGATGCGCTGGTAGTAGTATTTCGGAGCATAGAGGTGGTTCATCATCTCCCTGTACCCCTTGCGCAGGATTTCGGGGTCCATCATCGGTACGATATTGGTGTTGCTGTCCGCATTGTCGCCACTCGAATGGGGCAGCAGGCGTCCCTCGTTTTTCAGTCGCTCATAAAGCTTTGTGCCAGGCAGGGCCTGCAAAATTCCGACCATCGCGGTGACTATGCCGCTTTTCTGGATGAACTCGATCTGTTTCTGGAAGATCGATGGCGTGTCGCTGTCGAAGCCCACGATGAAGCCTCCCTGCACCTCGATGCCTGCATTCTGGATTCTGCGGACGTTGTCGAGCATGTCGCGCGAGGTGTTGTGCTGTTTGCCGCAGGCCTGTAAAGCGGTGACTTCCGGCGTTTCGATGCCGATGAACACCTGGTTGAAGCCCGCGTTTACCATCAGCTCCATCAGTTCGGCATCATCGGCCAGATTGATTGAGCACTCCGTGTAGAACTTGTTGGTCACGCCTTTCGACTTTCGCCATTCGATCAGCGCTGGAAGCAGCTCTTTTTTGAGGTAGGCGCGGTGGGCGATGAAGTTGTCGTCCACGAAAAAAACGCTATCCTGCCAGCCGTGTCGTCGAAGTCCCTCCAGCTCGGCGATGATCTGTGAGCTGGTTTTGGTGCGGATTTTGTGGCCGAACAGGGTCGTGACGTTGCAGAAATCGCAGCGGTATGGGCAGCCGCGCGAAAACTGGATGGCCATTGATGCGTACTGTTTCATATCGAGCAGCGTCCACTCCGGTACCGGCGTGCAATCAAGCGCCGGGAACTCATTGGCGGTGTAGTAGCGCTCCGGAACTCCGTTTTCGAGATCGGCGATGAAGCGTGGAAGGGTGAGCTCCGCCTCGTTCAGCACGAAATAGTCAACCTCGGGAAATTCGGCATAACCGGTGGTGAAGAGCGGGCCACCGGCTACCACCGGCAATCCGGCAGCCTTGCAGCGCGCGATCACCTCGCGAGCGGAATCCTGTTGCACCGCCATAGCGCTGATGAAAACGATATCAGCCCATGCAAGGTCTTCGCCGAGAAGCTTGCGAACGTTGAGATCGACCAGCCGCCGCTGCCAGGCGGGTGGAAGCATGGACGCCACGGTCAGCAGGCCGAGCGGCGGAAGCGATGCCTTTTTTTTGACGAACTTGAGAGCGTGCTTGAAGCTCCAGAATGTGTCTGGAAACTCGGGATAGAGAAGAAGAATATTCATCGGATCATTGCCTCCGGCAATAAACGAGCGTTATACATCTGAGCGGCATGAAAAAAACGGCAAGTCTTTACTACAACTTTTGGGTATCCCTCATAGTTTCAGAATAAACAGTCCGTGCGTTGACATGTTTGTTTTCTTGCCGCTTAGTAGCGGTCGAGCGAGAATTTTTCGCCGAGATAGACCTTGCGGGCTTCGGTGTTTTCGGCGATCTCTTCAGGCGTGCCGTGCATGAAGATGCTACCGTCGAAGAGCAGGTAGGCATGGTCGGTAATCGAGAGCGTTTCGTGCACGTTGTGGTCGGTGATGAGCACACCGATGTTGCGCTTCACCAGCCCTTCGACGATCTGCTGGATGTCCTCGACGGCAATCGGATCGACGCCTGCGAACGGCTCGTCGAGCAGGATGAAGCGCGGGTCGAGCGCCAGCGCGCGGGCGATCTCCGTCCGGCGCCTTTCGCCGCCCGAAAGTGCGTAGCCCATGCTTTTGCGGATATTGGCGATGTTCAGGTCTTCGAGCATCTGCTCGGCCTTTTCGTGCCGCTCGGCTTTGGAGAGCGAGGTGAATTCGAGCACGCCGAGGATGTTCTCCTCGACGGTCAGTTTGCGGAACACCGACGCTTCCTGCGGCAGGTAGCCGATGCCTTTGCGCGCCCGCTTGTACATCGGCAGGTCGGTAATATTCTCCTGGTCAAGCAGCACTTGTCCCGCATCGGGTTTGACCAGGCCGACAATCATGTAAAACGTGGTGGTCTTGCCCGCACCGTTCGGGCCGAGCAGACCTACAATCTCGCCCTGTTTCACCTCAAGAGTCGCGCTTTTGACCACCTCGCGTTTGTTGTAAACCTTCTTCAGATTGGTACAGCTCAGTATCGAACCCATAACATTCAGCTCAAAAATTACCTGTCAGTAACGGCGCGGCCAGTTCTGGCGTTGCACATTCGTTCCGCAATATAGCGATCCTTCCGCTGTCCTGATGTCGAAATATCCATGGAGCCGTCGCGGCAGCTACGGATCAAGGACAATGCCGGTCAGTGCACTTTGTCAGCCATGTGTCCATCGTCGAGAATACCTCCCCATTCGACGGCAGTGAAGCCCTTTCTGCGGAAGCCGGTGAGCTTTGGCGCCTTGATTTTTTCGGGTTTTCGGTTGGAGTGAAATTGAGCAGAACCCTGAGCAGGCTGTCCGGTTTCGGTTGTATCTTCAGGCCGAGACGCTTGTTCACGACGTCAGGCTCAATCAGCTTGATAGTGTAACACGGGCTTTCCGGAAGATTTTTGAGCCAGTACTCTTTCATATCCTCGGCTTCCGCCTGGTTGAGTCCCATCTCGCGCAGATTTGTGTCGAACCAGCCGCTGAGATTATCATATCGGACCGACCAGCCGTGGCGGGGCAGTTCGATCTTTTTGTCGAGCGCTACCTCGTAGAAGAGATAGTGATAACCGCTGTCGATCATGCCGTCTTTCTGTACCGTGACGCGCCAGCGGTTGTTGTAGTCGGGAATCGTCCGGATGAGCTTGCCTTCCGGCGACAGGCGCACCTCGATTTTCGCAGTTCTGACGGGATAGAGATAGAGTGCCGGTTTTTTGACGATCTGGATGTGCGAAAAATCGTTGCTGAGCTGGCCGTCATCGTCGAGGAAATAGCGTGCTCGTTTCTGCCCGGTCGGGTTGGCGTGGGAGTCGGACTCCTGGTGACCGAGATACACAATGTTCAGCTCTTCCGGTTGCCACATGGACGAGGATGCGCTGAACTCTTCGATCCTGATGTTTTCACCCAGCAGCACCGGCTTGGTTTGCGTGAATCCGTTTTCTCCGGAGAGCAGGGCGGAAAGCTCGAAGAATCCGGCGCTGCCCATACCGTGGTGCTCGATGATGACTGCGATGTCCGGCTTGTTGTCGTCGTTCAGGTCGCAGACCACCGAGCGCACCAGTTTGGCCTCGATGAAATTGTCCGGATTGTCGCCAGCCTTGAATGCGCCGTTTTTCAGGGTGACGCTCCTCTTGGCCACAAGGAGTTCGTAAGTGCCGTTTTTTGCGGTCTGCTCCAGACTGGCCTGCTGGTTGGCGGTTATTGACAGAGGTTCATGCCCGAAAGCGAACGATGGCCGCGGGGAAAACATGGGTGCCGAAAGGAGCACCAGCGGAAGGAGAAGCTTTTTCATGTACTTCAAGCTTTGGTTACTGGGGGTGAGGCTTGCTTTGAAAGGTAAGAACCGCATGGCCGTTTACAAAGCAAAACAAACGCGGACCGGAAAGGGGGCATCGATTTATCCTCCATTTTACACGTGGCGCTCTTTCAAATCGGGTGAAAAAACGGTAATCTGAAATTTGAGTTTATAAGTCGTCCAAAATTTCAATTATCCGTCTCATGAGAAAGGTCATGTCATACCGGGGGATGCACCCGGAGATTCACGAGTCCGTTTTTCTGGCCGAAGGCTCCTATGTCATTGGCGATGTCAAAATTGGCGCGCATTCGAGCATCTGGTTCAACGCAGTGGTCAGGGGCGATGTCTGCCCGATCACTATAGGCGAAAAGACCAGCGTGCAGGACAACGCGACGCTGCACGTGACCCACGATACCGGCCCGCTGAAGATCGGCAGCAACGTGACCATCGGCCATGCGGCCACGCTGCACGCCTGCACGGTTGAGGACAACGTGCTGATTGGTATGAGCGCTACCCTGCTCGATCATTGCGTCGTCGAACCCTGGTCGATCGTGGCTGCCGGGTCGCTCGTCAAGCAGGGCTTTCGGGTGCCTTCGGGAATGCTGGTTGCCGGAGTTCCTGCCAAGGTGATCCGCCCGATCACCGAGGAGGAGCGTGCCAATATCGCCGAGTCGCCGGAAAATTACGTGCGTTACGTGGCGCACTATCGTGAAGAGGGCTATGAGGGCCGGTAAAGCCCGTTACGTTTTGCCATGATCTTCTGTAATGATTTCGCTACATTACCCATCATTTTTTCTACGAACCATCACCAGCTTTCTCATGGCGCAAAAAGAGGTAGTCATCATCGGCGGCGGCATCAGCGGACTCAGCATGGCATTTTACTGTTCGCAGGCCGGCATGAAAACCACACTGATTGAAAAGGAGAGCGCCGTTGGCGGTTCATTCTCCTCCCCCCAGTTTTCGAGCAACAACGACAAATTCTGGCTGGAGATGGGGGCGCACACCTGCTACAGCTCCTACCAGAACCTGCTCGGCATCGTCGAAGGCTGCGGCATCGCCGATACCATCATTCCCCGTGCCAAAGTGCCCTTCACGCTGCTCAAGAACGGGAAGGTGTCGTCGATCATGTCCGGACTCAATATTTTCGAGCTGCTCCGTTCCGCGCCGAACATCTTTTCCCTCAAGAAGGAGAACATGTCGGTGCGCTCCTATTACTCCAAAATCGTTGGAGAGAACAACTACCGCAACACGGTGAGCCACTTCTTCAACGCCGTGCCGTCGCAGCCGACTGACGATTTTCCGGCTGACATGATGTTCAAGAGCCGTGAAAAACGCAAGGATGTGCTCAAGAACTATACGTTCAAGAATGGCCTGCAGAGCGTTGCCCGCACCATCGCCAGCCAGAAGGGAATCGAGGTTCGCGCCGGTTCGCCGGCGCAGTCGGTTTCGACCTCAGGCGGCAAGTATGTTGTCAAAACCGCTGACGGTCAGGAGTATGCCGGTGATGCGCTCGTCATTGCGCTGCCCTCGGCTCCGGCAGCACGGCTGGTGCACGACATCAATCCGGGACTTGCCGATCACTTTACCAAACTCAGGTACGCTGATGTTGATTCGGTTGGCGTGGTGATCCGCAAAAGCAACGTGTCACTCAAGCCTGTGGCTGCGATCATTTCGCCGAACGACACCTTCTTTTCGATGGTGTCGCGCGACACCGTGCCCGATGACAATTTCCGCGGTTTTGCATTCCATTTCCGTCCGGGCCTTGACGACAACGCCAAATTCAAGCGGATCACCGAGGTGCTTGGCGTCAGTCAGTCGAAGATCGAGCATACCGTCACCAAAAAGAATGTGGTGCCTTCATTGCGCGTTGGCCATAAGGATTGGGCCTCGAAAGCCGGCCAGATGCTCGGCAACGTGCGTAACCTCTACATGACCGGCAATTACTACGGCGGCATGGCCATCGAGGACTGCGTCAGCCGCTCCCGCGAAGAGTTCGACCGCATGAAGATTTCGCGCTGAAGGCATCTCGCCCCCCCTTTCTGAACGTCCCGAAGGCAGCCCCTTCGGGACGTTCGCGTTTGCAGGCATTCGAGTTCATCACTACCTTTTTACTATGAATCGGGCCGAACGCCCGGAACCAATCAATGGACGATGATGAACGCAGAGACTCTGATCGAATCGTGGATGATGCCGGTGGCTGCCACCGTGCTGGCGGTACTGCTGTATCTGTTTGGCAATGCTGTGCTGAAACGGATTCTTGAACGCATCAGGCAAACCGTGGCGGGAAGTGCGCCGGTACTTGTCCGGCTTCTCATCCCAATCCGGTTGCTTTTTGTTCTGATCACCCTCGCCGGAATCGTGTACTATGTCCGGATACCGGGTGAGATCAAGGAGCTTCTGACTCACATCCTCTCCATCAGCTCGATAGCGGGCGTCTCATGGTTCGTGCTCAGGATTTTTGCTGTGATCGAAGAGGTGATCCGGCAGCGCTACCGGGATGCCGGAAAAAGCGACATAGAGGCGCGCCGCATTACCACCAACATCAGCCTGCTCCGGAAGATCGTCAACGTGCTGGTCGTGATTGTCGCCATTGCCGGTGTGCTGATGACCTTTGAGACCGTTCGGCAGATCGGCCTGAGCATTCTCGCCTCGGCAGGGCTTGCGGGCATCGTGATCGGTTTCGCCGCCCAGCGCAGCCTTCAGACCCTCATCGCGGGCATCCAGATCGCCATCACCCAGCCGGTGCGTCTCGGCGACATCGTGGTTGTCGAAAAGGAGAGCGGGCGTGTCGAGGAGATCACGCTCACCTACGTCGTTGTGCGTCTCTGGGACGAGCGCCGCATCATCGTACCGATTACCTGGTTCATCGACAAGCCCTTCCAGAACTGGACATTCAACTCACTCGAACTGACCGGCGCAGTGATGCTCCGGGTCGGCTACCACGTGCCGGTCGATGAAGTGCGGCGGGAGTTCGAGCGGATCGTCGCTCAGAGTTCGCTCTGGGACAAACGCATCGCCCGGCTCGAAGTCACCGATTCGGGGGATGTCACCATGGAGCTTCGCGCGCTTGTCAGTGCCGCCAACGCCACCGACCTCTGGAACCTTCGCTGCCACGTCCGCGAAAAGCTGATCTCGTTCATCCATTCTCCGCAAACTCTCGAAGACGACGACAACAACGCCGTCGAACTGCCGGTGGAGTGAGGAGGGGGAGAATACCCGGCACTGAACGTTTCGACACCAATCGGTGTACTTTGAAGTGGTGTCGCGGCAGATCAATACGGCGAGTCATGCCGGAACTTTTCGGCCCGGCTCTGGTAAAAAGTGTTATCTTCTGGCGGAATTTTTTTTCATGCGGGCAGTCGTTGGCTTTCGGTTCCGGTAAGAGTTGATGGTCTTTCTGGCGGATGTCCCGATTTTAAATGATAGAAGGAGAACGAGTTATGGCACAGGCAAAAAAAGGCGACAAGGTTCTGGTTCACTATACCGGCACGTATGATGACGGCACGGTTTTCGACAGCTCCATGGATCGCGGCCCGCTGGAGGTTACCATCGGCACCGGTATGGTGATTGCAGGCTTCGACCGCGCGCTGGTCGATATGGAACCGGGCCAGAAGAAGACGGTCAACATTCCCGTGGATGAGGCGTACGGCCCGAGAGCTGAAGAGCTGATCGCCGAAATCAAACGCGACCAGATTCCCGCCGAAATTCCGCTCGAAATCGGCCAGCAGTTGCAGTTGAGCCTCGCCGACGGTGGCGAAGCGATCGTGATGATTGTCGATCTGACCGACACCACCGTCACGCTCGACGCCAACCATCCGATGGCCGGTCTCGATCTGAACTTCGAACTCGAACTGGTCGAAATCCTCTGATTTTCTCCGTACAGGCCGTGCTTTTCTGAAAAGGCACGGCCTGAAAACGGTACTTCCTGGTCGCCTTCTTTCCCTGGAATCACTTTGAGACGATCACCTCTTTTTCAGCGCCTCCATCCACCTTGTTGCTCAATACCGTATCTTTCTTCATTCATCTGCCAATGCGCTGAAAATCTTGTCACAAGGCTATTTTCAGGAACAGGCGCCTGCAGGCAAGCAGGGTTTTGCTTTGGTTGGCGTCGTATAGTTCGGTTTTGATTGTATCTGTATGACATCAGGTTTCTTGAAGCAAACAATAAAAGGAAAAGAGATATGGCGTTATGGAATTCAGTCACGGGGCAGCTCCGTTCGGTCATCGAGTGGAAAAACCCGGCTCCGGATGTGCTTTTTGAGCGGTGGACGGATAACGGGGATGAAATCAAGAATGCATCGAAGCTGATCGTCGGCCCCGGCCAGGGCGTGATTTTTGTCTATGAAGGCAAGCCGCAGGCGGTCATCACCGAACCCGGCATGACCGACCTGAAAACGGCGAACATTCCTTTCTGGACGACCATTACCAGGTTCATGCAGGCGTTCCGGAGCGAGCACAAGGTCGGCATCTATTTTTTCCGGACAGCCGAAATCCTGAACCAGGGGTGGGGGACGCCGGGGCCGGTCAAATACCTCGATCCGCAGTACAAGTTTCCCGTCGGGATGCGCGGGTATGGCAACTTCTCGTTCCGGATTACCGATGCCGGAAGTTTCTTCGTCAACATCATGGGCCAGCGCGATCAGCTGACCATCGATGAGCTTCGCACGGTGATCGTGGCGAGGCTGGTGCAGCCGCTGACCGATTTTCTCGCAGAAGCGAAGTTCGGCTACAACGAGATCGACGCCAAACGGAACGAGATTGCCGATGGCGTCAGGGAGAAGGTTGCGCCGATCTTCGCGGCGCTCGGCTTCGGGCTGACCGATTTTCGCGTCGAGAACACCGATTTCGACGATGACACAAAGCGGCGCGTTGGGCGAGTCGCGGACATGCAGGCTGAAGCGCAGGCCGCACAGGCGGTGGGTGTCGATTTCGCCAAGCTCCAGCAGCTCGTCGCGCTTCGCGATGCCGCGCAGAATGAGGGTGGTGCTGCCGGTGCGGGGGTTGGACTTGGTGCAGGTGTCGGGCTGGGGCAGGCGATGGCTGGCATGATGGGCGGCATGAACGCGCAACAACCAGCGGCGGACGATCTGGTGGCCAAACTCTCCAAGCTGAAACAGATGCTCGACAGCAATCTCATCACGCAGGAGGAGTTCGATGCCAAAAAGCAGCAGATTCTCTCACAACTGTAACCGCTGAGCCACTCCCATGCGATCAGCTCTCTTCTCCCGCGTTGTTGCTTCCGCTACCTTTGCCGTGCTTGGTGTTCCGTTTTTTGCCGGTGAGCTTCTTGCCCGGGCAGGAGGTGGGGGTGGACATAGTGGAGGCGGGCATAGTAGTAGTGGACATTCTGGCGGTGGATTTTCCGGGGGCGGACACAGCACGTATCACAGTTTCAATAGTTATCATAGTTACGGCTCATCCGGCCATTTCGATTTTTCGGTGATTTTCACCGTCATGTTTCTTCTCGCGATGCTCTACGTCGTCTTCAACGTCGCGGCGAAATTGCGGAAAGGATCGGATGGAAGCCCATTCGAGGAGGTTATGCCTGAACTGTTGCCCGGTATCGGTAACAATGCGGGATTCCCCGGAGCCCCTGCCGGTTTCGATCAAGTCACGTTTCTCGCCAAGGTACGCAAGGCGTTTCTCGAAGTGCAGATGGCCTGGTCGGCGCAGAGCACGGACATGATGCGCCGGTTTATCTCCGACGGCGTTTACCAGCGCTTCAACACCCAGTTCAAAATGATGCGCCTGCTCCAGCAGAGCAATCCGCTGAGCGACATCAACATCTCGATGGTGTGGGTCGAGCGGATCGAGCAGGATGGCCGGTATGACATTGTCCACGCCGGCGTCAAGGCGAGCATGACCGACCGGTTTATTTGCGCCCTGAACCATGCGCTGGACGAAGAGGGGACGAGCGAATTTGTCGAGTACTGGTCGTTCATCCGCAAGCGCGGCGCGGCTGGCAAGGATATCTACGACTCCGAACAATGCCCCAACTGCGGTGCGCCGCTGCCGAAGGATATGGGCGAACTCTGCAAGTGCAAGTATTGTAACGCGATGGTCAACTCCGGCGAGTTCGACTGGGTGCTCGCCGAAATCACCCAGCAGGAGGATTACCGCAGAGACGGGCTTCATTCGGAAAAGATGCCCGATCTGGAGGCGAAGGTTACAGAAATGAATTCGGTCTATGGCGATTTTTCCGTTCAGCTCGTCGAAGACAAGGCCTCAAACGCCTGGATGCAGATGATGACCGCCAAGGCCATGCATAATCCCGCGATCATGCGGCGGTTTGTCACGGACGACCTGTTTCGGCAGCTTACGCCGAAGTACGAACAGAACAAGGAGATTTTCAACCGCATTTTCCTGAACCGCGTGACGCTCATCAAGGCCGAGCAGCGAGACGGGAAAAACATCCTCACCTTTGCGCTTACCGCGTCGATTCAGCGGGCAGTGCTCACCGGCAACAGCGTTCGGCTCGTCGATCCGGAGATCGTGGAACACGAGGAGATCATGACGCTGACCCGTGACGTCAGCGCCGGAGCCGGAAAAGGCTCGATCTACCAGCACACCTGCCCGGCCTGCGGCGCACCGGTCAAGGACACGCTCGACATCAAATGCGCCTTCTGCGGCAGCACGCTCAACAGCACGGCGAACGACTGGGTGGTGAGCGGGTTGATGGATAGGCGATAGGGCATATCTCCATTTTTTGTAATGTTTTATCAAAAAAGCATGAACCCATTAACCATCTGCATCACCGGAAGCACTGACGGCATTGGCCTTGCAGCGGCGAAGCGCTTTGCATCGGCGGGACATCGGGTGATTGTGCATGGGCGAAGTGCTTCCCGGATCAGCGATGCGTGCGCGGCAATCGTCCAGTCCACGGGCGTGGAGCCGCTTGGGGCGGTTGAGGCTGATTTCACTGATCTCGATGCGGTGTATTCGATGGGGCGGGAGCTGACGGAACGCTTTCCCGATCTCGACTTGCTTATCAACAATGCGGCGGTGTACATGCCGACGCGGACGCTGGTGCCGGAGGGGTACGAGACGACCTTCTGCGTCAACTATCTCGTTCCGGTGTTACTGACCAGTGCCGTCAAGCCGGTGCTGATTGCCAACGGCGGATCGGTGCTGAATGTGAGTTCAATGGATCATCACAGCGCCGTGTTCGATCCGTCCAACATGCAGGGCGAGCGGAGTTATTCTGGCTACGAGGCCTACGCGCGGAGCAAGCTGTTCAACATCATGTTCACCATCGACTCGTCGAGCGGTGACGAGGCCGTGAGGTCGAACTCGCTCGATCCCGGCGTGATCGCCACCAAGCTGCTGCACGCCGGATGGGCGCTTGCAGGTGACGATGTTTCAGTTGGCGGTGACGATGTTTTCGAGACGGTGATGGAGATCGCGCGGAACGACTACAACGGAGAGTATTTCGAGAACGCCCGGCCCGCAATTTGCTCTTCCGTTGCCAGAGCTCCTGCTGCCCGGCAGGAGCTGCGCGAGCTGACCGGCGAGATGCTGCGGCGGTTCGTATGCTGACTGATCGCTGGACGCAGTTCTGCCTCAACCTTGTGGTCGAGTACCACTCCGATCCGGTCGTCAACCAGTTCGCAAGCCACCGGTCATTCCATTACCGGTTCAAAACGATTCTTGACAAGGTCGCTTTAGCGCCTCCATATCATTCAGCGCCTTGAGCTTCGCTTCATCGACGGCCCAGGCCGGTGAGGTTTTTGGGCGAGCCATCGCCAAAGGTGAGCATCACCTTCTGCAGCTCATTACTCCCAGATTCACGATGATGCACAGAGCTGCCGTGTCGGTGAAGTCTTGCAGCTCTTCGCAGAAAAAGCGAACGGGCGAGTTGTCAACAGTCTCTTTATTTTATTCTCTCATCTCCTTCCGCAGGCAGATGTATTTGAACTGTTCCCGTTTGTGGTCGTCGGGGAACTTCTTGTTGCCTTACCAGCCGATGCCGATTCTCGACTTTATTTTTTGGAGCATACTGCGTGATGCTGTTGTGACGTTATGCTTTTGTTAACGCTTTGGCGGAAACGCATGGGATTAATTTTCTCTTTATGCTTCATGGTGCTTCATGCTAAATTTATAACGTAAAAGTTGTTTTTTGTAAGCCATATGTATAAACTCTCTTTTAGTATCATTGTCGATCATTTAATGATCATTTGATTTCAACAACAAACAAAAAAGGAGTTTTTCTTATGAATAAGAGCAGGAAAGTGCGCTTTCGCTGAAATTCGGTTGGTCGTCGTCGTTCTTCAAAGAAAACTCTCGATCTGGCCATCGTTTGCGGTCTTCTCTCCGTTACAGGTCTTCTGACATCTCCCAAGGACACACATGCTGCGTACAAGCCCGTACGAGTGGGTCCTGGCAACAGTACCTCAACAACTACATCTATTGATGATGTAACACATACGCTTCTCAATAAAGGCAGTTTTACCAACAACGGCAATGCATCGATTGGCGGCACCTTGGGCGTGACGGGCCAGACGTCGACGAACGGCATCATCAACACGGGTCTGTTCGCCAATGATGGTAACATCACCAACACGGGCGATCTTACCAACGGCAGCAATGCATCGATCGGCGGCAATGCATCGATCGGCGGCACCTTGGACGTGGCAGATCAGACGTCGACGAACGGCATCACCAACACCGGCGCTCTGTCATCAACAGATGGTAGTGCTTCTCTGAACGTCGTTGACGGAAGTGCGTCGCTTGGTGTCACCAATGCAGGCGGTCACCTGAACGGCATTACTGCTGATGCGACCAGTACAACTATTTCAGGAGGTACGGCATCGACAACCCAGGTGCTTAATAACAACGGAGTTTCTTTCATCGACTCCGCGAACGGCCAAACCTTTGCCGTCTCCAACAGCGCACAGGCTGACCTTGGTAATAATACAGCAGCTGCCGGCGCGCTGACCATCCATGATGGAGCTGGAGACGCAACCACCGCTAAGTTGACCTCAGGCGGTATGCTTGTCGATGACGGCACAAACACCGGCACCTATGGCGCCAACGGCGTTACCATTACCGGCGGGCCTAACCATAATGTTAGCCTGTCGAGCGCAGGGCTGGACAACGGTAACAACAAAATCATCAACGTTGCTCCGGGCGAGTTGAGTGGCACCTCGACCGACGCGGTTAACGGCAGCCAGCTCTACGCAACCGGCACCAGCACGGCCACCAACTTCGGTGGTGGCTCCACCTATGACACGACCACCGGTATCGTTACCGCGCCGACCTATGCTGTTCAGGGGAATAACTACAACAACGTCGGTTCTGCAATCGGCGCGCTCGACGGCAGCGTGACCCGGCTCGGTAACCGCCTCGACCGTGTGGGTGCCATGTCGGCAGCGTTGAGCGGTGTGCAGCCAATGCCGTTCAACGGCGAGAACCCGATGCAGATCGGCATTGCCGGCGGTATGTACAATGGTAAGTATGCCGTTGCGCTTGGTCTGAACGCCTATGCGAGTGAACGCGTGCTCTTTAACCTGGGCGGAGCAATCTCAGGTGGCGAAGCAATGGGACGCGCAGGCGTTTCGATAGCGCTCGGACGTTCCAAGCCCAAAGCGCCGACCGCGTCAACGTCGGAGGTTGTGGCGTTGCGTAACGTGGTCGATACTCAGAACTCGCAGATCCAGGTGTTGATGCGCAGGCTTGCTGATCTTGAAAACAAGGTCTCTAAATAGTAAAGACGTCATCTCGGTAATGCAGTCACAAGTGTGACGCAACAAAGCTGCCCCGGTAAAACGGGGCAGCTTTGTTTTGGGACTATGACAGTAATCGAGGTCAGCCGTGCGGCAGTGACTTTTTCGTAGATCGAGCTGCGCTTGGTCAATGTTGCACGCGCCAGCTTCGAAGAGCTTTTGCTCGACTACGAGGATTCCCTGCGCTAAACGCCGAGGCGGTTCCGGAAAGAACGGACACATCGGGTGAATTTAATTGATCTGTCAGAGCAGGAGCCCCATAAGAGCGGGCCCGGCCGACAGCCGACACCTGCCGGGGGTATTCCCGCATGTCCTCAGTGCGGCAGGTCAATAGTTTTGCGAACCGCTAAAACTGGCAAAACGCAGGTACGCAGTTTTAGGACTGCAGCAACTATCCCGAGTGCAAAGGTGCGGTGCGGCTTTAATGCACCGAGCACGAAATGCAGGGGTCGTAGGAGCGCACCAGCATTTCGCAGAGTTTTTCAACCTCTTTTTCTCCTTTGCCTTGCGCGAGCGCTTGCTCGGCGAGGGCGTGCAAATCGTAGTGGATGTTGGCGTTGTTCTGCGTTGTGGGAATGATACAGTCGCCCTTGACCACCTTGCCCTCGTCGTCGGTCTCCATGTAATGGTAGAGCACGCCTCGCGGGGCTTCGACGGCTCCGGTGGCGGCTCCGGCGCGGGGTTTGTAGCTGGTGCGAATGTCGTGCAAATTGTCGTCGAGCAGGCGATCGATGATCGCTTCGGCGTTTTCGACGATGTGGTGGCACTCGACGAGCTGGGCGATGTTGTTCATGAAGGGGTTGTGGCAGACCGGTTCGAGGCCGAACGCTGCTGCTGCCTCTTTGGCTCGCGGGTGGAGTTGGTCGTAGTTGTTGTTGAACCGCGCGAGCGCTCCGGCAGCCGATGATTCACGGCTGACCCTCGTGAACTTCGAGGTGGAGAAGTCAACCGTGTATTCGTTGGTCATCAGCAGGTAGTCGTTCTCGTCGCGTTTGACGCCGTCGGTCGAGACGAGGTTGCCGCCGATGTACGGGTAGCTTTCGCCGTCGAAGAGCGAGATGAACTCGGTTTCGCGTACGAACTCCGGAATCCGGAGCGTCATGAAGAAGTCGGTGGCACGTTCGAGCATCGGCTTGCGGTCAGCGATCATCTGCTTGATTTCGGCGAGGCGCTGCTTCGACGGGGCTTTGCTGACACCACCGAGCACCAGGCTGACCGGGTGCGTGGCGCGTCCGCAGGTGGCGATGCTTAGTTCGTTGCCAAGCTCCTTGAGCATGAGTCCTGCTTCGACCACCTCGGGATGCGATTGCAGAAGCGGTACGGCGCTCGGTGTGCCCATGAAGTCCGGCGCGGCGAGGAAAAAGAGGTGCAACGCGTGGCTTTGCAGCGTTTCGCCGTGCATGGCGAGCAGGCGGATGATCTTCGCTGTGTCGGGCGGCGTGATCTGCATGGCGCGTTCGAGCGAGCGGATGCTGGCCAGCGAGTGGCTGATCGAGCAGATGCCGCAGATGCGCGAGGTGAGGAACGGCACCCGCTCGGCGCTCATCCCCTTGACCATCATTTCAAAGAAGCGCGGCGTTTCGACCACCGCCCACTTGGCGTCAACGAGCTTGCCGTCCCTGACCGAAATGCGAATATCGCCGTGGCCTTCGGCCCTCGGCAGGTGGTGGATGTCTATGTTGAAGTCAACCTTCATGGTTCAGGTAATCTGCGAAACCATTGTAAAATGCGAGCTTTTCGTTCATCTCGTCCATGCTGAGTCCCTTCTCTTTCACAAGCTCCGTGAATGAGGCATAGTTGACGCCGTCCGCCGGGCCGCGGCAGCCGAGGCAGACCGTTTTGCCTGACGGGCAGACTGCGTCGCAGCCCGCGCGCGAGATTGGCCCGAGGCACACCTCGCCGAGATCGAACAGGCAGGTGTTGAGCCGCTGCTTGCACTCGACGCACACCGGGTACTTCGGCAGCGAGATGGGCGAGCGGGTGGCAATGCTCACCACGATGCGCTCGACCTCCTCCTTGTTCACCGGGCAGCCGGGAATCGAGTAATCGACCGTGACGAAGTCGCTGATCTTGTGCGACTCCTGCATCGTGTCGATCTCTTTGTCGCCATAGACCGTGCGGATGCACTCCTCTTTCGGGAACTTGTTCTTCTGCGCGTTCATGCCGCCGAAGCAGGCGCAGGTTCCGTAGGCAACGAGCACCTTGGCCTGGGCGCGGATCGCCTTCAATCGCTCGACCTCATCCTGGCGCGTGATGCTTCCTTCAACCAGCGCGATGTCGTAATCGTCCAATCGCTCCGAGGAGATTTCGCGGAAGTTCCTTATGTCGAGCAGCGCGAGGAACTCCGGCAAGGTCGATTCCTTGTTGGCGAGCTGGAGCTGGCACCCTTCGCAGCAGGTGAAGTCGAAGGAGCCGATTTTCAGCTTTTCTGTGTCGAATCCGAGGTGGTTCATGCTCACTCCTTAAATCGCTTCCTTGAGGTTCATGACGCTCCAGTAGTCGAACACCGGGCCGTCGAGGCAGGTGAAGGTCGAGCCGACCATGCAGCGGCAGCATTTGCCCATGCCGCAGTGCATCCGGCGCTCCAGCGACACGAACATCCGGTTCATCGGAATGCTGAGCTTGTCGAGATGCGTGCAGACGAACTTGAACATCACTGGCGGGCCGCAGACGATCGCCCAGGTGTTTTTCGGGTCGATCGTGATCTCGTCGAAGAGCGAGGTGATCATTCCCGTGCGTCCCGTCCACTTGTCGTCCGGCTTTTCGACGATGGTGTGCAGGTCGATATGGCTGACGGTTTTCCACTCCTCGAACTGGTAGGTGAAAAGCATTTGCGACGGCTCCTTCGCGCCGTAAAGGAAGCTGACGTTGCGGTAGTGGTCGCGGTGGTCGTTGATCCAGAAAAGCGGCGCGCGCAACGGGGCGATGCCGAGGCCGCCCGCGACGAGCAGCACGTCCGAGTCCTGCATCGCTTCCATCGGGAACGAGGTGCCGAATGGCCCCCGGACGGCGACGAACGCGCCCTGCCGGGCCTCGAACAAGGCCGAGGTGACGTGGCCCGCCTTGCGGATACAGAGTTCGATGAATTCGCGGTTGCTCGTGGCACTTGAAATCGAGATCGGTGCTTCGCCGTAGCCTGGCACTTCAAGCATCAGGAACTGGCCCGGCCGGAAGGTGAACAGCTCGCGCTCGCGCGGATCGACGATGCGAAGCTGGAACAGCCGCTCGTGCTCCGATAGCGGCACGATGTTGGTGATGCGGCACTTGTAGCCGTGGTCCGTCACCATGACCTCCGACTTCTTGCCGAAATCGGGGCTCGTGCGGGCGAACGGCGCGCGGTTCAGCTCTTCTGCGGGGATGTTGAAACGCAGGTCATGCATGATTCTTTTTCCAGTCTGAGGTCGTTGATGAGGTCCTTCGGGTTGATGCCGGCCAGGCAGGCGCGTCCGCAGCGGTTGCAGCCGACGCAGATCTGCTGGTTGTCGTTGGCCGCGAAGCCGCGGTAGTGATGATAGTAACGGTACTTGAGCCGGTCGCCGTTTTTCGGGCGGAAGTTGTGGCCGCCGGTCACTTCGGCGAAATCGACCAGGTTGCACGAGTAGAGGCGCTTCTCCCGGCTGGAGCTTCCGAGGCCGGTTTCGACGTGCTCTTCGACGTTGTAGCAGTAGCAGGTCGGGCAGACCATTGCGCAGGTTCCGCAGTTCAGGCACTTGTCGCCCCACTTTTCCCAGATGGGCGAGTCGAACTCCAGATCGAGAAACATCGGCAGGCCGGTTACCTCGACGTTGGTCGTGAAGCTCTGCTTGATCGTCTTGCGCCGCTCGATGAGCAGGCAGTCGTCGTCGTAGGTCGGGTCGGCGGTTTCGAACTCCTTGAGGAAGTTGAAGGCCTTTGAGGAGTTGATCGACAGGAAGTATTTCTCGCCGATGTCCGAGGCGAAGAGGTTGAAGCCGTGGTCGGTTGTGTGCCGGTTCATCGACTTGCAGAAGCAATCCGGTAGCGGCAGGTGATCCATGCCGATGATAAAGGTGTTCTTGCGCCGCGCCAGGTAGTAGGGCGACGGATATGGCCCCTTGAGCATCACCTCGTCGAGGATGTTGATGGCGTTGATGTCGCACGGACGCAGGCCGAACAGCACGATCGGTGGTGCGTCGTAGCTGACCTGTTGATCCCAGTTGCCATCGCGGAAATTGAACTTTGACAGTTCCTCACGGAACGGCATGATCAGATGCTTGGCGGACGAGGTTGTGACGGTGTAGTCGAAGGCGATTTCGTCCGCGGACGAGACCGGCATAAACTGGTAGATCGGTTTGCCATTGCGGTCGGTATCGACCTGGCGCGGGCCGTAGGAGGTGTTCGCCCGGACGAGGGCATCGACGAAGGCGCGGAATTCGGGTTTGGAGATGACTTTGTAGATCATCGCTGTCTCCGGTTTTGGCAAGGTGCCCGTTGATAACGCTCTACCTGTATGGAAAGCGTCATCTCCTACAAATGTACGCAAAAGCCCGAGACGAGAAAGGGGTAAGTTGTTAATTTTTCAACAAAACATACACTTTGTCGTTTTTACGGACGCGGCTGCATCTGACGGTGAAAATCTGGCCCTGCTCGACCCGGTTTGCAGGTTCGCCGTCAAGATGCAGCTTAGGCTCCGGTACGGTGACGAGGCCTGTCGCCGGGCCTTGAATCGAGAGCGTCGCTCCGGCGTCGATGCCGGGGCCGTGCACGAGGATTTCCGCCACGCCTGCTTTGGGGAAATACTTTCGGACGAGGCCGACGTAGCTCTTGGTTTCGGTCGCAACCGAACCGTGGTGCCGCGCCCACGAGTCTGCCGGTTTGCCGAAAAAGAAGCCTTCGGAGAAGCCGCGATGGTAAACTTTTTTCAGCTTCTCCTGAAGTCCGTCAGCCAGCGAGCGGTAAGCCTCGGCGAAATCTTCGTCGTTCCGGTGTGCAGCGATGAAGTCGATGGCCTTGCGGTAGGCCGCAGTGGTGGTGGCGACGTATTCGGGGCTGCGGTTACGGCCTTCGATCTTGAACGCACCGATGCCCGCGTCGAAGAGCTGATCAAGAAAGGCGATGGTGCAGAGATCCTTCGGGCTCATCACATAGTCGGAGCCGAGTTCGAGTTCGAAGCCCTCCTCGACATCGGCGATGCGGTATGAGCGGCGGCAGGGCTGCACGCACTCGCCGCGATTGGCCGACCGGCCGAACAGCTCCTGCGAGAGAAAGCAACGTCCTGAGACCGCTACGCACATCGCGCCGTGTACGAAGCTTTCGACCGTCACCGGCAGCTTTTCGGTTTCGATCATTTTCGTGATCGCCGTCGCCTGGTCGAGTGTCAATTCGCGCGCGAGCACGATCATCCGTGCGCCGAGCGAGGCGTAGAAGCGGAGTGCGTCGATGTTGCTCACCGAGGCCTGCGTCGAGAGGTGGATCGGCATTTCGTGGCGACGGCACGCCTCAATGACTGCCATATCCCAGCAGATCACCGCGTCGAGTCCGGCGGCTTTTGCGGTGGCGACGGTGCGGTCAACCTCGCCGAGCTCAGCGTCGTAGATCACCGAGTTCAGCGCGAGATACGCTTTCGCGCCGTTACTCCGGCAGAGCCGCGTGATGCCGCCGAACTCACCCGGCGAAAAGCTCTTGCTCGCGGCCCGCATGTTGAACCCCTCTGCACCGAAATAGACGGCGTTCGCTCCGGCATCGAGGGCGGCGCGCATCGAAGTCCAGTCGCCGGCGGGCGAGATCAGTTCAGGCTTGGTGTGCATGTCGGGGCGAAAAGCGAATTATTCGTTACTTTAGTGGTCAAAATATAACAACTGATTTGACGATATGAACCAACGCCTCACCGCCGGTTTGCTTGTCGGCATTTCCATAGTATTTATCGCCGCTGAACTTCTTGTCGCCACGCTTGGTGGTTTCGATCCGGGATGGATGGTGCTTCTCCTTTCGCTCTATGCCGGGCTTGTTGGTTTGCTGTTCGGTCTGCGCACCATGTCGGAAGGGCGTCGCGAGGTGGTCGAGAGCGTCTCGGAGCGGCGCGCGCGAGCCAAGCGCGACGGGCTGGTCGGCAATCTGCTCGATGACTACGAGATCGACGAGGAGTTTCTCGGACGCGGTGTGCGTAAACCAAGATCCACAAAACCATCGGGCTCCCCTTCATCGGGTGCTTCGAAGGAGCGGGTTCCTGATGACGAGGAGCTGAAGTCCGCCGTTACGGCCTATGCCGGCATGGTTGGCGGCATTGTCACTCTGCGCGAAACCCTCGAGTCGATGGACGCCGCCGCTTTTTCGTCGATGGCACGCAAGGCCGGTATGGGCGGCGTAACGCGCGACCGAGTACTGGCCGTCGTGGTTGAAATGGTTTCGGCGCAAGGTCCGGCCAAAAGCAATGAATCGCCAGCCCTCTCGCTCTCCATCGACAAGGAGTCGTTCGACGACTACATCAAGCGCTGCATGACCGAACCAGATGTCTGCATCGACGATGATGCAACCGACAGCGAAGGCTTTTCGGTGGGCCTCGATGCGGGCGATCTTTCGTCGAGGCCAGGCACGCCGCCAACCGAATTTTCCCATGATCCGAAGGCGGTCATGGAGCGCTTCAAACGTTCGACGGAAAAGCGATGAGGCGCGAACCATTTCCGCCGCTGAGCAAGGCGATGCTGGGCCGTCTGGCGCGGCTCGGGCAGAAGAAGCATCGCGACAGCGAAAGCCTGTTTCTTGCCGAGGGGTTGCGCACGGTAAGCGAGCTGCTCCAGAGTTTGCCCGATCCGGCAATGTTGCACGCGCTTGTGCTCGACGAAAATGCGGCGGCTCAGCTCGATGGCTTGAGGCGTTTCGCCGGGAAGGTGTGGCTTGCCGGGACGGATGATTTCCGGCGACTCGCGCAGACCACCTCGCCGCAGGGCGTCTGTGCTGCGTTCCGCAAGCCGCAGGGCGGCGAATACCGGCCCGCATCCGCCCGTTCGTTCGTCGTGGCGCTCGATGACGTGCAGGATCCGGGCAACGTCGGCACGATCATCCGCACTGCTGCCTGGTTCGGCGCGGAAGCGGTCATCTGCGGGCGCGGCACTGCCGATCCCTTCAACGCCAAATCGGTCCGGTCGAGTGCAGGCAGCATCTTCGCGCTCGGAATTGACACCACTCCTGACCTCGCCAAAACGCTACGCCGCCTGCAAACCGATGGCTTCACGGTTGCGGCCTCAGCGCTCAACGGGCAGGACTACCGTTCCTTTGCAGTGTGGCCCGATCGACGGATACTTGTCATCGGCAACGAAGCCAACGGTATCAGCACCGAAGTGCTCGCTCTCGCCAACCGTCGTCTCCTGATTCCCCACGCCGGGGCCCACCCCGCCGTCGAATCCCTTAATGCCTCGGTTTCAGCGGGGATTTTGATGGCGACGATAAATGGATAATTGATGAATTCTGTAAGGGCGCACCTGTATGTCCGCCCTGTTGTTTCCCAGAGTTCAATTCATTTTACCACCAATACCGGGTAGTCGATGTTGTCGATCAGTTCGCGGATGGTCGCGTCCGGCAGGTTCATGCCTTCGCCAATGACGAGGAGGCCGGAGTCGATCATTCTTATGAAGCTGGCGAGCTGTTTGCCTTCGGTGAAGGGGAGATGGTCGTATTCGGTTTCGATGGGTCGCCCGTTGAGCATCGCGTTCGCCTCTTTTTTGCAGCGCTCCACGGCTTCCGTGGTTGGGTCGGTGACGAGCAGGTGAAGCGTGCTTTTCGGCCCGGCGATTTCGAGCGCTGTCCGGAGGGCGCGCTTCGAGGCTTCCGAGCTGTCGCAGAGCACCAGCAGTGGGCCTTCGGCGGCTGTGACGCCGGGACGCATCAGCATCACGTTCATCTTGCATTCGTCGAGCGCCGTGCGGGCTGTTGAGCCAAGTCCTTTGCGGCAAGACGGAGAGCGTCCGCTTCGGCCAAGCACCAGCATGTCCGCTTCCGGCGCGGCTTGCATGAGCTGTTCGGAGACCATGCCCCGCAGTACGCGGAAAGTGTGATGGAGTGTCCGGGTCTGGGCGATATGCTCCAGCATTTTCCGCGCCTGCTCCGCCTGGCGCCTGAGCATCCGTTCGAGCTGCGCGGTGTCGAGCTTTTCGGTGGTCGCGGTGTCGAGGCGCACCTGTTCGGCAAAGGGCAGGCCCGCCACGCGCAGGAGGTTGATGTCTTCGACAAAAATGCCGATCAGCTCTGCCTTGAGCCGCGCGGCCATCTCGGCAGCGGCTTCGAGCGACGCCTTGCTGTGCGGCGAGCAGTCGATGGCAACGGCTATCGAGTGAATGATGCGGTTTGTCATCGTTGATACCTCTCTTTTATTTTTCCGATTCGCCGTTCTGTTTTTTGCCGAACGATTTTTGCTTTTCAGCCATCGTCTTGAGCCGCTCGAACACTTTTGCGTTGACTGTGCCTGCGGGCCACGCGCCGTTTTCGTCGGGTTCTCCAGCCGGAACGCCGGTCAGAATTTCGATGCCTTCGTCGATGGTCGAGACCGGCCAGATCGAGAATTGTCCCTCTTTGACTGCCTTGACAATGTCGTGCCGGAGCATCAGGTGCCTGATGTTTGAGGCGGGGATCATTACGCCGTGGCGCCCGTCGAGGCCACGCGCGTTGCAAAGATCGAAAAATCCTTCGATTTTTTCGTTGACGCCGCCGATAGCCTGCACCTGGCCGCGCTGGTTGACCGAGCCTGTGACGGCGAGCGACTGGCGGATCGGAATGCCGGAGATCGCCGAGAGCAAAGCGTAGAGTTCGGTGGATGAGGCGCTGTCGCCCTCGATGCCGCCGTAGGATTGCTCGAACACCAGCGTCGCGGAGAGCGAGAGGGGCTGCTCGGCGGCGTAGCGCGAGCCGAGGAACCCCGACAAAATCATCACCCCTTTCGAGTGGATCGGCCCGCCCATTTCGACCTCGCGCTCGATATCGATTACCTCGCCCTTGCCGAGCCGTACCCGTGCCGTGATGCGACTCGGCGTGCCGAAGCTCTGTTCGCCCAGCGAATAGACCGAGAGGCCATTAATCTGCCCGACCTCTTCCGACGAGGTGTCGATCAGGATCGTGCCGCGCATCATCGCGTCCCGCATCCGCTCCTGAACCCGCGCCGATCGGTATCGCTGTGCTTCGAGCATCGCTTCCACATCGTCGGCGCTCACCTGCGTCCGCTTGTTTTGTGCGGCGTGGTACTCTGCCTCGTGCGCGAGGTCGCGGATCGCCTGAAGATTCGAGGTGAGCCGGGTGGCGTCGCCCGCCATGCGGGAGCCGTGCTCGATGATGCGGGCCACCGCACCGCGCTCAAAGGGCAGGAGCTTGTCGCGCGCGGCTATCGAGCCGACGAGGCGCGCGTAGGCCAGATGCGTTTCCGGGGTGCGCTCCATGTCGTTGTCGAAATCGGCGGCGATCTTGAACAGCTCGTTGAAGTCGGGATCGTAACTGCTCAGCATGGAGTAAAGCTGTCGCTCGCCGAGCAGCACGACCTTGATGTCGAGCGGAATAGGTTCCGGTTCGAGCGAAATGGTGCTTACGAGGCTGTAGAGCTGCGCGAGCGATTCGATGCGGATCTGGCGGGTGCGAAGCGCTTTCTTGAGTGCTTCCCATGCGAAGGGTTCGAGCAACAGACGCCGTGCGTCGAGGATGAGGTAGCCGCCGTTGGCCCGGTGCAAGGCACCCGGCTTGATGAGCGTGAAGTCGGTGATGAGCGTGCCCATCTGCGCGGCGTGCTCGATGTCACCCACGAGGTTCTGGGAGGCGGGTTTGTCTTCGAGAATCACCGGCGCGCCGTCGAGCTGGCTGTTGTCGATCATCACGTTGACTCGATAGCGGACGGTGGAGAGCCTGCGCCCGGCGGGGCCAAATGGCTGTAGCGTCATGAGCGGCCCTTCGTCCGGCGACTCTTTTTCGAAGAACTGGCCGAAGTTTTCGATCATGTCCTTTTCGACTTCGCCCAGATAGCGAAGCACCGCTTCGACCTCTTTGTATCTGGCTCTGATTTCATCCATGAGCGGCTTCAGGGCGAATGCCGACACCTCGCGGTTCAGCTCCTTGATCTTCTCTGCGGTTTCCCGCTGCCACTTGGGAAACTGCGCCATGATCGATTGGAGGTTGTCGCGCAGTCGTCCGGTCTCCTTTTCGATCTGGTCGCGCTCCTCCTGCTTCAGCTTCAGGTAGTCGTCCGGCGCGATTACCGCTTCCTCGCGCACCGGCGCGAAAGCGAATCCGCCTGGCGTGCGGATGAGGGTGATTTCGTGTTCTCTCGCGTCCTTTTCGAGTGCCTCCATGGCGTTGGCTTGCTTTTCCTGCAACGCCTCGCCGATCTCCTTTTCCCGAGACTGGTACTCTTCGCTGCTGAATGCGGCAGGCATGACGCTGAAAAGCGTTTCGACGAGGCGCTCCATGTCGTTCCTCAGCTCGCAGCCGCGGCGTCGTTGAGAAATTGCAGCACGGTGCTCTCCTTGCCGGTGCCTGCCGGGCCGAGGGCGAAGAGGTTGAAGCCATCGCGCCGTATGCCCATGCCGAGCCGGATGGCGTCAAGCGCTCGCTCCTGGCCGGCGATTCCAGCCGGGCCATCGATTTCGGCGGTGGTGCTGAAGGTGAACTGGCCGGGATCGCACCGGTTGTAGAGCTGCGTGGGGAGGAGTTTTGCTGGAACCGGCATGGTGTATGCTCCTTTTTCCGGACGGCGAAAGGGTCTCAACCGGAAGCGGCCTCCCGCCGGAATCGGAAAGCCGCCTTTCTGGACGCACGGTCAACGATCTGGTTGACGTTCTTTTTCAAAGAACTTTTGACGGTTCAGAAATGGTTCCCTGAACCGTCGCGCTCAGACGGTCTCATCCTCCTCTTCCTCCAGTGCCTTGCGCAGATGCACCGGCGGCTCGGTTTCCCGCTTGCGCAGGCGGAGGTTGAGCATCTCCACCGAGACCGAGAAGGCCATTGCGAAGTAGATATAGCCGCGCGGGAACTCGAAGCCGGCTCCTTCGGCCACCAGCGTTGCTCCGACGAGAATCAGGAAGCTCAGGGCGAGCATCTTGATGGTCGGGTGGCGATCGACGAACTCGCCGATCGATTTCGAGGCGGCCATCATGATAAAGACGGCGATCATGATAGCGAGGATCATGACCGGAATATCTTTGGCCAGACCGACGGCGGTGATGACCGAGTCGAGCGAGAAGACGATGTCGATGACGGCGATCTGGATGAGCGTCATGACGAAGTTCGAAGCGGAGCGCTCCTTGATGACCTCTTCCGAGCCTTCGAGGCTCTGGTGAATTTCGTGGGTGCTCTTGGCGAGCAGGAACAGTCCGCCGCCGAGCAGGATGAGGTCACGGCCCGTGACGGGGTGGCCGAAAGCGGTGAGCAGCTCGTTGGTCAGGCGCATCACCCAGGTGATCGAGAGCAGCAGCGCGATGCGGGTAAGCATTGCCAGGCCGAGGCCGAGGATGCGCCCCGGTTTCTGCTGCTCTGCGGGCATCCGGCTCACGATGATCGTCAGAAAAATGATGTTGTCGATGCCGAGGACGATTTCAAGCGTCGTCAGCGTCAACAGTGCGATCCAAGCCTCCGGGCTGAAAATCCATTCCATGCAGTGTAGAGTATATATATATTGATCGAGGGCTGTGTTTTTGACTACGAGAAGTTACATCCGCAGAACCAGACCAGCAAAATTACGGTTTATAATGGCGGATATTGATACATTTATTCAGGATGCTTCTTTTGTTTGCCGATGGATTGAAGAGCGGGAGGTCGGATTCTTTGTAGGGGCAACCCTCGCGGTTGCCCTCTTTTTTCAATGTCACGCGACAAGATGGGTAGCCGCGAGGGCTACCCCTACAGAAATTATCAAGACTGCGCAAAATCGAACCGAACCCATGACCTACGACGCATCAACCCATGCCGGCCTCCAGCGCTATTTTGACAGCGGGCAAACCCGCCCGCTCGAATGGCGTCGCGCGCAGCTTCGCGGGCTCGAAGCGTTTCTTCGTGAACGGGAACATGAAATTGCCGCCGCGGTTCATGCCGATCTTCGCAAGCCGGTCGCCGAGACCTGGCTGACCGAGACCGCGTGGCTCAGGAGCGAAATCCGTTACGTGCTGAAACACCTTCGCCGCTGGATGCGCCCGAAAAAGGTCGGCGTGCCGCTGCACTACCAGCCCGCGCGCGCTTTCGTTGAGCGCGATCCTCTTGGCCTCGTGCTCATCATCGGCGCATGGAACTATCCGTTGCAGCTTTGCCTCGCTCCGCTCATCGGCGCTCTGGCCGGTGGTAACGTTTCAGTCGTGAAGCCTTCGGAGATGGCTCCGGCTACGTCGGCTCTGCTTGCTTCGGAGTTGGCGCCTTATGTCGATCCTGAAGCGGTCAGGGTTGTTGAAGGCGATGCGGCGTTCACCACCCGGCTGCTGGAACACCGGTTCGATTATCTCTTTTTCACGGGGAGCCGCTGGAAGGGGCGTGAGGTGATGCAGTCGGCGGCGCGCCATCTGACGCCGGTGACGCTCGAACTCGGTGGCAAAAGCCCGGTGATCGTGACCGCAAAGGCCGATCTGCGCCTGGCCGCGCGTCGGATCGCGTGGGCCAAATTCCTCAATGCCGGTCAGACCTGTGTGGCGCCTGACTACCTGCTGGTGCAGGAGGGGGTCAAAGAGTCGTTGCACGGATTGATGAAAGAGGCGCTCAGACTTTATTATGGAGCCGATCCGGAGGCGAGTGCCGACTATGGCCGGATCGTCGATGCCCGCAACTTCCAGCGACTCGAAGCGTTGCTGCGCGAGGGTAAGCTTGTCGAGGGGGCGGCTCGAACGGGGAAGCGCGTTATATCGCTCCGACGATTCTTCATGACATTCCGGAGGATTCCGATCTTCTGAAAGAGGAGATTTTCGGACCGCTGCTGCCAGTGCGTTCGTTCACGACGCTTCAGGAGGCTGTCGGCATGGTCCGGTCGCTCGACGCTCCTCTCGCCGTCTATCTTTTTTCCCGTGACCGCGCCGAGCTTCGGTATCTGCGCGAGCACACCCGGAGCGGAGGCGTCTGCTGCAACGACCTGCTTTTTCAGGCCTCGATTCATGGTCTGCCTTTCGGCGGCAGGGGGGCGAGCGGCATTGGTGTCTATCATGGCAGGGCCGGCTTTGAGACCTTCACCACGGAGCGGAGCGTGCTTGACCGAGGCGGTTTCCCTGATCCGGATTTGCGCTATCCTCCCTACAGTTCGGGCCGGTTCCACTTGCTCAAAAAAATTGTCACCCTCTTTTCATAGACTTATGAGTACAGCAGAGAAGGTATCGGAACGAACCGGCCTGGCTTTCGGCGGCGGCGTGGTGCTTGGCGCGGCGCACATCGGTGTGCTCAGGGCGATGGAGGAGACCGGCTTCAGGGCAGCGTGCGTCGCTGGCACCAGCATCGGCTCGTTCATCGCGGCGATGCATGCTTTCGGTAAAAGCTGGCAGGAGATCGAAAAGGTCGCCCTTGAGCTGGACTGGTCTGATTTGTCGGGCCTCACCATCTCCAGTTATGGTCTGCTTTCGATCCGCAAATTCGGCGAGATCGTCCGCGCCCAGCTCGGCACCCGCCGCATCGAGGATGCTCCGACTCCGCTCGCTATCGTGGCCACCGACATCTGCACCGGAAGCGAGGTGGTGCTTCGAGAGGGTGATGTGGCCACGGCGGTGATGGCCAGCTCGTCGATTCCCGGCATTTTCAAACCGGTGGAGCAGGGAGAGATGCTGCTGGTCGATGGCGTGCTGACCGAGAATGTGCCGGTCTCTCCGCTCAAGGAGATGGGCGCGAACCGCATTGTTTGCATTGATCTGTTTGGCCGCCACACCTTCCGGCGGCCAGAGCATTTGCCCGATTTGTTGCTTAATGCTTTTTACAGCGCTATGCGTGCTATTTCGCAGATTCAGATCAGCGAAGCCGATCTGGTTATCACTCCCGATCTTTCCCGTTTCAGCCTGGTCGATATGTCCGCAGTGCCGGAGATTATCGACACGGGTTACCGCGAAGCGCTGCCTTTGCTCGAGGCCTGGCGAGCCGGGTACCGGTGAGATTCAGGGGCTGTTCGCCCATGCGGTTTGCGTTGGCCCGCCCTTTTTCGTACAATGGAATTGTTTCCTCTCGACTCGTCCATGGCCGGCTCCTTCCGGTATCCATGACATGACGGTCCGATTTTTTCATTCCTTGCCGGTTCGACAGACTGGAATTTGTGCTCTGTAAACATCAGCGGTTCAACACAAAACCAAGGAGGATGCAATGCCTATCCGCAGATTACGGGAGTTTCTCGACAGCCATCACGTTAAGTATTTCGTCATCAGCCACTCTCCGGCCTACACAGCTCAAGACATCGCCGCCGCCGCGCATGTGTCGGGCAAAGAGCTGGTCAAGACGGTCATGGTTTCCATCGATGGCAACATGGCCATGGCGCTTTTGCACGCTTCGCGACATCTCGATTTCGATCGGCTCCGCGAACTGTGTGGCTCACGCGATGTCACTCTTGCTGAAGAGACAGCGTTCAGTGGGCTTTTTCCCGAGTGTGAAATCGGAGCAATGCCGCCGTTTGGCAATCTGTACGGCTTGACGGTCTATGCGGACGAGGAGCTTGATGAGAGCAGGGATATTGTTTTTAACGCAGGAACCCACCGCGAGCTGCTCCGGCTCTCCTGGTTCGATTACAAAAGACTGGTCAAGCCGGTGATGGGCAGGATCGCCTCGATCCGGTAATGCGTCCTGTCGGCGGATCGTGCAAACTTCGGTGGCAACGCGGCTTTTTATGAGGGAAATATTACCTTGACTCATCCTGTATGGGAGTGGAACGGTCTGCCGGTTTTTGCCTGTGCGGCTCGATGTTCCATATGTCAGACGCAATGATTTTCAGCTTTTTGCCGCCCCGATATGAAGGTAGCCCTGTATGCCGGGACCTATGTGAAGGACAAGGATGGCGCTGTCCGCTCGATCTACCAGCTTGTCTCGTCCATGATTAAAAATGGCCACGAGGTCGTGGTCTGGACGCCCGATTTCACGCCCGGAGCGAACGCCTCGGTGCCAGTCAACCTGACGCCGTCGGTGCCCATTCCCCTCTATCCCGACTACAAGCTCGGCTTCTATAATGCCGTCACCGAACGGCAGCTCGACGAGTTCGCGCCGGATATCGTTCACATCTCGACCCCCGACATCGTTGGCCGCAAATTTCTGCACTACGCCAAACGAAAAGGCATTCCGGTTGGCTCGGCCTATCACACCGATTTTCCCTCCTACCTGAGTTACTACCATCTCGGCTTCGCAGAACCGGCGATCTGGAATTTTCTCCGGAAATTCTACAACGCCTGTGACGTAACGCTCGCGCCGAACGAGAGCGTCCGTGAGCGGCTCACCGGCAAGGGGATCGAGAAGGTGGAACTCTGGTCGCGCGGCATCGACAAAGAGCTGTTCGACCCGTCGCGCCGCTCAGCAAAGCTGCGCCGGGCGTGGGACGCGGAGGGGCGGACGGTCATCATCTACGCCGGTCGTTTCGTGCTTTACAAGGATATCGAGGTGGTGATGAGCCTTTACGAACGATTCGTGGCGGAGGGGCTTGGCGAGCGTGTGCGGTTCGTGATGATCGGCTCCGGCCCCGAGGAGGCAGAGATGCGGGCGCGGATGCCGGATGCGGTATTCACCGGTTACCTCACCGGTACAGCGCTGCCTGAGGCCTACGCCAGCGGCGACCTTTTTCTCTTCCCCTCGACCACCGAGGCGTTCTGCAACGTGACGCTCGAAGCGCTTGCTACCGGTCTGCCTGCCGTGGTGTCGGACGTTGGTGGCTGTCAGGAGCTGGTCGAACGCTCCGGCGGTGGTTTTGTCGCAAAAGCGGGTGACATTAGCGATTTCTACAAGTGCTGCACAAAACTCATGCAGGATGGAGAACTGTTCCGCGCCATGCGCGAACGCGGCCTCGCCTTCGCCGAGGACAAGTCATGGGCGGCAGTCAACGGCAAGCTCATCGACCGTTATCTTGAGCTGATCGCCACGAAAGCCAGGCAGTGAGCTGTAACTATTGCTATCCCGAACCGTCTGATTCGGTACTGTCTGTCCGCTCCGCTTAAACTGTCCCCTTCACTTCGTACGGTTCCATGATGTAACCGAGGCAGTCCTGCATGATGACGCGCACGTCGCGGGTGAACATCGAGGGGACGATCGGCAGGCGCGTGAAAATCCGCTCTTCGCTGAAGCGGAGGTAGCGATTGGTGACGTCGCATTCGTCGTTGTCGATCACCACGAGTGGCGGAGCGTTGCCTCGATAGCTTCCCAGCTCCGCGCCTTCGGGGACGCGCTCGAAGTTGAGGGTTTCGAGGTCTTTGCGCAGGCAGAGATCTGCCTCATTTCCGCACACGCCGAATTCCAAGCGCAGCCTATCGCGCACGACGATTTTGGCGGTGGTGTGGAACAGGTCGCTGAGATGATTTGGGGGTGGCGTAAAGAGCTCTTCGGCGGAGAGTTCGAGGCAGTTTTGGAGGTATCGCTCCACATGACTTGTTCCGGCGGCGTTGCCCGACACGCCGCATTCGAGCGTCACGGAGGGACAGATTTGTGACAGAGCGATCGAGATCACCTCATGCGGTTCGGTGAACCAGACGATGGTTTTGCTGAAGCGGCGGGCGAGGCTGAGCGTGGCGTCGTCGAGCCGGTTGACGCAGCCGTAGTGCGGGTTCTTGCCGGTGTTGTTGTGCAGGTCGATAGCGGCGAGCGGCGAGGCTTTGGCGATTTCCGCCAGCACCTCCTGCGCCAGCCGGTGCTCCGGATAGCGCTCGTCATGCCAGATGCGGTTGTAATCTGCTTGCCCGTCGAGCGTGCGCAATCCCAGCCCGGCGGCGGCCACGTTGCCTACGAAAAGCAGCAGCGGCCTCGGCAGCGGTCGGCGGGGCGCGTCGTATGCTTTGAGCAGCCGCTGCGTGGCGTCGAAGCCGGTGGTTTCGTTGCCGTGCAGGAGAATCGACACGAAGAGCGGCGGCCCCGGTTCGCCCTCGATCCAGATCAGCGACGGGCCGAGCAGGATAGAGCCGATTTTTTCGACTGGCGTGTCGGTGAAGCCTTCGGGCAGACGCTCCAGGCGGTGGAGCGCCGGAACAGGGAGGTGGTTCAGATGCTCCATTCGTGGACGGGAGTGCCGAGGTTCTGGTTTTCGAGGTACGCCTGCGTCAGCATCTTGAAGTCGGGGCCGTGCTTTTTGACGAAGGCCTTCTGCCACCATGCGCCGTTGCGGCGCGAAGCCACCCGCTGCGCCAGAATATCGACGAGGTAGTAGCGCAGGTCACTACTACCGAATCCCGCCGCGGCGAGCGCCAGAATCGCGCCGGGAATCAGGTGCTGCAAAATGAGCGTCTCGACGGGCATCGAATCGCCCGACGTCCATCTGACTTGTGCGTCGAGGCCGGAGCGGGCGGCGGCGTAGAAATTCGCTCGCGCCTGTTCAAACGATATGGAGCTCTGCGGAACCTCCGGTTGAAGGTAGAGCATCGTGCCATAGAAAAAGAGGATGTTGGCGATGACGTCGGAAATCGACGGCCCCGCCGCCGGAACCCGGTGTTCGATGCGCAGGTGCGGGCGTCCATTTTCGCCGAAGCCGATCAGAGGACGGTTCCAGCGCCAGATGGTGCCGTTGTGCAGCCGCAGATGGTGCATCATGCCGGGATCGTGGTCGAAAGTGACCGGCAGGAGCACCGGGAATCCGTCGAGATTTTCGAGGAACACCTCCTTCAGCGAATCGCGCACATAATCGCGACCGAAGGTGACGCGCGAAACCGGCCTGCCGGAGAGATCGACGAACGACGGGGTGTGCACGGCCTGCTCAAAGAGCGGAATGCGGGTTTCGTCCCACAGCTCTCTGCCGAACAGGAATGGCGAGTTGGCCGAGAGGGCGGCCATTGGAGCCGAGAGCACATGCGCGACGTTGTAAAATGCAGCGGCTTTGCTGAGCGGAACCTGAAAGTGAATCTGCAGCGAGGTGGTCGCCGCCTCTGCCATGACGTCATCATGCACTATCTCCAGCCGGTCGTTTGGGCCTTCGATGTTTATTTTGAGCGGATGGCATGATCTGGTGCGTAGGATTTCACGGTTCAGGGCGTGAAACCGTTGCATCGACGACATGTTCTGGAGGGTCAGCATCCTGTCCTGCAAGGTTGGCAGAATGCCTGTCATCAGGGTCTGGCATCCCATTTCACGCGCATGGCGGGAGCAGTCGTCCCAGAGCGTCTGAAGCTGGTCCCGCAGGAATCCGGAGAGTTGGCGGTTCAGCGGGTGGGGCGCAACGTTGAGTTCGAAGTTGTATTTCGACAGCTCCGCCACCACGAGGGGGTTGTTGACCTTTGCGAGGAACTCCTCGTTCCGTGCTGCCGGATTGCAATTCTGATCGACAAGCCACCCTTCGAGTTCGAAGCCGCACATCACCTGGTGGTTTTCGAACGTATCAGCGGAAAACCACTCCATCAGCAGCCGCGTCTCTTTTCTGAGATTCTGCTGAAACTGCCGGAAATCCTCCTTGCTGAACTCTGTTTTTGCTATTTCACTGCCCATTGATGAATCATTAGTTAAGTGAATGAATCTGAACAATCGGTTTGTCAGTTGCAAATGATTTTTAGTGGCCGTTGTTTCTTTGCCCGAGGCTGTCTGGTACAAAAGCCATTTCTGAATGAAGGACGCATTTTTGCGTTTATTGTCATTCTGAGTTCGACAAAGTCAAACGAAGAATCCGGTGGGGGCTTGCAAGATATTGTGGATCATTCAGTTATTGTGATTTTTCGGGAATGCTGGATTTTTCACTTCGTTCAGAATGACAATCAAATACAGCGTCAGATTACTGGCGATGAAACTTTTTTGAGGTAGTCTCTGAATGCAAATCCGTATTTCTCGTCTGTGTTGCTTGGGTTTGCAGCTTGTTAACAGAAGGGCGGAACCAATAATCAACGGAGGGGGTAACAACTCCTAAAAACGGAGATTTCATATGAAGATAGGGTTTGTAGGTCTTGGCAAGATGGGGTTCAACATGGTCGAGCATCTGCTTGAACTTGGCCACGAGGTGGTGGCGTTCGATCTTTCAACGGAAGCGGTTGCGGCGATTGCGGCCAAAGGGGCGATGGCAGCCAGTTCGTTGCAGCATCTGGTCGGTGAACTTGCCGTACCGCGTGTCGTCTGGGTGATGGTGCCCGCAGGCCGTCCGGTCGATGCGGTGATCGATGGAATCACGCCGTTCCTGAAAGCGGGTGACATCGTTATTGACGGCGGCAACTCCCGTTACACCGACTCTGTCGCTCGCGCAGAAAAGCTCCGCAAGCAGGGCATTCGGATGCTCGACATCGGCACCAGCGGCGGTTTGGACGGCGCTCGTCACGGCGCGTGCATGATGGCCGGGGGCGACCGCGAGGCGTACGACCACGTCGAGCCGATGCTGCGTGACCTCTGCGTCGAGAACGGCTACGGCTACATGGGCGCGAGCGGCTCAGGCCACTTCGTGAAAATGGTGCACAACGGCATCGAGTACGGCATGATGCAGGCCATCGGCGAGGGGTTCGAGCTACTTCGGGCCAGCGGCTACGACCTCAACAATCAGAACGTGGCGCGGGTTTGGTCGAACGGTTCGGTGATCCGCGGCTGGCTCATGGATCTTGCGGGCAAGGCATTCGCGCAGGACAACGACCTCGGCTGGCTCGGCGGCAAGGTGGCCGATTCGGGCGAGGGGCGGTGGGCGGTCGAGGCGGCCCTTGATCTCGGCGTTGCCGTGCCGATCATCTCCGGCTCGCTGTTCCGGCGCTTCCGTTCGCAGAGCGAGGAGAACTTTTCTGACAAGGTGGTCGCGGCGCTGCGGCATGAGTTCGGCGGTCATGCGTTCCAGGCACCTGAATCCGGGGAGGGCAAAGCATGAGCGGCACTCTCGACAATTTCACCATCGTCATCTTCGGCGCGAGCAGCGACCTGGCCTCGCGCAAGCTTTTCCCGTCAGTTTTCCAGCTTGCGCGGTGGGGGCATATGCCTGAATTGTTCCGGCTGATCGGCGTCGGGCGGCGGGAGCAAAGCCACGATGAGTTCCGCGCTTTCGTTCGCGAGCGCCTGTTGGAGCACTCGCCCGAAGCTGCCGCTGAAGCAGCGCGGCTCGACGCTTTCTGTAGCCGACTTTTTTATGTCCGCTCCGATCTCGACGATCCGGCGGGCTACGAAGCGCTGCGTGATGAGATTCAGCGTGAAGAGGAGAAAGGGCGAACCTGCCATAACCTGATGTTCTACCTGTCGATACCGCCGAGCCTCGCACCCGCCGTGGTGCGCGGTCTCGGCAAGGCCGGGCTGGGCGGGCGTGAACAGTCGTGCACCGGGTGGCGCAAGATCATCGCCGAAAAGCCCTACGGCTACGATCTCGAAAGCGCCCGCGAGTTGAACCGGGTCATCGACGAGGTGTTCGAGGAGCGGCAGGTCTATCGCATCGACCACTACCTCGGCAAGGAGCCTGTGCAGAATATCATGGTGTTCCGCTTCTCCAACGGCATCTTCGAGCCGCTCTGGAACCGGCAGTATATCGCGCAGGTCATGATCACCATCGCCGAGGATTTCGGCATTCGTGATCGCGGCGCTTACTACGAGGAGTCGGGACTCTTGCGTGACATCATCCAGAATCACGGCTTGCAGCTTCTCGCGGCCATCGCAATGGAGCCGCCAGTTGATCTCAGCGCCGATTCGATTCGCGACGAGAAGTCCAAAATCCTGCGCTCGGTGCGCCACTTCACTACCGATTCCGTGCGCGACTCGGTGGTGATCGGTCAGTACGAGGGGTATCAGAGCGAGAAAAATGTCGCGCCGGATTCGAAAGTTGAGACCTTCGCCGCCGTGAAGTTCCACATCGACAACTGGCGCTGGTCGGGCGTGCCGTTCTACATGAAGGCGGGCAAGAACCTCGCCAAAAGCGTGACTGAAATCGTCATCACCTTCCGCTGCCCGCCGCAGAACTACTACGGGCCTTCGGGTGGCGCGGCGTGCTGCACGCCGAACCAGGTGGTGCTTGGCATCCAGCCCGACGAAACGGTCGCCATCCGCTTCGGCGCGAAACGCCCCGGCGAGCAGATGATCACCGATCCGGTGTTCATGAAGTTCGATTACCGGGGAACCTTTCAGGGCGAGGGCCTCACACCGTACCATCGCCTGCTGCTCGACGCCATCGAAGGCAACCAGATGAACTTCATCCGCAAAGACAGCGTGGAGTACTCGTGGGAAATTATCGACAGCCTGAAAGATTCCATTGACGGCCAGGTTCCGGAGCAATATCCTGTGCATAGCTGGGGGCCGGAATCGTCGCGGATTTACGGGTGAGGAAGGTGGGGGGAGGATTTTGAATGTTCTGACATGGACACTCAGGCTTATATTGCCATTTCAATTGCCTCTGCGACAAAAAATTGCAATCGCCGCCGTTGTAAGAAATTGGGCTGAAGCCCATATGGGCAGAGGCTCTCTCTTCCCCGGACTAAAGTCCGGGGCAACATGAATGCAAAAGCCGAAATGTCCGGCGGGATGAATCCCGCCTGAATAGGGGAGCCGAAGTCTAAAAAGAACTAACACTAAAAAATGTCATTGAGGGTGTTTTGAGTTCTATCCCCCTTCCACAAACCACCACACATTCCCACTCCTTGGCCTAACCATCCCCGCAGGCAACTCTGGCCTCTCGCCGTTGCTGATCGAGCGGGCGAAGTCGTATCTCGACGGCGGGATGAGGAAGAGGGCGTTCCTGGCTTCGTTGATAACCGGCAAGGTCAGCGTCAGCCTCATTCCGGGCGGTTTGCCGTTGGGGGCATCGATGGCGATGACCCAGCGCTCTTTTTCGTCGAGCGATTTGTGGTCGCCGGGGAAGAGGGATGCGGTGTGGCCGTCGTCGCCGAGGCCGAGGAGGATGAGGTCGAATGAGGGCGGGGCGTCGTCGCTGGCGTGTTTGCGGAACAGGCCACGGAGCAGCGATTCGTAGCTGCGGGCGTCCGCCTGTGGGTTGCCCGATTCGGTTGGCATCCGGTGGATGTTCGACGCTTTGACGCAGATGTTGCGGATGAGCGTTTCGCGGGCCATGCCGTAGTTGCTGTCGGGGTGGCTTGGCGGCAGGTAGCGCTCGTCGCCCTGGAAGAGCAGGGTGTGCGCCCAGGGCGGCACGATCACTTCCGGATCGCGGGTGCAGCGGCGTACGTCGGCGGGCAGCTTGTAGCCGAGTTCGAGGTAGCGCTCTTCGCGGATGCCTTTGGCGAGCTGCTTGTGGAGCGCTCGCGGCGTGTTGCCGCCCGAGAGCACCAGCGTGAAGCGGCCCCGTTCGGCGACTGCCTGATAAGCAGTGTCGGTGATGAAGGCGACCGCTTTTTCGAGAAGCGCGTCGAGCGGCTCGCTGATCCAGTGTGCCATGGTGTTCATTTCCGGTTCAGCAGTTCAAGGGCGCGGGCGGTTATGTTGGCGGCGGTGAAGCCAAAGTGCTCCATCACCTGCGGGCCGGGGGCCGACATGCCGAAGCGGTCGATGCCGATCACCGCGCAGCCGTCGCCCGAAATGTCGTGCCAGCCGAAGGTTGCAGCGGCTTCGACGACGACGCGCGCTCGAACCGAGGGTGGCAGCACGGCGTCACGGTACTCTGCCGGTTGCTCGGCGAACAGCTCTCGCGACGGCATCGAGACCACCCGCGCGGCGAATCCCTCTTTTTCGATCAGCGCCTTCGCTTCAAGCGCCGGATGCACCTCGGAGCCGGTGGCCACGATGATGACCCGCCGGGTGTCGTCGGCGTTATCTGGCCAATCCGCAAGCACATAACCGCCCCTCGCTACGCCGTCCCGAATACCTCTGTCAACGTCTTCGAGCACAGGCAACCCTTGGCGCGTTAGCACGAGCGCTGCCGGTTTCCGGCGCTTCAGCGCGAGCAGCCAGGCCGCTGCCGTTTCGTTGGCGTCCGCCGGGCGATACACGTCGAAGCCCGGCATGGCGCGGAGCATGGCGAGCTGCTCGACGGGCTGGTGGGTCGGGCCGTCTTCGCCGAGGCCGATGCTGTCGTGGGTGAAGATGAAGATCGAGGGGGACTGCATCATTGCGGCCAGGCGCAGCGCGGGCTTCATGTAGTCGGCAAAGACGAGGAAGGTTGCGCCGTACGGAATCATCATTTTTGACAGCGCCATGCCGTTGACAAGCGCGCCCATTGCGTGCTCCCGGACGCCGAAATGGAAGGTCGAGCCGCCGTAGCTTCCAGCCTCGAAAGCGGCTCCGAGGAGCGTGCCGTTCGACGGGGCCAGGTCAGCCGAGCCGCCCGCTAGCAGTGGCGCCTTTTCTACGATTTTGGCAAGCACGCTTTTCGATGCCTGCCGCGTGGCGAGCTTTTCGCCCGCCGCGAACTCCGGCGCATCCGGCAGCCACGCTTCCGGGAATCGGCCCGCGAGCAGGTCGGAGATTGCCGAGGCGAGCGAAGGCTCGTCACGCTCAAACGCTTGCCACCGCGCTTGCCATTCGGCTTCGAGCGTCGCACCGCGCTTGGCCAGCTCGCGGAAGTGGGCGTACACCGCTTCCGACACGACGAACGATTCATTTTCATCAAACCCGAACGCCTGCTTGACCAGCTTTGTCTCTTCCGGGCCGAGTGGCTCGCCGTGTGCTGAAGCGGTGCCCTGCTTGTGCGGACTGCCGTAGCCGATGGTGGTGTTGACGATGATCATTGATGGCCGGTCGTCGATCTCCTGCGCGTCGCGCACCGCTTGCTCGATGGCCGCAAGGTCGTTGCCGTCGATGTGCGACAGGACGTGCCAGCCGTAGGCCTCGTAGCGGCGGGCGACATCCTCCGTGAAGGCCAGGCTGGTCGAGCCTTCGATGCTGATGTGGTTGCTGTCGTAGAGGCAGATGAGGCGTCCGAGCTTGAGGTGGCCTGCCAGTGACGAGGCCTCCGAACTGATGCCCTCCATGAGGTCGCCGTCGCCGCAGATGACGTAGGTGAAGTGGTCGATGAGCGGCCGTTCCAACGTGTTGAGTTTGGCGGCGAGGAAGCGTTCGGCGGCAGCCATGCCGACGGCGGTGGCAATACCCTGGCCGAGCGGGCCGGTGGTCGTTTCGACGCCCGGCGTGTGTCCATATTCGGGGTGTCCCGGTGTGCGGCTGCCGAGCTGCCGGAACTGCTTCAGCTCATCCATGCCGAGGCCGTAGCCGCACAGGTGCAGCATGGCGTAGAGCAGCGCCGAGCCGTGGCCCGCCGAGAGCACGAAGCGGTCGCGGTTCGGCCACTCCGGATTGGCGGGGTTGAACCGCATGATTTTCGTGAAGAGCGTGTAGGCCATCGGAGCCGCGCCGAGCGGCAGTCCGGGATGGCCCGATTTGGCCTTTTCTACCATATCGACCGCCAGAAGCCTGATGGTGGCGACGGCCTCTTCATCGATGGAACGAGTGCGTGTCATAATCGGATTGTTTCAGGGATTGAGAGAAATCGGACGGACTCTGACAGTCAAAGTATCAACTGCCACCGGTTATCGCAAAAAACGGAAACACTTGTCATGCGCTCCGGTTTGGGCGGTAAAGGCAGGAATCCTAACTTGATAACAGTGCCGCGCACTTGGCTGTATCTCTTTTCTCAACCCGATTTTTTCGCTCATGCCACTGTTTGACGGTTATGGCGTTCTTGCGGGGTCGCTGCTCCGGTATGGCTGCGATAACCGGCAGGATGAAACGCACTACTACCACTGTTCGCTTCTGGTGCGGGCGCGGGCTGCCGTCTATCGCTGTGTGGTCGATCTCGACAGCAAGCATCATCGTGACGGCATTCAGTGGAAGACGGTCGAGTTACCGCAGGAGCGGGCGGCGTCGCTGAAAGAGCGCGAGGACGGTTGGTACAGCATCGCCATGGACGAGGACAGCGGGGCGCTCGATTACTACCGGAGTGAGTGGCTCGGGCCGTCGGCGGAGTGCGTCCGCGCCGGGCGCGAGGCGGCGGCGGGCAAGTATTGCTGGAAGTATGGCACCGGGCACGACGCTTTTCGCGACCTCGAGCCGCTGCTGCGGCGCGGGCGCAGAATTTTTGTCTTCGGCGAGCCGTTCCGCAATGGCAAAGGGGTGCACAATATCCATCAGAACCAGGGCGATCCCCCCGGCAGCCGGTGGGCAGCGGAGAACGGCCCATGGCAGGATGGCGCGGTGATGGTCGAGCGACCGGACGGATCGGTGGCGGCTTTTCTCAGCAAGTTCAGCACCCAGCGGTTCTGCATCGGCGAAGTGTGCGCTTGAGTTTTCTCCAGAGTAGTGTTATTTTTTCTTCGAGTCTGTTTTTCAACGATCAGAAAGGAGATTTGTATGCAACGTTATTTTGCTTTCCGAAATGTGACGATCATGGTATTGGCGCTGCTGTGTTGCGCTTTTCCCGCTACTTCGCTTCAAGCTGGCGAGACCGGCATTTCGGTATCGGCGTCAAGCACGGTAACCTACGATCCCGATACGGCTGAATTCACGACGACAGTTGAATCGACCGACAAGGATGCGGCCAAAGCCTCGGCAAAGGTCGCGACGCTCTGGAGTTCGCTCCAGCAGGCATTGCGCAAGGTCGGGATTTCTTCTGCTGATGCCTCTTCAGCGAGTTACACGGTGAGCCCCGAGTGGGAGTGGAACAGTTCAACGGGCAAAAGTGAGCTTCGGGGCTACAAAGCCCGGCATGTCGTCAGGGTCGTGGTGCGTGATCTCGGTAAACTTGGCGGCGCGATCGACGCGGTGGTCGGCGCGGGCGCGGGTACGGTCGATGGACTCAGCTACTTCTCGTCCCGCTTCGAGAGCTTCCGCACGCAGGCGCTTGAAAATGCCGTGAAGAGCGCGAAGCACGATGCCGAAGTGATTGCCCGCGCTGCCGGTGGACGGCTTGGTGCGCTGCTTGACCTTCAGTACGGCCAGCCGCAGACCGAATATCCCATGATGCGTGTCGCTATGTTCAAAGCGGAGGCACCGATAGCCGCTCCGCCTACCGATGTGCAGCCGGGCGAACAGAAGCTTTCGGTTTCAGTAAGCTCCCGCTGGCAGTTCGTCCCGGCGAGCGGGAAGTAGGGGCGCGAGGAGAGCGGGTTTCCGGCGGAGATTCGCTCTCTCCATTCCATACGAAGCGCGGCAACGGTTTTCACGACAATGATGCGTGATGGCTATGAAAAAGGACATCCTTGAGCGGTACGACCGTCTGGACGATGGCCGCGTTATCATCGACGTCTATGCGTCGAAGGTGGAGGAGCTGTACGAGGATTTTGACAAACAGGCGCCCTTTCACCGCAAAGACCTCGACGAGGAGCTTGCCGCATACCTGCTCGACTGCGTGCGCGAAATCGGGCGGGTCGATTTCACCATCCGCATTACGCTCGATGCCGTTCCTTCAGAGGAGCTTCAGGAGCGCATCAGAACCAGCATCAGGAAATTCTTCATCTATCAGCGCGGGCTGGAGTCGGCTTCGATGCAGCAGCTTCTGAGGAGATCCCTGCTCTTTTTCCTTTCTGGCATGGTATTGCTTTTTCTTTCGTTATGGCTTGGCGGAAGCATGATTCCGGATGTGCGGGATCTCGTTTACGAACGGGTGCTGGTCGAAGGGGTGACCATTGCGGCCTGGGTATCGATATGGGAGTCAATGAGCATTCTCATGTTCAACTGGTGGCCTGCAAGGCTGCGGATCAGGTTGAATTCACGCATCGCTGATGCTGAAGTGCAGTTTCAGAGCCATTCAGGCATCAAACGCTGAATGGCGCGTCGGGACGCTTCATGTGCCGTGACCTTTTTGCCGCAACGAAAAAACTTTATCTTTACTGAGTTTTATAAAAAAGCCAGCCGGACTTCTCATGCACGACGGCCATAGAGCAGAAGCATGATCGATTCCTTCCTTTCCTGTCTGTATGCCGCTGGTTTTATGAACCGACTCAACGATCACTATGACGCGGGCTCATTTCCTGCGCAATGAGGATATGTGTATGAAAAAAAGAGGAATCGCATTGACGCTGATGCTGTTCATGGCTTTGCCCGTGGCCAGCCGCGCCATTCCGGCTGACGATTCGCCGGAGAACCGTTGGATTACCGCAGTGATGCAATCCATCAAAGAGGAAAATAATATTGACCCGGAGGCGCTCAAGCTCGCCTTGAAGGGATACTGGAACCTCTATTGCGAGGGGCAACTCCGTCGCAAAGACGTTATAACGCTGATTGATTTCAGCAAGCCTTCTGATGTCAAGCGCCTGTACATCATCGATGTCAGAATCGGCAGGATTCTTCGCTCTGACCTGGTCGCACACGGTAGGGGGAGCGGTGATGTCATGGCGACCAGCTTCTCTAACCAGCCGGGTTCGAACCAGAGCAGTATCGGCTTCTATCTTACGGGATGCACCTACACCGGGAAAAACGGCTACTCCCTTGTTCTGAAAGGGCTTGACCAGGGAATCAACGACAATGCCGAGATGCGAAGCATCGTCATGCACGGCGCAGACTATGTTTCCGAGGATTACATCAGCCGTACCGGTCACCTCGGTCGCAGCCTCGGGTGCCCAGCCGTGTCGATGGAGCGGTGTTTCGACCTGATCGATCTTATCAAGGATGGCTCGTGCCTCTTCATTTATCACAAAGACCAGGGCTATGCATCCCGGTCGGTTGTGCTCAATCCTGAACTCGCGCTCGGCAGAGTGAAGGGACAAAATCCAGCATAAGCTTTTACTCTCTTATTAATGTTTCCTTTCGTATTGCTCTGGTTTGCGCTGATGCCGGTCGTCAGCATGGTATCGCCTGTTCAGGCCTATGCAGCTGACAGCACCGGAACCCGTGAACTTCCTCCGGAACAGACGGTCAATACGTATCTGAAGAGTTATCTCGGCCGTCTTAACCGCCTGGATGCGACTTCCTCTTCTAGCCGCATTGAAATTGATGGCCAGCTGCAACGGTTTTACAAGGCGCTGAATTATCGTGCCGCATGGACCAATCGCAAGGCTATTGCCCGCCTTGTCGAGATTATCGGCGAGTGTGGAAGTGATGGGCTCAATCCCTCCGATTACCATTACGGCCAGATCAAGGAATTTGCGGCAAATCCTCCCGGATCGCCGGCATTGAAAGCGAAGGCCGATCTTTTGATGACCGATGCCCTGTTTTCGCTGATGTCGCACCTGCGCTTCGGCAAGGTTATGCCCGGGGCGCTCGATTCGAACTGGAACATCCCGGTCCCCAAGCCAGCCACAAACTATGACCAGATGCTGATGTCGGCGGTCATGGGTAGCAAGTTTCCCGAGATGATCGCGGTGTTGAGGAATCCGTCTCCCAAGTATGTGCTTCTGCGCAAAAATCTTTTACGCTACCGGAAGATCGCTGAAAACGGCGGATGGCAGCCGGTGTACCAGGGTCCGAACATCGAAAAGGTCGGTCAGGTAGACAAACGTATGCCGCTTGTCCGCCAGCGCCTCATCCTCTCCGGCGACCTTTCGCCCGACGCGCCACTGTCGTCGATCAAGCCCTTGCCAGCTGATTCCTCGGCCACCGGCGCCCCGCTAGCGCCGCCCATTCCTCCCGACAGGGTGTATACCCAGGAGCTGTTCGATGCCGTGCGGGCCTTTCAGCAAAGTCACGGACTGTCAGCTGACGGCATCATAGGCATCGAAACGCTTAATGCCATGAACTATCCGGCTGAGTTGCGGGCCAATCAGATTCGCGTCAATCTCGAACGGGAGCGCTGGTATGACGGCATTCTGGGCCGCACGTATGTGATGGTGAATATTCCGGCATTCTCGGTTGAATACGTCAAGGACAACGAGGTGCGCTGGACGTCACGGGTTATCGTCGGAAAGCCCAACACACAGACGCCGATTTTTGCTGCCCAGATTCAATCTGTCATTTTCAATCCCCACTGGGTCATTCCGCCCGGAATTCTTGCGAAGGAGGCCATTCCCGCCATCAGGAAGGATGTCGGCTACCTCGCAAAGTACCAGTTGACTGTTGTGGACAGCAATGGCAAGCCGGTTGATCCGTCCCGGGTCAACTGGTACAGCGATGGTGGATTTCCGTACCGGCTGGTTCAGGCTTCAGGTGATGACGGCGCGCTGGGCAGAATCAAGTTCAACATGCCCAACCGTTTCAATGTCTACATGCACGACACGCCGACCAAACCGCTGTTTGAGCGAAGCTATCGCGCTTACAGCCACGGATGCGTCAGGGTTGACCGGCCTTACGAACTTGCCGAGTATTTGATGCGTGATTCGGAAAATTGGAGCCTGTCGAAGATCAAGGCCGCCATCGATACCGGCAAGACGCGCACGATACCTCTTACGGTCAAGGTTCCGGTCTATTTCTTTTACCAGACCGCTTTTGCCGATGGAAACAAAATCGGCTTCAGGGATGACATCTACGACAGAGACAAAGAGTTGCTCGATGCCCTCAACAGCGACAAATGGAGCCGCAGTGTAGAGGAGGCTACGCGATAGCCTGTTTGCCCGGAACCTCAAGCCATCGCGCCCCCATGCCATTTTCCGTCACCATTGGAGTCTCGAAGCAATTCGAGACTTCAGCCTCGCCTGAGAAGGTTTTCGCACTTCTTTCCGATGTGCCCCGCTCCGATTCGTATTTCCCCGATGCAGAAAAGCTTGAACCGCTTGGCAGCAACGCCTTCCGCTGGATCATGGAGAAGATCGCCATTGGTGATTACACTCTCCAGCAGACCATCTATGCCTGCACCTATCGCAGCGATCGTGCGACGATGAGTGTGGACTGGGTGCCCGTCGAGGGCGAGAGCAATGCTCAGGTCGAAGGCCACTGGCGCCTCGAAGCTGCCGAAACCGGTACGAAAGTTCAGCTTCACACCAAAGGCACGCTCGAGGTCGATTTCCCTGGATTTCTGCAATTCCTTCTTTCGCCCCTTCATCGAAATGTCTCCTTCACGCAAAAGATCGGCCGGTATATCGCGAATCTGCAAGCGGCGTTCGCGGAGTAAGGTTCACAACAATCAAAACGTTCTGTTTATTCAGGGCATAACATGTCAACTCACAAGCCACACAACCAATGCACGACAATCCTGAGAATAGCCTCGAATCGGTAACGAAGCTCGCGCTGCAATTTCTTGCCGAAGCGATCGGCCAGTGTCCCGCAGGACTTGAAAAGAGTACGAATCAGGATGTTGTGTTCGCGGTGGTGGGCTTTCAGTACGGCGCGGTGCAGAGCGCGGCGTATGTTGCCGGTCTCGGCGCGGAGGCGTGGAACAGTATCGCCGGTGAGCTCATCGCGCGGATCAACGGGATGGAGCGGGAGGTGGTCGCGCAATTTCTCTCCGTCATGCCGATGCTCGCCCGGAAGGAGTACCCCACGATCAGCATCGGCGGCCAGGCGATCATCCGCTTCTACAACGCCGCCACCGACGAAGAAAAGCTCACTGCCGCCGCCTCGCTGAGCGAGATTCTGCGACAGATTGATAAGTAGTGATAGGGGTTTCAAGTTGGAGAGAATGTGTTTTGTTGATGAAATAAGGAGGGCTTTTTGATGCACTCTTTGGTATTGGAACTTCAGCGTGACGCATTGAACAGAGCTTCCGTTACCAATACAAGTCAGTGATTAATATTCAAGCAGTTTTCTTCGCGATTTCTTGATATGAGAATTCCAATGATCCGTTCTTTTCTTTGGCGTGCTCGACGGTCATGCTGACCAGATTTCCCTCTTCATCGACGTCGATCAGCACGTTGTCGCTGATTTCCCGTGTTTCGAAAACCGGCTTGTCGAGAAGCTGGATGAAGGCGGTGTCGGTGTCTTTGAAATATTTGATTTTCATGGGTTTCGGTGTTGAATTGATCAGCGTTGTCCCGTCTCTTTTCTGTCATTCTGAGTCCGACGCAGTCGGGCAAAGAATCCAGTTTTTTGGTAAGGCATGATTTGTCAGTTAAATATTGAGACTTTTCGAGAAGACTGGATTCTTCACTTTGTTCAGAATGGCAAGAACAGGGGGAGGCTGGAAAAAATTTTGGTGAGAATGAGGTTTTACAAAACAAAAGCCCCCGTTTTGAGTCGGGGGCTTTTATTTCGATGAGTTTACTCTCGATGTAAATCTCTCAATGGCAATCCCTTACGCTGGATCGTAGTTCAGTGCGGGCGCGAGCCATTTCTCAGCTTCATCCACCTCAATGCCTTTGCGGTTGGCGTAGTCTTCGACCTGATCCTTGCCAATTTTGCCGAGTGCGAAGTGCTTCGCGGCAGGATTGGCGAAGTAGAGGCCGCAGACTGAGGCTGCGGGGTTCATCGCGAAGGTCTCCGTCAACGTCACGCCTGTTGCCGCCTCGGCATTAAGCAGGTCGAAGATGGTGGCCTTTTCGGTGTGATCCGGGTAGGCGGGGTAGCCGGGGGCGGGGCGGATGCCTCGGTATTGCTCGGCGATGAGTTCTTCTTCGCTGCCGAGGATTTCGCCGGAGGCGTAGCCCCAGAGTTCACGGCGCACTTTTTCGTGCAACATTTCGGCGAACGCTTCGGCGAGTCGGTCGGCGAGGGCCTGCGTCATGATGCGGTGGTAGTCGTCCTGCGCATCGGCGAACTCCTGCAACAGGTTCTGGATGCCGAGTCCGGCAGTCACCGTGAAGCAGCCGATCCAGTCGTTGACGCCGCTTTCGCGCGGGGCCACGAAGTCCGCCAGCGCAAGGTTGGCTTCGCCGTGCTTTTCGCCTTGCTGGCGCAGGGTGTGCAGCACGGTGCGGATCATCGAGCGCTCGTCGTCGGCATAGACGAAAATGTCGTCGCCAATGCTGTTGGCCGGAAAGATGCCCGCCACGCCCTTGATGCCGAGGCGCTTTTCGCTCTCAATGCGGTCGAGCAGAGCGTTGGCGTCGTTGAAGAGTTTGGTTGCCTCTTCGCCTGCCTTTTCATCATCCAGAATCTGCGGATAAACACCGTGCAGTTCCCAGCTCCGGAAGAAGGGCGTCCAGTTGATGTAGGGGCGGAGCACGCCGACGGTGACATCCTCCAGCACGGTAACGCCGGGCTGGGCGGGTTTATCGATGGTTTCGGCCTCCCAGTCAATCGCGAGGCGGTTGTCGCGGGCGGCGTCGAGCGAGACATACTTTTTGGCCGCCGTGCGCTCGGCGTGGCTCTTGCGCATTGCCTCCTGCTCCGCATTGAGCGCCGCGATGTAGCTGTCGCGCTGGGCGGGGTTGCAGAGGTTGCTGACCACCGGCACGCTGCGTGAGGCGTCGAGCACGTGCACCACCGCGCCGCTGGGGTAGCAAGGCGCGAGCTTGACAGCCGTGTGCACTTTCGAGGTGGTCGCGCCGCCGATGATGAGCGGAATCTTCATGCCGAGTCGCTCCATCTCCCTGGCCACGTGCGCCATCTCTTCGAGCGACGGGGTGATGAGGCCGGAGAGGCCGAGCACGTCGGGCTTCTCCTTGACCACCGCATCGAGAATCTTGTCGCACGGCATCATGACGCCGATGTCAACGACGTCGAAGTTGTTGCAGGCGAGCACCACCGAGACGATGTTCTTGCCGATGTCGTGCACGTCGCCCTTGACCGTGGCGAGCAGCACCTTCGCCTTGGCGCTCGTGTCGCAGCTTTTCGCCTTCTCCTCCTCGATGTAGGGCACCAGCACGGCCACCGCGCGCTTCATGACGCGGGCGCTCTTGACCACCTGCGGCAGGAACATCTTGCCCTCGGCGAAGAGGTCGCCGATGTGGTTCATGCCGTTCATGAGTGGGCCTTCGATTACCTCCAGCGGACTCGGATAGAGCTGGCGCGCCTCCTCGGTGTCTTCGTCGATGTAGTCAACGATGCCTTTGACTAGCGCGTGTTTCAGCCGCTCCTCGACCGGGGCGTTGCGCCACTCGGCGGTCTTGGCTTCGGCCTTTTCGCCGCCGTCGCGGATCGTTTCGGCGAACGCTACGAGCCGCTCGGTGGCGTCGTCGCGGCGGTTCAAGAGCACGTCCTCGACATAGACGAGCAGCTCGGGGTCGATGTCTTCGTAGATGCCGAGCTGGGCGGCGTTGACGATGCCCATGTCGAGACCGGCGTGGATGGCGTGGTAGAGGAACGCGGTGTGCATCGCTTCGCGCACCGGCTCGTTGCCGCGGAAGGAGAACGAGACGTTGCTGATGCCGCCCGACACCTTTGCGTGGGGCAGGTTCTGCTTGATCCAGCGCACGCTTTCGATGAAGTCGAGCGCGTAGTTGTTGTGCTCATCGATGCCGGTGGCCACGGTCAGCACGTTCGGGTCGAAGATGATATCCTCCGGCGGGAAGCCCACTTCCTCGGTCAGAATCTTGTAGGCGCGGCTGCAAATCTCGATGCGGCGGTGCAGGCTGTCGGCCTGGCCCTGCTCGTCGAACGCCATCACCACCGTGGCCGCGCCGTACTGCATGATCTTGCGGGCGCGTTCTTTGAACAGCTCCTCGCCCTCCTTGAGGCTGATGGAGTTGACAATGCTCTTGCCCTGGGTGCAGCGCAGACCGTTCTCGATGACCGCCCACTTCGACGAGTCGATCATCACCGGCACTTTGGCGATCTCCGGCTCGGAGGCGATGAGGTTCAGGAACTCGACGATTACCTTTTCGGAGTCGAGCATGCCTTCGTCGAGGTTCACGTCGATCACCTGCGCGCCGTTTTCGACCTGCTGGCGGGCGATGGAGAGCGCTTCGTCGTAGTTGCCCTCCTTGATAAGGCGGGCGAACTTGCGCGAACCGGTGACGTTGGTGCGCTCGCCGACGTTGATGAAGCCTGTGGTTTCGTCCACCACGAGCGGTTCGAGGCCGGAGAGCTTCAGCACATGCTGGTTGACGGGACGTTTCCTCGGTTTGAGGTTCTTGACCGCGTTGGCGATGGCGCGGATGTGCGTCGGTGTGGTGCCGCAGCAGCCGCCGACGATGTTCACGAAGCCCGATTTAGCGAAACCGGCAATCTGCGCGGCCATGTACTCTGGAGAGTCGTCGTACTCGCCGAACTCGTTCGGCAGGCCGGCGTTGGGATAGACGCTGACGTAGCTTTCCGCGATGTTGGAGAGCGCTTCGATGAAGGGGCGCATCTGCTTCGAGCCGAGTGCGCAGTTCAAGCCGACCGAAAGAAGGCTCGGCATGTGCGAAATCGAAATCCAGAACGCCTCGGTGGTCTGGCCCGAAAGGGTGCGTCCGCTCGCGTCAACCACCGTGCCGGAGACCATCACGGGCACCTTCCAGCTGGTTTTCGCGGCGTACTCCTCGATGGCGTAGAGTGCCGCCTTGCAGTTCAGCGTGTCAAACACCGTCTCGACGAGTAGCAAGTCGACGCCGCCTTCGTGCAAGCCTTCGAGCTGGGCGGTGTAGTTGTCCACCACCTCCTGGAAGGTGACGGCGCGGAAGCCGGGGTTGTTCACGTCCGGCGAGAGCGAAAGGGTCTTGTTGGTTGGCCCGATGGAACCGGCCACGAAGCGCGGTTTGTCGGGGGTCTTCGCGGTGAACTCGTCCGCCGCCGAACGCGCAACTTTCGCCGCCGCGATGTTCAGCTCTTTGGTGAGGTGCTGCAAATGGTAGTCGGCCTGCGAGATCGGGTTGGCGTTGAAGGTGCAGGTTTCGACAATGTCTGCGCCCGCGTCGAGGAACTCGCAGTGCAGTGCGCGGATAATGTCGGGCCGGGTGATGACGAGAAGATCGTTGTTGCCCTTCAGCGGATGTTCGTGTGAGGCGAAACGCTCGCCCCGGAAATCCTCTTCCTTGAGGCCATGTCTCTGGATCATGGTGCCCATGGCCCCGTCGAGTACCAGAATTCTTTGCTCGATCAGGCCGTACAAAGTGTCGTTCATGCAGCGGCGGTTGGAGATTGGAAAAAATGATCCACAAGGTAAGCAAAAAAGCGCTCAAATCCCCACTCGCCGGAAGGGTAACCGGGTCACGAAACGAGCCGGTCGATACGCTCCGAAAGCCACGAAGCGAGGAAGTTGAGCGACTCCTGATCGATCTGGTGTGCCATCGGATATTCGCGGTAGGTGAAGTCGGCAATTTTGTCGCGGAGCCACGCATCGGCCTGCCGTCCCCGGTCGATGGGCAACACGTCGTCGAAAAGCCCGTGCTGCACGAGGAACGGCACTTCGGCGAGTCCCGTCGGCAAGGCGTCGGTCTCGGGCCGTCCGTCGGGAAGCTGCCCGCTGAGGGCAATTACGCCATGCAATAGCTCCGGGTTGCGAAACGCCGTCAGGTAGCTCATTACCGATCCCTGGCTGAAGCCCATGAGGAACACTTTTTCGCCGGTTGGCTGGAGTGTCCCGATGAGCTTTTCCAGAAACACCGCGAGTTTGTCGGCCATCTGCCGCGCAGCCTCGCGATCAACAGTAATGCCGCCGGGCGTGAACTCGATCGGGAACCAGCCGTACATCTCCGGAGCGAGCACCAGCGGCGCGCGCACGCTTACGACGCGAAGCCGCGAATCGAGATAGCTTGCCAGGCTGATGAGGTCTTTTTCGTTGCTGCCGTAGCCATGCAGCATGACCAGCAGCGGACTTTGTTCGTCAGGACGGCGGTTGTAATCGAGCCAGGTAAAGGCATCGTTATTGCGCTTGAGCATGAGCGGGTGGAAAGAGGTTATGAATTTAGTCAATGATTCTTTGTAGGAGGTTGTCTCAAAAGGGATGAGATGTCCGAATTTTTCAGATAAAGCTGTTATCTCACGTTTGTCATTCTGAGTCCGACGCAGTCGGGCGAAGAATCCAGAAAGTCAGGTAAGATTCTATCAATTAATCAGTTATCAGTTAACTCCGAAAAAACTGGATTCTTCACTTCGTTCAGAATGACAAGAGGCAAAGACGATGATTCTCAAAAACAGAGTTCGGAATAACCTTTTGAGACAGCCTCAGGGCAATGCTTGAAGAAAGTGATGGACTCTCTCATATTCAGGAGGCATTTATCCCGACGGACATTCATCACCCTTACATTCGATATTGCCCCGGACTTCAGTCCGGGGTTTGCAGGACAAACAAAAAAATCAAGGCTTTAGCCCAATTTCTTCCAATGCTTCATGACTCTTTTTCAGGATTCACCTCGGTAATAATCCCGCCGCCAAGCACCTCGTCGCCGTCGTAGAAGACCACCGCCTGCCCGCAGGCGACGCAAAGCTTCGGCTCGCGGAAGCTCACGCGCGCCCGGTCGCTGTCAAGCGGCTTGACCGTGCAGGCGCTCTGCCGGTCGCGGTAGCGGATTCGCGCTTCGGCGTCGAACGGCGCGCCGGGCGCGGCGATGCCGCTCCAGTTCATGCCGGAGGCGATGAGGCTCTTGCATTCGAGATCGGATTTGCTGCCGACATGGATGCGGTTATGCGCGGCATCGATCGTTGTCACATAGACCGGCTCGCCGGTCGCGATGCCGAGGCCGCGCCGCTGGCCTATGGTGTAGAACGGGTAGCCGCGGTGGTGGCCGATCACCTTGCCTGTCTGATCGACAATCTCGCCACCCGCCACCCGTGCTTCGAGGCCAGGAATCGCGCCGGCGAGGTAGGCGCAATAGTCGTCGTGCGGTACGAAGCAGATCTCTTGGCTCTCCTTCTTTTCCGCCGCGTGAACCCCGAACGAACGGGCAAGCTCCCGCACCTCGGGCTTGGTGTAGCCGCCGAGGGGGAACAGGGTTTTGGCAAGCTCCGCCTGAGTCAGCATCCAGAGAAAATAGCTCTGATCTTTCTCTGGATCGCTCCCCTTGCGAAGCCGCGTCACGCCGTCGCGCAGCTCCGTGCGGGCGTAGTGGCCGGTCGCCACGAGGTCGGCTCCGAGTAGCCGCATCGCCTCGAAAAGCCCGTGCCACTTGACGGTCTTGTTGCACACCATGCAGGGATTTGGGGTCCTTCCGGCGAGATAGTCGTTATGAAAGTAACCGATCACATCTCGGGCGAACTTTGCGCTCAGGTTCAGCGTAAAGAGTGGAAAATCAAATTCTTCGCGGTCGCTGATCCGCATTGTCGATGGCCTTAACACCGGAGCATCGTCCGGAGTATCCAGCACCCGGATGTTCAGCCCCGTTACGCGGAATCCCTGCCGGACGAGCAGGCAAGCCGCCGTCGAGGAATCAACGCCTCCCGAGAGGCCGATGATGACATGTCGCTGTGAGTTCATGGGATGCAGCCTGTTGTTTCGGTAAAACTTACAGATTTTTTTGATTGTGTGGTCGATGTGATAATGATAAAAGAGGGTATCTCTGAAAAGCCGCTCAGAATCTGCGTCGTTTCGCGGAAAACAGGACAGGAAATAGTCAAATTACTTGTTTCCGCAGTGCCCTGTATTTCCCGGAAAAATTTGCTGCGGTATTTGTGGTAAACCTGAATGAGTATCAAAGTGATACCGATCATTACGCCCATGTCTCTTGATGACAGGAGTGCTGTTATCGATATTTTCAACTACTACGTGGAGCACTCGTTTGCCGCTTATCCGGAAAAGGCAGTTCCCTATGAGTTTTACGAGACTCGTCTGAAGTTGTGCCAAGGTTTTCCCAACGGAGTGCTGAGAAGGGAATCCAGTGAAGTTGCCGGTTTTGGAATGCTTCGGCCATACAGTCCGATACCGACCTTTTCGAGGACGGCAGAGATGACCTATTTCATCAGGCAGGAGCATACCGGCCAGGAACTTGGCACTGTCATCCTCGATTATCTGACTGACGGCGGAAAAAAGATGGGTCTCGACAGTATTCTCGCCAGCGTCTCTTCACTGAACGAAGACGGTATGAAATTCCACTTGCGACACGGTTTTGTGGAATGCGGCCGGTTCAGAAATATTGGCCGGAAGCAGGGAAAGGTTTTCGACGTTGTGTACTATCAGAAAATGCTGTAGTGCATCGCATCGGTATTGGTCTGCAACCATCAGCCTCTTGCGCCCTTCACAGCAACACGCCTTTGAGAATCAGCGATGCAACGCTGAAGTAGATGACAATGCCGGTAACGTCCACCAGCGTAGCAACGAATGGTGCTGACGAGGTGGCCGGGTCGAGACCGAGGCGTTTGAGCAGCATCGGGAGCATGGAGCCGGCAAAGGTTCCCCAGAGCACGATACCGATCAGTGAAAAGCCTACAGTAAAACCGATCCGTATCCAGACCTGTGTAAGGTGCCCGAGAATAGCGGCCCACAAGATAACCCGAATAAAGCCAATTGTGCCAAGAATGCTGCCAAGCATCAGTCCCGAAAGGATTTCTCGACGCATTACGTTCCACCAGTCACGGATGGAAATTTCTCCGAGTGAAAGGGAGCGGATAATGAGTGTTGCCGCCTGCGAGCCCGAGTTGCCACCGCTCGATATGACCAGCGGAATGAAGGTCGCCAGCACAATTGCCTTGGCAAGCTCGTCTTCGAAGTGGCTCATTGCCGATGCGGTGAGCATTTCACTGAGGAAGAGCACCACCAGCCAGACGGCGCGTTTCTTGACCAGCTCCGGTAGCGGCACGTCGATGTACGGTTCTTCCAGAGCTTCGATAGCGCCGAACTTCTGGATGTCTTCGGTCTCCTCCTCTTCGGCGACGTCGAGCATGTCGTCAACGGTGACGATGCCGATCAGGTATCCGTTGGAATCGACGACCGGCAGTGCGACCCGGTCGTAGCGTTTGAACGCTTCGAGCGCGTCTTTCTGATCCTGCGTGGCCGTGAGGGTGATCAGCTTGTCTTCGTCGATGATCTCTTCAACCCTCTTGTCAAGCGGCGAGAGCAACAGGTCGCGGGCGAGCATTTCGCCGACGAGCTTGCCGTGGTCGTCCACCGCGTAGATAACGTTCAGCGTTTCGCTTTCATGGCCGTGGGTGCGGATGTATTCGAGTACGCGGCTGATTTCCCAGTCTTTCTTGACGCTCAGGAAGTCCGGTGACATGAGCCTTCCGACGCTGTCTTCGGCGTAGGCCAGCAGCGTCTTGGCGATCTTGAACTCCTTGAACGAGAGCAGCTTGATCAGCTCCTGCGCCACCGGGCCGGGCAGCTCTTCGAGCAGTGCCGTGCGGTCATCCGCCGACATGCTGTTGAGGATGTGCGTGACATCCTTCTGCGTCAGCGCGTTGAGGAGGTTCTGCTGGGCGTCGAAGTCGAGGTACTCAAAGGTTTCGGTGGCTGCGTCCTTGGTGAGCAGCCTGAAGAGAATCGCCTGCTCGTTTTCGGGCAGGTCGGAGATCAGTTCGGCTAGGTCAACCGGGAGCCAGTCGTCGAAGAGGCGTTGCAGGGCGCTGAAGTTCCTCTGCTCGATCAGCTCGCGGATTTCGGGAAGGATTGGAGTGCCGATCATGGTTGGCTTGAGGTTGACTTGATGGATGTTTCCTCGGTAACCGTATGAGCCTAAAAAAAGAAAATTTAACTACTTTCCAACCCCTTTTTCCTCTTTTTTGGCGTCGCACCGGATTGCGTTTTCGAAATGTGCGGTGAACCGGTTACGAACTTCCGCCACGGCAGTTCGGCGCTGCGTGAAATACCGATGCGCGGGCTTGTGCCGATCAGCTCCATCGGGACTTCCGGAGCCTCTTCGAGCCAGCAGATGTCGCCGAGCAGCGACTCGCCATAATGCGCTGGGCCGATCCCGAGCGCCTGGGTGAGCTTGCCGGGGCCGCTCATCAGTGCTCGCTCGTCCGTAGTCTTTCGCCGTTCCTGCATCCATTCGATGCCTTCGATTGGTTCCATAGCCCGGAGCAGGACTGCGCCAGCTATGCCCTCCTGTTCCGAGACGATGTTCGCCAGATAGTGGCAGCCATAGGAGAAGTAGATGTACAGGTGGCCGGGTGGGCCGAACATCACATGATTGCGCTCTGTCATGCCGCGCCATGCGTGGCAGGCCTCGTCGCCATCGCCGAGGTAGGCTTCGGTTTCGACGATCCGCCCTTTGGTCACCCGGCCCGATGCCTCGTGGTGGACGAAAATCTTGCCGAGCAGCCGCTCGGCGAGCAAGATTGTTGGCATCTGGTAAAAATCGGCGCCAAGCCTTTTCATGGGTCGATATTCCTGTTTGCAAAAGTTTATGCAAGTATTATACTAATGAAACGTGTCGCTGAAGAAGATTAACCGCTTGAATATTTTTCATTTCGCTGGCTACGGATACATGGGCAGAGTAATTGCGATTGCAAACCAGAAGGGCGGGGTTGGTAAAACAACCACCTCGGTCAATATTGCGGCTTCCATTGCGATATCCGAATTCAAAACGCTCCTGATCGACATCGATCCCCAGGCCAACGCCACCTCTGGTTTTGGTCTTGAAACCGGTGACGAGATTGAGAACACCTTCTACAATGTGATGCTGAACGGCGGGGATATTCGCGATGCGATCAAGCCTTCCGGTCTCGAATACCTCGACGTCCTGCCCTCGAATGTCAACCTTGTTGGCATGGAGGTGGAGCTGGTCAATATGCGCGAGCGGGAGTACGTTATGCAGAAGGCATTGAAGCAGGTGCGCGACCAGTACGATTACATCATCATCGATTGCCCTCCTTCGCTTGGCCTCATCACGCTCAACTCGCTCACCGCTGCCGATTCGGTGCTTATTCCGGTGCAGGCCGAATATTATGCGCTTGAAGGCTTGGGCAAGCTGCTGAACACCATCAGCATCGTGCGGAAGCATCTCAATCCGAAGCTCGAAATCGAAGGGGTTCTGGTGACCATGTTTGACGCCCGGCTCAGGCTTGCGACGCAGGTGGCCGAGGAGGTCAAGAAGTTTTTCAAGGACAAGGTTTACAAGACCTACATTCGCAGGAATGTCAGGCTTTCGGAGGCTCCGAGCCACGGTATGCCGGCGCTGTTGTACGACGCCCAGAGCATCGGCTCGAAGGACTACCTCGATCTTGCGCAGGAGATCTTCGAGCGCGACGGCAACATCAGGAAATTCAAAGTTCGGCAGCAGTAAGGTGGCCGGTTAATTGTGAGGATATGTCGAAAAAAGCACTGGGCCGGGGGCTGAAAGCGCTGATCTCCGAAGAGGGGTTTGCCGCCGCCGAAAAAGCCGAAGAGACTGAAAAGATGCAGGAGGGCGCGATCGGCAGCCTTCCGGTCGAGAAAATCAGAGTCAATCCATTCCAGCCGCGCCAGACCTTCGAGGAGACGGCGCTCAACGAGCTGCGCAATTCGATCATCGAAAACGGCGTCATCCAGCCGGTGACGGTTTGCCGCGATGGCGACGGTTATCTGCTTATTAGCGGTGAACGCCGGCTGCGAGCGGTCAAGTCCGCCGGATTCAAGTTCATTCCCGCCTATGTCATCGAAGCGCACGAGGACGCCAGCAAGCTTGAACTTGCGCTCATCGAAAACATCCAGCGCGAAGACCTCAACGCCATCGAGGTTGCGCTTGCCTTGCGGAGCCTGGTGACAAAGTGTAACCTCACGCAGGACGAAGTTGCCCAGAAGGTGGGCAAGAACCGCTCCACGGTTGCCAATTTCCTGCGACTGCTGAAACTTCCCCGCCAGATTCAGGACAGCATTCGCACCCGAGAAATCTCCTCTGGCCACGCCCGGGCGCTCATCAATCTGCCGAGCGAGCATCTCCAGCTCAAGGTGTGGCGGCAGATCATGGCGCGGCAGCTTTCGGTGCGCCAGACCGAGGCGCTGGTGGGCAACATGTTCAAAGACAAACCGAAAACGGTGAGTCCGGCTCCAGCACCTCGGGCCGTGCAGATCGACCAGATTGAGAGCCGTCTCAGGGAACGGCTCGCCACCAAGGTGAGTCTCGTCGAAAAAAAGGGGGGGCAGGGCGAAATTCACATCAAATATTTTTCAGGCGAAGACCTCGACCGGATACTCGAACTGATCGGTCAGTGAGTGCCTGAACCAACTACCAGAAGTACAAGGACAAGCTGAGAGTATGAAGATCACTTTGGTCGGCAATGGCCGCATGGGCCGTCAGATAGCCGACGTTGTCGCCGCCTCGGGCACGCATGTCATCAACCGTGTGCTCGATGTCAGCGATACCATTGATGCCGCCGCGTTCAGCGGATCGGATGTCATTATCGATTTTACCGTCAGGAGCGCATTCCTGGCCAACTACCCGGCGCTGATTGCCTCCGGCGTGCCAGTTGTGGTGGGCACCACCGGCTGGGATGACGTGATGCCGCAGGTTTGCGAAGAGGTCAGGGCGGCGGGAAGCTCAATGCTCTACTCGGCCAACTTTTCGCTTGGCGTGAACGTCTTTTTCCGGACGCTGCGCGAGGCTGCGCGCCTGATCGCGCCGTTCGAGCAGTTCGACATTGCGCTCTCGGAGCAGCACCATACCGGCAAGGCGGACTTCCCGAGCGGCACGGCAATCAAGGCTGCGCAGGAGATTCTGAACTCCAATCCCCGCAAGCGCACTATCGTCCGAGAGCTTGAGGACGGCAGGAAGTTGCAGAGCGACGAGTTGCAGGTCGCCTCGATCCGGCTCGGCTCGGTATTTGGCGTTCACTCGGCCATCATCGATTCGGAGTCGGACACCATCGAGCTGACCCACACGGCCAAAAATCGCACCGGCTTCGCCTCGGGCGCAGTTCGCGCCGCAGAGTGGCTTGTCCAGCGCCATGCAACGTCGCCGGGCTTCTACACGATGGACGATTTTCTGAACGATCTTTTTTCTGCCTGAGATGGTCGTCGAAACTGTGCCGGGTCGTCCATCGAAAGCGCCCGCACTGCTCCTCGGAACGGCAGTGCTCGTGCTGACGACGACGCTGCCTTATCTGACGCTGATCAACGCATTTCTGTTTGCCGGTATTATAATTGCCGGAGCGGTGGCGGCGTGGTACTACATCATGCGCAACCAGATCCGGCTGGAGTCTGGCGAAGCCTTCGTACTTGGCGCGATGAGCGGGTTTATCGGCGGCGCGCTGTCGGTGCTTGTCGCATACCTGCTGGAGAAGTGGTTCAGTTACATTCCCGGTCTCGAAAGTCTTCGACTTCTGGTTGCATGGGCAACCAGCATGGCTCCCGAAGACGCCGAAACGTTCCAGCAAATGCTGGCGATGGTGACCGCGCCGAAAGATATTGCTCTCTCTGACCTGCTCGTGAGCATGATTCTGACCGGCATGTTCTACGCTCCCTTCTCGGGTATTGGCAGCCGCCTGACGGTGTTCGTGCTCAAGCGCCAGGCGAGGAAGAAATCGTAGGGGCAGCAGCATCGGTCTTCATTTTTTCCCTCCTCTATGACCTATAGGACTTATGGGACTTATAAGTCCTATGGGCTTTAAAGATTACCATTTCACCGATTGCTCTTCACCGGAGGGCAGCCGCGAGGGCTGCCCCTACAAGCTTCTTTTGTACCACCCCCGGTCGATTTTGGCGGAGCCGATGAGGGTTTGCCATTCCTGAACGCGATGCAGCGCCACCGGCGTTTTGAGCCTGCCGAGCCTGCTTTTGAGGCGGGCAGTGATCGCGGCATCGTCGGGTGCATCGTTTTGCGCTTTGATCCACGCCACTGGTTTCATGCCGTACTCGGCATCGGGCACCGGAACCACCACAGCCTCTTCGATGCCTTCGATTGAGGTCAGCGCTTTTTCGATCTCTTCGGGGTGGATGTTCTCGCCGCCCGAGATGAACATGTTGTCTTTTCTGCCGAGCACGTTTAGCCGCGCGTCCTCCGACAGCTCACCCATGTCGCCCGTGTGGAACCATCCCTCCGAGTCTCTCGCCGTTCGCAATCCGTCGTCGTCGAGATAGCCCATGAAGAGGCACTCGCCTTTGACGAGGATTTCGCCGTCAGGTGAAATCGCAACCTCTCGGTAGGGCAGCACGACGCCGCTGTCGCCCTGCACCTCGGTGACCGGGCTGGGCGAGGTGGTGACCTGCGTGCTCATTTCGGTGGAGCCGTAGGTGAGGTAGAGCGGCACGCGCTCGCGGATCGCCTCTCGAAGCAGCGGGGCGCTGACGGCGCTGCCGCCGAGCAGCAGGGCTTTGAGGCTCCGCAGGCTTTCCGGGCCACCGTCGGTTTGGAGCATCCGGTAGAGCTGCGTTGGCACCAGCGAGAGGTGGGTGACAGGGAAGCGAACGAGTGATTCGGCGAGCGACGCCTCCGGCGCGGGAACGGCGAGCGCACCGCCGTCGATGAGACACTTGTAGAGCATCGAGTAGCCGCCGACGTGGTAGAGCGGCAGCGAGAGCAGCCAGCAGTCGCCCGGCCCGAACGGCAGATTTTCGCCGGAGCCTTTGGCGCTGTAGTAGTGGTTTGAGAAGCTGTGCATCGCAGCTTTCGGCTTGCCAGAGCTGGCCGAGGTGTGGATGATCGAGACGGGCCGCTCCATCTCTGTTGCGGCGCTGAAGCTCGCGTTCGTCAGGGCGAGAGCGGCGGCGACGAACGCTTCGAGCGCCGTCGCGTCGAGTGTCATCGCCGGATTCAGCCGCGCGATCACGCCCTCGATGTGGCTTTCCGGAAAGCGGTGGTTCACCGGTGCAGCGACGGCGCCCATGCGCATGAGCGCCATCAGCGCGAGCACGAGCGCCGTGCTGTTCGGCGCGACGAACGCGACGATGTCGCCGCGCCGGATGCCGTTCGCCTCGAACGCGGCGGCGATGCAAGCCGTGTCGTCATCGAGGTCGGCAAAGCTCCAGCGCCGTTCGTCGGTTATGATGGCGGGTTGGCTGCTGAAGGTTTGTGCAGCTTTGGCTACAAGGTCCATGATTTCACGATTTCGATCATTTCGGGTCTCACGCGCAAACTGTCGCGCCATGCGCGGGCGGGGTCAGCGAAACCCTCCGGCGCGGAAAAGGGCGTTTCGGTGAGGTCGCTGGCGAGGAAGCTTGCCGTGTCGAGGCCGGAGGCCGCCGGAGCTGGCGACGAGACGGCGGCCAAGAGCGCGTAGATGCCCAGGCTGACGCTGCTCTCGAAGGCAGAGCTGAAGACCGCCTGCAAGCCCATCCGCTGCGCTTTCGCCGCGAAGTCGAGCGATTTTGCGATGCCACCGATGCAGTTTGGCTTGAGCACGAGCGCGCCGAGCGGTTCGGGGCCGATCTCGTCCAGCAGCTCCGGACGCTGCCAGAGCGACTCGTCGAGCGCCGACGGCAGGCCGGTGGCGGCGTGGAATTCCGGAATCAGCGCCGCGTCGGTCAGCGGCTCCTCGATGTATGAAATGCTGCCGTTCGGCAGGGCTTTGCCGAACCTGAGCGCCTCGTCGAGTTCGAGTGACTGGTTCGCGTCGAGCCGCAATTCCGCCTTTCCGCCGAACGCTTCGTGAAGTGCGCGGATGCTCGCAATGGCCTCGTCAAGCTGCCCTTTGCGCACCTTCAGCTTGAACGCGCGGAACCCCTCGGCGTAGCGCTTCGTCGCGCGGTCGAGCACCGCCTGTGCGTCACCGGCCAGCAGCGCGTTGACGGGAATCATCGATGCTGGCGGGAAGGCGGCGGGGAACGACGGAAGCGAGCCGGATTCGACTGCTTCGAGATTGATGAGCGCCATTTCGATGCCGGTTGCCACCGACGGTGGTAACGCAGCCTCATCGATCAGGCGTCGCCGTTTATCGGGCGTGTTCTGGTCGAGCCGTGAAAGTTCTGGAAGGAAGACGGTGAGCGCTTGCAACGCCTCGTCGAGCGACTCGGCATGCAGGCCAGTGAGGGGGGCGACTTCTCCATATGCGGTCGCCTCCTCGCTTTTCAGGCGCAGGAGCAGCCCCTCGCGTTTGGCGAGGAGCACTCCGCGGACGGTGACCGGCGCGGTGAAATCCATTTCATACCAGCAGATTTCGGCATGAAGTGGCTTCACGGGTGTTTCGGAAATTTGCTGAAATCGGGTTTGCGCTTCTCGACGAAGGCGTTGCGGCCTTCCTGCCCCTCTTCGCTCATGTAGTAGAGCAGGGTGGCGTTGCCCGCAAGCTCCTGCAAACCGGCCTGACCGTCGCAGTCGGCGTTCAGCGCGGCCTTGAGGCAGCGGATGGCGAGCGGCGAGTTGGCGAGAATTTCGCGGCACCACTGCACGGTCTCCTCTTCGAGCCTTTCGAGCGGCACGACGGTGTTGACCAAGCCCATGTCGAGCGCCTCCTGCGCGTTGTACTGGCGGCAGAGGTACCAGATTTCGCGGGCCTTTTTCTGGCCGACCAGACGCGCCATGTAGCTCGCGCCCCAGCCGCCGTCGAACGAACCGACGCGCGGGCCGGTCTGGCCGAAGCGGGCGTTCTCCGCCGCGATGGTGAGGTCGCAGAGCATGTGCAACACGTGGCCTCCGCCGATGGCGTAGCCCGCCACCATTGCGATGATCGGCTTCGGGCAGGTGCGGATGTCTCGCTGGAAATCGAGCACGTTGAGCTTGTTCACGCCCTTTTCGTCGGCGTACCCCGCGTTGCCGCGAATCTTCTGGTCACCGCCGGAGCAGAACGCGAGGTCGCCCTGGCCGGTCAGGATGATGACGCCGATCTGGCTGTCGTTACGCGCATCCTGCAACGCCTCGATCATCTGATCCACCGTCTGTGGGCGGAACGCATTGCGCCGCTCCGGGCGGTTGATGGTAATTTTGGCAATCCCCTCGGCCTTGTGGTAGAGAATGTCGGAGTACTCCCCGGCAGCAATCCAGTTGACTGTGCTCATATGTGAAATCTCGATGGTCGTTGATGAAAAACGGTTTTGTCCTGATGGCAGAAAAAAGATTTTAAATATAAACAATCCCGTTGCCCTTTTCAGCTTTTCCTGAGTCGCAAAGGCTATCCCATGGCTCTGTCAGCCTCGATAAACCGCTCGACGCTTGCAAGAAAACGCTCCGGCTCCTCGATGTGCAGCGTGTGTCCACAACGCTCGAAGAACTCCAGGCTTGAGGATGGGCAAAGTTCAACCATCTGCTTGCCGATCTCCACGTACTTCGCATCCTTCTCGCCGACGCAGAAGAGCATCGGCACGCGGCATTCCGGCAGCTCGCTCCAGAACGACGGCTGGTTGCCTGTGCCGAGCAGGCGCAGCGCGCGGGCGAGATCTTGTGGCGAACCCTGCTTGCGTTGCGCCTCGACCTCGTGGAAGAGCGCATGGCTTTTCAGTGTCGCGAACAGCGACTGGTCGTACCAGAACCGGATGAACCCCTCGAAATTCCGCTCGATCTTGCGGGCTATTCCCTCGTCGCTTTTCCGCCTTGCTGCACGCTCCTCCTCCGTCCGCAAGCCCGGTGACGACGACACGATCATCGCTTTCGAGAACAGCTCTGGGTGCCGCAACGCCAGCGCTAGCCCGATCCGTCCGCCCATCGAATAGCCGACCAGCACGCACGGCTCCGCGCTCAGTCGCCGGATCTCGCTCTTCAGCGCCGCGACCGTCTGCATGAAAAACCGCTCCGGATCGCCATCCACCGGAATCCCTGCCTCACCATGTCCCGGCAGATCGACGAGGATGCTACAAAAGCGATTCTCAAGCTTGCGGGCAAACGAAAGCCAGTCGCTTCCCGAACCGAGGAATCCGTGCAGAAACACGATTTTCGGAAGCGCGGTATCGCCGACGGTGGCGAGGTGGAGAGGAGTGGTTGGCATCGCTGTTGTGATTTCGGGCCGTTTGGTTTTTTGTTAATATATAACAACCCCACAAAGGGTTGTTTTTCTGAACCCAAAGCACGGATTGTCATGGGCACGATTGACGATTATCGAACCGGTAGCATTGTCGAGGGGATCAGGAAGGCCGAGCTGGTTCTTGGCAACCGGGAGGTGTTTACGGGGATGGCGATCCCGCTTTCGAGCGAATCCGTGAAAAAATCCTCGCGTTCAGGCCCGTTTGGATCACGGCGGAACAGGCGGCAGAGTTGATCCGGCAGGCAAAGATTGTCGCCATTGGCGAGCGGTTTTGCCGGGTGCTGCATCCGGAGTCGCCGGAAACTCAGTCTGTGTTTCTCGATGAGCTTGCCGGGGCGATGGCGGAAGTCGGCAAAGTCGTGATCGTCACGTTGGAGGAGGCGATTCGGGTTATCGACCGACAGTCGCTCAGCCGCATTATCGCCTCGATGCTGGGTGGAAAGTATCTCGAACTTTGCGCCGCCTGGTCGCCGGACTGCATTTTCTGCAAGGCTGAACGTGCAGGTTATCCGCTGCTTCGGCGTTCAGCAAGAGACTCAAATCTGAAATTCTCCATCCCATGTCATCCGATCTATCGTTTGTCGAATATATGCCTGCGAGCAGATGGGGGCGGCGGGCGCGATCACGTTTCGCAAGATGTTCGGTGAGTACGCTATCTACTGCGATGGGAAGGTAGTGGCGCCGGTGTGCGATAACCGGCTCTTCGTGAAGCCCAGCGTTGCCGGGCGCCGCATTGCCGGGTCGCTTGCTGAGTCCACCTCTTATCAGGGGACGAAGCCATATCTGCTTGTTGGGGAAGAGCTTGAGGACCGCGAGTGGCTCTCGAACCTCATCCGGGTGACAGAACGGGAGTTGGCTGAGCCGAAAGAACGCAAGAAGAAATTACGGTGATCGGCCCGTCGAGGGTTGGAGAGCAAACCGCAGAGCACCATTTCACAAACAAAGTCATCGCCAGAGTATGTCGGGGCATCAGAATCGATTCATGATCAACAAGGCGACCGTTGCGGATGTTGCGGCAGTGGCTTCGATGGTTGACGAGTTGCTGTCGGCGATCATGCAGGCCATTGGCGTTCCGGCGTTCGATGTCGCTTCCGATGAAGTTTGTGGCGGTCGATTGACGTGATGAGTCTGTTGGTTTCATCGCGTTGTACGAAAGTTGCGCTCTCTATGCCGGGGGCGTTTTCGGCACCATTCCGGAGCTGTTCGTGCGTCCGGAGTGCCGCGGCCTGGTGGGGGTTGGGCAAGGGCTGCTGGAGGCGGCCAGAGAGTTCGGAAAGTCTCGTGGCTGGAAGCGTCTTGAAGTCACCACCCCTCCACTGCCGGAGTTCGACCGGACGCTTGCCTTTTACGAACAGGAGGGGTTCGAGGTGACAGGCGCGCGCAAATTAAAGGTGTTGCTCTGAGATCGTATCGCGAAAGTTCGATACATTCAGAAAACATTTTTTTCATGGATCTATAGGCTTGTTATGGACGCCCTATCTTTGCTCATCGATCAGTTCCGCCAAATGGCCTGGGCGGACGCGCTGGTGTTTTCGACGATTACTGGTAAACCGGAGGTGGAGCAGGACGGCTACATCCTTGCCAAGCTGCGGCATTTGCATGCGGTGCAGAAGATTTTTCTCGACGTGTGCTCGGCTCGCCCGCTCGATCCGCGAGTTGCCGATGATCTTGCTGTCGAAGAGCTGGTTTCGTTCGCGCGCGGCGTCCATCAGGAATCGATGCGCTTTCTCGAAGCGCTGACACCGGCTGAGCTGGAGCGTGTTATTGAATTGCCGTGGTCGAAGACGGCCACCGAAAAGCTCGGCTTCACGGTCGCCGAACACTCCCTCGTCGACACGCTCGTGCAGGTTCCAGAGCACAGCGCCTACCATCGCGGGCAGCTCGTCGTACGGCTTCGCGAGCTTGGCGTCGATCCGCCCATGACCGACTTCATCGCCTGGATCTGGCGTCACAAGCCGGATGCGGCGTGGCCCTGTTCAGCTTGACCTTATTGCTTTGAATTACTGTGAGTTGCTAATGAAAGCCGCCAATTTCCATCTTCCGTCATACCTCGCTCGCATCGGCTTTGAGGGTGAGCCGTCGCCGGATTTCGACACGCTGAAGCGCTTGATGCGCCGCCAGCTCTTTTCGGTGCCGTTCGAAAATCTCGATGTGCAGGCGGGAAGGGTGCCGTCGCTTGCGCCGGAAGCGATCTGCGCGAAGATCGTCGAGCGGCGGCGCGGCGGCTATTGCTACGAGGTGAACGGCATCTTTGCGATGGCGCTCGAGGCGGTCGGCATTCCATACCAATTCGTGGCGGCGCGGCCCATGACCTACGCCATCCGTCGTCCGAAAACCCACGTGGCGATCATCGCTTCGGTCGATGGCACGGAGTGGCTCTGCGATCTCGGTTTTGGCAGCTATGGTATTCGCGAGCCGGTCAACCTCCGGTGGCTCGACCGCGAGATTGGGCAGGATTACGACACCTTCAGGCTCACGACGGTTTCGGATCGCGACTACCTGTTGCAGTCGCTGGTCGATGGCGCGTGGAAAAACCTCTATGAATTCAACCGCTGCCCGCAGGAGCTGCTTGATTTCGAGCCGGCCAACTGGCTCAATGCGACGCATCCGGATTCGATCTTTGTGCAAGGGCTGATTGTCGTGTTGCAGCATGAATCGGGTAAAGCGATGCTGAGCGGCGACCGGTTTCGGTATGTCTCGAAAGGGGGTGTGGAAGAGATGATCGTCAGCGCGGAGGAGGTTCTGGAGCTGCTGAAGCGAAAGTTTATGCTGGATGGCAATCGTTGATTTTCATCCGTGCAGTCTTTCCGGAGGCATCCGAAAATCAATGCCTCCGGAGTAGAGACGGGATTTAAAAGACGAGGTAAGCGCGTGCCTGGTCGAGCTTGTAGCCCCAGGGCAGACCGGCATTTTTCCAGCCGTTGACCGTGCGGAATCCCTCCTTGCTCTTGTCGCCTTCAAAGCCGTCGTAAACCGAATAGACTTTGGTATAACCGGCAGTGGTCAAGAGATTGGCGGCGGCGGCGCTGCGGTCGCCAGAGCGGCACATCAGAATGATTGGGTCGTTTTTCTTCAGACCGCGAGCGGTGAGCGCATCGGCGATTTTCATGGTGAAGGCCGAGTTCGGGCTCATCTGGAAGCGGCTCTTTTTGGCATCCCAGGTCGAGTAGTCGTCGAGCATGTAGGGAATGTTCAGGTTGACCTGATCGGCGATACCGACATATTCGGTTTCAGCCGGAGTGCGGACGTCAACGAAGAGCATCTTCTGGGGATTCTTCACCACCATTTCATAAGCCTCTTTGGCCGAGAGATATTTGCCGGAGATGGTTCGCTTGGCTTCGGGCAACTGACTCGGATCGATGGCTGCGTGGAGCAGGCTTGTCGAAATGAAAAAGAGGGTGACGAGTAGAGAGACGATTTTTTTCATAAGAAATTCCCGTGTTTGGAGGTTGTCGAAGAGGTGGATAATTCGGCGTCCAACTTGAGGTGCTTTAAAAAGGGATTCGAGCAAGCAAATAATTCTCCCGCATGACGCCGTATAACTATATCGTTATATAAAAAAGTGATTCGTTTTTTGCAAGCTTCATGCATCAATTAGTGGTAAAGGGCGTGGAGTGGCTGATGCGCAACAAACGCTGTCTCCGTCTTCGTCGATGAGGATTGTAAAAGCTGTAACGTGTTTTTCTATAGCGGTTTGCTGCGTCCGCTCAATACCGGGAGGGCTTTCGCGTTTTATCGATTGCCGAAGCAGTCGGTTGTTCCGAAAATCGTATCGAGTTGCGCCTTGAGTGCGCGGTGCAGTTGGAGGTTCTTCTGCCGGTCGCTTTTGATTTCGATGATGAGGCTTCGGCTTTCCTTGAGTGCGCCGGTGTAGAGCCTCGTGAAATCGCCATTCGTCTCCGGGCAGGCGTAGTCGATGCCGAAGGTGCGAGCGGCCAGTTCGACGCTGAAGCTCTGTGGCGTGGCGAAACACTCGTCGAGCCGGTCAGTCTGCGAGGCGATGGGCAGGAAGGAGAAGATGCCGCCGCCGTGGTTGTTCAGCACGATGACGACGAGCGGGTTCCACGGATGGGTGAGGAGCGAGAGCGCGTTCAGGTCGTGCAGGAAGGAGATGTCGCCGATGAGCAGCGTCGCCGGTTTTCGGAGGCCCGCCGAGAATCCTGCGGCGGTCGAGATGATGCCGTCGATACCGCTGACGCCGCGATTGAGCGCCACCCGGAGCGGCTTGCCAGCCACCGGCGCGGCGTACAGATCCATGTCCCGCGCGGGCATACTGTTTGCGACGAAGAGCGCGTGATCGCCGCCGGTGAGCGACGAGACGATTCTCGGCGCGGAGATTTCGCTGACTGCAAGCTCCGGAGCGCAAACCATTTCGTTGATGACACCGGAGGCTGCCGAAAAAGTGTCGCCACAATCGATGCCCGGCACCGGCTCCCGGCACCCTTTGAGTGCTGATGCGATGGCGGCGGGCGAAGCCTCGATGGTCAGCGTGACGTTGTGGTCAGGGCCGAAGCGTCCGGGATGCTCGCGGATGACGACGTAGTGCACCGGCGGATATTTCCGGATAGCCAGCGCAGGTTGCTTGCCGATGACATGGCCGCCGAAATGGATCACTACATCGGGCTGAAAGCGCTCGACGAAGGCTTCATTCTGGAAGGCGAGCTGCCATGGCGTGCAGTCCGATGAAAGCCGGATGCCGGAGGTGAGATCCGCAAAGAGCGGCACACCGAGCGATTTGGCGAGCGCTGCAACTGCATCGCCGTCCACCGGGTCCGCCATGCTTCCGGCGACGAAAAGTGGTCTTTCAGCCTGGGCGAGCAGTTCGCGCAGCGCCGCGATGCTTCCGGCGCTCGGCTCGCGCAACGAACGCGCGAAGCGGCTCCACGGTTCGCTGGAAGCCTGCCACGCTTCGAGCGGCGCGGCCCACGGATGGCCGGGATCGGGCGTTTCGGGTTCGAGCGGTTCGCGGAACGGCAGGTTCAGATGCACCGGGCCTGCGGGGAGGCCAAGGCTTTTTCTGAAGGCGTGATCCACCGTCGAAAGCACCGAGGCAAGCGGTGTCGCAACTCCAGGTTCGGGCAGTTCGAAGCTCCAGCGAGTGTAGCTGCCGAAAATATTTTGCTGGCGGATGGTCTGGTTCGCGCCGCATTCGAGCAGCTCGAAAGGGCGGTCAGCTGAAAGCACGAGCATCGGCATTGCATCTGCCGATGCTTCGACGACGGCGGGGAAGTAGTTGGCCACGGCGGTGCCGGAGGTGCAGACGAGCACGGCAGGCATTCCGGTTGCCCTTGCGTAGCCGAGCGCGTAGAATCCCGCCGAGCGTTCGTCGGGGAACATGCGGAACTTCGCCTTCGGATTCGAGGCGACGGCCAGAGTCAGCGGCGTTGAGCGGGAGCCGGGGGAGATACAGAAAAATCCGGCCTCCTGCCGGATCAGTTCTTCGACGATGACTGCGCACCAGAGGGTCGTAATCTGCTTATGATTCATGTGGTCTGCTGCGTTATGGCCAGAATGTCCCCGATCTTCTGATCGACCTCCTCCCACTCCGATTCGGGGTCGGAACCCTTGACCAGACCCGCGCCCGAGTAGAGATAGACGTGGTCGTCATTGACGAGCGCCGAGCGGATGCCGACCGCGAACTCCGCGGCGTCGCGGCTGAGCCAGCCCACCGGCGCGGCGTACCAGCCACGGCAGAACGGTTCGATCGACAGAATCAGCGACATCGCCTTTTCCCTCGGCACGCCGCCGACCGCCGGAGTCGGATGAAGCTGACGCAGCACGGTGCTGTCGTTGCTGAACTCCGGAAGAAGTCTGGCCTTGCATCTGGCCAGGAGATGGGCGAGGCGGTTGAGCTGGAGCACGCCGACCTTCTCCTGCATGTCGATGTCGCTGCATACCGGCTGCAACTCGCGGTAAATCGTGTCCTTCACGAAGCGGTGTTCACGGATGTCCTTTTCGGAATTGAGCAGCAACTCGGAAGCGGTGCTGTCGTCCGCCTTGAGTGCCTCCTTGGTAATGGTGCCCGCGAGCGCCTCGGTTTCGAGCATGTCGCCGTCGCGGCGGTAGAGGCGTTCGGGCGTGAAGCTGACGAAGGCGTGTCCCTCGACCGGCTCGAAGTAGAAGCGATAGGTCGAGTTGTCGGAGAACGGGTAGTCGAGCAAAAAGCGGATGGCTGGCACCTTGCCTGCAAAAGAGAGTTCAGTCTGCCGGGCGAGGATCACCTTGTCGAGTTTTCCCTCATCGAAATTTCTCAGAATGGTTTGGCAGCTCTCGACCCAATGCGGTTTGTCGGGGCAGTAGGAGATCTGCGTCATTTCGGGAATCGCGGCAGCCTTCGGCGACTCTCCGGCTGATACTTTTGACAGGGTAATCAAGAGATTTTCGAGTGCTTTCTGCCGGTCGTCGCCGGGCTTCAGCCATAGCGAGCAGGTCATCAGTGTCTGGCCGTCGCGGTATTCGATGCTGACAAGCGGCAATATGAAAAGGCCGGGGCTGAAAGCGTTCCAGAGTCTGTTCTGCTTCTGAAGATTGTTGAAGCAGAACCCGCCGAGGTACCTTGCGTGCGGGTTTTTCTGCTTCATCGTCTCTTCGAGCACGAGAAAGCTCCGGTCGTTGGGGCCAGTTTCGGAAATTTCGATTCGATCCGCCTCGCCGATGCCGGCAATCCACTCGCTTTTTTCGCGGTTCATCCAGAATAGCTTCGGGAAAAGCCTCTGCGCCGAGAGCCAGCGCGTGGCGTCAACCTCGTCGAGCGGCGCGCTGAAACGCTCAAGCACCGGCCGTCCGTTCCCGGCAGACGGTTGCTGCATCGCAGTCTTGACCGATTCTTCGAGGAGTTGAAGTGCCTTTTGCATCATAAGGATACTGTCGTCCGCCGGCATGGGATTACGAGATTCATTTTCCGGCCTTGTCAGGCACATCGTTCTGCAGGTGCCGTTCAAGGGAGACGGCAAGATAATTGTTTTTATTCTGAAGCCATTTATGGATTTTTCGGGCTTCATCGATTTTTCCAATCTTGATGTAGCAGACCGCCATCGAGTACCAGGCCTCCTGGAAAGAGTAGCTGTTGTCTATCGCTTTCTGGTAAGAGGCTATCGCGTCGTCGTAACGATTGAGCTGGAAATAGACGTTGCCGAGATCGAACTGGCGGAGAGAGTCGTCCGGCGCGATCTCGACCCGCTTCCGCATCCAGGGGAGCGCCGCATTAAACTCTTTCTTGTCGAAATAGGCTGCGCCGAGTGCCGAGTAGGCCTCGTCGAGACCGGGTTCAAGCTTGATGGCTCTGCGGTAAGCCTGGATGGCGTCGTCGAAACGCTGCTGGCGAGCGTACTCCTTGCCGAGGTTCAGGTAGCCTCTTGCATCTTCCGGGTTCTGCCAGACCGTCTGTTGCAACTCCTTGATGCGGGCCTCCTTGGTGTTGCAGGCGGAAAGTCCGGCAAGACAAAGCAGAATGAGGAACGGGCGGAAGAGAGCCACGACGTGGCGGTATGGGTTCGAGCTTTGTGTCATAGAACTCAATATAGCGACTGGTTTATTTTTCTGCTAACTCGCGCGTTCCATTGCTGTTTTCGTTTGTCTGACCGGGAATGGCGGAACACGATGTTGCCTGTGGCCGGATTTTTACACACTTTTCGGAAAACGGCTGAAACTTCAGTCAAACAATAAACACAGAGTCATGAAAACAGAAATACATGTCAGCGGAATGCGCTGCTCCGGCTGCGAAATGCTGGTCAGCGAAGCTCTCGAAGAGATGGAAGGGGTGGAAAAAGCCAGTGCATCGCATCAGACTGGTGTTGTCAACGTCGAGTACGACGAGTCGACGGCTGATCTCGAATCGATCAAAAAGGTGATCGAGGGGCAGGGATTCAGGGTGACCGCTTGAGAACCTGCGGCGTAAATCGTGAAATGAAAAAAGCCTCTGGTTTTCCAGAGGCTTTTCGTTTGAACGGTGCGGAGCTGACGGGGCTCGAACCCGCGACCTCCTGCGTGACAGGCAGGCGCTCTAACCAGACTGAGCTACAGCTCCGTTCCTGATAGGTGGACAAATGTAGAAAACGGGATTGTTGTTTCCAAACAAAATTTTCTTTTTCGACATGATTTGCCATCAGCTTTCGGCAGAAGGGTACAAGCGCATGAAGGGAATAAGGATAATGCCGGGAGTTTCGTAAATTCAAAGCCGTAGTGACGGCAAGCTTTGCTTCCGGAGGCGTTCTTATTTCTGTAAACGCAAAATGCCACACGCACATGAGCGATTCAGACCAGCGCAACTCGCTGACGATCACCGACAATCGTACCGGCAAGTCGTACGAACTTCCGATTGAAAACGGCACCATCCGTACCATGGATCTGCGCAAGATCAAGGCCTCTGATGATGATTTCGGGATTCTCGGCTACGACCCCGCGTTTCTGAACACCTGCTCCTGCAAGAGCACGATCACCTACATCGATGGCGACAAGGGCATCCTGCGCTATCGTGGCTACCCGATCGAGCAGCTTGCCGAGCAGAGTTCGTTCCTCGAAACGGCCTACCTGCTCATCAAGGGCTACTTGCCGGACAAGGAGCGGCTCGCGGTCTGGACCTACAACATCCGGCACCACACCATGACCCACGCCAACCTGACCAAGTTCATGGATGGCTTCCGCTACGACGCCCATCCGATGGGCATCCTCGTGGGCACGGTGGGTGCACTTTCGACCTTCTATCCCGACGCCAAGAATGTCGGCGAGGAGGAGTCGCGCAAGCTTCAGGTGCGGCGGCTGATCGGCAAGATGCCGACGCTCGCGGCGATGAGCTTTCGCCACAGCCTCGGTTTCCCGTACGTGCTGCCAGACAACGACCTGAGCTACGCGGGCAACTTTCTCTCGATGATGTTCCGCATGACGGAGCGCAGTTACAAGCCCAATCCGGTGCTCGAAAAGGCGCTCGATGTGCTTTTCATCCTGCACGCCGACCACGAGCAGAACTGTTCGACCAACGCCGTGCGCTCGGTGAGCAGCTCGATGGTCGATCCCTACTCGGCCATCGCCGCTGGTTGCGCCGCGCTCTACGGCCCGCTGCACGGCGGAGCGAACGAAGCGGTGATTCACATGCTCAGGCAGATCGGCTCCGTCGATAAAATCCCGGAGTTCATCAAGTCGGTCAAGAGCGGCGAGGGACGCCTGATGGGCTTCGGTCACCGCGTCTACAAGAACTACGATCCGCGTGCGAGAATCATCAAGAAGATCGCCTTCGACGTCTTCGCAGAGACCGGCCGCAACCCGCTGCTCGACATCGCCATCGAGCTGGAACGGATCGCGCTCGAAGACGATTACTTCATCCAGCGCAAGCTCTATCCGAACGTCGATTTCTACTCCGGCCTCATCTACCAGGCGATGGGATTCCCTACCGAGATGTTTCCGGTGCTGTTCGCTATCGGGCGCGTTCCTGGCTGGCTTGCGCAGTGGATCGAGCACGTCAAGGATCCGGATCAGAAGATCGCTCGCCCCCGCCAGATTTATCTCGGCGAAGAGTGCCGCGATTACGTGCCGCTTGACGAGCGTCCGAGAAGAGGGGATGACGAGCAGAAATTTGGTATCTGCCGGCTCTGATTCCGGTCTGCCAAATGCAAAGTATTTGTTTGAATTAAATCGATTTACACCATGTCTGTCACCACAAAGGATGTTGCCTATATCGCCGAGCTTGCCCGTCTGAAGTTCACTGAGTCCGAGCAGGAAAAGATGACCAGCGAGCTGAACATGATTCTGCACTACATCGAAAAGCTCAACGAGGTCGATACCGAAGGCGTCGAGCCGCTCAACACCATTCACGACCAGATCAATGTGCTTCGCGCCGACGTCGAGCATACGCCGCTCTCGAACGAGGATGCGCTGAGAAATGCGCCCGACAGGCAGGATCGCTTCTTCAAGGTGCCGAAAGTTATCGGCTGAACCCGCCATGTCGCCAATCAGCCAGAAGGGCGATGCCGTCTGCCTCTTCGTGCGTGTGCAGCCCCGCTCCTCGAAAAGCGGGATTGCGGGCATGTACGGCGAGCAGATCAAAATCTGCCTCAAATCGGCCCCGGTAGAGAACGCGGCCAACAAAGAGTGCTGCGAGCTGCTCGCCAAAGCGCTCGGCGTGCCGCGCTCCAGCGTGTCGGTGATGAACGGCGCAAGCTCCCGCAGCAAAGTGCTGAAGGTTGAGGGCGTCACGCCCGCCGATGTGCGCGAAGCTCTCTCTTCCGTGCTTGGCGATGAAACGGAGTGTGGCGCATGAGAACGGTTGTCCAGCGGGTACGCAAGGCGAGCGTCTCAATCGGTGGCGCGGAGTACAGCTCCATTGGCGTGGGGCTGCTGGTGCTTGCAGGTATCTCCCGAAGCGACACGCCGGACGACTTCGCCTGGATGAGCCGCAAGATTCCAAGCCTGCGCATTTTCGAGGACGACGAGGGCCGCATGAACCGCTCGCTCCGGGATATTGGCGGCGCATTGCTCGTCGTCTCGCAATTCACGCTCTACGCCGATGCCAGTCGTGGCAACCGGCCCGGCTTCTCCGAATCCGCACCGCCGGAGGTCGCCAGGGAGCTGTTTGCCAGCTTCGTCGAATCGATCCGCCGCGAGGCTGGATGCCCGGTCGAGACCGGCGTTTTTGGCGCAGACATGCAGGTGTCGCTCGTCAACGACGGCCCGGTTACCATCATTCTCGAATCACCGAAAAAATCATGAACGTTGTCATCGTTATTCCCGCTCGTCTCTCGTCAAGTCGTCTTAAAGAGAAGATGCTGGCTGATCTCGAAGGAAAGCCGCTGATCGTGCGAACCTGGCAGCAGGCGATGAAGTCGCGCTTGGCAGCAAAAGTGGTGGTGGCGACCGACAGCGAGCGTATCTTCGCGGTACTTCGCGCAGCCGGGGCCGAGGTGGTGATGACCTCGCCCGACCTCACCTGCGGCACCGACCGTATCGCCGAGGCCGCCGAGCAGGTGGGCGGCGACGTCTTCGTCAACCTCCAGGGCGACGAACCGCTGATCGACCCGGCGACCATCGACCTCGCCATTGCGCCATTTTTCGAGGAGGGCACGCTGCCCGACTGCACCACGCTGGTCTATCCGCTGAAGCCGGACGAACGGCACATCATCGACGACCCGCACGTGGTCAAGGCGGTGCTCGACACTCGCGGTCACGCGCTCTACTTCTCGCGCTGTCCGATTCCCTACCGCCGCGAAACCCTGCCCGACATGCGCTACTACCGCCACATCGGCCTCTACGCCTTCCGCGCCGACGTGCTCAAAGCGTTCGTCGCGCTCCCGCCCTCGATGCTCGAACGCACCGAATCCCTCGAACAACTCCGTCTCCTCGAAAACGGCTACCGAATCCGCTGCATCGAAACGACGACGGACACGCCCGGCGTGAATACCGAGGAAGAGCTTGAAGAGGTGCAGAGGCTGTTCAGGGAGAGGTATCATCCATCACGTTAGCCTCCCGGCGTCCGTCGTGGAACGTGAGCGCGATCTCCGCGCTTGCTTCCAGCCCTGCGGCTGAGGTGATGTAGCGGTCGTCTTGCGTTACCAGCGCGAAGCCTCGTTTGAGGGTTCGGTGGATGTCGAGCATTGCCAGCCTGTCGGTGGCGGTGGTTAAGTGCTGTTCGCGGTCGCGGAGCTTTTCGGTGATGGCTCGTTTCAGCGCTTTTTCGGTCTGCGCCAAGCGCTCCACGAACTGACCGAGCAGTTGCACCGGGCGGTTGAAGGCGTAGCTGCTCACAATGGAGTCAACCTGGAGTTTGGCTCCCGAAATTTTGCCCTCCATCAGCATCGATTGCCGCTGCTTCAGGCCGTCGATCAGTCTCAGCAGCTCTTCGCGGTCGGGCACGGCGCGTTCGGCGGCGATGGAGGGGGTGCCTGCGCGGAGGTCGGCCACCATGTCGGCTACCGAGAGGTCGGTTTCGTGGCCGACGGCGCTGATGACCGGAATTTTCGAGCGATGGATCGCTTCGACCACGGCTTCGTCGTTGAAGGCTTGGAGGTCTTCGGACGAGCCGCCGCCTCGCGCCACGATCAGCACGTCGGCCTGGTGCGCCGGATTCGGCGGCGCGTTGAAGTAGTCGAGCGCGCGCACGATCGATTCGACGGCTCGCTCGCCCTGCACCTGCACCGGGTAGAGCAGCAGCTCCGCCGCTGGAAAGCGCCGCGCGAAGACGTCACTCATGTCGCGAATCACCGCGCCGGTGGGCGAGGTGATCATCCCGATGCGGCGAGGGATGCGCGGGATCGGCTTCTTGCGATCGGCGTCGAACCAGCCCGCCCTGGCGAGCTTGGCGATGAGCCGTTCGAGCGCAAGGCGCTGCTCGCCTTCGCCGGTCTCAAAGAGCGCCGTGCAGATGAGCTGGTAGCGTCCGGCGGGCGGATAGACCTCAAGCCGCCCCTCGGCGATCACTTCGAGGCCGTCGCGCAGCTCCAGCGGCGAGCGGGCGCGCACGCTCTTCCAGATCACCGCCGGAATCTGCGCTTCGTTGTCCTTGAGCGTCAGGTAGACATGCCCCGAGCTGTGCAGTTTGACGTTCGACAGCTCACCCTTCACCCGCACATAGGGGAAAAGGCTCTCCAGCTCGTTCTTGATGGCGCGGGTCAGCTCGCCGACGCTTTGCGCAGTTTCGATCATACGGTCACGGTTTTTCGGCAAAATACGGTTTTCCCGACTCACTTCTCGTGCCGCGTGAACAAGCGCCTTTGATTCCGATATGTTATATTCGAGCTGGAAGTTTGAGCTTGGTCAACTCTGCATTTCGGGGGAAACGCAATGGCCGCTGACACTGCATCCGGTATTCTCGAACGGCTTCTCGGCATTGCGCCCGACGAGGCGCAGCGCCGTCTCGATCGCTTTGCGAGCGGCATGACGGCGGAGCTGCTCGACCGCAAGTGCCTCACCATCGAGGGACTGGGGCTCTTTTCGGTTGTGCACGAGCAGGCGAGGAGGCAGGCGACTGCTTCGGGGACACGCTACCAACCACCGAGGAACCGCGTGGCTTTCGAAGCGCGGAAAGAGTGGACAGGCGACGCCGAACGCATTGCGACCGGCAGGCTCGGTATGGATGCGAGCGAGGCGCGGCGGTTTGCCAAAGCGCTTGGCGAGACTTTCGAGGCGGCGAAAGAGGATCCGGGACGGCTTGAACTGCGCGGCTTCGGTTCGTTCACGCTGGAGTCAGGCGTGTTCCGTTTCCAACCCGAAGCCACGCTCGAAGCGCTGCTCAACATCGGTTATGGCGACTTGAAGGCGATCGTTATTCCAGAGCAGAAGCAGGAAAAGGAGATTCAGCCGGTTCCGGTCGAATCGGGCGGCATGAAAAAGGTTGCCTTGCTCGTTGCAGCAGTTGTGGTTCTGGTTTGCGGCTGGTTCATCTATCGGCAGTTCGCGCCGGGCGGATTTGCGTTGTCATCCGCCGGTAGCTCCGCCATGACGAGCGCTTCTGCCTCTGTGGTGGCGAACGCTCCGCTTTCGTCCGAAGCACCGGAAAAAGCTGCTGTTGCGGCAACTCTGCAAAACGGATCGGCGGCAGACTCAGTTATCCTTCGGAAAGGGAGGTACACGGTGATTGTCGCGACCTTCTCTTCAAAAAAGAGCGCCCGGCAGGAGTGGAGGCATCTTTCGGAACTTGGTCACCAGCTCAGGTTCTGGCCGGTTACTTCCGGGGGAAGCCGCTATTACCGTCTCGTAATCGGCGATTTCGAGACGCGGAGCGCGGCCATCGACAGCATGAAGTCGATGCCGAAAGGTCTGCCAAGTCACAGCTATATTCAGCAAGCACCAAAAAATGTCGTGTTGTATGGAGAACAAGGCTTGTAACAAACTGCATCCGCAATCGATGTGCCCCGCGTTCGGCGGGCTGCGCGTGCTGATGCGCATCGACGGCGCGCAGGTCTGCATGGCTGCCGATCAGGGTTGCCTGTACGGGCTCACCTTCGTATCGCACTTTTACGCGGCCCGGCGGTCGATTGTGTCGCCGGAGCTGATGAATGTGCAGATTTCCGGCGGCACGATGATCGACGACGTGCGCCGCACCATCGAAAAGATTGCTGAAGACCCGGCGGTCCGCTTCATTCCGGTGGTGAGCACCTGCGTCGCGGAGACGGCGGGCATCGCCGAGGAGCTGCTGCCGAAGCGGGTCGGTAACGCCGAGGTGCTGCTGGTGCGGCTTCCGGCGTTCCAGATCCAGACGCACCCGGAGGCGAAGGATGTGGCCGTGTCGTCGCTGGTGAAGCGGTTCGGCGCGTTCAGCGAGCCGAAAAAGGGCAAGACGCTCGTGGTGCTTGGCGAGATTTTTCCGGTCGATGCGATGATGATTGGCGGTGTTTTACAGAAGATCGGCGTCGAGTCGGTCATCACGCTGCCCGGCGCTGACCTCGACGACTACGTGCAGGCGGGCCGCGCGTCGGCCTGCGCGGTGCAGCATCCGTTCTACGAGCGGACGGCGGCGCTTTTCGAGTCGGCTGGGGTGAAGATCGTGGGCGGCAACCCCATCGGCGCAAACGCCACCGGCCAGTGGATCGAGCGCGTCGGCGAGGCGCTTGACCTCGATCTGGCGACGGTGAAGCAGGTGGCCGAGGAGGAGCGGCAGAAGGCCAAAGGGGTGATGGCGGGTTTCGCTGAAAGGATGCACGGCTCGGTGATTGTCGCGGGTTACGAGGGCAACGAGCTACCGCTGGTGCGCCTGTTGCTCGAAGCGGGCCTCGACGTGCCCTACGCCTCGACCTCCATCGCCCGCACCCCGCTCGGTGAGGAGGATCACCGCCTGCTGACGATGCTCGGCACCGAGGTGCGCTACCGGAAATATCTCGAAGAGGACATGCAGGCCGTGCTGGAGCACAAGCCCGACCTGGTGATCGGCACCACCTCGCTCGACAGCTTCGCCAAAGAGCACGGCATCCCGGCGATCTACTACACCAACAACATCTCCGCCCGTCCGATATTCTTTGCTTCGGGAGCCGCGTCAGTGCTCGGCATGATCGCCGGTTTGATCGAAAAGCGCGAGATTTACGGAAGGATGAAAAAGTATTTTATGCCGACGGAGTGAGGGAAGAGGGTTTGTTTAGAGATGAAAAAAAGCCGGGGGTTTCCCGGCTTTTTTTGTGATTGCATTTTATTTGCATCCATTTTCTTTTAACCAATTTTCCATTCGCACGTTATGTATGTATCCGTGATAACAACTTCTATTGCTGTTCCAAGCTAACAAAGTGAGATACTCCCCAAAAATAGGACGGCTGGTTAAATTGGATCAACAAAAACCCAGCAGTCACTATGAAACAAACACGCCGCAAGTTTACGCCTGAATTCAAAACAAAGGTCGTCCTGGAAGCCCTCAGTGAACGGCTTCCCATGGCAGAACTCGCCCAGAAGCATGAGCTTCATCCGAACCAGATCACTCAATGGAAACGGGAGTTCCTCGACAAGACCTCCGATGTCTTTTCGAAAGGTGAAAAGGCTAGGAAAACCGAGCAGGATTATCAGCAGGAGAGCGAAGAACTCTACAAAACCATCGGCCAATTGAAGGTTGAGGTCGACTGGCTCAAAAAAAAATTGCAGTCGTAAAATCGCTCTCGGAACGACGCTCCATGGTTGAGAAAGAACATAGCGGTATCAGCATGCAACGCCAGTGCGACCTGCTTTCGATCCACCGATCAGGCCTGTATTATCAGCCGATAAAGACCTCGAAGCTGAATCGTGAGCTCATGCGGCTGATTGATGAGCAGTACCTGCTGAGGCCATACTACGGCGTTTACCGTATGTGGCAATGGCTGAGTATGGACAAAGGCTACAAGATCAACCTCAAACGGGTACGGCGGCTCTATCGCCTTATGGGTCTGGAAGCCATCGGCCCCAAGCCGAACACCTCGAAACCGGCGCCGGGCCATAAGGTCTATCCGTATCTGCTCCGGGGACTTGCGATCAAGCACAGCGACCATGTTTGGGCAACTGATATCACCTATGTGCCGATGGCCCATGGATTCATGTACCTGATGGCCATCATCGACCTGAAAAGCCGCTATGTGCTGAACTGGTCGGTGTCGAATACCATGGATGCCAAATGGTGTGCCGAGGTCTTGCTTGAAGCCGTGCGGTTGCACGGGGCACCCAAGATTCTCAACACCGATCAGGGCAGCCAGTTCACCAGCGAGGTCTTTGCCGAAGCCGTCATCACAGAGTCCAAGTCTGCACTCTCCATGGATGGCAAAGGCCGAGCAATTGACAACGTCTTCATCGAACGGTTATGGCGGAGCGTCAAGTATGAGTACATTTACCTGAACCCACCAGCCGATGGTCTCGAACTCTACAAAGGCCTGAAGCATTGGTTCAACGACTACAACACGGTTCGTCGCCACAAAGCGCTTGATGGTCAGGTTCCGGCAAAAGTCTATTCTGCCAATAAACGACTGATTCCGAAAGCCGCATGAACAAACTTATTTTCTCTCGATAGCTGTCCTATAACTGGGGAGTACCTCAAAGATTTGGGCTCTTCGCAGAATATCGTGGGAAGAAGGGTGTGTATGAGGTAACATAGAGTAATTTTGAGCGTTACCCAACCACACCTTGATACTCCCAGAGCTTGACGAGCCATTACCACCAACTTTTAGCTCCTTCCTCAAACTGGAAGGTCGAGAGCATTCATGTGTCGATGAGCGGCAAGCGGGTCGAGATCAGACTGGTCTGTACCGGCAAGCAGGTCGCGTGTCCGGTATGCGGTGCATCATGGAAGATGGGCTCAAAACCGTTCAGGCACCGTGGGCGGTAAGGCATTGCCGTTTCACGCTGCAGTTCGAAAGCTTTGCGATCGAGCTGCTCTTGCACTGCGCGAACATCAAGGCGGCGGCCAGCATGTTGCGTCTGAACTGGCACGCCGTCAATCACATCATGCAGCGAGCCGTTGAGCGAGGCCTGAGTCGTCGGCAAGCTGATGGCATTGCGTATCTGGGAATCGATGAAAAAAGCTTCAAGGCTGGCCAGCATTATGTGACAACGCTGAACGATCTGGATCAAGGTCGAGTGCTTGAAGTTGTCGAACACCGCACGACCGAAGCAACCAAAGCGCTGCTTGAAACGCTGAGCCAACAGCAGCGGGAACAAGCCAAGGCGGTCTCGGTCGATCTGTGGCAACCCTTTGCCAACGCGGTGAACCAACTCTTGCCAAACGCCGATCTGGTGCATGATCGCTTTCATATCAGCCAGTCTCTCAATGACGCCGTCGATGCGGTGCGCCGCAAGGAGTCTGGCGAACTCCGCAAAACTGGAGACAAGCGGCTGGTCGGCTCGAAATACGTTTGGCTGCGCAATCCGGAGAAGCTGCACACCCGGCAACAGCTCGAGTTGAACACCCTGATGAACGGTGAGTTCAAAACCGGGGACAGGCGTGGGCGTTAAAAAACAGGTTCCGGGTTTTTTGGCAGCTTGGCTGCGCCGATGCCGGAAGCTTCTTTTTCGAGTACTGGTCAAAACGGGTCGATGCGGTTGGTTTGAGCCCGTTGATCAAAGTCAAAGAGCAGCTCCTGCGGCATTTCGACAAGGTGCTGACCTGGTTCAAGCACGCCATTACCAACGCGGTTTCCGAAGGCTTGAACAGCAAGATGCAGATCATCAAGGCCTCAGCAAGAGGGTTCCACCGTTTCGAGAGTTATCGCAACCGGATTTTGTTTTACTGCGGCAAACTCAACAGGGCTATCGAATCATGACGGAACAGCAGAAGCCCTTACCCACGATATTCTGCGAAGAACCAAAATTTGTAACCCATCGCAAACAAAGGTGCCAGGGTCAAGTGCTGTTTTGGGGAATTATTCTTTTCTGGCAGGGCGGCAGGTCAGCGGGGCGGGCAGATCAGTCCGCTCGTTTGCGTTCAGACGCCCATTTTCATGATTGCATTGCCCTGGTGAAACCAATAGGCGGATAACTTCATTATCTTGCCGTAGTTTCATCGTTAACGCCAAGTTCAGTTTCGCGCCCATGACCTCCGCTGCCGAACCATCTAAAGCCATACTTCTGCTCTCCTGCCCCGACCGCGTGGGGCTTGTGGCGAGGATTGCCAATTTCATCTACGAGCGAGGTGGAAACATTCTCGATCTCAACGAGCATGTCGATGTGGATGAACGTCAGTTTTTTCTGCGCGTTTCATGGAGCCTTGATCATTTTTCGATTCCCGTCGATGACCTCGAATCGGCTTTCGCTCCGCTGGCGCGTGAATTCAGGGCAAACTGGCAGATTCAGCTGTCCGGAAAGCGGAACCGGATGGCGGTTTTCGTCTCGAAGTACGATCACTGCCTGCGCGAAATTCTCTGGCGGCACAGCCTTGGTGAGTTTGACATCGACATTCCGCTGATCGTCTCGAACCACGCCGACCTTGCGCCGCTCGCCGAAACACACGGCATTCCATTCCGCGTCATTCCGGTGACGCCCGAAACCAAGGCCGCAGCCGAGCAGCAGCAGATGGCGTTGTGCGACGAGCAAGGCATTGATACCATCGTGCTGGCGCGGTACATGCAGGTGCTCTCGCCGGAGTTCACCAAGCGCTGGGCGGGGCGCATCATCAACATCCACCACTCGTTTTTGCCTGCCTTCGTGGGCGGCAATCCCTACCGGCAGGCCTACGAGCGCGGCGTGAAGCTGATCGGCGCGACCAGCCACTACGTCACCGACGAGCTCGACGAAGGGCCGATCATCGAGCAGGATATCATCCGTATCTCGCACCGCGACACCCTAGACGACCTTGTTCGCAAGGGACGCGACCTCGAACGGCTCGTGCTGGCGCGCGCTTTGCGCCTGCACTGCGACCACCGCATTTTGCTCAATGGGCGCAAGACCGTTGTGTTCGACTGATTTTTCGTGTCATGCCGTAACGTTTTCAGTCAGGAGCGCCGATGAGCGACTACCAGCACAGCCACGACCATGCTCACGACCACGACCACGCCGGGCATCACCACCACGCGGTCGGGAGCATCCAGACCGCATTTTTCATGAACTTCGGCTTCACGATCCTTGAAGCCATCGGCGGCGTCATGACCAACAGCACGGCCATTCTCGCCAACGCCGTGCATGACTTCGGCGACTCCATCGCCCTCGGGCAGGCTTGGTATTTCGAGAAACTCTCGGGCCGCACGGGCGACAAGCGCTACTCCTACGGCTACCAGCGCTTCTCGATCTTCGGGGCGCTTGTGAGCGCTTTGCTGCTGCTGGTCAGCTCGTTCGTGGTGCTCGTCGAGGCGGTGCCGCGCCTGCTCCATCCAGAGCATCCGAATGCCAAAGGGATGGTCGCTTTCGCCCTCGTCGGCGTTGCTGTAAACGCGCTCGCCATGCTGCGCCTCAAGGGGCAGAAGGGGATGAACGCCCGCGTGATTGCGCTGCACCTGCTCGAAGACGTGCTTGGCTGGCTCTCTGTGCTGCTGGTCTCCGTGGTGCTGCTGTTTGTCAATGTCCCCATGCTCGATCCGCTCCTTGCCATCGTCATTACGCTCTACATTCTCACCGGAGTTGTCAGAAACCTCCGCGCGATGGTACCGGTCTTCCTGCAAGCTGTGCCGCATGAGCTCAGCATCGACAAGGTGGTCGGTAAAATCCGTCAGACAGAGCACGTCAGGGGAGTGCACCATGCCCACCTCTGGTCGCTCGACGGTCAGCGTACTGTTTTCACCGCTCACCTCGAAATTGATTGTACTCTCGATCCCGCCGAATACGCCCGCATCAAGGAGGAGGTCAGCGCCCTTGTGACCCGCTACGGTATCTATCATTCCACCGTAGAACTCGAATACCCCGGCGAGGTTTGCCGGAACGAGCCGCGCAAAGACCGGTAGGGGAAGGACATCCGGAACTCTGAAGCGGAGATTTTGTTGTTTTTTTGAACCAAACGGGAGACCACCGATGAAAAAACTCTTTTTGCCTTTGCTGTTGTGGATGGCTACGTTTGCCGGTTGCGCGAGTGCGCCGGAGGGGATTGTGGCGGTCGATAACTTCAAGCTCGACCGCTACCTCGGCACCTGGTACGAAATCGCAAGAATCGACAACCGCTTCGAGCGTGGCTCCGATCATGTCTCTGCCAGCTACACCCTGCGCAAGGGTGGCATGGTGCAGGTGCTCAACAAGGGCTACTATCCCGACAAAAAGAAGTGGAAAACCGCCGAAGGCAAAGCCAAATTCGCCGGAGACCCGAACGTCGGAGCGCTGAAGGTTTCATTTTTCGGCCCCTTCTACGGCCCGTACAACGTCTTCGCTCTCGACCGAGAAAACTACTCCTGGGCAATGGTGACAGCCTCCAGCCGCGACTACTTCTGGATTTTAGCGAGAACCCCGCAAATAGACGACGCGCTCTACGCAAAGCTTCTCGATGAGGCCAAGGCCAAAGGCTTCGATATTTCGCGGGTTATGCGTACGCCGCAGTAATGGATTTGGTGGACTGAGTGGACAACGTCCACTCAGTTCGTTTTTACCCCTCCTGCTGATGTTGCAACTTCCACATTCCGGCGTAAAAGCCCCCACTCTTCAGCAACGCTTCGTGATTTCCGCGCTCGATTACCTTGCCTTCGTACAGCACCACAATTTCGTCGTAGCGCTCCATGCGGTGCAGGCGGTGAGTGATGGCGAGCACGGTTTTGCCTTGGCTGGTGGTGTCGAGCGTATCGAGCAGCGCCTGCTCGGTAACGGCGTCGAGGTTGGCGGTGGCTTCGTCGAGCACGATAATTGGAGCGTCCTGCAAGATCATCCGCGCGATGGCGAGGCGCTGCTGCTCGCCGCCGCTGAGGTTCATCCCGTGCTGGCCAGCCCAGTCGTCGAGGCGGCTTTGCAGGCTGTCGAGTCCCGCCATTGTGAGGGCGAGGCGGAGCTGTTCGTCCGTGGCGTTTGGCGCGGCGAGGAGCAGGTTTTTCCGGATGGTTTGGCCGAAGATGTACGTTCTTTGCGAGACCACGGCTATGTTGCGGCGCAGCTCTTCGGGGTCGAGTTTGTCGATGCTTTGGCCGCCAATCGAAATGTCGCCCTGCGCCGGGTTCCAGAAGCGCACCATGAGCGAGGTTATGGTCGATTTGCCCGCGCCGCTTGGGCCGACAATCGCTATCCGTTTACCTTGAGGCACGCTGAATGACACGCCATCGAGCGCCGGGCGATTGCTACCGGGATAGGTGAAGGCGAGGTCTTTGACCTCGATGCCTGTCGATTTCGGGAAGGGTTCCGGTTTTGCTGGCGGAACCACTTCCGGCTTGGCGTCGATGATCTCGAAGAGGCGTTCGCCTGCGCGGACGTCGGCCTCGATGTTCTGCACCGAGCCGGTGAGCGGCAGGAACGCCTCGAACGAGGCCATGACGCCGAACACCACCGAGGCGAGCGTGATGGCACTCGTCGCGCCGGTTCGCACCATCGGCAGCATCGAGTAGAGAATCCAGATCACCGCGCCGTTCATCGCAAGACCGGTGAGCGATTCATGCAGCCCTTCGATGAAGGCGGCGCGTTTCTGCAAGGCGAGCTTTTTACTTCGGCCTCGTGCAGCTTTTCGGTGTAGTCACCCACCATGCCGAAGACGCGCAGTTCGCTCATGCCCTGCACCAGATCGACCGCGAGCATCTGCTGTTCGCCCTGAAGCGCGGTGATGCCGCGTGCCGTTCCGGCGGCAAGTCGAGCGGTCAGGAGCGGCACAGCGATGCCTGCCGCGAGCTGGCTGGCGAGCACTCCTTCGGCGGCGGCGGTTGACCAGTGGCCCACGACGAACCACATCAGCAGCGTCACCAGCGCGGCGGTCACCGGCGGCGCGAGCACACGGGCGTAGATGTTTTCGAGGCTCTGGATATCGTCCACGATCCGCTTCAAGAGATCGGCGCTCTTGTAGGCTGCGAGCCGCGCCGGGGCGAGTGGCTCGACGGCGTCGTAGAACCAGACGCGCAGGCGGGTGAGAATCCTGAAGGTGGTGTTGTGCGAAATGAGCCGTTCGGTGTACCGGATGACGCCGCGCGAGATGCCGAAAAAGCGCACGCTGGTGATGCCGATCTGGAGCGCCGAGAGCGCGGGCATCAGGGCTGCGGTGGTGATAAGCCACGCCGAGGCCATCAGCAAACCGATGCTGCTGCCGATGGTGGCGAAGCCGATCAGCGCGGCGAGCAGCATCCACCAGGCGAAGGGGCGGGTGAGGCCAGTCAGTCTGAGAAAGGTTTTCATGCGGCGACATCCTCCATCGACGAGAAGATCGCTTGCCGGTAGAATCCCTCGTCCGCCATCAGCTCGTCGTGCGTGCCGCTCTGCACAAGGCGGCCACGGTCGAGCACCACGATGCGGTCGGCGTTGCGGATGCTTTCGAGCCGGTGGGCGATCATTACCACCGTGCGTCCCTGCATCAGTGTTTCCATCGCCTTGCGGAGCTGCGCTTCGAGAATCGGGTCGGTGTGCGAGGTCGGTTCGTCGAGCAAGAGGAGCGGCGCGTCCTTCAGGAAAGCGCGGGCCAGCGACAGCCGTTGCGCCTCGCCGCCGCTGAGCCGCGCGCCCTCTTCGCCGATTACGGTCTCCAGTCCGTCGGGTAGTGAGTGCACCATATCGAGAAGTCCAGCTTGCTTTAGCGCCTTGTCGATCTCCTCCGGCTTGGCGTCGCGACGAGCCATCAGCAGATTTTCGCGGATGGTGGCGTTGAAGAGGAAGGGATGCTGCGGCACCCAGGCGATCTGCCGATACCACGAGTCGAGGCTGAACTCCCGCGTCTTGCGGCTTCCGAGCGAAATTGTCCCATCGGAAGGTTCGATGAAGCGCAGCAAGAGATTCAGCAGCGTGCTCTTGCCCGCGCCGCTCGGCCCGGTGAGCGCGGTCACGGTGCCCGGCTCGATGGCGAGGCTCACGGCGTCGAGCGCCGGTTTGTCGCTGCCGGGAAATTTGTAGCTCAGGTTGTCGATCACAATCGAATTCGACGAAAGTTCTCCGGCGGTCAACTCGCGAAAACCCGCTTCGGGAATCTCCTTTGCGCGGTCGAGAATTTCGTACATCTCCTTCGAGGCGGTCACGCCCTCCATGCCTGCGTGAAACTTCGTGCCGAGCAGGCGGAGCGTCAGATAAAAATCGGGCACGAGCAGCAGCGCGAAAAAGCCGGGGCGGAAGGAGAGGTGGCCGCCGAGCATCCGCACGCCAATGCTCACCGCCACCACCGCCGTGCCGAGCGTGCCGACCAGTTCGAGGGTCAGCGACGAGAGGAACGCGATCTTGAGCACTTGCATCGTTGAGTGGCGGAAGTTTTCGCTCGCCTCTTCGATGCCGTCGCGCCGCGTTTTGGCCTGCGCGAAGAGCTTGAGCGTCGAGAGACCCTGCAACATGTCGAGGAAGTGGCCGCTCATGCGGCTCATGGTGTTCCATTGCTTTTCAGTCGCCGCGCTGGCCCGTTTGCCGATCAAAATCATAAAGACCGGAATCAGCGGTGCGGTCAGCACAAGAATCAGCCCGGAGAGCCAGTCGGCAGGGAAAACCGCCACGAGGATCACCACCGGAATGATGAGCGACAAAAAGAGTTGCGGAATGTACTGGCTGAACCACGCATCGACCGACTCGACGCCTTTGAGCAGCGTAGTGACGATGCGCCCGCTCTGCCCTGAGCGTGTGTAGGATGGCCCGAGCGCCGCCACCGTGCCGGAGAGGCGTTCGGTCAGCGTTTTCCGGATGACGAGCGTGCCCTTTTTGGCCTCGTGATGCCCCGCCCAGCCGAACAGCACGCGCAGGGTGCTGAAGAGTGCGAACAGCCCCACCAGCGGCGCAATCACCTGCCACGCCGGAGCTTGCCGGAACACCGTATCGATAATCCCGCTCAGAACCCACGCCTGCGCGACAAGCATGAGCGCCCCAGCTGCGCCTGAAATGCCCGAGAATATGAAAGGCCGCTTCTGTTCAGCAAGCAGCCACATGAGGTTTCGGTCAATGTTCATCGTACAAACGGTAAGGCCTCGGAAGGATAATGATAATCGGTTATGTGGCGGATTTTTGTGCAATCAACCCGCTAATAATGGTAAAGAATTCCCTCCCGCCTTGCAACAGGGAGGAGGGCTGTTTATCCGGATTGAAAGGAAGAATCGATTTCGACTGGAGAAAGGAAGAAAGAGGGCGGACACTCAGGCCCGCCCTTGCTGGATTCGTTGTCAAATCAGAGCTGCCAGCTCAATACTCCATTTTCGAGTCCTTCGAGACGCGCTGGCGGAAGACCCAGTAGCTCCAGCCCTGGTAGAGAAGCACGATCGGCACGAAGATCGCCGCGACCATGGTCATGATGCCAAGCGTGTACTGCGACGACGAGGCGTTGTAGATCGTCAGGCTCCAGTCGGGATTGGTGCTTGATACCAGCACTCGCGGGAAGAGGCCCATGAAAATGGTGATGGTCGAGAAGGCAATCGAAATGGCGGTCATGACGAACGCCCAGCCGGATGCGCCCTTGTTGAGCAGCACGATCACCGAGAGCAGCGCGAGCACGCTGAAGATCGGAATCGCGCCGGGGTTGACGCCGAGCTTGCTGGAAATGTCGGTCTCGAAAAAGGTGTAAACCCCAAAAACTAAAGAAAGTACGGTGGCTGGAATCCAGAGCTTTTTGGCCAGTCCCATGGCGCGTTCGTGCAGCTCGTCGGTGGTCTTGAGCGTCAGGAACACCGCGCCGTGCAGCGTGAAGATCATCAGCGACGCCAAGCCACAGGCCAGCGCGTAGGGGTTGAGCAGGTTGAAGAAGCCACCGGTGTAGTTCATCGAGGCGTCGATCGGCACGCCGCGGATGAAGTTGGCCATCGCCACGCCCCAGAGCAGGGCGGGAATCGCGCTGCCGAAGAAAATGCTCCAGTCCCAGAATGCGCGCCACGCCGCGCTGTCGCGCTTGCTGCGGTACTCGAACGCCAGGCCGCGAAAGATCAGCGCCACCAGCATGAGCAACAGCGCCAGGTAGAAGCCGCTGAAGAGCGTGGCGTACCAGTGCGGGAACGCCGCGAAAATTGCGCCGCCAGCCGTGATGAGCCACACTTCGTTGCCGTCCCAGAACGGGCCGATGGTGTTGATTACCGCGCGGCGTTCGAGGTCGTCCTTGCCCATGAAGGGCAGCAAAATGCCGACGCCGAAATCGAATCCTTCGAGAATGAAGTATCCGGTAAACAGCACGGCGACCAGGACGAACCAGATTATCTGCAATGTCTGCAAATCCATTGTTGTCTCCTTTTCGGTTTATTCGGCGCCGTGAAGGCCAGCCGTTGCATATTTTTTCAAGAGAAACACATCGACGAGCGTCAGCACGCTGTAGATGAGGGTGAACACCACGACCGACGTCAGCAGTTCAGCGCTGCTGACCACCGAGGCGGGCGTAACCGCCTGTTCGGTCTTGAGCAGCCCGACGACGATCCACGGCTGGCGTCCCATCTCGGTTAGAATCCAGCCCGCCGAGTTGGCGATGAAGGGCAGGATGAACGCAGAGAGCAGGAGTGCGCCGGTGAGCTTGCCGAAATTGTAGTCCTCGCGGATCACCTTGAAGAGCGCGATGGCGGCGGCCAGGAGCATCAGCGTGCCCGCGCCGACCATGAAGCGGAAGCTCCAGTAGGCGGTGATGACCGACGGAATGTAGTTGCCGGGGCCGTACTTGGCGACCGCCTCCTGCTGGAGTTCGCTGAGTCCCTTCACCTCGCCCGAGAAGTTGTTGTAGGCCAGGAACGAGAGCATTCCGGGGATGCGGATCGAGAATACATCCTCCATTTTTTCTTCGTCACCGACGGTGAAGAGCGAGAAGCTGGCCGGATTTTCGCTGTGCCAGAGCGCTTCGGCGGCGGCAACTTTCATCGGCTGGTTGTGCACCATCTCCTGCATCTGCGTGTGACCGGCAAGCGTCACCAGCAGCGAGCCGATGAAGGCGTAGATCGCGCCGAACCTGAGCGAGGTTCTGAACTGCTCCTCGTCGGCGGTTTTTTTCATGAGGTGCCACACGCTGACCGCGATGACGAGGAACCCACCCGTGGCGATGCCGGCGGTGATGACGTGCGGGAATTGCAGCCAGACGTAGGGGTTGAAGAGCAGCGCGGAGAAGCTGGTCATCTCGGCCCGGGAGCCGTCGGCGGCCATGTGGAAGCCCACCGGCGACTGCATGAAGGAGTTGGCGACCAGAATCCAGAGCGCCGAGAGGTTTGAGCCGATGGCCACGAGCCAGATCGAGGCGGCGTGGAGTCCCTTCGGCAGGCGGTCCCAGCCGAAGACCCAGATGCCGAGGAAGGTCGATTCGAGGAAGAAGGCGAGCAGCGCCTCGATGGCGAGCGGCACGCCGAAGATGTCGCCGACGAAGCGGGAGTACTGCGACCAGTTCATGCCGAACTGGAACTCCATGACGATGCCGGTTACGACGCCGATGGCGAAGTTGATGAGGAACAAATGTCCCCAGAATTTCGCGAGCTGACGGTACTTCTCCTTGCCCGTCTTGACCCACGCGGTTTCCATGATCGCCGTGAAGATGGACAGACCGAGGGTGAGGGGAACGAAGAAGAAGTGGAACACCGACGTCAGGGCGAATTGCAAACGCGCAAGAAACAGGGTATCCATTATTGATGGTTGAACGGTTGATGTAGGGTTGTTGGTTGTGACAACGATGAAGAAACCGCGTGCGCCCACAAAAAATTCACCAGCGGCTGTAAATTTTTATTTTAACGATTGTTATAGCTGTAAAGGGGGTATATGCTGGTGGGGAACGATATAGAAATCGGGGATGAATCGGTCGGATTGGGATGAAAGCTCTACCCCCGAAACGCGCTGTAAATAAACCAGCAGCCTGTCGCGATCATGATGAGGCTGGCGAGGCGGTAGAGGCGCTGGCGGGTTTTTTCGCCGATGAGGGCAGCTGTTTTACCGACGACGAGGAGCGCGGGGGCGGTGCCGAGGCCGAAGAGGAGCATCATCAGCACGCCTTGCACCATGCCCGCGAAGTGGTCGGGGGCGTTCATGGCGGCTCGCGCGGCGGCGAGCAGCGCGGTGAAGGTGAGGCCGCAGGGGAGGAAACCGAGCGCGAGTCCGAGGGGGTACCACGCTCCGGCGGAGCCAGAATTGATGAAGAGGTTCATCGTTTTTTGCACGAATGGCATCGCGGGCGTGCAGGCGAGCAGGCTTTTGCCGAAGGGGAGCCATCCCGCCGACGCCAGCCCGAGCAGCACGATGAACAGACCGCAGAGCGCCATGACGGCCGTCTGGAACAGGTCGATGGAGGAGGCGAGCGAGAGGAACGAGCCGGTCGCGCCGACCGCCGCGCCGAGCACGGTGTAGGTCGTCACCCGCCCGAGGTTGTAGAGCAGGTGGTGCGGCCAGCCGGGCCGGGCCGAGCGACAGCGCCGCAACAATCGGCCCGCACATGCCGATGCAGTGCCCGAACCCTCCGAAGAGCCCGGCCAGAAGCATCGCGAGAAGTTCACCTGTCAGGGTTTTGATGTTTGTTCCTCCGTTGTATTTATCGAAATCGAAATCGCGATTGTCACAGTAGAAAGAAATTGGGCTGAAGCCCTTCTGAAGACAGGAACATCACTGTCCTATCCCATCACCCTCGCAATCTCCTTCTTCATTTATTCGTCTTCCCGGACTTCATCTTTTTCGGCCTGTTTTGCACTTCGTCGTCGTCGTCGAGCATTCGGTATTTGGGGGCTTCGGTGTCGTCGAACTGGCCGCTTCGGACGGCCCAGAGGAAGAGCGCCCAGCCGCCGAGGCCAATCACAAAGCCGAGGGCTATGAGGGAAAAGGTGCTTGCCATGCGTTGTGCATCAAATTTTTCTGAGCCTGAGCGAGTTGCTGACCACCACGAGCGAGCTGGTCGCCATGAGCAGCGCCGAGACGATCGGGTGCAGCACCCCGGCGACGGCGAGCGGCACGGCGACGAGGTTGTAGCCGAACGCCCAGGCGAGGTTCTGGCGGATCACCGCGAAGCATTTGCGCGAGTGGGCGAAGAGCGTGCCGAGCAGTTCGAGGTCGTCGTTCATGATCGTGACATCGGCGCTTTCGATGGCGATGCCCGTGGCCGTGCCGAAGGTGACGCCGGTATCGGCTTCGGTGAGCGCAGGGGCATCGTTGATGCCGTCGCCCGCCATCAGCACGGTTTCGCCGTTTCGCTTCAGCTTCCTGATCGCGTCCGCCTTGCCGATGGGATCGAGGCCGGAGCGCACCTCCGTGATGCCGCACTTCCCGGCAATATACCGCGCGACGCCCGTATTGTCGCCGGTGAGAATCATCAACCGCAACCCCTGCGAGCGGAGCGCCTCGATCATCCGCCCGGCGTCATTGCGCAGCTCGTCGATCAGGCCGAAGAGGCCCGCGAGCTTGCGGTTGCAGGCGACGAAGACGGTCGTTTTGCCCGACGCTTCGAGCCGGTCGGCGGCGGCGCGGCGCTCGGCGTCAATTGCGACTCCCTCCTTTTCGAGAAACGCGCGTGATCCGGCAAGCCAAGCTTTTCCCCCTATCACGCCCGACACACCCATGCCCGGTACGGCGCGGAACGCTTCGATCGGGAGTATTTCGCCCTGCCATCTCTCTGCGATGGCCCTTCCCGCCGGGTGACGCGACAGGCTTTCGAGCGAGGCGCAGCACTGCGTGAAATTGCCGGACACGCCGTAGTCGAAGGTGTCGGTCACGGCGGGTTTGCCGCGCGTGATGGTGCCGGTTTTGTCGAGCACGACGGTGGTTGTTTTTGAGACCAACTCGAAAATGTCGCCCCCCTTGACGAGGATTCCCTTGCGGCTGACCGCTGTGGTGCCGACGAGGATGGCGAGCGGCGTGGCGAGGCCCAACGCACACGGGCAGGCGATGACGAGCACCGAGACGGCATTCATGAGTGCCTTCACCGGCGGCGCTCCGGCCAGATGCCACCAGCCGAAGGTGGCCACCGCGAGCAGGATGATGGCGGGCACGAACCATCCGGCGATCCGGTCGGCCACGCCCTGGATCGGCGCTTTGCGAGCCTGCGCTTCCTCGACCGTGCGGATGATGCTCGCCAGGAGGGTCTGCCCGGCGTTGCCGGAGACCCGGACGCGAAGCCGCCCGGTGATGGCGCAGGTTCCCGCATAGACCTTGCTTCCGGCGCTTTTCGTGACAGGAGCCGATTCGCCGGTGAGCATCGACTCATCGACGTCTGCCTCGCCGCTTGCCACCGCGCCGTCGAGCGGTACGCGGTCGCCGGGCAGCACCTCGATCAGCGCCCCCTCGCCGATCTGTTCGAGCGGCGCGAGCGAGGTTTGTCCCGCCGCATCGACCAGCAGCGCTTCGCGGGGTTGCAGGTTTGCGAGCGCCGCCAGTGCGCTGCCCGCCTTGAGGCGCGAACCGGCTTCGAGGAATCGTCCGAGCAGGATGAAGGTGACGATCATCGCCGAGGTGTCGAAGAAGACCTCGTCGCCGGTGAAGATCATCGCCACGCTGTAAAAGTAGGCTGCGAGCGAGCCGAGTGCCACGAGCACGTCCATGTTCAGCGCCCGGTTGCGCAGCGAGCGCACGGCGTTGAAGATGAAGGGCCAGCCGGAGTAAAAGACCACCGGCGTGGCCAGCGCCCACGAAATGAGCTGGAAGGCGAGGCGGTAGGTCGATTCGATGCCCTGGAAAAATCCGGCGTAGAGCGCGGCGATGATGAGCATGAGCTGCATCGAGAAGAAGCCCGCCGTGCCGAAGCGCAGGAGCAGGTCGCGCTTTTCGGCGGAGAAGGCCTCGACCTCGCCGCCGTGCCGGACGGGCCTCGGCACGTAGCCGACGTCGGAGAGGGTTTTGAGGATTTTGTCGAGCGTGATGGCGTCAGTTCGCCACTCGACGGTCACGCAATGCGTGGCGTAGTTGACCCGCGCCGACACGATGCCGTCGAGCCGCCCGAGCACCTTTTCGACGAGCCAGACGCACGAGGCACAGCGGATGCCGGAGAGCAACAGCTCAATCCGGCTCTTTGCGCCGTCGGTGAGGACGTCGCCCTCGAAATCCCGCGCATCGACGGCGGCGAAGGTTGGGCGGCCCGGCTGCCAGTCACAACGTTGCTGGTAAAAGGCGTCGAGCGACTCGCTGTGGATCAGCTCGTACGCACCGAGGCAGCCGTGGCAGCAGAAATGGCGAGTTTCGCCGCTGATCTCCGCCGTCACCGCCGCCGAAGCGGCCATCGCCTGCAAGCAGTGGTCACAGCGGAGCGTCTCCTGGCCTTTGGCTTCAGTCACGGACGTTGAAGGTGAAGGCGGGATTGCCGAGTTCCGGCGAGAGGATCATCGCCTGCCAGAGGGTGCTGCCGCTTATGCACTTGACAATGATGCCTCTGCCTTTCCAGGTGCCATCAGGCTGTTGTTTGAGGATGACCTGGTTTTTACCCATCACCATGCCGGGCATGGTGATGTCGAGCACAAGGGGAGAAGGAACTCCTTGCGCCGGGGCCACGGTCACCCTGAAGGTCAGCTCCCGCATGTGCCTGACCGGTCTCGGCGTGATGGCGAGCGTCACCTGGCGGTTGCCGACCTGTTTGGTGCAAGGGCCGTTGTGGATGGCGTTGCTGTCGGCGGCGTGTCCGGCCAGCGCGGTTGTTACGCCGAGCGTCATCGCAGCAAGAAGCACCAGCGCACTTCGACTCAGTTGACGTCGTAGAACCATGATTGGCTGGTGTTGAGTTTGTTGTTGGTGATGTCGATCCTGAGCAGCCATTTGCCTTTCGACGGCACGGTGGCTCGGGCCTGGTAAGTGCCGGAAGTGGTTTCGTGCATGGTGCAGGTGATATCCAGTTCGCTGGTGGAGACGTTGCCGACAAACAGTTGCACCCTGGCGTGGGTCAGTGGTTTGCCGTGTTCGGTGAGCACGAAGGTCAGCTCGTTCTCGCCCCTTTGGATCGACGCCGGTTTCATGACTTCGAGACCGAGCCGCCGCTCCTCGGTTTTCTCTTGGAACCAGCTGTTCTGCTTCCGGTAGTAATCGGTTTCAACGAGGCCCTCGGAGTTGCGGAACGCCACCACGAGGCCGGTTATCATGGCGAACAGAAACAGCGCGTAGATTGCAATGATGAATGGTTTCAAAGGAATCCGGCCTCCCTGCTGATTGAAATTCCGTCGCCCTTGAGCGTCAGCGTTACCGTGTCGCGTTTACCTTCCGCTTTGATGAGCACCTTGCTTCTCGTTTCGCCGAAGGGCTTGATCGACACCGCGTGTTCGCCGATCAGCGTCGTGCCTTCGGGTGCTTCGATCTTCAGATCGAGCGGCTCGCTGGTGTTGTTGCTGATCGTGAAGGCGTAGCGGTTCAGTCCGGCGGGCAGTGGTTCCTGCACCCGGCTGAGGGTGAACTCGACCGGCGGACGCATGGCGAAGAGCAGCACCACCACCAGCGCCGAGGCTGCAGTGGTACCCGCGAGCCAGAAGGTTTTCGGGCGGATGATTTTGCCTTTGTAGTTCGGGAATGGTGGCAGGTTGCGCTTGCTGCTTTTCAGCCAGCAGGCGTCGATGCACTCCGCGCAGGCGATGCAACTCGTGCTGAGTCCTTCCTTGATGTCGATGCCGACCGGACAGATGCGCACGCAGTCGTTGCACTTCATGCAGGTCGCGTCGCGCGATTTGTCGTACTCGAATCACCAGTGTATCCTTGTCGAACAGGGTGTTCTGCATGAAGGCGTAGGGACAGATCGTGGTGCAGAATTTGCGCCCGAGGAGGGCCAGTTCGAGCTACACCAGCACCCAGAGCACAATGAAGAATCCGGCGATCAGCGGCGAGGTGAACAGCCCGCGAATGGCTTCCGCCGGGGGAACGAAGTACCAGATCATGGTGATCGATACCAGCGCAGAGACCGGCAGCAGCACGATTTTCTGCAAGGTCTTGCGGTGTTGCTTTCCGAAAATCGCCGCCAGACTTTCGGTGAGGTCGAGCAGCACGGTCTGCGGGCAGAGCCAGCCGCACCAGACACGCCCGAAGATGATGGTCACGGCGGAGATGAAGAGCAACAAGAAGAGCGTGGCCACGAGGATGAGATAGAAGTCGCCGATCCTGATGACCGAGCCGAAGAAATAGAGGTTCAGCTCCCGTATGTCAAACCGGAAGGCGCTTTGTCCGTTGATTTGCAGGAACGGCAGGCCGGTGAGGAGAAGCGCCTGAAAAATCTCGACGGTTCTCCGGTAACGTTTCCAGACAATCTGCATGATAGTAACAGTGAAGTTGAGAGCATAAAGAGATCAGCCCCGGAATTGGTTCCCGGGGCTGGAGGTCTCGGCGCTATTTTCTCAGGCTCTCGATAAAGGCGATGATCTTGTAGATTTTGTCGTTACCAAGTTGCTGGCCGAACGGCGGCATCCCGTTGGGGCGCCCATTAGCAATCGACTCGTAGAGATCGGCGGGCGTCGATCCATACTTCAGCGCAACCTTGAGGTTCGGGCCGATGCCGCCGCTGGCGTCGGCCATGTGGCAGGCGGCGCAGGTCGTCTCGAATTCACTCTTGCCCGCGGCGACGGCGTCCGCCTTGCCGATGTACATGCCAGGCTCTGCGGGCGCGGCTACCGCCGCCTTTGCCCCGGCTTTCATCTCTTCGTCGTACTGCTTGTAGAACGACCAGCCTGAAATGGCGGGCGTGAAGCGTGCGATATACACGACGAGAAAGATGATCACTCCGATAAAGAATGTCATCCATCCCTTGGGAATCTTGTTATGACCCTCGTGCGGAACTCCGGAATCACTCATATGAACCTCCTCGTAACAGGTTTCTTGAACGGTTGATAATCAGTCGTGATGCTCTTTTTTGTCGTCGTCTTCGAGCATCCGGTATTTGGGTTCCTCGACCTCTTTTTTGCGCTTCGGATTGAAATAGTAGGCGATGATACCCGCCATCACGAGCGCAAGGATGATGGTGAAGGCGACATAGGCTATCTGCGAAAAGTTCATTGCTGCGTCTCCATGGCCTTGACGTCACGCCCGAGCTTTTGCAAGTAGGCGATGATGGCGTCCATTTCGGTCAGCTCGCCCCGCAGCGCCTCCGGCGTCACCTCGTCGCGCGTGGCTTTGGAGTCGTAACCGGGCGCGGTGACTTTGGCCTTGTAGTCGGCAATCTGCTGTTTGACATCGGCCTCCGAATAGCCGTAGCCGAGAATCTGCGTTTTTCTGAACGACTCCGAGGTGTCGAGTTTGTTGTTGGCAAGCCAGCCGTACGGCGGCATGTTCGAGAGCGCGAACATCGATTGCGGGCTGTGCATATGCTTGTAGTGCCATGAGTCCGGGTACTTGCCACCGACGCGGTTCAGGTCGGGTCCGGTGCGGCGTGAACCCCAGAGGAAGGGGCGATCCCAGGCGAACTCCTCGGCCTTGGAGTACTCACCGTAACGGAGCACTTCGGTTCTGAGTGGGCGGACGGTTTGTGTGTGGCAGTTGTTGCACCCTTCGCGCATGTAGATATCGCGCCCCTCCTGCTCGATGGCTGTGTAGGGCTTGACGTAGGCGCTCACCGGCTGGGTCGAGGGCATGAACATCGGCACGAACACCGTAACCACCGTGCCGACAAGGATGACCAGGGTCGCAATGATCGCGAAGACGACCGGTTTTGAATAGATCCCCATGATGCAAACTCCTTTTTTCAGGTTTGGTGGTTAAGCTTCCGTGGCGGCTGACGGCTCCTGCCTGACGGTCTGGATCAGGTTCCAGGCGAAGATGAGGATGGCGATAATGTAAACGACGCCCGCGGCGAAGCGCATCCGGTAGTAGGGATAGAGCGAGGTCAGTCCGTCAAGGAAGCTGTACATCAGCGACCCGTCGGGATTGGTGGCTTTCCACATCGCGCCCTGCTGGATGCCGCCGATCCACATCGTGACCGTCCAGGCAAGCTGGCCGACGAGGATGAGCCAGAAGTGAGGTACTCCCCAGTTATAGGACAGCTATCGAGAGAAAATAAGTTTGTTCATGCGGCTTTCGGAATCAGTCGTTTATTGGCAGAATAGACTTTTGCCGGAACCTGACCATCAAGCGCTTTGTGGCGACGAACCGTGTTGTAGTCGTTGAACCAATGCTTCAGGCCTTTGTAGAGTTCGAGACCATCGGCTGGTGGGTTCAGGTAAATGTACTCATACTTGACGCTCCGCCATAACCGTTCGATGAAGACGTTGTCAATTGCTCGGCCTTTGCCATCCATGGAGAGTGCAGACTTGGACTCTGTGATGACGGCTTCGGCAAAGACCTCGCTGGTGAACTGGCTGCCCTGATCGGTGTTGAGAATCTTGGGTGCCCCGTGCAACCGCACGGCTTCAAGCAAGACCTCGGCACACCATTTGGCATCCATGGTATTCGACACCGACCAGTTCAGCACATAGCGGCTTTTCAGGTCGATGATGGCCATCAGGTACATGAATCCATGGGCCATCGGCACATAGGTGATATCAGTTGCCCAAACATGGTCGCTGTGCTTGATCGCAAGTCCCCGGAGCAGATACGGATAGACCTTATGGCCCGGCGCCGGTTTCGAGGTGTTCGGCTTGGGGCCGATGGCTTCCAGACCCATAAGGCGATAGAGCCGCCGTACCCGTTTGAGGTTGATCTTGTAGCCTTTGTCCATACTCAGCCATTGCCACATACGGTAAACGCCGTAGTATGGCCTCAGCAGGTACTGCTCATCAATCAGCCGCATGAGCTCACGATTCAGCTTCGAGGTCTTTATCGGCTGATAATACAGGCCTGATCGGTGGATCGAAAGCAGGTCGCACTGGCGTTGCATGCTGATACCGCTATGTTCTTTCTCAACCATGGAGCGTCGTTCCGAGAGCGATTTTACGACTGCAATTTTTTTTTGAGCCAGTCGACCTCAACCTTCAATTGGCCGATGGTTTTGTAGAGTTCTTCGCTCTCCTGCTGATAATCCTGCTCGGTTTTCCTAGCCTTTTCACCTTTCGAAAAGACATCGGAGGTCTTGTCGAGGAACTCCCGTTTCCATTGAGTGATCTGGTTCGGATGAAGCTCATGCTTCTGGGCGAGTTCTGCCATGGGAAGCCGTTCACTGAGGGCTTCCAGGACGACCTTTGTTTTGAATTCAGGCGTAAACTTGCGGCGTGTTTGTTTCATAGTGACTGCTGGGTTTTTGTTGATCCAATTTAACCAGCCGTCCTATTTTTGGGGAGTATCTCAAAGTGCACGTTGGCCAGCTTGATGCTGTACAGTTCGCGGCCCGTGACCTTCGGAATCATGTAGTAGAACGAGGCGGAGATAATCATCGTCACCCACCCCATCGTGCCCATGTGCACGTGGCCCACCACCCAGTCGGTGTAGTGGAAAAAGGCGTTCAGCGTCCGGAGCCCCTGGAGTGGCCCCTGCAAGGTCTGGAGACCGTAGAAGGTGATGCCGAGGATGAAGAACTTGGCGAGGTAGTTGGTGCGCATCTGGTCCCAGTTGCCCTGGAGCGTGTAGTAGCCGTTGACCACCGATCCCCACGAAGGTGCGATCAGAAAGATGCTAAAGGCGATGGCTACCGTCTGGATTCACTCCGGCAGCGGGGTGAGCATCAGGTGGTGTGCGCCGGTCCACAGGTAGGCGAAGATCAGCGACCAGAAGGAGACGATCGAGAGCCGGTGGCTGTAGATCGGCAGTCCGGTGGCTTTCGGCAGGAAGTAGTAGAACATTGCCAGCACCGGCACCGTGAAGATGAAGCCTACGATATTGTGCCCGTACCACCACTCGACGTTGGCGTCATTGCCACCTGCGTAAAGGCTGTAAGATTTGTAGAGGTTGAGCGGGATTTCGAGGTTGTTGACGATGTAGAGCACTGCTATGGTCACGGTCATGGAGACCAGATACCAGAGCGAGATGTACATCTGCTTCTCCTGCCGCTTGATCAGAATTGCGAAAACGTTGACGGCAAACATCACCCACATGATGACCACTCCGACGTCGAGCGGCCATTCAAGTTCGGCGTACTCCTTGGTGGTGTTCATGCCTGCCATGAGGGTCACGGCGGCGGCGGCGATGGCGGCGTTGAAGACCCACAGGTGCGCTTTTGCAAGTCCGGGGAAGGGCAATGGCGTGCGGGTCAGGCGCTGAAGCATGTAGTAAGCGGTCGCAAAAATGCCCGAAAGCCCGAAACCGACGCCAAGGCCGTTGGTGTGCACGACGCGCAGGCGTCCGAAGCTGAGCCACGGCGTGATGTTGAGCGCGGGATTGAACATTTCGAACGCGATCCACAGGCCAATGATGAGTCCTACGATAAGCCAGAAAAGCGCGGAAAATGCGAAACCCCGGACAACGGAGTAATCATAACCGGTGTCGTTCATGCCCTCCTCCTGAATCTGGTTGATGAAAAGATGGTGTGGAAGGTCACCGCTGAAACGCCGTAATTCTGCTCCTGATGTAGTTGATTCAGAGGGAGAGAAACGGCGCTGACGGGGGATCAGGGTGTCTTCGGTTGATGAGCAATGTCAGAAATGCAAAGGACAATGTCAATCACAATTGTTTAAGATAAATGTACGAAACGGGCCTGTTCCGGGAAAGAGAAATCAGTTCTTACGGGTTAGTAGGAAGTGATTTTGGCGGAGTCGGATAGAATGCGAAAGGCTCCCTGTCGAGGGAGCCTTTCGTGAAAATAATGGTTGCCAGTGCCGAATGTTCAGCCCTTGACTACGCGGGCAAGCCCTTCGTTGTAGTTGCCAACGACGGCCTCTTTTTCGGTGATGATGCCGCGGATGAGCGTGCCGGGGGTTACGTCGAAGGCGAAATTCACCACCGGCGTGGTCGGCGTGGCGACCTGCGTGCCGAAGATTTTGCGCAGCTCGTCGGCATCGCGCTCCTCGATCGGAATCTCCGAGCCTTCAGCCATCGTGATGTCGATGGTCGAGACCGGCGCGGCGATGTAGAACGGCAAGCCGTGATACTTCGCGCTGATGGCGTGGGCGTAGGTGCCGATCTTGTTGGCCGTGTCGCCGTTGGCCGTGATGCGATCCGCGCCGGTGACGGCGAAGTCGATCATGCCGCGCGACATCAGAATCGCCGACGAAGAGTCGGAGATCGAGGCGAACGGAATACCGTCATGCTCCAGTTCCCAGGCGGTGAGGCGCAGACCCTGCAGGAGCGGACGGCTTTCGGAGGTGATGACGCGCTCGATCAGCCCCTCCTGATACGCCAGGCGGATCACGCCGAGCGCCGTGCCGATGCCGCAGCAGGCGAGCGTGCCGGTGTTGCAGTGGGTGAGCACGTTGAGCTTGCGGGTCTTGAGGACGTCGGCGAAATCCTGTTTCAGCAGCTCCACGCCGTGGCGGGCGATCTTGTCGCAGTTGTCGATTTCGTCGTTGTGGATTTTATACGCCATATCGGTCATTTTCGCGAAGAGCGCTTCGAGCGAATCGTTCTCGAAGTTGGCGTCATAGACATTCTGCATCTTCCTGGTGGCGAAGAAGAGGTTCACGGCGGTCGGGCGCGAAGCGTTGACCTCGGCAATCAGGTTATTGAAATATTCCGGGAAGCCCGCCTTGTCGCCCTTGTAGGCGTTGATTCCAAGCATGACCGTGTAGCCCGCCGAAGCGCCGATGAGCGGAGCGCCGCGTACGGCGAGGGTTTTGATCGCCTCGATGGCCTGTTTGTAGTCCTGTGTCTCGACATAGTTCTCTTGCAGTGGAAGAAAACGCTGGTCGAGATAGCGGAAGGTTCCGTTTTTAAAGGAGATAGCGTCAATCATGAGCGAGTTGATCTTTCCTCGAAAAGGGTTAAAGGTTTGCTACGACGTTTCTGAAGATAGTGGTCATGTGCGGCTCGGCTTTGCTGGAGACCTCGATGATCTCTTCGATGCCGACCGGCACGAGGCAGTCCGGGAAGCACTCGTCGGTGACGATCGACATACCGAACACCTCGGTGCCCTGGTGCACGGCGGCGATCACCTCCGGCACGGTGGACATGCCGACCACGTCAGCGCCGATGGCGCGCAGCATCCGGTACTCGGCGCGGGTTTCGAGGCACGGACCGGTGACGGCGACATAGACGCCGCGCTGCACCTTGATGCCGTGTTCGAGCGCGACCTTTTCGGCAATTTCGAGAATCCTCGGAGAATAGGGAGCGCACATATCGGGGAAGCGGGGGCCGATTTCAGGATCGTTCGGGCCGATGAGCGGGTTGGTGCCAAGCAGGTTGATATGGTCGTCGATCAGCATGATGTCGCCCTTACTGTAGCCGGGGTTCATGCCGCCGCAGGCGTTGGTGATGCCGAGCGTTCTGACGCCCAGCTCCTTCATGACCCGGATCGGGAAGACGATTTGCGACATCGCGTAGCCTTCGTAGAAGTGGAAGCGCCCCTGCATGGCGACCACCTTCTTGCCCGCCAGGGTGCCGAAGATCAGCTTGCCGTGATGGGTTTCAACCGTCGAAATCGGGAAATAGGGAATCTCGGCATAGTCAAGCGCGAAGTCGATCTCGATCTCCTTGACCAGGCCGCCGAGGCCGGTGCCAAGCACGATGCCCACCGGATACTCCGCCGTGGTTTTTTTTCTGATAAACTCAACGGCTTCCCGGATTTTCTGCCTCTGTTCAGTCATGATATTCCCTGTGGTTTAAATGGTTTGAAACGGCGAGGAAAAAGACATTTAATATAAGCAGCCGAGGGGAGAAGAGAAAACGGAGGGAAAATGGATAGTTGATAATGGATAATTAATAATGCAAAAAGAGCAAATATAGAATCAGGCCCTTTCAATTATCCATGATTCATTATCAATTATTTTACCGCCATCCGAAAATTGCGGTGCCGATGCGGATCATGGTGGCCCCTTCGAGGATGGCTTCCTCGAAATCACCGCTCATACCCATCGAGAGCTCCGTGAGCTGTGAGGGGTCAGGGGCGTTTTTGCGGATTTTATCGAGGGTTACGCGCAGTTCCGCGAATTCGCGGCGGGCGGTGTCGGGGTTGGGCGAGGCGATGGTCATGAGCCCTCGCAGCCGAACGTTCGGCAGGGCGAAGCACTGTTCAGCGGCCTGAAGCACCGAGTCGGGATTGAGGCCGTATTTGGTGCCTTCGCGCGACACGTTCACTTCGAGCAGGTAATCGACTGTCAGGTCGTGCTGCGAGGCGCGTTTCGACAGCTCTTCGGCAGTTGAAACCTTGTCGATGCCGTGAACCATCGTCACCTTGTCCACGATCTGGCGTACTTTGTTGGACTGGAGGTGGCCGATAAAGTGCCATGAAACGGGCAGTCCCGACAGCTCGGGTGCTTCGACCTTTTCCAGAAACTCCTGCACGTAGCTTTCGCCGAACTCACGCTGACCGGCATCCCACGCCTCGCGCACGGCAGCGGCGCTTTTGGTCTTGGAGACGGCGATGAGGCAGACCTCATCTTCACGTCGGCCCGCCTTGTGGCAGGCTGACGCGATCTGTTCCTTCACGGTGAGAAGATTTTCGGCGATGCTCTCCATAGTTTCAGCCTTCGGTTGCCGGGGTGATGGTTTCGATGGTGACTGGCTTCAGTGGGTTGTCGCGCATGTCGGTTTCGACGGCGGCGATGGCGTCAACCACCTCGATACCCGACTCCACGACGCCGAAGACGGTGTACTCGCCATCGAGGAAATTGTTGTCGGCCTGATTGATGTAAAACTGGCTGCCCGACGAGGCTTTCTGCGGGTTGTTATCCCTTGCGGCGGCAAGCGTGCCCTTCTTGTTGGAGTGTTTTATCTCTGCCGGAACGCGGTAGTCGGGGCCGCCGGTGCCGTGCATCATGCGCTTCTCGTCGAAGCGCGAAAGCGGATCACCGGACTGGATCATGAAGCCTTCGATCACCCTGTGAAAACGGATGCCGTCGTAGTAGCCTTCGCCGACGAGCTTGACGAAGTTATCGCGGTGCAGGGGAGTGTCGTCATACAGGGCGATGGAAATATCACCCATGCTGGTCTTGATGATGAATTTTTCTGGCATGGTCATGTGGTTGAGTGTCGAAAAACAATCGGTCAGATTTGCGGTATCTGCACGCCTGCGCCCGCAAGACGTAAAAGCGCGCGCTGGGCCATTCCCGCTGACGATGTGGCTGGCCAGGTTTTGATCACCTGATCATAAAGTTTTGCCGCCTTGTCGGCCTGTCCCGCAGCGGAGTAGCTTTCGGCGGCTTTGGTGAGGTACATCGATTTGAGCGCTTCGTTTTCAGCGGTTTCCGACGCCTTTTCGTACTCCGGCGCAGCCTCGGCGAAGGCTTTTTTCTGGACATGGCAGGCGGCGGCTCCGGCCAGCGCCGATGCCTGAAGATCCTTGTTGTCACTGCTGAATCCCTTGTACATCGAGAGCGCATCGTCCGGCTTGCCACTGTTGAGCAGGATATAAGCCATATAGAGCCTGGCAGTTTTTCCGCTTGGTGTGCTACCCCATGTTTTGACGATACTGCTCAGCCCTTTTATCGAGCCTTCGCCATTGATTGCTTTATCGACGTTTCCCGTTTCGATCCACGGAGTGATCTTCGCAAGGGCGAGTGACGCCTGAACTTCGTCAACTTTGGTTTTCTGCATCCAGAAGAGCGTTCCGCCAGCAGCCAGGCAGATGACGATGACAAGGGCGGTGAGCTGCTTTTTATACTTTATACCGATTTCAAGCATCCGGTCGGAGAAGGTCGCTTCCGGAAGCATTTTCTGCGGTTGGGTGGTGTTCATGTGGTTCGTGCTGTCGTTTCTTGAAATGAGATCGCCTGAGTCGTTCCGCATTACTGATGGCGGTCAGTCCGAGGCTCAACCTAAGCAAGTTCGCATGAATTTCAAAATCAGCGGCAGCCGCCGGTTACGGCAGGCCGAACAGGGTTCTTGTATTGCTCACGAGCGCTTCGGTCACTTCTTCAAACGGTTCCGGGCGATGATCGGCAATCTTGCGCACCGTGTGAACGACGAAAGCCGGTTCGTTGCGTTTGCCGCGTTTGGGGACTGGTGCGAGGTAGGGAGCGTCGGTTTCGGAGAAGAGGTCGCCGAGGCCGACGGAGGCTACCACTTCCGGAAGCGGCGACTTTTTGTAGGTGATGGTGCCGGGAATCGAAATCTTCAGGCCGAGGCTGATGCAGCGACGGGCCATGTCGAGGTCGCCTGAAAAGCAGTGCATCGCGCCGCGCAGTGCCGACGAGCGCTCCTCCGAGAGGATGCGGAGCATATCCTGCCAGGCGTCGCGGCAGTGGATCACCACCGGCAGGTCGAGGTCGACCGCCATGCGCAGCATCTCGCGGAACGCCGCCTGCTGATGTACCGGATCGTGATCGGGCCAGTGGTAATCGAGGCCGATCTCGCCGATGCCAACCACCTTTGCCGATCGAGCCTGCCCAGCGAGTTCGTCGAACAGCTCTGGCGAGAGTGGCACGTTTGTTTCGTGAGGATGCAGGCCGACATTCGAATAGATGAAGTCATGACCGTTTGCCAGCTCGATGGAGCGGCGGTTCGTCTCGACGCCGGTGCCCGGATCGATGACATACTGCAAGCCCGCCGCGCGGAGATCGCCGATCACCCGGTCACGGTCATCGTCGAAATCGGGAAAGGAGAGATGGCAATGGATGTCCGAGTAAACCGGCGAACTCAGGTTCATGGCTTGCCGAAAATTTTTTCATGAAACAGCACGATCATGCATGCGCCAATGGTGATGCAGGAGTCGGCGACGTTGAAAATCGGCCAGAGGTCGAGCTGAAGGCCAAAGAGCGCGCCGTGGTAGAGGTCGAAGTAGATGAAATCCACCACGTGACCGAGTATGACGCGGTCGATCAGGTTGCCGATCCCGCCGCCCAGAATAAGTCCGAAGGCCGTGAGGAAGAGCGGACTCCGGTTGTTCGATTTCAGGACATACCAGACAACACCCGCTGAAATGGCGAGGGTCAGAAAAAGCAGGCCCATCGGCGGGAGGAACCGGACGCTGAATGCGATGCCGAGGTTTTCGGCATAGGTCAGCTTGAGCCAGTCAGGGATAATGACGACGCTTTGCCCACCGTCGCGCAGGTAGTGGATGGCGAGAAGTTTGGTCACCCGGTCGAGCAGGGCGGCAGCTACCGCGAGCAGATAAAAGAGGGCCATAAAATAGTGTCGTTGTCAGGAGGTCAAAGAGGCCAAACAGAATGTAACACCATTCAGGCCTCTTTCAAACCGCAGCATCAGGCTTCGCTCTTTTCGATTTCAGCGAGTACGGTTTTTCTGACCAGCTCGATCGGAAGTTCCTGTCCTGTCCAGATGGAGAAGGCTCGGGCGGCCTGGGCGATGAGCATCTCGATGCCCGGAATGACAGTCGCTCCAGCGGCGCGGGCTTCGGCGAGCAGTGGCGTTTCGGGCGGATTGTAGACCATGTCGTAAACGATCTGGCCATCGTGCAGGAGCCTGTGCCCGGTCGGCAGGATGCTGTGGATGTGATCGTTTCTTCCGGCCGTGCCGACCGGCGTGGCGTTGACCAGTACGCGGCAATCGCGGATCAGTTTGCTGCACGCGGGCTGGTCGATCTCCCGGCCCGCGCGGATGGTAACGATGTCGCGGTATGCGTACTCTTCGAGCATATCTTCGGCTTTCTGTGTATCCCGCACCACGAGTAGCACCGATGAAGGGCTGAAGCGGAGTCTGAAAGCTTCGACTGCGGCCAGCGCGGCTCCACCGTTGCCGAAGATGCAGACCGGCCTGTTCCGGATCGACTCCGCCATCGGAAGGAGCGGGGCCGCGAAGCCGTCGATGTCCGTATTGTAGCCGAGTAGGTGGCCATTGTCGTTGACGATGGTGTTGACTGCTCCTATGGAGAGCGCTTCAGGTGAGAGCTCGTCAAGAAAAGGCACGACGGTTTTCTTGTACGGAATGGTGACGCTGAATCCCGCAATGCCGAGAGCGCGGCTTCCCTTGAGTGCATCGCCGATCATTTCGGGCGAAGGGATGTTGAAGATGGTGTAAACGCAGGGAAGCCCGAGTGCCTCGAATCCGGTATTGTGAATCAGGGGTGACCAGGAGTAATCGACGTGTTTGCCGATAAGCCCGAAAATCCTTTTGGACTGAGAGTTTGACACGATGTTCTTTTCGCTGGTGGTTCAGGAAATTTCCAGCAGCCGGCGTACCGCATCCTGCTGATACAGTTCGGGGAAGGTGCTCTGGAACAACTGCTTTTTGTCGGGATCGATCTTGAATGCCTTGCTGAGCGCCTTGAGGGTGCTCTGGTTGTCGCCCATGGCGAAATAGGTTGCAGCGATCTCGAAGTGTGCCTCTGCCGAGAGCGGCTGAAGCGAGATCGACTCTTCGAGCGCCCGGATCGATTCATCCATCGCTCCGGCTTCTCGCAGCACCATGGCATAGTCCAGCCAGATTTGAGGGCTGTCCGGATCCAGGGGGATAATTTTCTCGTAGGTTATGAGCGACTGGTCGAGCAGGCCAAGATTGTATTCGATCTCCGCTTTGAGCAGGAGGAATTCGATGCACTCCGGCATTTCAACAAGGGCATGGCCGATGGCCTCAAGCGAGGCCTCGTAGTTTTCGAGCGCCTCGAAGCAGCAGGCAAGCGCAAACCAGGCGTCGGCGAACTCCGGATTCAGTTCGATGCAGCGTTTGTAGCAGGCGATCGCTTCGCTGTACTGCTCGAGCTCCTCCTTGGCTATGCCGAGGTTATAGAGCGCGTTGATGTCGTCAGGCTCGATTTCAAGCGTTTTCGTGTAGCTTTCGGCAGCCTCCTCGATCCTTCCGGTGATGGCAAGCACATTGGCTCGGTTGTACCAGGCCGAGCTGAAATCGTCCGAAATAGCGAGTGCCATGTCGTAGGCTTCGAGCGCTTCCGGGTAACGCTTGAGCTTGCTCAGGACGAGTCCCTTGTTGTACCAGGCGTTGATATTGTACGGGTCGAGGTCGATGGCTTTCTCGTAGGCGACAAGACTGTTGTCAAGTTTGCCGAGAATGTCCTGCGAGTAAGCCAGTTCATACCAGGCTTCTCCGAACTCCCGATCGAGCTGCAGCGTCTGTTCAAAATTTTTTTCAGCCTCTTCGAAACGTTCGAGCCGTTGCAGAATGAGTCCCCGGTAGAAACAGATATCTCTTTCTATGGTCGAGTCGCTGACAACACCCTCGATCTCTTCGAGCGCTTCATCGAGTCGTCCGGTATTGAAATAGGCCAAAGCGAGATTCAGGGCCATTTCATTGTCGGCAGGGCTGAGCAGAACGGCGCGCTGAAACGCTTCGAGCGCTTCCTCAAAAAGACCGTTCAGCGTCAAGCTGTTGCCGAGGTGAAACCAGGTTTCCGCGTTGTAGGGGGCGAGTTCTTCGAGCCGCCGGGCTGCAACGAGCGATTTTTCGTGAAGTCCTTCCTCGTTGAGCTGGATAATGAGGTCGAGAAGTTCTTCGGGATCGTAGATGGAATCGGGGTTGGCAGTCCCTTCCGGCTTATCCGGGAAGAAACCTGCTGAATTGTTCAGGTTATCATCAAAAAAATCAAGCAAACTCATACACTCTCTTTCGTGCAAATTTCACGATCATAAGAACAAAATCAATATAGCAGATTTTTTCAAAAAAAGTGTCCGGCAGGGCCATTCTTTCAGGCTTGGGGAGCGTCTCCGGCGTTGAAATAGCGGTAAATGCTTTCGGCGGTTTTTCTTCCGGCTATGGAGGAAAGCTCGTCAATAGAAGCTTTCGAGACGCTTTCCACTGAGCCGAAGTGCTTCAGCAGTTTTTCGGCGCTTTTTTCGCCGACTCCTTTGATGCCGGTCAGCTCCGTTCGGATTGTCCGGTCGCTTCGGAGCTTGCGGTGGTAGGTGATGGCGAAGCGGTGTGCTTCGTCACGCAATTGTTGCAAAAGTTTGAGGGCTGGCGAGGTCTTCGGAAGGTTGTACGGGTCTCGCTCGTTGGGCACGTAAATCTCTTCGAGCCGTTTTGCCAGCCCTGCAACAGGCAGTTCAAGGCCAAGCTCCTGCAAGACTTGCCAGGCGACGTTTACCTGCCCCTTGCCGCCGTCGATCAGCACCAGGTCTGGCATCGGCAGCTCTTCCGAGAGCGTTCCGCCGTAGCGCCGGCTGACCGCTTCGCGCATGGCGGCGTAGTCGTCCGAGCCTTCGAAGCTTTTGAGCCTGAACTTGCGGTAGTCCGATTTTTCGGTTTTCCCGATACGAAGGTGACCATTGAGCTGACGTAATCGGTGCCCTGGAAATGCGAGTTGTCGAAGCACTCAATCCGCTCGGGCAGTTTGTCAAGACGGAGTACCTGCTTGAGCGATTCCAGGGCCGGGGATTTGCGCGCGATTTCGCCGCGCAGTTTTTTCTGCACCATGAACTCGTGCAGGTGGTGCTCGGCATTGTCGAGGCACATGGCGATGAGCCGCGCCTTTTCGCCGATGCGGGGCACCGTGAAACGCACCTGCCGCCGGTCGGTCTGCCGTGAGGAGAGCAGTTGCCTGAGCGCCTCGACCTCCTCTTCGGGGAGCTCTGCCTGAAGCATGATCTCCTGCGGAATCAGATCGGGGGTTTCGAGGTAGTAGTGTTCCACGAACGAGGCGAGCAGATTCGGCAGCGGTGTGCTGGCGGTGTTGGTGAGGTAGGTGTGGCGCGAGCCGATCAGCTTGCCCTCGCGGATGCGGAACACCACGCCGCAAGCATCATCCTCGCCCACCGCCACCGCGAAAACATCGCGGTCGATCGCCTCGGTGCTCACGATCTTCTGCCGCTCGGCGTAGCGCTTCAGCCCCTCGATCTGCGCCTTCAGCGCGGCGGCCTCCTCGAACTTCAGCTCCATTGCTTTTTGCTGCATCTCGGTGCTGAGGTCGCGCAAGAGAGCCGAAGTTTTGCCTTTGAGTAGCGTGATGATTTCCCGGATCATCGCCTGGTACTCTTCCTCAGACTGCAACCCTTCGCACGGACCTTTGCACTTGTGGATGTGGTAGTCGAGGCAGACCCGGTGCTTTTTCTCTGCCACCGCCTGTTCGGTGAGCTTGTACTTGCAGCTCCTGACGGGGAAAATTGAGCCGATCAGGTCGAGAATGAGCCGGAGCTGCGAGGCTTCGGTGTAGGGGCCGAAATAGAGCGAACCGTCGCGCCGCACCTGACGGGTAAGGAAGATTCGCGGAAAACGCTCGTTGGTGATGACCAGCCAGGGGTAGCTCTTGTCGTCCTTGAGGTTGACGTTGTAGCGTGGCTTCAGCTCCTTGATGAGGTTGTTTTCGAGAATCAGCGCCTCGACCTCCGATGAGGTAATAATGACGTTCAGGTCAGCGATGTGGCTTACCATCACGGCGGTCTTGCCCGGCTGGCGCCCCTGGCTGTTGAAGTAGGAGCGTACCCGGTTGCGCAGATTCCGCGCCTTGCCGACGTAGATCACCGTTCCCGCTGCATTGCTGAAGCGATAGACGCCGGGCGAAGTCGGCAACGTGGTGAGCTTTTCAGCCAGCACCGATTTTGCAGTTTTGTCTGGCAATGCTGCTGCGGTGTCACTCATGAAGAAAATCGGAGAATCTGCGTTGCGGTTTTCGAAGATGCTTCTATGATAGTTTCCGGCGACAAAAAACACAAACAGTGCGATTCAGAGGTTTTTTCTTTAACTGAACTTGCAGCGTTCGTCCGTTTTGAAAACGTCGCTTTTTATTGCAAATGGGGAGGAACGCAAAAAGGCGTGGATTGTTCCACGCCTTTTTGTTGCCGTGTGCCGTTTCCGGGCTTAGTGAGCAGAAGCTTCGCCAGCGCCTTTCGGGTAGCGAAGGCTGTCCACCAGCTCCTGAATCTCTTCCGGAGGTGCAGGGGTGATCCGTGAAACCACGAAGCTGACCACGAAGTTGAGCACCATGCCGATGGTGCCGATACCTTCGGGCGAAATGCCGAGGAACCAGAACTCGGGCTTGTTCATCGCCGGGTTCATGAACTTGAAATAGACGATGTAGGCCGCTGTGAAGACGAGACCGGTAACCATGCCGCTGATGGCGCCCTCTTTGTTCATTCTCTTCGAGAAGATGCCGAGAATGATGATCGGGAAGAAGGATGCGGCGGCAAGACCGAAGGCGAATGCCACAACCTCGGCCACGAAGCCGGGCGGGTTGATGCCGAAGTAACCCGCGACCAGGATGGCGACACCGACAGCGATACGTGCGTACATAAGCTCGGCGCTTTCGCTGATGTTCGGGTTGATCTGCTTCTTGATCAGGTCATGCGAAATCGAGGTCGAGATGACCAGAAGAAGACCAGCAGCCGTCGAGAGCGCGGCGGCAAGACCGCCAGCCGCCACGAGGGCGATCACCCAGTTCGGCAGACGGCCGATCTCCGGGTTGGCCAGCACCATGATATCCTTGTCGATGAAGAGTTCGTTGGCGTTGTCGGTCGGTTTGTTCGACATCAAAAGTTCACCGCTCTTGCCGATCTCTTTGGTGAATTCAGGCTTTTTGCCTTCGAACGGATCGCCGCCGTTGGCCTTCTTGCCAAGGTACTGGATCTTGCCGTCGCCATTTTTGTCCATCCATGCGAGCAGACCGGTTTTTTCCCACTTCTTGAACCAGCCGGGCATTTCAGCATAGGATTTGTTGCTGACCGTGTCGATGAGGTTCAGGCGGGCGAAGGTTGCGATGGCCGGAGCCGTGGTGTAGAGCAGGGCGATGAAGACGAGTGCCCAGCCTGCGGAGACGCGGGCGTCACGAACCTTGGGCACGGTGAAGAAGCGCACGATGACGTGTGGCAGACCAGCCGTACCGACCATGAGCGCCAAGGTGATGGCGAAGACGTCGATCATCGGCTTGGAGCCGGTGGTATAGGGGGCGAAGCCAAGTTCCGTGTGCAGGTTGTCGAGCTTGTCGAGCAGGTAAACGCCATCCGAACCAGAGCCGCCAAAGCCAAACTGCGGGATCGCGTTGCCTGCGATCATGATCGACAGGAAGATAGCCGGAACCATGTAGGCGAAGATGAGCACCCAGTACTGCGCAACCTGCGTGTAGGTGATGCCCTTCATGCCGCCGAGCACGGCTTAGAAGAAAACGATCGCCATGCCGAGGATAATACCGGTGTTGATGTCAACTTCAAGGAAGCGCGAGAAAACCACGCCCACGCCGCGCATCTGGCCTGCGACATAGGTGAAGGAGACGAACAGCGCGCTGATGACAGCCACCGTACGGGCGGTGTTGGAGTAGTAACGGTCGCCCACGAAGTCCGGAACGGTGAACTTGCCGAACTTCCGGAGGTAAGGTGCGAGCAGGAGCGCCAGCAGCACGTAACCGCCGGTCCAGCCCATCAGGTAAACGGAACCGTCATAGCCCATGAAGGAGATAAGACCGGCCATCGAAATAAACGATGCCGCCGACATTCAGTCCGCAGCGGTCGCCATGCCGTTCATGATCGGAGAAACGCCTGCGCCGCCGACGTAGAACTCTTTGGTTGAACCTGCCTTCGCCCAGATCGCGATGCCGATGTAGATCGCGAAGGTCAGGCCAACGATGAGGTAGGTCCATACTTGAACACTCATGATGGTAGATTTAAACGTTTGGAAAATACTGTTCGGATAACCCTGCGTTCAGCTCAGTCCTCGTGGACGTCGAACTTTTTGTCGAGCTTGTTCATCAGGGCGACATAGACGAAAATCAGCACCACGAAGACATAGATGGAGCCTTGCTGGGCGAACCAGAAGCCCAGTTTGAATCCGCCGAGCCGGATCGCGTTCAGTGGTTCAGCAAGGAGAATGCCGAATCCGTACGAAACGACGAACCATGTCACCAGCAGGCCGACGAGGTAGCCGAGGTTGATTTTCCAGTACTCCTGGAGTTTTGCTTTTTCCATGGTATTGGTGTGTTTGTGCTTGTTAGAGAACTACTAAAGACAGAACATGGCACCATGTAGGGCGATGCCGATAATAAAGAGAACAGTCGTATAAACGGACGTAACAACTTATTCTGTCAGGCATTCATGCGGGAAAGTGGGGTTTCCCGCCATGCGCCTTAATCACAATCACAAATCGAACTGAAGTGTAGGCTATTCGGATTCATTGAGCTTTCCGGTTATGAGCTTCCGACAGCCAATGCATGTTTACCGATTGTTAACAATATACGCGATATAGGGCGGAACTCATAATTGTTCATTTCGCGCCTATACTGTCCGTCAGCATTCTGTTCCTCTGACAATAAAAAAGCCGCAGGAAACTGCGGCTTTTTTAAAACGTTGCTGCGGAACAGCCTTAGAAAGTAACGGTTGCCCAAAGCTCGCTGCGGAGACGCTGCTGATCAACGTAAGTGGTGCCATTCGATTCAGCTTTGTTGGTCGTGTAACGCAGGGTTGGCTGAAGCGTGACGCTGCCCATTGCCGAAGAGTACACCGGGATCTTGTACTGTGCCCAGATGAAGTTGTTGGTGTGCTTGGTATCTACGCCAACCTTGTCGGTTGCTCTGTTGTAGTCGTACGAAATCATGAAGTTGCCGATTTCGCCTTTGACCCTGAACAGATAACCATTGTAATCGACAGAGGGTCCACCGTTTGGTGTGGTGTCATTGCAAGCGGTATAGAACGCGCCGAAGGTAAGTTTCAGGTCGCCAGCAGGCACACCGACCAAACCGCCAACCGTCCACGGGGTGATTTTGGCATAGATCGGATAGTAATGAAGAACAGCATCGGAAGAGTCGATGGGCTGTGAACCAGTGGTGCCATTGGTCAGAACCGTCAGGAACTGAGGCTCAAGGGTGACATTACCAACATTGACCTTGTAGTCGAGATGCAGCGCATAGCCATCGTTGAAAATGCCGTCGCCGTCAGTCGAGGGAGACGTAGTCGTACTGGCATCGTCAAGAACCACAAGCGTAGCGTTCAGCATGCCGTTACCGATCTTGGTGCCGTAGTTCAGGCCATATGCACGGTCCATGAAGATGTTATAAACCGGATTGTCAACAGCAGTAGTCGGGAAGAGGGTGATGTCGAAAATCGGGTTGTTGAAGGAGTTCAGCGGCAGACGGCCAGCCATGTAATGGCAGTTTTCAAGCATGCGGCCGAAGTAGAAATTCGAGACGCTAAGGCTGAACTCATTCTGGATGTTATTAGACGTTACCCAGCCTCCATCGTCATTTTCATTGGTGATCATGGTCTTGAAGAAGTAGCCATCGCCCAGATCGGCAGATGCATTCAGGCGGACTCTGTACTGCCAGCTAAGGTTGTCATCAGTAATGTTGGTATTACCGGCGTAAGAATCCTCTCTGACTCTGACACTGGCGTCTCCGCCGAGTTTCAGTTCAGCCTGAGCGGTGGAGGCAGATGCCAGTACTGCGAACATCGCAGCAAGAGATAGCATTTTTTTCATTGTGTGTTCTCCGTTAGGTTGTGTGATGCGTGTTGTCAAAACAAAAATTGACCGCCCGAAGCGGCCGGTTACCACTCTTCCCGGAATGGCAACACAGGGTACATGAAAAGAACAGGTGTGGTTATGGTTAGCGCTAAATTAAGTAAATAGTATTGATTAGTCCAAAAAAAGATTCCTTTCCCTTTTTTTGCATTGTGGCTATATGGTTACGCAGTTTGCAAAAGCTTGTCATTTAAAGCGTTGCCGGGTGGTTCACGCTGTTTAGCCATCGGGAACTTGTGAGCAGCGAAACAGCCCGGTGAGGTTCAGTCCTGACGAATAATTTCGTTTATTGCCTGAGAGCAACTATCGAACACCGCAACGGATACGTTTATGCACCATCCTTCGAGAAAGCTGATTAATCTGAGAGTCAGCGCCTTGTGTGTTCAGGATGGCCATGCGCTGTTTGTCGAGCACCGGAGCTTTGCGCCGGACGATCCAGCCTTGCCCCAAAGCTACTGGATTCTGCCGGGCGGGGTTGTCGAGCGGGGTGAAACGCTTGAGGAGGCGCTGAGACGCGAAGTGCGGGAGGAGACCGGACTGGAGTGCGAAGTTGGCGGCATGGTGTTTGTCAAGGAGCTGCTTTGGCCTCATCCGGGTTTGCCGGGGCAGGGGGAGCGGCACCACTCGGTTTCGCTCGGCTTTCATTGCGAAGTGACCGGCGGTCAGCTCGTCACGGGCTGTGACCCGGAACTTCCCGACGACCGGCAGATGATCCTCGAAACCCGCTGGCTCCCGCTCGACGGGCTGGCCGGTTTCCGCCTCTATCCGCCATTCCTCTACAAATTTATCGACTCGGGGCTCCGCCGTGGTTTCGACACCCTCTGCCCGGAGTTCTTTGACTCGACGCTGTGAGGGGGGGGAAGGGCAACCGCGAGGGTTGCCCCTACAACAGAATTGGTGTCGGTATTTTTTATAGGGGCAGGCCCCTGTGCCTGCCCTGATCTTCACAAATCGACAATCATGCCAAGCGTCGTGAAGCTCTCGGGTTTGTAGAAGTACATGCCGTGGCGGCTCATGCCGGAGAAGTAGTTGGCGGCGACCCTCACGTTTTTCAGGCCGATCGAGGTGAGGCGCATTCCGGCTTGCAGGTTCCAGGTGCCGCGGTAGCCGTCGGTTTTGCCCTCGTTCCAATCCCATTTGGGAAGCAGCTTGAAGTCGGCGGCCACGTAGGCATTGGCCGGAAGTCCGATCTCCACGCCAGCCTGGAACGAGCTGGGGCTGATCTTGTCCGGAAGGGTGTGGTACAGGTACTGATAGCCCAGATAGACGCGGCGGCCCGGTGCGGAAAGCGCGCCTGTTACGTTGACGAACTCGCGGCTGTAGGTAAAGGGAATGCCGAAGGGGCTCTCCTCCGGATGGAGCCAGTCGCCGTTGTCATCGGTGTGGCCATCTTCGAAATGGGCTGAAATGTGGCTCAGGCGCACCCGCACACTCGCTTCATCGAAAGGCAATGCACTATCCTTGATCTGCTGGCGGAAGGTCGTGTTGATGCCGAACATGTAATCGATGCAGTCCACCGGGAACTTGAAGTTGCTGGTTCTGTTCAGGAGTGACCAGGTGGCGAAATCGATGCCGACGGCGAAGGTCTTGCTGTCGTTCTGGTACAGGTCAGCCGAGGTGCCGATGTCGAGCTGAAGCTTCTTCTTGCCGAGCATTGGCATGACGGCGATCCGTGGCTCCATCGGGTCAGCGACGAGCGGCTCGAAGAGCGTGTCGAAGGTCGGCTTGATGGCCGATTCAGCCGAGGCCGTCGAAAGCGGCGCTGTGGCGCAGAGCGCGCCGAACATCGCAGCTGTCAAAAGGGATGTGCTTTTTTGCATGACGTGTGATCCTTGATCGGAAGTTGTTGTGTGTAAAAAAGAGTCTGTCAAGTCATTGCGCCGGGCCACTGCCTCACCTGGCCAGCAGCCGGTGCAGCACGGCCATGCGGACGGCCACGCCGTTGGTCACCTGCTCCATCAGCATGCTGCTTGAATAGCCCGGCGGCTGGATGCGATCGGCCACCAGATTGGATATTTCGATCTCCCGGTTGATCGGCCCCGGATGGAGCACTGGCAGGAGCCGTTTCAGGCGGTCGAGCTTCTCGTCGGTCAGGCCGTACGAGGCCGAATACTCTTCGAGCGACGGAATGAAGCCGCCGGTTGCCCGTTCGAGCTGGAGCCGCAGCACGATGGCCGCGTCGGCCCACGCGAGCGCCTCGTCGATGCCGGTGAATACCTGCACGCCGAGCTGGTCGATGCGGCCTGGCAGGAGCGTCGTGGGAGCACAAACGGCGATTTCGGCGCCGAGCGTTTTCAGGCCGATGATGTTCGATCTGGCAACGCGGCTGTGCAGAATGTCACCGAGGATCATGATCTTCAGCCCCTTGATCTTGCCGAAATATTCACGAAGGGTGAGGATGTCGAGCAGCGCCTGCGTCGGATGCTCGTGCGTGCCGTCACCGGCGTTGATGACTGGCCGGTCGGTGATCGAGGCTACAAAATCCGCTGCTCCTGACGACGGATGGCGCAGTACGAAAGCGTCCACCTTCATCGCTTCGAGGTTCCGGATAGTGTCCGAGAGCGTTTCGCCCTTGCTGACGCTGCTCGACGCTGCCGTGAAGCTCAGCGTCCCCGCGCCGAGGTGCCGCGCGGCAAGCTCGAACGAAAAGCGGGTGCGGGTAGAATTTTCAAAGAAAACGAGGGCGACGCGACGGTTTGCGAGCACAGGGGCGAAGATTTCCGGCTCTCTGTTGAGGCCTTCCCTGTAACCTGCGGCAAGGTCGAGAAGATCATGAAGCGTGTCAGCGTGCAGTCCGTATAATCCCGTGAGGTGGTTCAAGAGTGCTGAAATGGTTAAGTGTTGGTAGGCACCTCTAAAAACTTATTGCGCGTCCCGATTGCTGCGTTGGGTGGTGCTCGAAATCCTCACGTACTATCAGTACGCTCCGGTTTCTGCGCTCCATCCGCCTTGCACTCGGGACGCTCATGACACTTTTTAGAGATGCCTCGGTTATGCTTTGCGAAATTAAGAAAATTTTGGCGATCATTCATCACTACCCTCAATCGTTGCAGTGGAACTGTTTTCGGTTGAGCGGGGTAGGTGATTTCAAGAGTTTGTTTTATCTGAAAATGATGGTAGCCCATGCATGAAATGTCCATCGCCATGTCGGTGATCAAGGCCGTGGTTGACAAGGCCCGCGAGGAGGGGGGCGGCAGAATTACCGGCATCGAACTGGTGGTCGGAAAGCTTGCGGGCATAGAGGTCGAGTCGCTGAAGTTCTGCTTTTCGGCAGCCTGCCGCGACACTGCCGCCGAGGGAGCCGAACTGGTGATCGAAGAGCCGGAGGGGCGAGGCCGCTGCGAAGCGTGCGGCGAGCGCTTCGCGGTCACGAGCTTTTACGCCAAGTGCCCGGCGTGTGGTCAGTTCCGGGTGACGGTCGAATCGGGCCAGGAACTGGCGGTGCGTTCGTTCACGATCGAGTAAAAACGGCTGCTCAACCATATTTATAATTATACCATTCAGGGAGTAATCAACTATGTGCGATACTTGCGGTTGTTCGGGTGATGGCGGAGCGGTGCTTCGCAAGCCGGGCGTCAAAGATTATCATGTCCACGTCGGCGATGAGGGCGGCCATCATCACCATCACGAGCACGAACATGGTCACGACCACCATCACGAGCATGGTCACGATCATCACCACCACCACCATGGCGAGGCTCGCAAGGTGCAGATGGAGCAGGACGTGCTGTTGCAGAACAACCTGCTCGCCGAGCGCAATCGTGGCTGGTTCGAGGCACGCCGGGTGCTGGCGCTGAACTTTCTCAGCTCGCCCGGCTCCGGCAAGACCTCGATTCTTGAAAAGACCATTCCGGCGCTGCTGGAGCACTGCCCCGTCACGGTGATCGAGGGCGACCAGCAGACCACCAACGACGCCGACCGGATCGACGCGCTCGGCGTGCCGGTCATCCAGGTCAACACCGGTACCGGTTGCCACCTCGACGCGCAGATGGTGCAGCGTGCGCTCAAGGAACTCGACCCGCCGGAGCGTTCGCTGCTCTGCATCGAGAACGTCGGCAACCTGGTTTGCCCGGCGCTCTTCGACCTCGGCGAGGCGGCAAAGGTGGTGGTTATCAGCGTCACCGAGGGCGAGGACAAGCCGCTGAAATACCCCACCATGTTCCACGAGGCGGACATCTGCCTGCTCAACAAGATCGACCTTTTGCCGCACGTCGATTTCGACCCCGCCAAGTGCCGCGAGTACGCCATGCAGGTCAATCACCACCTCGAATGGATCGAGCTGTCGGCCCGAACCGGCGAGGGTTTCGACGAGTGGATCGCATGGCTGAGCGCCAAACTTGCAGCGCTCTGAGCGGTTTGCCGCAACGTGAACGCCGCCGGATCGAGGTGCGCGGCATCGTGCAGGGGGTGGGATTTCGCCCCTTCGTCTGGCGGCTTGCCGGTCGTTTCGGTCTGGCCGGATTTATCCGCAATGCAAGCTCCGGCGTCGTGATCGAAGTCGAGGGCGAACCGGATGCTCTCGAACGCTTCGAGGCCGCCCTGCGCAGCGAAGCGCCGCCGCTCTCGCGAATCGATTCGATTGACCGGAGCGTTATCCCGCCTGTCGAAGCCGAGCCGGGATTCGTCATCTCCGAATCCTCCGTCGGCGAAGCGATGCAGACGCTCATTTCGCCCGATATCGCCACCTGCCCTGCCTGTCTTGCCGACATCGCCAATCCCGCCGGACGGCGCTACCGCTACGCATTCACCAACTGCACCGACTGCGGGCCGCGCTACACCATCGTCGAGGCCGTTCCCTACGACCGCCCCTTTACCACGATGAAACACTTCGCGCTCTGTTCCGACTGCCAGCGCGAGTACGACTATTCCGCCGACCGCCGCTTCCACGCCCAGCCCAACGCCTGCCCGGCGTGCGGCCCAAAGCTCGAATTGTGCGATGCGAATGGCGTCCGGATTGAGGTCAGCGACGAGATCACGGCGGCGGGCGAGCTGCTCGCGAGCGGGAAGATTCTGGCGATCAAGGGAATTGGCGGCTTCCATCTCGCCGTCGATGCCTCGAACGAGGAGGCCGTTCAGCGTCTCCGAAGCCGCAAGGGGCGCGAGGAGAAGCCACTTGCCGTGATGGTGCGTGACCTCGATGCTGCGCGTGCGCTCTGCGAAATCGCGCCGGAGGAGGAGGCTGCGCTTGCCTCGCCGCAAGCGCCGATCGTGCTGCTGCGCAAGCGTCCGGAGCTTTCGCTCGCCCCGTCCATTGCGCCTGGCAACGACCGGCTCGGCGTGATGCTGCCCTACTCCCCGCTGCACTGGCTGCTTGTGCGCGAAGGCCCGGAGGTGCTCGTGATGACCAGCGCCAACTTCAGCGAGGAGCCGCTCGTTGCCGACAACGCCGAGGCACTCGAACGGCTGGCGGGCATCGCCGATGCGTTCCTGATGCACGACCGCCCCATCGCCCGGCGCTGCGACGATTCGGTGGTGATGTCGATGGCTGGAGCGGTGCGCCTGATTCGCCGCAGCCGGGGCTACGCACCCGCGCCGATCAGATTGCGCGCGAGCGGGCCGCCGGTGCTTGGCACGGGCGGCGAGCTGAAGAACGCGCTCTGCCTGGTGAAGGGCAGCGAGGCGTTCATGAGCCAGCACATCGGCGACATGAAAAACTACGAAGCGTACCGTCATTTCGACGACGTGGCCGCGCATCTGCAAAGCATTTTCCAGACTGAAGCCGAGCTGCTCGTGCACGACCTCCATCCCGCCTACATGACTACGCGTTGGGCGCTGGAGCAGAAGAGGCCGACGCTCGGCGTGCAGCACCACCACGCGCATCTCGCTTCGTGTCTCGCCGAGCATCACTACGATGGCCCGGCCATCGGCCTCACGCTCGACGGCACTGGTTACGGCACGGACGGCACGGTATGGGGCGGCGAAGTGCTGATCGGCGACGCCGCCGGAGCGACGCGTTTCGCCTCGCTGGAACCGATGCCCCTGCCCGGCGGCGACGCGGCTGTGCGGCAAGTCTGGCGAACCGCCCTCGGCTGGCTCCACCGCAGCGGCGTGTCGCCGGAGGGACTGGAGTGCCTCCGCCAGCCGCAGTCGGCGCAGGTGCTTGAACTGTTCGAAAAAGGAGTTGGTACTGTGGAAAGCTCAAGCTGCGGACGCCTCTTCGACGCCATCGCCTCCATCTGCGGAGTGCGCCACGAAGCCCGCTACGAAGGCCAGGCTGCCATCGAGCTGATGCAGGCGGCAGGCGGAAGAATCGCTGATGCGGGCTACAGTTTTGGCTTCGAGCGGAAGGACAACCGGTGGCTGATGCTCATTTCGCCTATGCTCCGCGACATCGCTGCCGCCGTCCGCGCTGGTGCGAGAGCCGGGGAGGTCGCCCAACGTTTCCACCGCACGCTTATCGGCATGTTTGCAGAAGTTGTGCGCATGGCCAGTCACGAAACCGGCCTGAAAACCGTCGCCCTCAGCGGCGGCGTATTCCAGAACCAGCTTTTGACTGAAACGCTTGCTCACGAACTCGAAAGTGATGGCTACCAAGTGCTGATTCACGCACAAGTACCCACCAACGATGGCGGCATAAGCTTGGGGCAAGCTGCGATCGGGCGGGAGTTTTTGCGTGGTGCTTATATTGGAGTTGATAATGGATAATTGACAATGGATAATGAAAGAAATGGGACGCAAGAATGGGGTAAACAGGGTTAAAGAGCTTTCTTTTCAATTCGCGATTCGTATAGTAAAACTCACTCAGTTTCTGGAGCAGGAGAAAAAGGCGTATGTGTTGAGCAGGCAACTTCTGAAATCCGGTACTGCAATAGGGGCTCTTGTGCGAGAGGCAGAACATGTTGAAAGCAGGGCTGATTTTATTCACAAAATGGCAATTGCTCTCAAAGAGGCCAATGAAACAGACTATTGGATCGAACTCCTCTATCAGTCTCAACTTCTTGAAAAACAAGGCTTTGATTCGATTAGGTCAGATGTTGTTGAATTGCTGAAACTCCTGACAGCTATCATCAAGTCATCGAAAAAAAATCTGTTAGAATGCTAATGATCTCAATCATTATCAATTATCAACTATCCATTATCCATTGAAACCATGTGCCTCGCCATACCCGGAAAAGTCATAGAAATCCGCGAAGAGAACGGCCTGAAGATGGGCACGGTGGACATTAGCGGTGCTCTCACGAAAGCGTGCCTCGAATATGTTCCCGAAATCGCCATTGGTCAGTACACCATTGTTCACGCAGGGTTCGCGCTGAAGATCATCGACGAGGAGGAGGCCGCTGAAAGCCTCAAGCTTTGGGATGAACTCATCAAGAGCGGCGCGTTTGACGTTGATGGCGAGCTTCCGCCGTCGGCCATCCAGAAGCCGGAATGATGAAATTCATCGACGAATATCGCGACCCGGTTCGCGCCCGCGCATTGCTTGACCGCATCCGGCAGGTGGCGCGTCACGACTGGACGATCATGGAAATCTGCGGCGGTCAGACGCATTCGATTCTGCGCAACGGCATCGACCAGCTTTTGCCGCCGAATGTCCACCTTGTGCACGGGCCGGGGTGTCCGGTGTGCGTGACGCCGCTGGAGACGATCGAGCGGGCGCTGGCGATTGCGGCGAGGCCGGACACGATTCTGACGAGCTTCGGCGACATGCTGCGCGTGCCGGGCAACTCGAAAGACCTGTTTATGGCGCGGAGCGAGGGGGCGGATGTGCGCGTCGTTTTTTCGCCGCTCGAAGCGTTGCAAATCGCGCGCGACAATCCGTCAAAAAAGGTGGTGTTTCTGGCGGTCGGCTTTGAGACCACGGCTCCGGCCAACGCGATGGCCGTGCATCAGGCGGCGCGGGAGGGGCTTACGAATTTCAGCGAGCTGGTGAGCCAGGTGATGGTGCCGCCGGCGATGCGCGCGATTCTGTCGTCGCCCGACAACCGCGTGCAGGGGTTCCTTGCCGCCGGGCACGTCTGCGCTATCATGGGGTACGAGGAGTACGAGCCGGTGGCGGCGGAGTTCGGCGTGCCGATTGTGCCCGCCGGGTTCGAGCCGGTCGATCTGCTTGACGCGATTCTGAAGACGGTCGAACTGCTCGAAGCGGGCCGGAGTGGCGTGGTGAACGCCTACGGGCGCGTGGTGAGCCGCGAGGGCAATCCCGAGGCGCAGCGCGTGATGCAGGAGGTGTTCGAGGTCGCCGACCGTCCGTGGCGCGGCATCGGCGTCATTCCGGCAAGCGGCCTCGTGCTGCGCGAACAGTACGCGCGCTTCGACGCCGAAAAGCGCTTCGACGTGGGCCACATCGCCCCGCAGGAGTCGCCACTGTGCAAGAGCGGCGAGGTGCTGCAAGGCCACCTCAAACCCTCCGACTGCCCGGCCTTCGGCAAAGAATGCACCCCGCAAACCCCGCTCGGCGCAACGATGGTCTCCTCCGAAGGAGCCTGCGCCGCGTATTATCGGTATCACCGCAATGTCAGCAGTTGAACCATCTCTTCCCGACAAGGATGAAAAATCTGATTCTTTGCGTTCTGACAGCGTTGCTGCTCTTTGTGCCAACGGCAACCTACAGCCAAGCTCCAGTGCAGAAGGATATTTCTGCATGGAAAAAAGAGGCGGAAAAGGGTGACGCTCATGCACAGCTCGCCGTTGGCGCGATGTACGTCACAGGCAAGGGAGTCAGGCAGAACTATACCGAAGCACTGAAGTGGTTTCGTCTGTCTGCCGCACAGGGCAATGCAGAGGCCCAATTCATGATTGGCGTGATGTATGATTCAGGCAAAGGAATCAAGCGGGACGATGCAGAGGCCTTGAGGTGGCATCTTAAGGCTGCTGAACAAGGGAGCGCCGGTGCGCAACTTCTGATCGGAATGAGGTACAAAGAAGGACGAGGTGTAAACCGGGACTATGGGGAAGCGCTGAAGTGGTATCATCTGTCTGCCGCACAGGGTAACGGCAATGCACAATTTGACCTCGGCCTGATGTACGATAAAGGCGAAGGGGTGAGGCAGGACTATGGGGAAGCGCAGAAATGGTATCGCATGTCAGCAGCGCAGGGAAATGCTAAGGCGCAATACAATATTGGATTGATGTATGATAAAGGCGAAGGAGTCAGGCAGGACTATGCCGAAGCTCAGAAGTGGTATCGTTTGTCCGCAGCACAGGGGAACAGCAACGCACAACTCAACCTGGGCTTGATGTACGACCTCGGCCACGGTGTGCAACAGGACTATGAGGAGGCGCTGAAGTGGTATCGTCTGGCCGCAGAACAAGGCAACGCCAAAGCGCAATACAATCTTGGGTTGATGTACGCCGAGGGTCAAGGTGTGAGTCAAGACATGCGTACCGCAAAAGAGTGGTTTGGAAAAGCTTGTGACAACCAATTGCAGGCGGGATGTGATGCATACCGGAAATTGAATGAACAAGAGGACTGAATCTTTATCTCATGTCGCGGGCGGACGGGAATGCACCCTGCAAACCCCGCTCGGTGCAACCATGGTCTCCTCCGAAGGGGCCTGCGCCGCGTATTATCGCTATCACCGCAAGGGCTGAAAAAGGATGATCTTATGGGAAAGAATATTCTGACGAAAAAGATGCTTCTGAAATCGGTGGAGGAATGGAATGCAGCGAGGGAAGCATATCCGGATTTGAAGCCTAATCTCAGCTATGCAGACCTCAGGGGTGCAAAACTCAGGGGTGCAAGCCTCAGCGGGGTTAAGCTATACGAGGCACATGTAGGCTATACCATTATTCGTCGGCGATGTTGATCTCAGTAGTGTTATTGGGGTAGAAACTTTACGGCACAGCGGCCCATCAACCATAGGTATCGACGCGATTTACAAATCGAAAGGCAACATACCGGAAATCTTTCTGAGAGGTTGTGGTGTGCCGAATATTTTCATCGAGTACGTTCACTCACTGACAGTCAAGGCTTTCGATTATTATTCCTGCTTTATCAGCTATAGCACAAAAGACGATGATTTTGCCAGACGGATTCATAATGATCTTCAAGCATCCGGCGTCCGGTGCTGGTTCGCACCGCATGATATTCAGGGTGGGAAAAAGGTGCTTCATCAGATCGAGGAGGCTATTCGCAAATACGACAAGCTCTTGCTCATCCTCTCGCCAGATAGCATGAACAGCAATTGGGTCGAGCAAGAAATCATCAACGCGATTCAGAAAGAACAGCAGCAGCAAAAGCAGGTGTTGTTTCCGATCAGCATTGTTCCTTTTGAGCAAATCAAAAAATGGAAACGTTTCGACTCCGATAGTGGACGAGACCTTGCTCGTGAAATCCGGGAGTATCATGTTCCCGATTTTTCCCTTTGGAGAAGCGATCAGGCTACCCATAAAACGGCATTTGATCGTTTGCTGAAAGACCTGAAACAATAACCGGCCCAATCCTCCAATGACCATGCAACTGAGCTGCCCTTCGCCGATTCTTCAGCATGAAACCGTCCAGATGGCTCATGGCGCGGGGGGGCGTTTGTCGCAGGAGCTGACGGCGCGGGTGTTCATGCCGCATCTCGGCAATCCGGTGCTCGACCAGCTCGACGATCAGGCGCGGTTCGAGGCCGAGCCGGGGCACATCGCGTTCACGACCGACACCTACGTCGTTTCGCCGATCTTTTTCCCCGGCGGGAATATCGGCGACCTGGCGGTCAACGGCACGGTAAACGACCTGGCCGTCGGCGGTGCCGTGCCGCGCTACCTCGGCGCCGGGTTCGTGCTCGAAGAGGGATTGCCGCTCGCCGATCTCGAACGGATCGTCAAAAGCATGGCCGATGCCGCGCAGAAGGCGGGGGTGGTCATCGCGTGCGGCGACACCAAAGTGGTGCAGAAAGGGCAGTGCGACCGGATTTTCATCAACACCTCCGGCGTCGGCTTCATCCCGCCGGGCCGCGACGTCTCGTGCCGCAACCTCCGGCCTGGCGATGCGGTGCTGCTCTCCGGAACCATCGGCGACCACGGCATGGCGATTCTCACCACCCGCGAAGGCCTCTCCTTCCAGAGCCGCATCAGGAGCGACTCCGCTGCCCTGAACGGCATGATTGCCGGCTTGCTCGCCGCCGCGCCAAACCTCCACGCCATGCGCGACCCCACCCGGGGCGGCGTCGCGGCCACGCTCAACGAACTCGCTGCATCGTCATCAGTCGGCATCGAACTCGACGAAGCCGCGATTCCTGTGCGCGAAGAGGTGCGCGGAGCCGCTGAACTGCTCGGCATCGACCCGCTCACCGTCGCCAACGAAGGCAAGGTGCTCGTCGTCGTTCCCGCCGCCGAAGCTCAGGCCGCACTTGCCGCCATGCGCTTGCACGAGCACGGGCGCGAAGCCGCCATTATCGGCAAAGTCACCGAAGAGCACCCCGGCATGGTGGTGATGCGCACCCCCTTCGGTAGTCGCCGCATCGTGGAGATGCCCCTCGGCGAGCAGTTGCCGCGGATTTGCTGAGGCGTGAACGCGGTAGACTTGGTGGACGGAGAAAGAGGATCGATTCTTCCAACATTGCAGCCACTGAAGTCCCTGCTGTCTTTGTTTTGCATCGGGCAGGGGAATGTTCTATTTTGAACGCTGTTACCAGACTTTTCAAACCGAAGGAGTGATACAATGATACGACATATTACAAGGGTCTTTCCCTTTCTTCTTGCGCTCGTCATGCTCAGCGGATGCGGTTACAATACGATGCAGCAGAACGAAGAAGCCGTCAATCGTGCGTGGGGCGATCTGGAATCGCAGCTTCAGCGCCGTTCCGATCTTGTGCCGAACCTTGTTGCCACGGTGAAGGGCGCGGCAAATTTCGAGAAGGAGACGCTTCAGGCGGTCATCGAGGCCCGTGCAAAGGCGACCTCCATCCAGCTCACTCCAGAGATGCTCAGCGATCCGGACGCCATGTCGAAGTTCCAGTCCGCCCAGGGCGAGCTCTCTTCCTCGTTGTCGCGGCTTCTGGTTGCCGTCGAGCGCTATCCCGAGCTGAAGGCTACGCAGAATTTCCGGGATTTGCAGGTGCAGCTCGAAGGCACGGAGAACCGCATCAGTGTCGCCCGCCAGCGTTACAACGAGGCGGTGCAAGTCTTCAACTCCTCAATCCGCATATTCCCGAACTCCATCACCAACAGTGTGGTGCTCAAGCTGAAGCCGAAGGCATATTTCAAGGCCGATGAGGCGGCCAGAGCCGTGCCGCAGGTGAAATTCTGAGCTGTCTGTCGATGAGTATCTGCAAGAGATCACGCTGGTTCCCGTCCGCCCTCTTCGCGCTGGCGCTCCTGATGGCAGCCATGCCACTCATGGCTGCTTTTCCGCCGGTGCCCACGCTCAAGCAGCGGGTGAACGACTACGCCGGCATGATCTCTCCCGCCACACGCGCGGAGATTGAGCAGAAACTCGCCGCGCTTGAAGCGGAGGATGGCACGCAGATCGCGATTCTCACGGTGCCGTCACTTCAGGGCGAGCCGATCGAGGAGTTTTCGATCCGCGTCGCCGAAGCCTGGAAGCTCGGGCAGAAGGGGACGGATAACGGCATTTTGCTCATTGTCTCGAAAAACGACCGGGCGATGAGAATCGAGGTTGGCTACGGCCTCGAAGGGCGTCTGACCGACCTCCAGGCGGGCCGGATTACCCGCGATGTCATCAAGCCAGCTTTCAAAAGCGGCGATTACGACAAGGGGTTCATCGATGGCGTCGATGCCATTGTCGCCTCGGTCAAGGGGGAGTACAAGGCGCCGAAAAAGAAAAACAATGATGGCGAGCCATCTCCGTTTCTGATTTTCATCATCCTTTTTGTGTTGTTTGTCGCGTCCCGTTTCATGCGCTTTTTCGGTGGTGGCGGCGGACCTTTCGGCTTCGGCGGGCTGGGTGACGGCGGCTTTTTCCCCGGCGGCGGTTTCGGCGGGGGAGGCGGCTCGTCCGACGACGGCGGGTTCAGCGGCGGCGGCGGTGATTTTGGCGGCGGCGGCGCTTCGGACAACTGGTAGTTCCGGAGCTGAAAAACAAGGTCTTGCAAAGAGTTGAAAAAGGCTTTGATCTTTTCCCCAAATTGTTTTTTTACAAGACATTCCAACATAGCTATCCAAATAAAGGAGATCAATGAAAAAGACTGCGCTCTCAGCCTGGCATGAAGCTGCCGGTGCAAAAATGATCGATTTCGGCGGATTTCTGATGCCGGTGCAGTACACCGGAATTATCGCCGAACACAAGGCCGTGCGCGAAGCGGCGGGGCTTTTCGATGTGTCGCACATGGGTAATTTCTACGTCAGGGGTGAGCGGGCGCTTGATTTTCTCCAGTACATGACCACCAACGATCTCGCAAAAATCGTGGACGGGCAGGCGCAATATACCCTCATGCTCTACCCCGATGGCGGCATCGTCGATGACCTGATCATCTACCGCGTCAGCGCCGACACCTTTTTCATTATCGTCAACGCGAGCAACTGCGAAAAGGATTTCGACTGGCTCACGAGCCACGTCGGCGAGTTTGAAGGGGTGACGCTCGAAAATCACACCAGCGCGCTGTCGCTCATCGCTCTGCAGGGGCCGAAGTCTTTCGACATTCTCGCGCGGGTTTTCCCCGGCGCGGGCATCGACGCGCTTCGTTCGTTCCATTTCGTGAAGCTTTCGTTCGAGGGCGAACAGATCATCGTGGCTCGTACCGGCTATACCGGCGAGGCAGGCGTTGAAATCTGCCTTTCGAACGAAAAGGCCGAAGCGCTCTGGAAGGCGCTGATGGAGGCAGGAAAGAGTGACGGCATCCAGCCGATCGGCCTCGGCGCACGCGATACGCTGCGGCTCGAAATGGGCTACTCGCTCTACGGCCACGAGATCGAGAAGGATGTCAATCCGCTCGAAGCACGGCTCAAATGGGTGGTGAAGATGAGCAAGCCCAACTTCATCGGCAAGCAGGCGTGCGAGCAGGTCGAAATTTCGCCGCGCAAAAGCGTGGTTGGTTTCAGTCTCGAAGGCCGCGCCATTCCGCGTCAGCACTTCAAGGTTTATAACTCCGATCACCAGGAGATTGGCGAGGTGTGCAGCGGCACGGTCTCTCCGACCCTTCAGGAGCCGATCGGTACGGCGAGCCTTCTGCTCGACTACGCGCAGCCCGGCACGCCGATCTTCGTGGAAATTCGCGGAACCATGCAACCCGGTGCGGTCAGGCGGCTGCCGTTCGTGCACGCTGACCGTCCATGATCTGACCACAAGCCTATCTCCCTGTTGAAAAACAAGATCAACATAAAGGCTTTCCGCACGGATAGTCTTGTCACGGAAGCCGGCGGCATCGCCCTGATGCTCGCCGCGCTTTTCGGCATTGCTGCGGTGTTCGGTTTTCATGCCGAGGACGAACCGTACATTGTGACGTTACCCTGGTACGAGCTGTTCTCCAGCGCGGCCAAGGCGGTTGCCGGAACGATTCACAACCCCTTTGGCCTGTTTGGCGCGAGGGTATCGGTCTTTTTTGTTCGCGTTTTGCTTGGCTATCCATCGGTGCTGCCTCTTTTTGGTTTCCTTGTGCTCGGATGGCATCTGTTTCGGACGAAACCTCTCGGGCCGGGGCTGTTTTTCCTTGTGTACACCCTCTTGATGGCGCTTGATCTGTCGGCCATGTTTGGTCTTTCGATGTTGCCTCTGGCCGATCTCATGTCCGGAGCGACCGGTCGAATGATGGCTTCGTTCCTCTCCACCGTCATCGGCTATCCCGGGGCGTGGGTGCTGACCGCCATTATCGCTGCGGGACTGACCTTCTATATGGGTCGCGATTTGATCATGGATACGATTGCCGGCGTGAGCGGCTTTTTCGGAAAGCTGCTGGCAACTGTACAGGCGATCAGGGCCGAACGCCAAAGAAAGCGCCGGGAAAAGGAGGAGATGCAGGTCAGGAAAAAGGCGGAGCGGATGGCGGCGGTCCTTGAAAAAGAGCAGAGAAAGAGGAACAAGAGAGAACAACGCGCAAGGAGAGCTGGCGACGCTTCAAAGGAAAATGCGGCTCCATTCGATAGCTCGCCAAAATCTCCGGCGTCTGTGATGGATGTGGAACCTGCGCTGCCACTGGTCAATGTGGCTGTGTCCGAGCCTGTCGTCATTCCGGCGGAAGTCGATGAGGTTCAAACTCCGGAACCTGCATTCACCAGGCCGGAAGAGGGGCCGGAAATGATCATCAAGCCGGGAGTTCAGGAGGCGGAGGCTGACCTGGACGAGCGGGCGCTCAAGGTCAGGACGCATGACCATGTCAAGTATCGCTTTCCCTCGATCGATCTGTTGCGGCGTCCGAAGGACGAGGACGAAAGCTACGACGAGCGCCACTTGGCCGAAACCAAGAATCGCCTGCTCGAAAAGCTCAGGATTTACAAAATCGATGTCATTCGCATTGCTACCACCGTAGGTCCGCGCGTGGCGCTGTTTGAGCTCGAACTTGCACCGGAGGTGAAGATCAGCCGGATCAAGTCACTCGAAAACGATCTCGCCATGGCGATGGCCTCCTCGTCCGGCGGTATAAGGATCATTGCACCCATTCCCGGCAAGAACGCCATCGGTGTCGAAATACCGATCAGCAAGCCGCGACCGGTGGTGATGCGCTCGGTGCTTCAGGTCGAAAAGTTCAAGAACAATTCGATGGCCCTGCCGATTGTGCTGGGCAAGAGCATCTCGAACGAAGTGATCGTCGATGACCTGGCCTCCATGCCGCATCTCCTGATCGCAGGTGCGACCGGTGCTGGCAAGTCGGTGGCGATCAACGTGCTGCTCACGAGTCTGCTTTATTCGAAGAAGCCGGACGAGGTCAAGTTCGTGCTGATCGATCCGAAGCGGGTCGAGCTCAAGCCGTACAAGCTTCTGAAAGATCATTTCCTGCCAAAAATTCCCGGCATGGAGGATCAGATCATTGTCACCGATCCCCAAAAAGCGGTGTCTGCGCTCAGGTCGGTGGTGCGTGAAATGGAGCACCGGTACGAGATGCTCGAGCAGTGCGGCGTGCGCAACATCGGTGAGTATAACCGGAAGGTGAAAGATAAGGCGATGTTCTACCTCGTCGTCGTGGTTGACGAGCTTGCCGACCTGATGATCACGGCAGGCCGGGAGGTCGAGGAGCCTATCACGAGGCTCGCGCAGATGGCCAGGGCGGTCGGCATTCACCTGATCGTGGCTACGCAGCGCCCGTCGGTTGATATCATCACCGGTATCATCAAGGCAAACTTTCCCTCGCGCATCGCTTTCCAGGTGGCCAGCAAGGTCGATTCCCGCACCATTCTTGACGTGTCTGGCGCGGAGCAATTGCTTGGCAGTGGCGACATGCTGTTCCAGTCAGCAAAGATGTCCAAACCGGAACGGATCCAGTGCCCCTATATTTCCCTCTCCGAAGTCGATGCGATAACCGAATTTATCGGCGAGCAGCCGCCAATGAGAGCTGAGTGCACACTGCCTGAGCCGCCATCGACCAGCGGCAACGGTTCCTCATCGGGGTTTGATCAGGGCAGGGACAGGCGCGACAGTATGTTCGAGGAGGCAGCCCGTCTGGTTGTCATGCACCAGCAGGCCAGCGTCTCCCTTCTGCAGCGCCGTCTGCGGCTCGGTTTCAGCCGCGCGGGAAGGGTGATGGATCAGCTCGAACAGAACGGTATCGTCAGTGCCGGCGACGGCAGCAAGCCACGAGAGGTGCTTGTCAAGAGCGAAGACTCGCTGGAGCTGCTGCTGCGAAATCTGGATTGAAAATCCGGGTGTGGTTTTTTGTCCTGTAAGACTTATACGTCCTATAGGCTCATTGGTCAGAAACAAAAACGGCTGCCTCGGTAACTTTCGGGCAGCCGTTTTGCATTGCTGTGCTCTTCAGCCGATCAGACCGATTCGACGCGGACGATCTCGGGGTTGGCTTTTTTGATGGCCTGTTCGACACCGGCGCGGAGCGTGAGGGTGCTCATCGGGCAGGAGCCGCAGGCGCCGAGCAGCTTGACATCGACGACCATATTTTTGGTGATGCCAACAAGCTGGCAGTCGCCGCCATCAACCTGAAGGTATGGACGGACGGTTTCAAGAGCGCTGATGACTTTGTCGTACAACGGGTCGGTTTTTGGCAGATAATCCTTCATGGTATGTAAACTTTTTTGTTGGTGTGGGTTGATGGGAAAATAATGGGTTACGGGTTTTTCCCTGAAATTAATGCCCAATATAACAACAGAGGCGCAACCCTGAAAAATCTCCTGTTCTTCAGGGTTGCATCCTGCTCTGACGGGTTCAGTTCATCGAACAGTTTGCGTTCAGGATCGAGACCTGCCGGGCAATCTCGCCGGCGACGCGGCTTGCCGCCTGCGAGGTCGGCGCGTCCGGGCTGGCGATGATCGCCGGAATGCCGCTGTCGCCGCCTTCGCGCACCGAGCTGCTGATCGGGATCGAACCGAGGAAGGCCATCGCGTTGGTTTTGGCGAACGTTTCACCGCCCTGGCGTCCGAAGATGTAGTCACGTGTGCCGTCGGGCAGCTCGTACCAGCTCATGTTCTCGACGAGGCCGAGAATGGGCACACCGACCTTCCGGAACATCGTGACCGCCTTGGCAACGTCGGCAAGAGCGACCTCCTGTGGGGTGGTAACGATGACCGCGCCGCTGATGGCGAGGTTCTGCACGAGGGTGAGCTGGATGTCGCCGGTGCCGGGAGGCAGGTCGAAGATCAGGTAGTCGAGCTCCTGCCAGTCAACGTCGGTGATGAGCTGACGCATGGCGCTCGAAGCCATCGGGCCGCGCCAGATCAGGGCCGTCTCCGGATCGACGAGGAAGCCGATGGACATCATCTTGACGCCGAACTTTTCGATGGGTATGAGCTTCTGGTTCTGCACCTCGGGCTTGACATTCTGGAGGCCGACCATCGTCGGGATGCTTGGGCCGTAGAGATCGGCGTCGATCAGGCCGACCTTCGCGCCGGATGCGGCGAGGCTGACGGCGAGGTTGAGCGAGACGGTCGATTTTCCGACGCCGCCTTTGCCGGATGCCACGGCGATGATGTTCTTGACGTTCGGCAGGTCGATCTTCTGCGGAGCGCCGTGGCCTCCTCCGTGCGCGTCGTGATTTCCGTGACCACCGTGGTGGCTGCACGAGGAGGTGACCTTCGAAATCATGTTGACGTCGATCGAACCCACCTGCGGCACGGCCTGCTTGATGGCGTCGATGCAGGAGTTCTTGATTTTCTCCTTCATCGGGCAGGCGGGCGTGGTGAGCACCACGGTGAACGAAACGTTGCCTGCCTCGTCGACGACGATGTTCTCGACCATGCCGAGGGTCATGAGGTCACGTCCGAGGTCGGGTTCCATGACCGTACCAAGCGCGGCCTCGATCTGTGATTTCTGTATTGAAGACATAGTGTTGGTTTATGATTTATTAGATCAGCCGGAGCCGTCTGATTGGTTTGATCAGTCAGCGCCGTCTTGGTTTAAAGCCGTTACAAAAACTGCGCTTTACGCCAGGCGGTTCCCGTGTTCATTTCCGCAGGAAGCGCATTGTTATCGGAATGCCTGCAAAGTCAAAGCTCTCGCGCAGGCGTTTTTCGAGGAAGCGGCGGAAGTTGTTTTCAAGCAGCTCCGGGTCGTTGCAGAAGAAGGCGAAAACCGGATGGCCCGAGTCGATCTGCGTCATGTACTTGATCTTCAGCTCCTTGCCCGATTTGGTTGCCGGGTGGCGCATGGTGAGCGTCTCCTGCAGGAAACGGTTCAGGTTGCTGGTGCTGATCTTTTGCCGCCGGTTCAGCGCGATTTCTGCGGCGGTGTCGATGGCCCGGTAGCAGTTTTTCTTCGTCAGAGCCGAGGTGAAGATCACTGGGATGTACCCGATGTTGCCGAGCTGGTTTTGCAGGTTGTCGGTGAATGCTTTACTGGTCTTGGAATCTTTCTCGACCAGATCCCATTTGTTGACCAAGAGTAGCACGCCCTTTTTGCGCTCGATGGCCATGTGGATGATCTTCATGTCCTGGCTTTCGAGGCCGAGCCGGGCATCGAGCAGCACCAACGCTACGTCGCAGCGTTCGATGGCGCGAGCCGTGCGGAGCGAGCTGTAGAACTCGATGCCGGCATCGATCTTGGTTCGTTTGCGCAGGCCAGCCGTGTCGATCAGCACATACTCCTCGCCGTTGCGTTTCAGCACCGAGTCGATGGCGTCGCGCGTGGTGCCGGGCACGTCCGAGACGATGTGCCGTTCAGTGCCGAGCAGGGCGTTGACCAGGCTCGATTTGCCGACGTTGGGCCGTCCGAGCACGGCGAGCTTGATCGAGTCGTCCTCTTCGATCTCCTCACCCTCTGGGCATGGCAGCGAGTCGAGAACGTCTTCGAGCATGTCGGCCACGCCGGCGCCGTCGCGCGCCGAGATGAAATAGGGTTCGGTAAAGCCGCTTTTGACCAGCGACTGAGCTTCGAGCGCGACCTGTGGATTATCCACCTTGTTGGCCACGAAAAAGATTTTCTTGTCCTTGAAGGTTTTCTGAAGAATTTTTGCGATGTCGAGGTCGAGATAGGTCAACCCGGAGCGGGCGTCCACCATGAAGATCACCGCATCGGCATCCTCAATGGCGCGCAAGGTCTGTTCGAGCATCGCCATGCTGAGCGTGTCGTTTTCGGGGGCGTAACCGCCGGTGTCCATGAGCAGAAACTGCTTGCCCTGCCACTCGCCGGGGCTGATGTGGCGGTCACGGGTCACACCCGGCGTGGGATCGACGATAGCGCTTTTCTGCCTGAGAATCCGGTTGAAGAGGGTCGATTTGCCGACGTTGGGTCGGCCTACCAGGGCGATCAGTGGTTTCATCTCTAAGCGGCGTGAGAACGTCTGTCGGACGTTTTCGGTTTGAATAACTTCTTGCAAAGAGAACAAGGTAATAGTTTGTAGAATTAATCGGAATAAATTACATTATTAGACATTATTTTTCGGAATAGACCAGATAATCAAAGAGAAGCATGAGCAAAACGTTAAGTTTTAAAACATACTCAGCCAAACCGGGCGAGGTGGAAAGGACATGGCACATTATTGATGCGGAGAATCAGGTGCTCGGTAGAATGGCTGCCCAGATCGCGAATGTTCTGAGGGGAAAGCACAAGCCGCAGTTTACTCCTCACATCGACACCGGCGATTTCGTGGTCGTGACCAACGCTGCCAAAGTTGCGCTGAGCGGTAAGAAACACGACGACAAAACCTACTTCTCGCACTCCCACTATCCGGGTGGCGTCAGGATCGACAGCGTGAAAGACCTTCTCCAGAAAAAGCCGGAAAAGGTGATCGAACACGCCGTTTGGGGTATGCTGCCGCACAACAACCTTGGCCGCCAGCTCTTCAAGAAGCTGAAAGTCTATGCAGGTCCGGAGCATCCGCACGCCGCACAGATGCCGGTGGAAATGAAAGTCAATCAATAAACATAACGCATACTGATGAAAGAGGTTATCGATACCGTAGGCCGCCGCAAGACTTCGGTTGCACGGGTGTTCATGTCACCGGGCAAAGGCAAGATCGTGGTCAACAAGCTGCCGGTCGAAGAGTATTTCAAGGATGAGTTCAAGAGAACCCAGGCGCTGAAGCCGCTGGCTGCCGCCGAGAAGCAGAACGATTTCGATATTACGATCAATGTCAAGGGCGGCGGCCTCACCGGTCAGTCCGGCGCGGTCAGCCTTGCCATCGCCAGAGCGCTGGTCGAGTTCGACGAATCGATCCGTGCTTCGCTCAGGGCAGATCGCCTGCTCACCCGCGATCCCCGTATGGTCGAGAGGAAGAAATATGGCAAGAAAAAGGCCCGCAAATCCTTCCAGTTCTCGAAACGCTGATTTTTTCGTAGCAACCGTCATCTCGCATACCCTGTCATTCCGGCTTGTCGGATAACGCTGTGGGGAAGTGTCCCGGATTTTTTCGGGATCCCTCTGGCGACGGCAGGGTAGAGGATTCAACTAAACAAAGGAGACATTCCCATGTCAAAATTCCAGCTCGAAGAGATGCTTCGCGCAGGCGTGCACTTCGGTCACCTCGCCCGTCGCTGGAGCCCGAAAATGAAGCCGTATATCTTCATGGAGAAGAACGGCGTCCACATCATCGACCTCAAGAAGACCCTCGTTATGGCTGACGAGGCGCTCAAAGCCATCGAGGCCATCGCTTCGACTGGCCGCGAGATCATGCTGGTCGGTACCAAAAAACAGGCCAAGGTCATCATCGCAGAACAAGCCGAGCGCGCCGGTATGCCGTACGTTTGCGAGCGCTGGCTCGGCGGTATGCTGACCAACTTCTCGACCATCCGCCAGAGCATCCGTCGCATGAACGCCATCGACCGCATGGAGACCGACGGCACCTTCGACATGATCACCAAGAAAGAGCGCCTCATGCTGATCCGCGAAAAGGACAAGCTGGTGCGCATCCTCGGTGGTATTGCCAATATGAACCGTCTGCCTGCCGCGCTCTTCGTGGTCGATATCAAGAAAGAGCACATTGCCATCAAAGAGGCCCGCTCTCTCGGCATTCCGATCTTCGCCATGGTCGATACCAACTGCGATCCTGACGAGGTCGATTACGTCATTCCGGCAAACGACGACGCTATCCGCTCCATCGATCTGATGGTCAAGGCGGTTGCCGACACCATTCTCGAAGCCCGCACCCTGCAGGTCGAACAGGAGGTGCTTGCTGAAATGGACGAAGCAGCCGAAGAAGAGACGGCCAACGACTGATTTTAATGTTACCGGAACGAGGCTGGAACCCCGCGCTCCAGTCTCGTTTTCCGCAACCAATCACGATACATACCCATAGTTTATTATGAGCCAGATTTCTGCCAAAGACGTCAAGGAACTCAGGGATACCACCGGCGTCGGCATGATGGAGTGCAAGAAAGCCCTCGAAGAAACCGGAGGGGACATGCAGAAAGCCATCGAATATCTCCGCAAAAAAGGTGCTGCGATGGCCGCCAAGCGCGCTGATCGCGAAGCTTCCGAAGGCGCTGTCTGCATTCTGATGAGCGACGACCAGAAAACCGGTGTGATTCTTGAACTCAACTGCGAGACCGATTTCGTGGCTCGCGGTGAAGTGTTCACCGGCTTTGCCAACGAGCTTGCCACTCTTGCCTTGTCCAACAACTGCGAGTCGAGAGAAGATTTGCTTGGTATCAAACTTGGCGAGGCTTACGGGAACGAAACCGTTGAAGAGGCCCTCAAGTCGATGACCGGCAAGGTTGGCGAGAAACTCGAACTCAAACGCATGGCTCGCCTCACCGCCGAAGCAGGCGTGCTTGAAAGCTACATCCACCCCGGTTCGCAGCTTGGTGCACTGATTGCCGTCGATACTGACAAGCCGGCAGAGACCAAGGCGCTCGCCAAAGACCTTGCCATGCAGGTGGCAGCTTCTTCGCCTATCGTTGTTGGCCGTGATGCTGTGCCCTCCGAGCTGATCGAGAAAGAGAAAGAGATTTATCGTCAGCAGGCGCTTGCCGAGGGCAAAAAAGAGGAGTTCGTTGACAAGATCGTCATGGGCCGCCTCAACAAATACTATCAGGAGGTGGTGCTGACCGAGCAGACCTTCATCAAGGATCAGAATGCCCGTGTCTCGGGTGTGCTCGACGACTTCATGAAGAAGAACCAGGCGCAAGTCAAGGTCAAAGCATTTGTCAGGTATCAGTTAGGAGCCTGAAACAAAAAAAAGCCTCGTTGATGCGAGGCTTTTTTTTGGCTTATTTGAAAAGAGATATTCATCATTTCCGTCGCACAAGTCAAATAGAAACAAGGAGAACCAGCCATGCTAAAATACCGGAGAATCCTGCTCAAGATCAGTGGCGAATCACTTGCCGGAGAGAGCGGATATGGCATCGATGCCGGTGTTCTGGAAAGCTTTGCCGACGAAATCAGGGAGGCCACTGATCTTGGTGCCGAGATTGCGCTGGTGATTGGCGGTGGCAATATTTTCCGGGGGCTTTCCACGGCCGCGGCGTCGATGGACCGCGTGCAGGCCGATTACATGGGAATGCTCGCTACGGTTATCAACTCGCTGGCACTTCAGGATGCGCTCGAACGCAAAGGCATTTACACCCGCCTTGTGACCGCCATCAAGATGGAGCAGATTGCCGAGCCCTTTATCCGCCGCCGTGCGGTGCGTCACCTCGAAAAAGGGCGTGTCGTGATCTTCGGCGCAGGTACCGGCAACCCCTACTTCACCACCGATACTGCCGCATCGCTTCGCGCCATCGAGATCGAGGCCGACGTCATCGTCAAGGGCACCAGGGTTGAGGGGGTGTATGATTCGGATCCCGAAAAGAATCCCGACGCAGAGTTCTTTCCCAATATCTCCTACGTTGACGTGATCCGAAAAAACCTCAGAGTAATGGATATGACCGCCATCACGCTCTGCCGCGAAAACACTCTGCCCATCGTGGTGATGAACATGAACACCAAAGGCAACTTCACCCGCCTGCTCAAGGGGGAACTGATCGGCACGCTGGTGCACGTGGGCGATGAATGATGGATGATGAATTATGAATTGCAAAAGGGCGAGCGGGACGGTTCGCCCTTTTGCTTTTAGGGGAGATCAGACAGCCTGGTCTGATTCGTCCGGTTCCTCACTCATCACCAGCTCCACGGTTTCACGAATGGTTTCCCAGTCGAAGCCACGGTTTTTGAGGAAGGTAATGAGCTTTTTCTTTTTCTGGTCTGGAGGGCAGCAGAGGGTTCGTGCCTTTTTCTCGGCGGCGGCGCGGCACAGTTCAGTCTGGTCGAAGCCGGTAACCGCTTCGTCGATGATGTTGTCGGGGAGTCCTTTCTGCCGGAGGCGGGCGCGGGTCTTGAGGCGGCCTTCAGGCTTGCAGCGGGCCATGCTTGCCATGCAGTTTTGCGCGAAGGCACGGTCGTCGGTCAGGCCAAGCTCGTCGAGTCTTGCAATCGCTTTGGCAATCGATTCGGTATCGAATCCTTTCTTTTTCAGTTTGGCTTCGATTTCAGCCCTGCCGTGGGCCCTTCCAGCCAGGAGCCGGAAGGCATGGTCGAGCGCTGAACCCTTTTTTCCCTCATCCATTCATGACCGGTTTCACGCCCGAAAGCATGGCAGGGTTCATCTTGTGGTCACGCTCGAAGGCCTTCAACTGGGCGGTCAGGTGCGTTTTGAAGGCGATGCTGGTGACCAGGTTGATCAGTTTCCTCGGATTGTAGAGGGTTCTGAGCAGAATTTCCTTCCATGTATAGACATTGACGTAGCTTTTGAGAACCTTGTACTGGAAGAGCAGCGGCTCGTAGCGGTCTGACTTGATGACCAGGTGCAGGGCGTTGTACTTCTCCCAGTCCTCGATGGTGATCAGCCCGCTCTCTTTGTATTCGTGGTACATCTGCGTACCCGGATAGGGGGTGATGATCTGGAAGATGGGCATGAAGATGTGGTTCTTCTTGACGAACTCTACCAGCTCGTCGATGTCCTCGAAGGTGTCGATAGCCGGGTTGAAGAGGAAGTTTCCCTGGATGTTCAGGCCGGCTTTGCGGCAGTCCTCAATGATCTTCGAGTACTTTTCAGCCGAGTTGACGTGGCCTTTGTTGTAGGCTTCGAGTGTGCTCTGCTTGATCGATTCGAGACCGGCCAGCACGAAGTTACAGCCCGCGTCCACGAGCTTTTTAACCGTGGTCGGGTCTTCGAGGAAGTTGATGCTGAGGAAGACGCTGAAGGTGATGTCGCACTCCTTGAGCAGGTCAAGCGACTCCCAGAGCTTGTTCTTGTTGATGCCAAGATTCTCGTCGGTCAGCATGAACCAGGGCTTCGAGTTCTTGCCGTTTGCCTTGAAGAAGTATTTTTTTGCCTCCTCGATCTGATGCTTCAGCGATTCGGGATTCTGCACACGGTACTGCTTACCGGTGAAGTTCGGTGTGACGCAGAAAGAGCAGTTGAACGGGCAGCCACGGGTGACGTAAATCGGAATTGACTTGGTGCCGTCAACCTTGGTGCGTTTCGATGCTTTGGCGATTCTGGCGTAATCGAGTGGCGTGATTGTCTTGACCGGCGGGAAATCCTTGGAGTCATAGCGGGGCTTGAGCCGCTTGTTGGCTACATCGTCGAGCAGGGTCGTCCAGAGATTGTCGGCTTCGCCAACCACGATACAGTCCGCGTGAGCCGCGGCCTCTTCGGGGTTGAACGAAATATGCAAGCCGCCGAGCACCACGGTCTTGCCGCGCTTGCGGAACTCGTCGGCGATCTCGTAGGCGCGGGTCGCTTCGATGGTTCGGGAGGTGATGCCGACCATGTCATAGTCGCCATCGTAGTTGACCTTGTCGTGGAAGTGTTCGTCCACGAGTTCGATCTGGTGCTGGGGTGGCGTCAGGCTGGTGAGCACACCGAGCGCCATGTGGAAAAGGGGCTTCTGGTTGCTGTCGTCATCCATTTTGCCCTGCGGGGATACGAGCAGGATTTTCAGGGGGCGGGTAGCTGCTGGGTCAGGAAATTGCATCAGGTGAAAAAAACCGGATTGATCGAAAAACCATGACTCTGTATTGCAGGGTGCCCGATTGAGAGTGAGTATGTAAGCGGGCGTTCAACCTGTCTGGTTAAACCTACAAAACCTGCCGGATTTAGCAAAATATTCCGGTTATGACAATTTCGTCAATGCCGTATAAAGATGGCTGTTATAGCGCATTTTCGCTTTTCAGAGGTTTTTCAGGGTATGCGGATTTTACTATATTCCCTGCTTCATACAGCCGGGCAGGCTGTGACCATCATCCAATTTTCAGTTGCAAGCACAAGAAAGAGTTCATGCCTCGCTATACACCTGAACAGCTCGCCAAACGCAATGCATCGGTCTGGACCGACATCCAGATCATTCTCGCTCCGCTTCAGTTTTTCATCTTTCTTGGTGGCATAACGCTCAATACCCTTTACTATTTCAATCTGGCCAGCATTGATTTTTACTGGATCAGCGTAGCCATTCTGTTCAAGACCCTCTTTTTCGCCATTCTCTTTATCACGGGCATGTTTTTCGAAAAGGAGATTTTCGACCACTGGATTTATTCCAAAGAGTTTCTCTGGGAGGATGTGGGCAGCACCGTAGCGGCCTTTTTCCACCTGCTCTATTTCGTGATGGCGTGGATGGGGTATCCGGAGCATGTGCTGGTCATCGAGGCGTACATCGCATACCTGACCTATGTGCTCAACGCCTTGCAGTATCTGGTGAGGATCATTCTCGAAAAAAACAACGAACGAAAGCTGAAGGGGCAGGGGGCGATCTGATCTCCGTCCTGTTTTGCCGCTTGTCAGCATAGCTTGCGCCGATTATGAATTACAGTTTCAAGACGCTCTGGAATGCGATGTTTCTCGCTGTCGGGCCGGTCTGGTTCGTGCTTGTCTGGATGATCTGGTCATCTGGACAGCTCAAAACAGCGGAAGATCATACTCTTTTTCTCGGTCTGGTCATTCCGGGCTTTATCCTGATCTATTTGTCAGGTTTTCTGATCCAGAAGCGTCATGCGAAAAAAATACAGGGTCAGCACTCCTGAGCAGCGCATCGCAACTTTAACCGTGATTACAGGAATAGTTCAATCCTTATGAAGAATCTCTGGAACGAGTCCGATCTGAACATGACGGCGGCAGGCCGTATCGACGCCGCCGATACTCCCGCGGAACTGGTGGAGCTGGTCTATGCGTCGAGGCTGCTCGGCAAGGATGATCGGCTGGTCATGCACGGCGGCGGCAACACCTCCGTGAAGTGCGAACTGACCGATTTCATCGGCAACCATGTCAACGTCATCTTCATCAAGGCCAGCGGCGTCAATCTGGCGTCGGTTGATGCCGGGGATTTCACGCCGGTGCGCATCGATCCGCTCCGCAAGCTCCAGAAGATGTACGAGTCTGGGCAGCGGCACAGCGAAGAGGATATCCGCCGTTTCTCGACCAGGGAGTTCAAGAATTTCCTTTTTTTGAACCTCTTCACCCTGACCGACCGCATGGTCAGCCGTTCGCTCAGTCCTTCGATCGAAACCCTGCTTCACGCCTTCCTGCCTCACCGTTACATCATGCACACCCACTCGCTGGCGCTGCTCACACTGAGCAACCAGACCGAGGGTGAGCGTCTTTGCCGCGAGGCGCTTGGCGATGATTACGGACAGGTTCCCTACATCCAGCCGGGTCTCGGCCTGGCCAATCTCGCTCACGACGCTTACGAGGCGAATCCCTCTATCGAGGGGCTTGTGCTGCACAAACATGGTCTGGTGACCTTTGGTGATTCGGCCAAAGAGGCGTATGACCGCATGATCGACGGCGTCAACCGAATCGAGGAGCGCATCGCTTCCGCCGAACGCAAGTCGTTCGCTGTCTTCGAAATGCCCGCGCAGATCGCCAGCGTCGAAGAGGTTGCCCCCATCGTGCGTGGCGCGTGTTCGTTCGAGAAGACCCCCGGCGAGAAGGATTACCAGAGCTTTGTGCTTGAATTCAGAACCTCGCCCGCGCTGCTCGACTATCTCAAAATCGCCGACCTCGAAGCGTTCAGCAAAAAAGGGGCGATGACGCCGGACTTCATCATTCGCACCAAGAATCACCCGCTCGTGGCTCCAGCGCCGGATGCCGCCGATCTCGAAGGGTTCGGCAAGGAACTCAGGGCGCGCGTTGAGCGCTTCACGGAGGAGTATCGCGCTTATTTCGAGTGTCAGCAGGCAGCCACAGGGATGAGTGTTTCGATGATCGATCCGATGCCGCGCGTCGTGCTCGTGCCAGGCCTTGGCCTCTTTGGCCTTGGACGTTCGGTCGCCGACGCGAAGCTCACGGCCGATATCGCCGAGCACTCGGCGGTGGCGATGCTCGACGCTGAATCGATCGGCTGTTTTGAGTCGATCTCCGAGAAGGACGCATTTGAGATAGAGTACTGGGACATGGAGCAGGCCAAGGTACGCAAGAGCCATAACGGAGGTGAATTCGCCGGAAAGGTGGCGCTTGTCACCGGTGGCGCTGGAGCCATCGGCCTGGCTACGGCGAAGGCGTTCAAGGCGAAAGGCGCGGAGATCGTCATCATGGATCTCGATTCGGCGGCGCTCGAAAAGGCAGCGGATGAACTCGGCCCCGGCACGCTCACGATTCCGTGTGACGTCACGAATGCTGCCGCGGTTCGCGAGGCGTTCGATCTGCTCAGCCGCACCTTCGGTGGCCTTGATATCGTCGTCTCGAACGTCGGTGTCGCATGGCAGGGCAGAATTGGTGATGTCTCCGACGATCTGCTCCGCAGGAGCTTCGAGCTGAACTTCTTCTCGCACCAGACCATTTCGCAGAACGCCGTCCGCGTTATGCGCCGTCAAGGCACCGGTGGCGTGCTGCTCTACAACGTCTCGAAACAGGCCGTCAATCCCGGCCCGGACTTCGGCCCCTACGGCCTGCCGAAAGCCGCGACGCTCTTTTTGCTCCGCCAGTACGCGCTCGATCACGGGCGCGACGGCATCCGCGCCAACGGTGTCAATGCCGACCGCATCCGCAGCGGCCTGCTCACGCCGGAGATGATCAAGGCCCGCTCGGCGGCACGCGGTTTGTCCGAAAAAGATTACATGGCGGGCAATCTGCTCGGCCTCGAAGTTTCGGCGGAGGATGTGGCGGATGCGTTCGTCCATCTGGCGCTCGAAACCAAGACGACTGGCTCGATTACCACGGTTGACGGTGGCAACATCGCCGCCGCGCTGCGGTAATCAATAGCGTAGCTTTTCATTTAAAACCATAACCGAACCAGGAGATCACACGATGGCGGAGTACGATAAGGACAAACAGGCGAAAGAGTATTACACCGACATTCCGGTCAATACGCACGGCTTTTTTCTGAAAGGCGCTCACTCGCTCGACTGGGGCATGAAGAACCGCCTGTCGAGGATTTTCCGTCCCGATACCGGCAAGACGGTGATGTTCGCCATCGACCACGGTTACTTCCAGGGGCCGACCACCGGTCTGGAGCGTCCCGACGTGAACATCGTGCCGCTCATGAAGCACGCCGACGCCATCATGCTGACCCGCGGCATCCTGCGCACCACCGTTCCGCCGAGCCTCACCAAGGCGGTTGTCATGCGGTGCAGCGGCGGCCCGAGCATTCTCAAGGAGCTGTCGGACGAAGAGCTGGCGGTTGACATCGAGGACGCCATCCGCATGAACGTCGCCTGCATCACGCTCCAGGTCTTCATCGGCGGCGAGTACGAGACCCGATCGATTCATAACATGACCAAGCTGGTCGATATGGGCCTGCGCTATGGCATTCCGACGATGGCTGTGACCGCCGTCGGTAAGGACATGGTGCGTGACGCAAAGTACTTCCGCCTCGCCACCCGCATCTGCGCGGAACTTGGTGCACAGATCGTCAAGACCTACTACGTGCCGGAAGATTTCGAGACCGTCATCGCCTCCTGCCCGGTGCCGATTGTGATGGCTGGCGGCAAGAAGCTTCCCGAACTCGATGCGCTGACCATGTCGTACAAAGCCATCCAGGAGGGTGCGGCTGGCGTCGATATGGGCCGCAACATCTTCCAGAGCGACAATCCCGAGGAGATGATGCTCGCGGTCAACAAGATCGTTCACGAGGGATTCACTCCGAACGAAGCCTACGAGTATTTCAATACGCTCGTGGCCGCGAAGTAATTTGTCCGGCGGTACTGTTCCGCCTTGATTGTCAACAGGGAGGTGGTAGTATCTGCCTCCCGCTTTTTATAACCGTGCAGCGGCTTATTGAATCAAATTATGAATGCTGAAGACGTCAAAGGTTTTTTTGCTTCCAGGGAATCGCTCGACATGGAGCAATACCTTGTTCTCGACTATTACCTCGAATGCGTTGGTGATATCGAGACCGCTCTCGCCCATTTCTGCAGTGAACAGTCAACCGCTCAGTGGAAGAGGGTAGGCGTTGACGAAGACTTCAGGCCGGTGCACGCCGCCAAGGTGATCGATTACGATGTGATCGAGGAGCTGGAGCAGCTCAGCTATCCGGTAAAGCACTCCGAGACCGGCAAGATTCATGCCTGTCGCGTGACGATTGCCCATCCGCACTGCAATTTCGGGCCAAAGATTCCCAATCTTCTGACCGCTGTTTGCGGTGAGGGCACCTACTTCACGCCGGGCGTACCGGTGGTGAAGCTGATGGACATTCACTTTCCCGACACCTATCTCGCCGATTTCGAGGGGCCGAAGTTCGGCATCGAAGGGCTGCGCGACATTCTCAACGCTCACGGACGGCCGATCTTCTTCGGCGTCGTCAAGCCAAATATCGGTCTCAGTCCTGAGGAGTTTGCGGAGATCGCCTACCAGAGCTGGCTGGGCGGGCTCGATATTGCCAAGGATGACGAAATGCTGGCCGATGTAACCTGGTCGAGCATCGAAGAGCGTGCGGCTCATCTCGGCAAGGCGCGGCGCAAGGCGGAGGCCGAGACCGGCGAACCCAAGATTTACCTGGCCAACATCACCGACGAGGTGGACAGCCTGATGGAGAAGCACGATGTTGCCGTGCGCAACGGCGCCAACGCCCTGCTCATCAATGCGCTTCCGGTGGGACTGAGCGCCGTCCGGATGCTCAGCAACTACACGCAGGTGCCGCTCATCGGCCATTTTCCGTTTATCGCCTCGTTCAGCAGGATGGAAAAATACGGCATTCACTCCAAGGTGATGACGAAGTTGCAGCGCCTCGCCGGACTCGACGTGGTGATTATGCCTGGTTTCGGCGGGCGCATGATGACCCCCGAAGAGGAGGTGCTCGAAAACGTGATCGAGTGCACCAAGCCGATGGGGCGCATCAAGCCGTGCCTTCCGGTGCCCGGCGGCAGCGATTCGGCGCTGACGCTTCAGACCGTCTATGAAAAGGTTGGCAGCGTCGATTTCGGCTTTGTGCCCGGGCGTGGCGTTTTCGGTCATCCGATGGGGCCTAAAGCTGGCGCGAAGAGCATCAGGCAGGCGTGGGAGGCTATCGAGCAGGGTATTTCAATCGAAACCCGGGCCGAGACCCATCCCGAACTTCAGGCCATGCTTGATCAGAGCGCGCTGAAAAAGCAGGACTGAATCGGGGCGCTGCCGGGAGCTGAAACGTGTCGTCATGAAGCAGCTTGAGAACAAGGTCGCCGTCATCACCGGCTCGACCAAAGGCATCGGCAGGGCAATCGCTCGCGAGTTCGTCCGCGAGGGCGCAAAGGTGGTCATCACCTCAAGCCGCCGTGAGAATGTCGAAGCCGCCCTCCGCGACTATCCCGATGGTTCGGTTTATGGCCACGTCTGCGACGTTTCGTCGTACGCCAGCGTCGAAGCGCTCGTCGAGGCCGCCGTCCGGCGGTTCGGAGCTATCGACAGCTTCATTAACAACGCAGGCATCTCCGATCCCTTTGCCAGCGTCAGCGACAGCGATCCCGACGCCTGGGCGCGGGTGATCGACACCAATCTCAAGGGAACCTACAACGGCAGCCGCGCCGCCGTCCGTTATTTTCTCTCGACCGGCAGACGCGGCAAAATCATCAACATGGCCGGATCGGGCACCGACAAAGGCTCGAACACTCCGTTCATTTCGGCCTACGGATCGACCAAAGCGGCCATTGCGCGATTCACCTTCGCCATGGCCGAGGAGTATCGCAAAACCGCTCTTTCGGTTATGCTGCTCCATCCCGGTTTGGTGCGCACGGAGATCAACCATCCGGAGCATCCGACCCCGGAACTGCAAAAGCAGCTGAGTACCTTCAACATCATTCTCGACATCTTCGCCCAAAGCCCCGACCGTGCGGCACGCTACGCGGTGAAGATGGCCTCGCCGTGGAGCGACGGCAAGACGGGGATCTATCTCTCCGCGCTCGACGGAAAACGCAAGAAGATGATGCTTCTGAGCTATCCGTTTCGTAAACTGACGAACAGAATCGACCGGCAAACCTATTAACTACGACCGCCATGCGCAAGACGACCAGATTCCTTTTCGCGCTGTTTGCGCTTGTGACGCTCATTTTGCAGGGATGCTACAGCTTTTCGGGCGGAATGCTTCCTCCGCATTTGCACACGGTTGCCGTGCCGCTGTTCGATGACACCACGTATGCCGGTATCGCGGAGTTCAGGGAGGGCATCACCCGAAGCCTCATCAACAAGATCGAATCGCAAAGTACGCTCTCGATCGAGCCCGATCCTTCACGCGCCAACGCGGTGCTGAAAGGCTCGATCGTCTCCTACAGTGACGAGCCGAGCCAACTCGGCAGCGCCACGGAGCGGGCCGTGACCAACCGGATCACGATTGTGCTGCAAGCCGACTTCGACGACCAGGTCAAAAACAGCAAGCTCTTCTCGCAAACCTTCGTTGGCTTCGCTGATTATAAGGTCGGAAATTACATCGCGCAGCAAGCCGCTATAAAGAGCGCCTACAGCATGGCCGTTGACGACCTCTTTAACCAGATGATCTCGAACTGGTAGGGGGAAGAGAATTATGAATTATGAATTGAAGAGGGGGAGGCGGGTTTTTGTTTCACAGGTCTCAAGAATCCCATCAGTCCCATTGCCGCAAAGCCTCAGTTCATGAGGCTTTGCGCTTTTTGCTCTCGACCTGGCTTTTGAGCCAGGTGACGGCAAGGTCTTTGATGGTATGCAGCAGTTCTGCGCCGATGGCTCCAACCGCGACGGCGATCGGGGAGGGGGGATTTGCCTGAAAAGTCTGCGGTCTGGTTTGTGTGGTTTCGACGGCGGTGGCCTGGCGTTTCGAACGGCTGAAGAGTGACCGGATGACGCGGCCCGCAACGATGCCGGTAACGAACGAGACGCCGGCTGCCTCCACGGGGTGCCGCTTGAGCATCTCCACCGGCGACAACTCCTCCTGCAAATCCTCTTTCAGTTGCCGGGTTCGCTCTCTGATTTTTTCCCCGCGGTCGCTGATAGTCTGCTCCAGCTCGTCGATTCTCGACTGGATATTTTTGATCGGGTCATTGGCGGTCGTCATGGGCGGAGAGAAGGATTTTATGGATGAAGTTCTTCAGCGCATTCGGCTTGACTTTGGTGAAAAACGCGAAAGTGACAAGGAACAGCAGGCTCACCAGGAGATAGCCGAGCCAGGTGTGGCCGAACAGCTCGCCAAAAAGCAGGGCAATGGTGGTGATCAGGTAGGCGACGCCGATCAGGAGCACGACGAGCAGCATCACCAGTGCGCTGACCAGTGCTACCTTGTCGGTCAGCTCGATCTTGAACAGTTCGAGCTTTGCATCGATGATGGCCTTCAGGTCTTCGATGGTCGAATTGACAGTACTGTCGATCAGCCCGGGGATGCCTCTCCTCGGTCGATCCAGGTCTGCTTTACGGTTGAGTTTACTCGGCTCCTGTTTCATCCCGCTCATGCGATAATGGGTTTCCCTATTTTTCCCTCTTCAGCAAAAAAACCGAGCAATATGCCGCCGCCAAGAGCGTAAAAGAACGAGTTCACCGGATTTTCCGTGATGTACTCCTTGGCTTTGTCGCGCGCGTCGAGCACCTTTTCCCAGGTTTCGCTCTCCTTGAATTTGTTGAAAGCTGCCGAAACTTTCTGGCTGACCTCCCTGAAAGGTTCAGGAATTTCATCATGAACAGCCGGGCCGGTTTTGGGCTGCTCCTCGGATATATTGTTGACCGGTATCTGGTGTTCCATAGTAATCGATGGAATATTTTAGTGAGCCAATTACTTAAATATAGGAAAAATAACAGATGCAACGGTTGGCTTGTTCCCGGTTGCCGGGTTGCGCGACTTGAGCAGCGGGACGTAACGGTTGAAATTGACGGAGAGGGAAAAGAGTTTGAAATTCAATCCCCGGCTCATAGTTCATTATTTAGAACAACATCCGCCCGCCGTCTACGTTGAACACCTGACCGGTGATGTATTCGGTCTCCATCAGAAAGCGGATCGCCGCGACGATGTCCATCGGGTCGCCGAGCCGCTCCAGAGGGATTTTGCCGACGAGGTCGGCTTCCGGTTCCTCATCGCGCCCGGAGTAGGCCGAGATGGTGCCCGGCGCGATGGAGTTGACGAGAATTTTCGGAGCCATTTCCTTGGCGAAAACTCTCGTGAGGTGCTGGATGCCCGACTTCGAGACTGTGTAGGGCGCGTAATTCCGCCACACGAGATTTGCTGAAATATCGGTCATCGTGATGATGCGCGAGACGAACGGTTGTTTAAGCATGATCCGCGATGCCTGCTGCATCGTGAAGAATGCACCTTTGAGATTGGTATCGACGAGGCTGTCCCATTCCGGTTCGGTCACGTCGAGCAGGGGAGTGCGGAAAAAGTTTGAGGCGCTCGTGATGAGCAGGTCGAGGCGGTCGAAGTGCTCGCTGAAGGCTGCGAAGGCCTGTTTGATCGCGGCGACGCTCGAAACGTCGCACCGCGCCATCTGCGACTCCGGGCTGACCCAGCGGATTTTTTCGAGTGTCTCCTGCGCCCGCTCCTCCGAGTGCTGCCACGTAAAAAAGATCGAGTAACCCTGTCCGGCGACAGCGAGCGCGATTTCGCTTCCGAGCTTGCCCGAAGCTCCGGTCATGAAGCACACCTTTTTTCCTGAAACGCTCATAGTGGTGAAAGCTGGTTGAGGTGGCGTTTTTTTCAAGGTAATAAAAAATACGCCCTACAAGTCGTAAAGGACTTATAGGGCAGTGAGGAGAAGATTTGGGAGCGCGTAGTCCGATTGCTCAATCGACTCCGATGATCACGCTCGATGCCTTGAAGATGGCGCAGGCGTGGCTGCCTTCGGTGAAGCCGAGCTTTTCGGCGCTGCCGTGGGTGATGACCGCCGAAAGCACGTCGCCGCCGCCGATTTCGAGATCGACCTCGCAGTTGACCGGCCCGTCGATCACGCGGGTGACGGTGCCGCAGAGGATGTTCCTGGCGCTCATTTTTGCGTCGTGCAGATTGGTGCCAAGGATGACCGTGCTCGCCTTGACGATAGCGCTTGCCGCCATGCCCTCTTTCAGCCCGAGTCTTTCGACGGCGCCGATAGTGATGATCGAAACAATCGAAGCTCCGCTGGCGAGCACGATGGCGACTTCGGCATTGACCGCCCCCCTGACGATCGAAGAAACAGTGCCCTTGAAGATGTTACGCGCGCTGATGTTCATGGTGTTGCTCCTGATAAGGATTGATGGGGATAATGTTTGAAGTTTTGAAACATTGAAAGTGGCGTGGCGCATCCATCGAAGGTGAAACGGACTCTTTTTTTTGGATCCGATAATCGCGAAGCGTCTGAGGGGTACATAGGTTCAAATCGATCTGTTGACTTTGCTATAACGCACTGGCTTCAATATTTGAAATTTTTCTTTCACGACAATAGGCGGAGTGAAGAAACCTTAATTATTGAAACGAAACAGCTGCTTTCAATAAATTTATAATACAAATAGGTAGGATTAGTTTGAATAATGGTGAAGAAGTCGCAAATTCTTTCAGGAAAAAGGCCTTCGCTTCTTTTTTTTGTCAGTCGTTATGTTTTTCAAGAAATAACAAAACCGGTAGAGTGATTCAGCAGATGGTAGAGCATGGAGAAAACAGAGTTCTGATAGTTGGCGCGGGGCCGGGCGATCCGGAGTTGTTGACGGTGCGTGGGGCGGCGGCGATCCGCGAGGCCGATGTCATCCTTTACGACTGCGGAACGGTCGAGCCGGTACTCGCGCTGGCCTCCGAACGCGCCGCGATCGTGCGCGTGGATCGTTCGCCGTATGAAACCGGTGAGGCGTTCGCGCGGACGACGCTCGGCGAGCTGAAGGCGGCGAGTTGCTCGACCGGCCTGCCGGAGCCGGTGGTGTACACCATCGGGCGCTACGTCAGGGTGCGGAACGTTCCGGCTGGATCAAAAGCGTTTTCCGGTAAGGTCGGCGAAAGCGCAAAATAGGCTCTTTTTTTGCACGACATTATGTAGTAAAAGTTATAACGAAATCAACCAGATTAATGAAAAAAGCAGTTCTGTTGGTGTTGCTGCTGGCCTCGGTCAGGCCGGCGATGGCCGCCGAATCGTCGTCACGGGCAAGAGCGCCGACTCCGCTGAAACGGTTTCCGCCGTCGAAATGGAGCGGCTCGACAAGCAGAATCTCTCCGAAGCCGCCAATCTTCTGCCGGGCGTCACTATCAGCAACGTCGGCGGGCGCAACGAGGGGATGATCTACGTGCGCGGCTTCGACATGCGCCAGGTTCCGCTCTACCTCGACGGCGTTCCGCTCTACGTTCCGTATGACGGCTATGTCGATCCGAACCGCTTTCTGACGGCGAACCTGTCGGAAGTCAGCGTTTCCAAAGGCTTTACCTCGGTGCTGTACGGCCCGAACACGCTTGGCGGGGCGATCAACATGGTCAGCCGCAAGCCGGAAAAAAAGCTCGAAGGCAACGTCACGGCTGGCGGATCGATGGGCAACGACGAGATCGACGCCGGATTTGGAAGCGTCAACATCGGCTCGAATCAGGGCAAGTGGTACGTGCAGGCCGGGCTTTCCGTGCTGAGTTGTGACTTCATGCCGCTCTCCGGCTCGTATGTCGTGTCGATGAACTACGCATTCTGAGCTGGCGGAGCGCATGAAAGGAGTGTCGCTGCTGCTCGTCTGCCTCGTCGCGCTCGGCGGCGTGAGCCTGCTGTCGCTCGGCGTGGGGCGCTATCCCGTCTCGCCGCCCGCGATCCTCTCGTGGCTCGTGACGGGCCAGAGCGCCGACGCCAACCTGCCGGTGGTGCTGCTTGGCATCCGCCTGCCGAGGCTCGTCGCGGCTATCGCGGCGGGCGGGGCGTTGTCGCTGGCGGGCGCGGCGTATCAGGGATTGTTCCGCAATCCGATGGTGAGTCCCGACATTCTCGGCGTCTCCTCCGGCTCCGGCTTCGGCGCGGCGCTCGGGATTCTCTTCTCGCTGCCGGTGGCCGCCGTGCAGGCGCTGTCGCTGGCGGAGGGCATCACCGCCGTGCTCTGCGCCGTGCTGATCAGCCGCGCCATCGGGCGCAGCAACGATTCGGTGCTTGTGCTCGTGCTCTCGGGCATCGTCATCTCCTCGCTCTTCGGGGCGCTGCTCTCGCTGCTCAAATACATCGCCGACCCGCTCGACAAGCTGCCCGCCATCACCTACTGGCTCATGGGCAGCTTCGCCGACATTCGCACGGGCGAACTCGGCACGGCGGTGGCGATGGTGCTCGCTGGCGCGATTCCGCTGCTGCTCGTGAGCTGGCGGCTGAACGTGCTCTCGTTCGCCTACTCGGTAAGCGATGTGGTGCTCTTCGGCAGGAGCGCCCACCTCCGCCTCTTCGCCTCGCCGGGCAGCCGGGATCGCCGGATAGCGGCGGAGTGCCTCGACCTGCTCGAAATCGCTCATCTCGCCGGACGCGCGTTCAACGAGCTGAGCGGCGGCGAGCGGCAGATGGTGATTCTGGCGCGGGCGCTGGCGCAGGAGGCGCGGTTCATGATTCTCGACGAACCGGCCTCGAACCTCGACTACGGCAATCAGGTTCGGGTGCTCCGCAAAGTCAGGGAGCTGGCCGGGCGCGACATCGGCATTCTGATGGCGACGCACCACCCCGACCACGCCTTCATGTCGGCCTCGCGCGTGGCGGTGCTCTCCGGCGGCAAGCTGAGTCACAACGGCCCGCCCGAATCGACGCTTACCCCGGAGACGCTCCGAAGCCTCTACGGCGTCGAGGTGCAGGTGTTCGACACCCCGCAAAACGGTCACGCCAGCCGAAGGGTCTGCGCCCCGGTGGTGGAGTAGGGGGGAGGGAGATTGGGCTAAAGCCTTTAAATATTTTGACTTATCTGCATACCCCGGACTGAAGTCCGGGGCAATTGTTAAGAGTTTGAAAGGGCAGAGCAAAAAAACAGGAGAAGGTGGATGACTTTGGAAAAGTTAGTTCTCCAAAATTGCCCCGGCCTTCAGGCCGGGGTTCAAGGCATAAAAAAATCATGGGCTTCAGCCCAAAATCTTGCTCAACAACCTTCGCGAGTCGTTGTTGTCAGAGCTATAAACAAAACGCTATAAAAAATGAGTTACACGATGAATGCGGTGGAGTTCAACGAGAAGATCATGAAGGGGCATTTCCGCAAAATCTATCCGGTCATCGCCGCGCAGATCGTCGAGCGGACGGGCGTGAGTTCCGGGCGCTGCGTCGATCTCGGCGGCGGGCCGGGGATGCTGGCTGTCTGCATCGCAAAGATCACCGCGCTCAAGGTGACGGTGGTCGATCTCATGCCGGAGTGCGTCGAGCTGGCCCGCGAGAACAGCGCCGAAGCGGGCGTCGCGGATCGCGTCGATGCCGTGGTGGGGGTGGCCGAGGCGCTGCCGTTCGAGAACGGTTCGGTCGATCTGGTGGTGAGCCGGGGTTCGATCTTTTTCTGGGAGGATCAGGCGCGAGGGCTGGCCGAGGCGTATCGCGTGCTGCGGCCCGGCGGCTGGGCGTGGATGGGCGGCGGCTTCGGCACGGCGGAGCTGCTCCGCGAAATCGAGGCGGCCAAAGCCGACGATCCCGAGTGGAACCGCAAGCGCAAGGAGCGCATGACGCAGAATCCGCCGGAGCACTTCCGCGCCATGCTCCAGCGGCTCGGCATCGATGGCGTCGTGGAGCATCAAGAGGCCGGAACGTGGATTATTTTCCGCAAACCTGCGGAGGCGGAGGCATGAGAGTCGTATCGCCGCGCACCTTCCGCTGGCTTCTGCCGCTCCTCCTGCTGCTGCTTGCCGCGTGCCAGCCCTCCGGCGGCAAGCGGCCCGGCGAGGCGACGCGCGAGGTGGTCGATATGGCCGGGCGGCGCATGACGGTTCCCGTCACCATCGAACGGGCCTCCGCGACGCGCCCCGGCAGCGTGACGCTCTACGCCATCGCGCCCGATCTGATGGTGAACCGCTCGCTCTGGATGACCGACGGCGCGGAGCGCTTCATGAGTCCCGCCTACCTCAAGCTGCCTTTCTCCGACGGCTCGTCCGAAGAGATCGTGCGCCTGCATCCCGACGTCATCGTCTCCTACTTCTCGATCACTCCGCAAAGCATCGACCAGGCCGACCGGCTGAGTCAGCGAACCGGCGTTCCGGTCTTCATGGTCGATATGGAGATGAAGCGCTATCCTGAAGCGTTCGCGGCGATGGGCGAGCTGCTGGGCAGGCAGGAGCAGGCGGCGAAGATGACCGCATACATCGAAAAGTGGCTGCTGCCGGTGTTCGCAAAGGCGGCCCGGATTTCCGCGAGCCAGCGGAAGCGGGTCTATTACGCCGAGGGCAATCGCGGCCTGAATACCGATCCGAGTGGTTCGTTTCACAGCCAGATCATCGACCTCGTCGGCGCGACCAACGTGGCGCAGGTCAACCTTTTGTCCGGCAAGGGGATGAGCGCCGTGTCGATGGAGCAGGTGCTGCAATGGAATCCCGACGAGGTGATCGTCTGGACGGGCATGGGGCCGTCGATGAACACGTATCGCGCCATCGCCGCCGATCCGCTCTGGCAGCGGGTTCCCGCCGTCCGCGAGGGGCGAATCCACCAGATTCCGTTCCTGCCCTTCGGCTGGTTCGACCGCCCGCCGGGTACGAACCGGATTCTCGGTACGCTCTGGCTGGCCGAGCTGCTCTATCCCGACGTGTATCGCATCGATCTCGAAGCCGCCGTGCGGGAGTACTTCACCATTTTCTTTCACCGCGACCTGACTGATGCCGAGCTGCGCGAGGTGCTGCATCCTTTTGCCTCCACGGATGTCGCGCCGGTACAGAGCGCAAAATCAAAACCGGGACATGATGAAACCAGTCGATAAAATGGATCGGGACGGCAACGTCCTCGCGGTGTGCAGTCCGCCACCGCTGCATCGCCGAACCACGGGCAACGGCGTGCCGCTCATCAAAAAGGGAGCGATCAACTTCTACATGAACATGCCCTGCCCGCTCAAGGTGGCCTGCAAGATGGCCATCGGTGAATTCGCGGCGCTCTTCAACGCCTCGCACGAAACGCCGATCTACTCGCCGATGCTGCTCGACGGCGACACCAAGGGGATTGAGGGCGAACTCAAGGCGGCGATGACCGAGGATGAACTGCCCGAAGTGCTCGTGGCTTCCGGCCTGCACACGGTGATGGCGAAGGGGTTCCGCGAGCGCTTCATCGAGAGCGGCATTTACGAGGGCGTGACGAGCCAGGCGGCGCTCGCGCGAATGCCGGAGTCGTACCGCAAGCTGGTGACGGAGCACAACATCGGCCTGTTCAGCACCGGCTTCTGGAGCGTGGTGTGCGACCTGTCGCTCGAAACCATCGTGCCCTACCCGAGGCGCTGGACGGATCTGGTCGATCCGCTCTACAAGGATCTCATCACGGTGCACGGCTACAACGGCAAGGCGAGCATCGCCGCGCTTTTGCTGCTGCTCAAAGAGCAGCTCGGTAGCAGCGCCGTGACCGACTTCGCGGGCAACATCCGCAACATCTGGCACTTCGCCGAAATCCTCAAGCGCCTCGATTCGGCGGAACCGCGCCGCACGCTTTTCAACCTCCTGCCCAACGCCGCCACGGTGCAGATGCCGTCGAAAAAGCGGGCGGCGATTCTCGAATTCGAGGACGGCCCGGTGCTCGCCCCGATGCTCATGTACGTGAAGCGCTTGCGGAAGGAGGAGTGTCAGCCGCTCGTCAACTTCATGCACAGCAACGTCATCCGGCAGGCGCTGCGCCTTGGCGACTTCCGCCTCGCCGACGAGTTCGAATGGACGCAGCCCTTCAGCTTCCCCTCATGGGAGTTCCTGCTGCAAAACGACTACGAAACCGTGACCGCCTCGCTCGACGTCGAGCTGAAAAAGGGGCTGCGGGAGGATGTGTTCCAGACATGACTGTTGGCATAACTCGTAAAGAAAGCCGTGAAAGAACTCTGTCATTCTGAACGAAGCAACGCGAAGTGAAGAATCCAGTTTCTTCGAGGATCAGGTGATAACTGACTGATTCACAGTGTCTTACGAGGCTTTCTGGATTCTTCGCTTCGCTCAGAATGACAAGAGCGGACGACCTGTAGTAAAAAAATCAATACTCTATGAAACTCGTAACCATATCCGGCCCTCCGTCTTCGGGCAAGACCGCCGTGCTTGCCGGAGTCATTCGCGCCATGATGGCTTCCGGCCTCAAGGTCGGGGCGCTCAAGTATGACTGTCTCACCACCAATGACGATGAGGTGTTTCGCGCCATTGGTGTACCTGTCCAGACCGGGCTGTCGGGTAATCTCTGCCCCGATCACTACTTCGTGAGCAACATCGAGGAGTGCCTCGACTGGGGCATTCGCGAAGACTTCGACTTCCTGCTCTCCGAAAGCGCGGGTCTCTGCAACCGCTGTGCCCCGCACATCAAGGGGGTGCTCGCCGTCTGCGTTATCGACAACCTCATGGGTGCGACCACGCCGAAGAAGATCGGCCCGATGCTCAAGTACGCCGACATCGTGGTCATCACAAAAGGCGACATCGTCTCGCAGGCCGAGCGCGAGGTGTTCGCTTTTCAGGTACGCCGCGCCAATCCGCGAGCCAAAATCATGCACGTCAACGGCGAAAAGCCCGATACGGAGTTGCGCTTTTCGCTCGAATACAAGCTGGTGGCGCAGCTCTCGCAAAACATGAACTTCGTCATGGATACCACCGTCGCCGAATTTGTGGCGATGCACGCCGAAAGCCGCATGGTGGAGAAGGTCGATGAGGTGGTGCGCGAAATCGTCACGCAGGCCAACCTGCTGGCAGGCGAACCCTTTACCGCCACGACGCCCGTCACCTCGCTCTCCGGCGGCCAGTCGCGAGCGCTAATGATCGCCGATACGGCATTTCTCAGCTCGTCGCCCGTCGTCTTGATCGACGAGATCGAGAACGCAGGCATCGATAGAAAGAAGGCTCTCTCGCTTCTGGTCAGAAAAGAGAAGATCGTGCTCATGGCCACCCACGACCCGATTCTGGCGCTGATGGCCGAACGCCGTCTGGTCATCAGAAATGGCGGCATCCTCAAGGTGATTACGACGACGCCGAAGGAAAAAGAGAACCTCGAAAAGCTCGAAGCCCTCGACAACCGCCTTCTCGCGCTTCGCACAAGGCTCCGCAGCGGCGAGCTGATCGAAGATGCGGGGTGATCCCTCGTGTGTACCGATGGTTTGTCGTGAATGCCGATCAGGCTCATTTTTTATTCATCGTTATAACTGTAAAAACATATCGTTCATGGACGTACTGAATTCCCGATCCTGCCGGATACTGATCGCGGCGGTTATCATTGGCTCCGCAAGCTCGCAAGCTTGGGCCGCTGGTACCGTTTCAGGCTGGACGGCTGACGAAATTGTCATCACCGCAACCCGAACCGAAAACCCTGTCTCCAAACTGCCAATGGCCGTCGAGGTCGTCACCCAGCAGGAAATTGAAGAGAGCGGCTCCCTGAATCTTGCCGATGTGCTTGCGGAGGTGGAGGATGTCAATGCTCTCGAACCGGTGAACGGACGGACGGCTTGGCGTGGCAAAATTACGCGGCCTTGGTAGCAGCCTGACGCTGGTGCTCATCGATGGCTACCGGTTGCAGTCCGGGTTTCAGGGCTACTCCGATCTGCTTGAAATTCCGGCGGGCATGATCGAGCGCATCGAAATCGTCAGGGGTTCCGGCTCGGCCCTCTACGGCAGCGATGCGGTCGGCGGTGTCATCAACGTTATCACGCGCAAGCCGACCAAAGAGTTGCACGGCGGGTTGTCGGTTTCCGGGGGCGAGAGCCGCTTCGGAGAGGCGGCACGGTCGAGACCGATAGATGGCTGACCGGATCGGCGGGAAAGCTCGACTTTGCTGTGGCTGGTACCTATTACGATCGTGACCGGTATGACCGGGACAAATCCGACCTGATGACCGATGGCGACGATCGCCGTATCGCCTCCGGATCGGTCGCGCTGACTTACAACCTGACACCAGAAGTGAAGCTGACCGGTGGGATGGTTTATTCCGACAACTCGCTCGATGGCATCCGCACGCAGACAACTGGCGATTTCGACCGGTGGGTGGACAGCGACCGGCTGCTTGTTCATGCCGGGGTGGAGATAAAAACAGGCGAGGAGTCGAACCTTTCGTTGAAGGTTGCCCGCAGCACCTATGACTGGCGATCAGACACGGACAATCACGACGGCGTGCCGACCGTCACCAGCGCAACAGCATCCGGCACTACGACGACGGCCAGCCGCACGAAGGTGTCGCAGGATTACGACCAGTTCGATGCCCGCTGGACGGGCAGGTTCGCCGATCATCATCGCCTGACAGCAGGTGTCGAGTACTGCGTAGAGAAGCCCGAGGATTCAAGCAGCACCGTTACGACAAAGGTGGTCACCAAAACCGGGGCGGTCAACAGTGGCCCAACCACCTCCGTCACCACCGATACCAGCTCCATCGAGCACGACGTGAACAACCTCGGTCTCTACCTCCAGGACGAGTTCACCGGTTTGAAGCCGCTGACGATCATCGTCGGCGTGCGGTACGACGACCATTCCGATTTCGGTTCGGAGTACAGCCCCAAGGTTGCGGTGCTTTTGCCGGTCGATTCGCATCTCAAACTGCGGGCCTCATACGGCGAGGGCTTCCGTGCGCCTTCGATCTACGAACTCTACACCGGCTCGCTGACGACCAAAAAAAGTATCGTTCTGTCAAATCCCGATCTTGAAGCTGAAACCTCGAAGACATGGGAGGCTGGCGCCGACTTTTCATGGGAAAATTTCAACGCGGGCGTGACTGCGTTCCGCAACGAGGTCAGGAACATGATTTCTCTGGTGCTGGTCGATGACGATGCAGGCGCAGAAAATAAAAGAGGTGCTCGAAGGTACGCGGCTTGAGTATGAACCGTACCGTACGGAGTGGTAAACCGGAGGATAATTTTCAGCCCATGGGAAAGAGAGCAAAAAACAGCTTTTGCTATTACAGCGTAGAGAGATAGGGGGAAAATGCCAGTAAAAGATTCTCCGGTTACCCTATAACCAACGCTTTTTATTATAGATACAGACCTTAACAATACTTAAATTCGACCTCATGCTCCTTGATATTACTGAAAATTGGCGATCCTCCGGTTTTTGCGCCAGAACGCCGCAGCTGAAGCGGCTTTCCGGAGGCACTTTTTCTATTTCATTGCATGCTTAGCGTATGTCAAAAAAATCACACCCCGTTTAACCCCCATGGTGGTTGAACGGGGTTACTTGTTTGTGCGAGATTTCCATCGATGTTGTTTGATAACCTTTGATGCAGCACGATGGACTATTCTCAGACAAGACACGCGCAGTATCGCCTGATGACCGCCTGATGGCGGCGATACGGATTATCGTCCGGCAAGAACTCGCTACCGTCCTGACAAACCTGGCCTGTCCCGCGCCGATGTTGCCCGTATGCCGGGAATTTTGAGGTCAGCCGTGAGCCGCGTGCTGCGGTTTACCTGTGGTGAAATGGAGTGAGCGAATGCCCGATAGGGTATAGCGGCTGTAAAAAGCTTTTCTGCACGCCGGTATCATCACCTTTCCAAATCTGCTGAAAGGTCGAATGCGCCAATGAATATCGTTCTGGTATTGCACTAAATGGCCTATCACATTGATCCCGGCTGCTGTCGGAATGGCGGGTTTTGCGTTTTATCCGCCGTTCCTGAAGAGCCGGGATCGTGAATCAGAACAGATACGCAGTTACTCTACCGTACTGCCCTGCTTGCGTGTCCGGCGCAGATTGCCGAGCATCAGCATTGAGCCGACGCCGACAAGCGCCAAAGTATTGGGCTCGGGGACGGCTTCAACGGTGCCGTTGAAGGTGTAGTCATTGATGCTGAAGGTGTCGGAACCACTTGATGCCGAGTAGCCATAAAGACGAAACTCGATGGGGTCTGTGAGGTTCTGATACTTGTTGTCAGACAGGTCGATGGTTGTCCCCGTTGCGGTCGGCGATCCGATGTTTGATGAAAAACCGTCACGGCTGGACCTGAACGCGAATGCTGTTGGGCCTGAATCTGATGCCGTGCCGGTATATACGAAACTTTCGAAATTGATCCGGTAGCCATCGTTGGCATCCAGGGTAAAGGTAAAATAATCGTTGGCGTCAAGCGATCCGGTAGTATTCCACCCACTCGCATTATAACGATCATTACCACTTTTTCCCGATATGCCGGAACCTCGCCCGATTCCTGACGCGCTGCTGTTTGATGCAATGTACAGGCTGGCTGTATAAGGATTTTGAAGACCTTGGTTATTGCCGGTAATCGGGTTCGTGCTTATAATGTCTGCATTTGCGCCTGTCCAAGTCAGGGTGGTAAACAAAATGCCGATAGCAGTTGTTTTAGCTTTCATGATGTTTTCTCCGTTTGGATTGAAGGGGTATAGAGGTTCCTGAACGGGAAGAATATATATGCAAAAATTTAGGGTATCGCATGATTGATGTAGCGTTTTATGATGTAAGTGGCAATGTCACGTCGGTGAAATTGTTGTTTTTTCATCAAAAAAACCGCGTGAATTTTCAGCAGGGGGCATATTCGCAAACCCTGCTCGAAGGAACCTTTTTCACTTTTAACGACCTGTTCGATTTAAGGTTATTACAGCATCAAACAGAATCTTCGTGGAGGACAAGACTGTGGCGGCTTGCATCAACGATCACTTGAAACGGTATGGCGGGATGGCTGCCGGGCGAGAGGATGAACAGAAACGGTATTTTGCAAAGAAGCGGCTTTACGCGCTGCAAATCGAGACCACCGATGCCTGCCAGCAGGGGTGCATCTTCTGTTACGCCGGTTCGACTCCCCGCGAGCATCATGGCCTCACCTCGGATGAAATACGCGGCCTGCTTCGCGATGCGGCGGCGCTGGAAATTCGCGCCATCGACTGGCTGGGCGGTGATCCGCTCGTCCGTCCGGATTGGTACGAGCTGATGCAGTATGCCCGGTCGCTGGGGCTCATCAACAACGTCTGGACGAGTGGGCTCCCGCTGAAGAACAAGGAGGTCGCGGCCCGCGTGCACGAGGTGAGCGAGGGCGGCTTCGTTTCGGTGCATGTCGATTCCATTACGCCGGAGGTTTACGCCCGGCTGCACCGCGGCGGCAATGCGCACTTCATCGACGCCATTGTCGAGGGGGTGGACAATCTGCTCGAGCTCGGCAAGCCCTCCGATCACATGATCAACTGCATCACCTACACCGCCGAGCAGGGGCCGGAGGACGCCATCAAAACGATGCGCTGGTGGTTCGAAAAAAAGGGGCTGCGCACCTGCCTGACGATGTTCAATCCCGCTGGAATGGGTGCGGAGTGGCGGGCGTTCGAGCCGGGCCTCGACGAGGTGCAGCGGGTCTATACGGAGCGCGATCGCATCAATTACGGCGACGACAACATCTCCATCGCGGCGATGGACACCGACAAATATTACTGCGGCACGATGGCAACGGTGACCTTCAACGGTGATGTGACGCCGTGCTCGGTGATCCGCGAAGGGATAGCCAACATCCGCGAAACGCCCTTCCGAGAAATCATCGCCCGGCACCTCGACACGCTCGTCCACGCGGAGCTGCACGACGTGCAGAACCTGCCCACGCCCTGCAACGACTGCGTCAACAACGCTCACTGCTGGGGCTGCCGGGCCAGCGCGTACTACTACAGCGGCGACGCGGACGGCCTTGACCCGAAGTGCTGGCTGATCCGGACGGTGCAAACACAAGCGTAACTTCAACCAATCAAAAGAGAGGATTCTATGGCGAAGCACAAACTCGATGTCACGATCGGAAACGTCAGCGAAGTTTACGACGGCGCGGGCGGCATCCTGTGGGAGATGCTCATGGGCGAGCAGATTCACGTCGGCGCGGAATCGGAAACCGACGTACTTGCCAACAAAGCCGGAGTTACGGAACAGACGCATCTGCTCGACGTGTGCAGCGCGCTTGGCGGTCCGGCTCGTTACCTTGCCCGCAACTACGGCTGCCGCGTCACTGGCCTCGACGCCACCCGCCGGATGGATGAAGAGGCCAACCGCCGTACAAAAGCGGAGGGCCTGTCGGATAAAATCAATTACGTGCTCGGCAACGCGCTCGACATGCCGTTCCCGGCGGGCACCTTCGACGTGGTGTGGGGGCAGGATGCGTGGTGCTACATCACCGACAAGCAGCGGCTCATCGAGGAGTGCGCCCGCGTGTTGAAACCGGGCGGCGTGCTCGCCTTTACCGACTGGCTGGAATCCGGGCCGATGACGGAGGAGGAAGTGATGGCGCTCAACACCTTTATGGTGTTCCCGTACATGGAGACGCTCGATGGATACGCCGCGCTCACCGAACAGGCTGGGTTGACGGTGGTCGAAAAGGAAGACCTCACGCCCGATTTCGCCACTTACGTTCAGGGTTATCTCGACATGGTGCAAAACGACTTCCGCCAGGCGATTATCGATAACTATGGAAAGGAGATGTACGACGCAGTCGAGCAGGGCATCACCCTCTGGCGCGACGCCTCGGCGGCGGGAAAGGTCGGGCGGGGGAGGCTGATCGCCCGGAAATAACCGGAGCGTGGATCGCTGAAATCATTCGAATTAAAACAAAAAAGCCCCGAAACCGATCATCTTACAGTTCCGGGGCTTTTTTTGTCAGGTGTCAGCGGCTCACTTGTCGAGCGGCTTGTGGCAGAACCACCAGTCATAGCAGTCGTACTGATCCTTGCGCTTTTTAGCGTCCTTGACGTTGGTGGCCGGTGGCACAATCACGCGGTTTTTGATAAGCGAGTTGTTCGGCCAGTCGGCAGGCATGGCGACTTTTTCCCTGTCGGAAATCTGCAGGGCCTTGACGGCGCGCACGATCTCGTCAATGTTGCGCCCGATCTCCTGCGGGTAGTAGAGCACGAGGCGCACCTTGCCTTCGGGGTCGCCGACGAAAACCGCCCGCACGGTGTTGGCTCCCTTGCCGGGATGCAGCATTCCGAGCTGGTTGGCGATGCGGTCGTTGGCGGCCACGACGGGGAAGGTGATCTCGACATCGAGATTCTCCTTGATCCACTCGACCCACTTGATGTGCGAGAAGACCTGATCGACGCTCATGCCGATGAGCTTGCAGCCGATCTTTTCGAACTCCTCCGCCCGCTGCTGGAAGGCGACGAACTCGGTCGTGCAAACTGGCGTGTAGTCCGCCGGGTGGCTGAAAAGCACGAACCACGACCCCTTCAGATCTCCCGGAATGTTCATCGGGCCATGCGTCGTCTGAACCTTCAGTTCCGGAAAATCGTCCCCAAGCAGTGGCATGGAGATGTCATAATACAAGTCGTCATCAAATTGTGGTGACATGGTTTAGCGTTCCTTTTGTTCTTGTTCTTGTTCTGTTGTGTTTGACTTTGCTTTTTGGAATAGTACCTCATCAAGCCTGAAATGACCTTGATAGTTCCTGATGAGGAATAATTCTTCTTGATCGCCTGCTTTTTGCTGGGGTCTTTTTTTGTCTCTTATTTGTAATTAATCTAAATAAAAATTATGTTCATTGAGTTCGATCAAGCATTTGTTCCGTTTAACCATAAAATTTCAACCCGATGAACCTCTCATTTTCCAAAGTTTTTTCACTCGCTCTCGCGGGCATGTTGTGCTCTGTCCCAACTTTTGCGGCGATGCCGCTCGAAACCGACGATACCGGAACGCAGGGAGCCGGGAAGTTCCAGATCGAAGCAGGAATGGAGTACGCTCGCGATCGCGAATCGGCCGATGGTGTCTCCATGCGCGAAAAAGGGTGGGAGCTTGCTACCACGCTCTCATATGGTCTTTCCGACACCATTGACCTCGTGGCGGGTGTGCCGTTGAGCTGGTCGAAGGTGTGGGAAAATGGCGTGGCCGTTGCCGATGAGAACGGTATCGGTGACCTGTCGCTTCAGCTCAAGTGGCGCTTTTTTGAGAGCGCGGACCAGCGGACGAGCTTGGCGTTGAAGCCGGGCATTTCACTGCCGACTGGCGATGAGGCGAAGGGACTCGGCAATGGCCGGGTGTGCGGCGATGTGACACTGATCGCCACGCACACTCTTGAACATGGGGCGCTGCACCTGAACCTCGGTTACGAGTACAACGACTACGCTATTGACGAGGATCGGGCGGTCAACCGGAAGAGTGTCTGGCGTGCCTCGCTGGCCGGGGAGGTCGAGGTGGCCGAAAGGTTGATGGCGGTAGCTGACATCGGTGTTGAGACCAATGAGGAGCGGGATGCCGACAACCATCCAGCCTACCTTCTCGGCGGTCTCATCTATAGTGTTTCCAAGGATGTCGATCTCGACTTCGGAGTCCGAGGCGGACTGAACGATGCCGAGACCGACACCGCCTGGCTGGCGGGCATCACGATGCGTTTCTGAGCGGAGGGGTGGTTATGGCTCCGTTAGGAATGCTTGGCAAAGGGGAAGTTGGCGAGATCGTCAACCTCCGTGCTGGTGGCGGGTGCGAGCACGGTCATGGTCGTCATCATCACGCACATGGCCGCGAAAATGGAAAACGTCTGGCCGAGATGGGGTTTTCCGTCGGCCAGACCATTGAAATCATCGAAAACAGTCCGGGGATGCCCCTCTTGGTTCGGGTGCACGACAGCAGGGTGGCTATCGACCGGGGCGTTGCCATGCGCATCATGGTCAGGAGGGTTGCATCATGAAACTGTCTGAACTGAAAAAGGGCCAGTCCGCGCGGATTGTCGCCATGCCGTCGTCGGGCGGGCTGCGGAAGCGGCTGGCCGAGATGGGGATGCTGGTCGGCGAGGTCGTGCGGATCGAGGGCGTCGCGCCGTTGGGTGATCCGGTCGAGATGACTGTTCGCTGCTACCGGTTGTCGCTACGCAAGTCCGATATAGAGAACATCACGGTCGAGGAGGTGCGCTGATGGAAGCGTCTGTACAGGAAAAACGGGTGAGCGCGAAGGTTCCAGCCTCGCCGCTCAAGCGGATCGTAGCCGTGGTGGGTAATCCCAACTGCGGCAAGACGACGATTTTCAACGCCCTGACCGGATTAAACCAGCGGGTCGGTAACTGGCCGGGCGTGACGGTCGATAAAAAGAGCGGACGCTTTCGCCACGATGGCCAAGAGTACGAGCTGGTCGATCTGCCGGGTATCTACTCGCTCTCGTCGCTTTCGCAGGACGAAGAGGTGGCGCGGAGCTACATCCTCTCCGGAGAGGCGGGTCTTGTCGTCAACATCGTCGATGCCTCCAACCCCGACCGCAATCTTTATCTCACCAGCCGCCTTCTGGAGATGGGCGTGCCGGTGGTGGTGGCGCTCAACATGGTCGATTCGGCGGAAGAGCGCGGCATTTCGGTCGATCCGGCGCGGCTCTCGTCGCTGCTCGGCTGCCCCGTGATTCCGATGGTGGCCTCTCGCGGCGAGGGGATTGAAAAGCTGAAAGCGGCTATTGCAAAAGGATTTACGACTGACGGTACTTCCGTGCCCAGCTTGAAGGTGCGTTTTCCGGCGGAGCTCGATGCGGCGATCCGCCGGGTTGCGGAATTGACCGGCACCCAGGCTCGCGAGCTTGGCTACGATCCCGGATGGTTTGCCATGAAGTTGCTTGAACACGATCACGAGCTTGAGGAACGGCTTGATGGTGCGGCGCTTACGTCGCTCGCTGAGGAGCGCGACCGGACTGCCGAAGCGCTTGGCGACGATCCCGACATCGTGATCGCCGACGCGCATTACCGCCTCGTCTCCGAGCTGTCGGCAGCGGCTATCACCCGCAAGGAGAGCACCGGAAAAACGCTCTCCGACAAAATTGATTCACTGGTGCTGAACCGGTTTCTCGGCATTCCGCTCTTTCTCGGCGTGATGTACCTGATGTTTCTCTTTACGATCAACCTCGGTGGCGCGTTCATCGACTTTTTCGATATCGCCGCAGGTGCGCTGTTCGTCGATGGATTCGGCAGGCTGCTCGGAGCTGTCGGCTCCCCCGAGTGGCTCACGGCGCTGCTTGCAAGCGGTATGGGCGGCGCGTTGCGGACGATGGCCACCTTCATTCCGCCCATCGGCTTCATGTTTATCTTTCTGTCGATCCTTGAAGACTCCGGCTACATGGCCCGAGCGGCTTACGTGATGGATCGCGGAATGCGGGCCATCGGCCTGCCCGGCAAGGCGTTCATTCCGTTGCTGGTCGGCTTCGGCTGCAACGTTCCAGCGATCATGTCCGCCCGCACGATCAGCGACGAGCGCGACCGCATCATGACGGTGATGATGACCCCCTTCATGTCGTGCGGCGCGAGGATGCCGGTCTATGCGCTCTTCGCGGCGGCTTTTTTCCCGACTGGCGGGCAGAACCTCGTCTTCCTGCTCTACCTGATGGGGATCGTCGTGGCAATCATGACCGGCTTCATTCTCAAAAAGACGCTACTCAAAGGCGAACCGTCGCCCTTCATCATGGAGATGCCGCCTTACCATTTGCCGACCCTCAAGGGAGTGCTTCTCAGGGTTGGTGACCGGCTCGGCTCGTTCCTCGTGAAGGCTGGCAAGGTGCTGGTGCCGGTGATCGTGGTGCTCGGTTTCATGAACTCCATCGGCACCGACGGCAGCTTCGGCAACGAGGAGAGCGAAAACTCCGTGCTTGCCGCTACGGGCAAGGCGCTCGCGCCGGTGTTCCAACCTTTTGGCGTACAGAAGGAGAACTGGCCCGCTGCCGTTGGTATTTTCACCGGCGTGTTCGCCAAGGAGGCGGTGGTCGGTACGCTCGACAAGCTCTACGCGGCGATGGACGCGAAGGCTGCGGCTTCGAAGGCTGCGGCTGACGGCGGGGACGAAGGCTTCAGCCTCTTGGCCAGACTCGGCGAGGCGGTTGCTACGATTCCCAAGAATCTGGCGGACATTGCCGGATCGCTGCTCGACCCGCTCGGCATCAATGTTGGTGACGTGAGCGACCAGGGCGCGGTGGCCGAGGAGCAGGGCGTCAGCGCGTCGATCTTCGGCTCGATGGTCAACCTCTTTGACGGTACGGCGGGCGCGTTCGCCTACCTGGTGTTCATTCTGCTCTACTTCCCGTGCGCGGCGGCCATCGCGGCGGTCTATCGCGAGACCAACTTCGGCTGGACGCTTTTCGCCGGAGCGTGGACGACCGGCCTGGCGTACGTGTTTGCCGTGCTGAGCTACCAGATCGGCACGTGGGGCGCGCATCCCGGCGCATCCGCCGCATGGGTCGCCGCAATGCTGTTTGTGCTTGCCGTCGCGGTGATGCTGATGTATCTGGCAGGAAACGGCGCGTTCGGGAGGAAAGAGAAGGCGTGAGTTATTCGTTTCCCTGTCATTCTGAGCGTAGCGAAGAATCCAGTTTCTCCGTGATTGGTGCTAAGTTGATTATTCATAATGAATTACGTGGATTTTCTGGATTCTTCGCCCGACTGCGTCGGGCTCAGAATGACAGAGGTGGCGAAGGCGAAGGAGAAAAAACGACTGGATGTTTGTTTCTGAGGCGGCCTTATTGCAACCAATTTTTCAAAAAAACCATAACCCAATACAAATCATGAGCTTAACCGACATTCGGGACTATCTCCGACAGAAGCGGAGCGCTTCGCTCAAGGAGATCGCCAGTCACTTCAAGGCTGATTCGTCGCTGGTCGAGTCAATGCTTGATCATTGGATTCTCAAGGGGCGCGTCGTTGCAAAGCAGCACGATGCATTCGGCTCGGCCTGTTGCGGCAAGTGCGGCGGAAAGGGGTATATCTACTACGAATGGGTCGAGTGAGTTCGGCCATCGGCAGCGCCAATTTTTTTTGCTCGTTTTCTTATTTAAATAATGTTTAAACAAAACGAGGAGGTGATGCTTGCCTTCAGATGTACGGTTTTTCATAACTCCAGACTAAATCAACAGTAAACAAGTCATATCATGCTTAGTAACACCATTCTCGAAAAACTGAATCGTCAGGTCAACCTCGAAGCGGCTTCGGCGCATCTCTATCTCGAAATGAGCGCGTGGCTGCTCTCGCAGTCGCTCGACAGCTCGGCGGCTTTTTTCCGCGCCCACGCCGAGGAGGAGAGTGCGCACATGATGAAGCTCTTCGATTACATCAACGAAACCGGCTCGCTGGCGCTGATCGGCGACGTCACCACGCCTGCGCCGGAGTGGAAGTCGCACATCGAGTTGCTCGAAGCGGCGTACAATCACGAGCTAGCGATCACCAAAAGCATCAATGAACTGGTCGATGCGGCCTTGCTGGAAAAGGATTACTCGACCTTTCAGTTTCTCCAGTGGTATGTCGCCGAGCAGCACGAGGAGGAGCACATTTTCAGCTCGATGCTGCACAAGGCCCGCATCATCGACACGATGGAAGGGCGCGCCCGCTTTCGCTTCGACGAGGAGGTTCGCAAGTCGTTGCTGAATCGGGGACGGGTTCACCGGCATCATGCGGGCAACCTGCCTCATCACGTCGTCAGCGGAGGCGGCGCGGGGCAGGAGTGAGCCTTCATGGCTGGCGCGTCTCTCGCGATTCATCCGGGAGATGCGCCGGGCCTCGATCAATGAGCAGCAGACAATCAACCAGGAAACCGATACAACAGCGAGGAGAAACAGATGCACGAAGAGAACAAAAACAGCAATGAACCGAAAGTGCCAGCCTGCATTTCGACGATAGAGGTGAGCCGTTGCAAGTGCGGAGCTTTCCGCCTGCGATACCGTTATGTCAACATCACCATTCACCGGGAGACGCTCTACCTGATCATGGAGGAGTGCTTCCGGTATGAAAAGGGCTTGGCGGAAAGGCAGGAAGAGACGCCGCCGCCGATGATCTTTTCGCTCGGCGTGGTGACGCTGGCGATTTTGTTGCAAGATTTCGCCGCGTTCAGCAAGGCGATTGGCAATGCCGTGAGCGCGGATCTCGGCATCGGCAAGCTCTTCGCCGCCGCCGAATCCGGGGAAAATGACCGCTCGAATGGAACGCAAAACTGAAAATCATCGAATCGCAATGAAAAAAACAGCCGTGGTCTGGGCGTCGCAGACTGGAAATACAAGCAACGCGGCGGAGCTGATCGCCGGTGAGATCGGTAAGGATCAGCTCGATCTGTTCGAGGTGAGCCGCGAGGTGGTGAGCCTTTTGCCGGAGTACGATGTGGTGATCGCCGGAACATCGACCTGGGGAATGGGGGAGTTGCCGCATGGGTGGCGCGAGGTGGTTTCCGCCCTCGACCAGCTCGATCTGACGGGCAAAACCGTCGCCCTTTTTGGGCTTGGCGACCAGCTCGCCTATGGCGCCTGGTATGTCGATGCGATGGGGATTCTGTATGACCGCTTCGTTGCTCGCGGCGCGACGGTGGTTGGCGCGTGGCCGAACGACGCCTACGAATTCTCATCCTCGAAAGCCCTGCGCGACGGCAAGTTCGTGGGCCTCGCGCTCGACGCTGATAATCAGGAGCATCTCACCAAGGAGCGGATTCGTCGGTGGGTCTGCTCGATCAGGCCCTATCTGTCATGACGCGCAAAAAGAGCGGTGCAGTGAACCGAAGCAGGGAGGCCGCCGGTGGAAAACTGGAGCCGTTGAGCGAGTCGAGCGAGATGTACCTCCAGATGATCTGGCGGCTGACCGAAAGGGGGAGCGAGGCGTCGGTGAGCGATATCGCCAGGGCGATGGGACACTCGCTTTCGACGGTCTCCGAAAAAATCGCGAAACTGACGGAGCGCGGGTTTCTGCGCCACGAGTGGCGCGAAGGGGTGCTGATGACACCGAGGGGGCGCAAAGCCGCCTGCCGCACTATCAGGAAGCGGCGGCTGCTTGAAACTTTCCTCTTCAGAAAGGCGGGCTACGGCATTCACGAGCTTCACGAAGAGGTTTGCCGGCTGGAGCATTTCATCTCCGAAAGGTTTGCCGACGCGCTCGACCGGATGCTCGGCTGCCCAATGCACGATCCGCACGGCCACCTGATTCCGGCGCGGGACGGCTCCGTCGGAAAAGAGCGGCTCGAAGCGCTCTCGGCGGTCGAGGAGGGACGGACGGTTCGCATCGCCCAGTTGCGGAGCGCCGATCCCGAAGTGCTCGAATATGCCGCCCGGCTCGGCCTCTTGCCCGGCAAGCGCTGCACGGTCATGCAAAAGGCCCCTTTTCAGGGGCCGTTGACCATCGCGGATGGTTCGGAGCTGGTTACCATTGCCTTCGATATCGCCTCGATCATCGATGTTTAGGTCCCGAACGAGGAGCGTTTCGGTGAGGCTGGCAGCGGCAGTGAGCCGTTCGCGCCGCCAGCGAGGCAGAGCGCCGGTCAGTGAGCGCGGCGCTACGCCTTGACGATGCACTCGGCGGGGCAGGCGGCGGCGCAGGCTGGCTGGTCGGCATAGCCCTCGCACTCGGTGCATGCCGAGATGTCGATGACGTACATGTCAGTTCCCGCGCTGATGGCGTTGACCGGGCACTCGGGTTCGCAGGCGGCGCAGAAGGTGCACTCTTCGGTAATTTTCAGTGACATGGCAGTAGTTGTCTGGTTGTTGAAACAGTGGAACGATCATTCTCTTTTCGATCCATCGACAAGAGACAAGTAAACCGCCAGAGGCCTGTTCGTCAAGAACGAAGAGAGGAACGAGGCGAACCGAAGCCGCAAACCTTCGCCTGGATTGAGTTTCGCGAGGCGAGCGAACAAGAGCGAGAGTTTTTCAAACAATCAGGAAACGACAACCATGAAAGTACTGACCCACCATATCTACGAGTTTCGCAAGGGATTGCGGAACCTGGTCATGCACACGCTGCCCATCGAAAAGATGGCTGAGGTGACGGCCAGATTGCGCAGGTTCGGCATCGACTACCACATTCATGCGGCCGGAACAAAGACGATCAATGTGTTTTTTGGAGCCCCGGAATGCGTGGCGGTTGTGCGGTCGATCTGCGGAGAGAAGAAGCTGCGTGAACTGACGCCGGAGGAGGATTTCGTGCTCGGCTCGATGCTCGGTTACGATATTCGCAGGCAGTGTGAACGTTATCTGAAGAAGAGCGCAGTGGGTACCGTCACCGGGTCCTTCATGCACAAGTGCGCGTGACTCCATTGAGTTGAGTGCATCTGCGCTTCCTCGCCAGCGTTATTTCTTCTGGCTTTTCTCCAAAGCTTTTTTCGAGATCGCCTCTTCGATGTCTGATGAAAGCGTGAGGCTTCTGAACAGGTCGAGCAGGTTTTGCTGAATGTTGAGGTTGAGGCTTACTGGCCGGTTGTTCTGGAAGTCGGGGTTGCGGCCTTTGAGCTGGATCGAAATCGTCGAGTTGCCGTCTGGCGTCATGGCGATGGTGGAAACCAGCTCGGAGTAGAAGAAGTTGCCGAGCGCTTCGTAGGTGAGGCGCATTCCGGCTCCGGCGGCGGCGCGCTCTTCCGGGGTGCTCGCATAGATGATGAGTCCGCTCTTCTCGGCGTTCATGCTTCCGTCGGGAATGCTGAAGGCGTTGTTGTCGAGTACGACGGGAATGGCGCCGCGGATGGTGCCGGTTGCGGAGAGCTTCGAAGCGCCTTGCAGGTCGAGCAGCGACTGGATCGGGATGCCGTTGAGTTGCACAAGGGTTTCGGTGTGCTTCTTTTCGAGGTCGTAATCCATCTGTTTGACGGCGACCGTGCCGTCGAGGAGCCCTGCCGAAAAGTCTGACACGCTGACCAGCGAAGGTTTTGCAGGGCGGGCAAACATCGTGAGTGTACCTTTCGGCGAAGTGAGGAGCAGCTCTCCGCTGCCTGTCTTGCGCTTGAGGCTCTTGAGGGCGACCTCCATCGTCAGTTTGCCTGCCGCTTCCCGGTTCAGCGTGACGGTGGGGTCAGTGACATCCCACAGCACTTCACTGCTTGCCGTTTTCGAGAACAGCTCGTCTGTGCCGGATGGCTGTTTGGGCAGTTTCTGCCGGATTGAGCCACCACCTTGCGCGGAGAGTCTGGCGTTGGAGATGGCAATGCCGTTACGGTCGAGCCGAACGGGGATCGTGCCTGAAAGCCGCCCGTTCATTGAGCCGCTGAACTCTCCGGTCAGCCGGATGCGGTCGAGGATCGGAGCCCTGTCAATGCTGATGGTGGCCGCAGTCGCTCCCGATTTGAGATCATACCGCGTGGGCGTCGATGCGATTCGGCTGCCGAAAAGCCTTGCCGAAACCGAGTCGAGGCGGATTACCGACACCGTGCCATTTGTACCGTCGAGCGTTATTTTGGCGTTGAGGTTCTCGATGAGCTGCGGCTCGCCGGGTTTGCGTCCGGCCTCGAAGGAGATTTTCGTGCCTTTTGTCTTGAATGTGAACGCAGTGCCTTTCGCGGCATCGATGCTGCCGTTGCTGATCCGGATCGTGGAGTCGAGGTATTCGACCGGAATTGAGCCGCTGAGTTTGCCGGTGAGGCTGGCAGGCCCGGAATCGGGCGAGAACTGATCAAGTGGTGCGTTGTCGAGCTTCAGTACGAAGGCCGTGCGCTTGTTCCGGAGGTTGAACTCTATTTTGGGGGTTGATGCTTTAATGCCGGAGAGTTGCAGCGAGCAGTTGCTGAAGGTCAGGGTGCAAGGCTTGCCGGGATGGCGTTGCAGGCCGAAAGTTGCCTCAAAGCTGGAGAGCGGCGTTTTGGTGCTGCCTGAAAAAAGTGATTCAGCCCTGAACAGCGCCGGTTGCTGCACCCACTTGTGTGAACGGGTGAGCAGTACGTCGTACGAAATATTTTCGATGCGCAGCTGCCCAGCCTCGGCCTGCCCGTTTCTGAACGCAACGGTGATTGAATCGGGAGCGATGGAGGGCAGGATGCCGCCGGATGGCAGCAAATCGAGGCGCGCCCGGAGCCGGGGTTTTGCTTGCCGGAAGCGGATCTCCGAAGGGTTCTGCAGAACCTCGACGGAGTCAGCGTCGAGCTGCATTCCGAATGTTGGTGTTGCGCTTCCGGCGATGCGCTTCCAGGAGAGTCGGCCGTTCAGGAGCTTGAGCGTGAAGGCCGCGGGGGCCGTCACGCAGGAGTCCGGTTTGATGCGAATCGTGGCGTCGAGCCGGTCGAAGCCGATGCCCGACAGCTCTGGACGTCCGGGGCTGTGCAGTTTCACGGCGATGCCTTTGCCGACTGTCGCGCGATCAATGAGCGCCTGGGCGTACCACGGAAAAGCGAGCCATGCTCCAAAAGCGGCAAGAGCCGCGAGCAGCAGCAGGGTTTCGATGATGCGCAAAAGCCACTTCACTTCAGGCAGTTTACTTCTGTGACCAAGCGCCCTTGATCTTTACCCAAGTACCGGCAGGGAAGCCAGGATAGCGCTTCTCGAAGGTGCGCTGGCCGGTAGCTTCGACCGAGATGCCGTTCTTTTTTGCTATGTCGGTGTAAACGGCGCGGCGCTCCTGATTTACGTTTTCGACAAGCTGCTGCGCCTCGGTGCCCTTGCCCGGAGGAATGGCGATATAACCGTCATCAACCTCGCCAATCAGCCCTTTCGAGCGGGCTGTTTCGAGGTCGAGCGCGAAAGCTGATGCTGCGGATGCGGCGAACAGCGTGAAGAAAAGGACGAAGGTTTTTGCCAGCGTCGCGAGACGATACGTTTTTAACATGTGCATGGTAATTCTCCCTGATTAGAAAATGTCCTTTCTTTTTTGGAGCTCGTTGTCGATGTCACGATCGACCCTGACCCTGATCTCGTGGTCGATCTTGATGTTCATGTTGATCGTGATCGGCTTGTCGGGCGCCTCCACCTTCACCGTGGGGCTGCATCCGCCGATGACAAGGCCTGCTGACAGCAAAATCATTGCTGCGGATAAGGTGCGAGCAGTTTGTTTGTTCATGTGGTTTCGGGTTTGTATGGAGTTCATTTCAATTCCGATGCATCGGCAAGCCTGAGTCCGGTGCCGGTGTCGGCAGCTTTTCCGGAAATATAGCAAGCCCCTTCGTTTTTCCCTGTTTTTCCGCGGAAATCGGGCTGGTTGAATCGCTACGGACAAGGAAGTGGAGTCCTGGCAGGCGGGATGGATCATTCGACACTCCTGACCCACTCCTGTAATTTTCCGCGCAGTTCATCGCGGACATTCCTGAAATGGGCCAGCCGCTGTTCCCTCGTTTGCGCTTCGGCAGAAAGTTCGTCAAGCGGCCAGTAATAACGGCGGCCATCGAGCATGCTCGGCCAGATGAACGGGCAGCTTGCCTCGGCCTTGCTGCACACCACGATGAGATGGTGAATGAAAACCTTTCCGAGATAGAGGTCGAGCGACTTTGTTTTCTGCGAGCTTATGTCGATGCCGATCTCCTGCATCGCCTCTACAGCGATCTGCTCGATCTGCTCTTTCGGTTCCAGACCGGCGCTCATGACTTCAAAACGGTCGCCAGCCATACTCCGGAGCAATCCCTCAGCCATCTGGCTTCGTGCCGTATTGCCGGTGCAGAGGAAGAGCACATTCTCTTTCTTTTCCATTTTTGTCAGTTTTGTTTGAAGCTGAAAAAAGCAGTTATGCGTTGTCAACAACGCCGAACCACTTCTCCCTGAACCACAGCGCCACGTTCACGAGGCCGATCAGCACGGGAACTTCGACCAGCGGGCCGATCACCGCGGCGAACGCTTCGCCGGAGTCGATGTCGAACACCGCGACCGCAACCGCTATGGCCAGTTCGAAGTTGTTGCTCGCCGCTGTGAAGGAGAGCGTGGCCGACTTCGAGTAATCCGCGCCGATCTTTTTGGACAGCCAGAACGATACCAGAAACATGATGACGAAGTAGAGCAAGAGCGGAATGGCGATACGCACCACGTCCATCGGAATTTTTACGATGTATTCGCCTTTGAGCGAGAACATCACCACAATCGTGAAGAGCAGCGCCACGAGCGTCAGCGGGCTGATTTTCGGAATAAACACCTGCTCGTACCACTCTCGCCCTTTCAGCCTGAGCAGCGTGAAGCGGGTCAGAAAGCCGGCGATGAACGGAATGCCGAGATAGACGAAGACCGACCGGGCGATTTCGCCGATGGTGATCTCGACGCGGAACGAACTCAAGCCGAGCCAGCCGGGCAGCACCGTCAGAAACACCCAGGCATAGACCGAAAAGAAAAGCACCTGAAAGACCGAGTTGAACGCCACGAGACCCGCCGCGTACTCCGTGTCGCCCTTGGCGAGTTCGTTCCAGACGATCACCATCGCGATGCAGCGGGCCAGGCCGATCATGATGAGACCGGCCATGTAGTGCGGCATGTCGGAGAGGAACGCCACGGCGAGCGCGAACATCAGCACCGGCCCGATCACCCAGTTCTGCACGAGCGACAACGCCAGCACCTTCGTGTTGCGGAACACGTCACCAAGCTCCTCGTACTTCACCTTCGCGAGCGGCGGATACATCATCACGATGAGGCCGATGGCGATCGGAATGTTGGTCGTGCCGGACTGGAAGCGGTTCCAGAATCCGGCGATCTGCGGATAGAGAAAGCCCGACAGCACGCCGATGCTCATCGCGAGAAAAATCCAGAGCGTCAGGTAGCGGTCGAGGAATGAGAGCTGTTTTGCCTTGATGCTCATGACTTTTCTCCCCGGATGGTTTCACGATAAAACTTCCCGAATCGCGTTTCGATTTCGTCGCGCACCCGGCGGAAGACGGCGAGTACCTCGTCGCTGCTGCCTGTGGCTGTTGCCGGGTCGTCGAATCCGATGTGCACGCGGTGTTTCACGTTTCCGGTAAAGAGCGGGCAGCTCTCTTTCGCGCCGTCGCAGACCGTCACCACATAGTCGAATGGTTTCGAGAGGAACTGTTCGACGCTTTTCGGATGGCTTCCGGAGAGGTCGATGCCTTTCTCGCGCATCACCTGAACGGCGAGTGGATGCACCTCGCTAGCAGGAATCGTGCCTGCGGAGAACACTTCCAGTTCGGCATCGAAGGAGCGCAGGAACCCTTCGGCCATCTGACTGCGGCAGGAGTTGCCGGTACAGAGAACAAGTATCGACTGTTTCATGAGTTACAGGTTTTTTTGTGGCGAATCAGAAAATCGCATTGAACACGAAACCGACCAGCATGATGCCTGTTGCCACCACTCCGGCGAAAACTGCGATGAGTTGTGGACGGAGTACCTTGCGCAGAATGAGCATTTCCGGTGCGGAGAGCGCGATGACGCTCATCATGAACGCGAGCACCGTGCCGAGCGCCGCGCCCTTGCCGAGCAGCGCCTGCACGATGGGAATGATTCCGGCGGCGTTCGAGTACATCGGCACTCCGATCAGCACGGCGGCGGGCACCGACCACCAGACACGGTTGCCCATCAGCGAGGCCATGAAGTTTTGCGGCACGTAGCCGTGGATGCCTGCGCCGAGTCCGACGCCGAGCACGATGAAGAGCCACACCTTGCCGACGATCTCTTTCACATGCCGAAGGCCTTCGCGAATCCGCTCCGGCCAGCTCACGGCTTCGGCGGAAAATTCCGACGACACCGCGCTGTTCTGGAGCTGCTGCACCCACTCTTCGAGAAAGCGCTCCAGCCGCAGCTTACCGATCACCATCCCCGCGACAATCGCCACCAGCAGCCCCATCGAGAGATAGAGCAGGGCGACCTTCCAGCCGAACATGCCGAAAAGCAGCGCGAGCGCCACCTCGTTGACCATCGGCGCGGAGATGAGGAACGAAAAGGTGACACCGAGCGGCACACCCGCTTGCAGGAAGCCGATGAAGAGCGGCACCGCCGAGCAGGAGCAGAATGGCGTGACGATACCGAGCGTCGCGGCCATCGCGTTGCCGACGCCCACGCGCCTGCCCGAAAGCATCGCCCGCGTCCGCTCTGCCGAGATGAAGGTGTGCACTACCCCCATCACAAATACTACTGCCGTCAGGAGCATCAGCACCTTCGGTACTTCGTAGATAAAGAAATGCAGCGCCTCGCCGAAGTGCGTCGTTCTTGTGAGACCTATACCATGCAGCACGAAATCGGCCATCGGCTCAAGATTGCCATAGATCAGCACCCAGGCAATCACCGCGGTTCCGGTAAAGGCTGCTATCTTCAGATCAAGGGCTTTATTATTATTCATGATGTCTTCTGTGTAAAACGATTCAGCAGCAATTCGAAGCGTTGTTTCCGGACGGTTTTGCCGATCCTGAACCGCAACAGCATCCCCCGGTTTTCCGCTTCAGCTCACCCTTCATGGGAAAACCTTTTTCCGCCCAGCGGACGATGCCGTACTGCATATTGACCGCCTGTTCGTAACCGTGGTTCATCAGGAAATAGGTTGCCATCAGGCTGCGTTCTCCGATGTTGCAGGCGATGATGACTTTTTGGTCTGACGGGATTTCACGATACCGTTCTTCAAACTGGCTGAACGGGATAAGCATGAGGTTGCGAACATCGAAGGATGCTTCGGCAAACTCTTCAGGCTCACGGACATCGACGAGCAGAACGCCCTGTTCAGTCAATCCAAAAGCAGTGGTTGGGCAAATTTCAACAGCGTTTTTCATGGTAGATTGTTTTATCGGGTTAATAAATCTTTCAGTTCAGCCTGATCCGGCACGCGGCCCTTGCAGCGCACTTCGCCGTCAACCACGAGGGCTGGGGTGGAGAGCACGTTGTACGCCATGATTTTCTGGATGTCTTCGACTTTTTCGACCGAAGCCTCGATGTTTTCAGTGGCAATCACTGTCTTGACCGCATCGGCAAGCTGGTTGCACTTGGCGCATCCCGTTCCAAGAATCTTGATCTCTTTCATTGTTCTGTTGCTTTGAGTTTATCGTAAATAAACGATATATAAAACTGTCTCTGTTTCCGAAAAATTCCAGTCTCAGCAGTTGCACCCGCTGCTCTTTTCGCTGGCGAAGAACTCACCAAACAGCGCATGGGCCTTCGCCCAGTTTTCGCGATGGATGCAGTACTTCACCTTCGGCGGATTGATTTCGCCCTGAATCAGCCCCGCTTCGAGCAGCGCCTTCAGGTGCTGCGAAATGGTGGATTGCGCCATAGGAATAAGACCTGTCAGTTCGCCCGTAAAGCAGCAGGCCTCACCCGCGAGCAGCCGCAGAATTTTGATCCGCACCGGATGGCTTAGCGCCTTGGCAATCGCCGCAAGCGTGATTTCGTCGGTGGTGTAACTGATGTCAGTGAGCGTTCTCTGCATGTGCTTTTGATTTAGTTCATCGTAAATATACGATCAGTTTGGCCAGATGCAAATTGAAAAGTGCGCGGGACGGCAGGAGGGGGTTATGTCGAAGGGTGCTAGGTGGATAGAGTGTATCAGCTCAAATGCTTATGGTTGCCTGGTCGCAGATTTTGCGTTAATTTTTCAAGAGATAGATGATTTGTACCCATGTTTTTTCAGGGTAGTGAAGATAGTCCCGTCTAAGGATGGTGAACAGCATGGGTTTTATACGGATCAGGATAATACCACTGCATAGAAAGCGAGAAAGTTTTTAATTTGTTTTAATAATTTGACTTATTGGATTTTTACAGACTGGGCGCAGGTTCCTCAATAAGGAAACCATACAAAAAATGTTAGATGCAAACGAGGCGATAGGCTACTGGAGTAGCTCAGAATCTGGCGAACGTTGTGTGTGACTTAATAAGCTTGCGCAGAGGGAGATGATAGCATGAAACCGAAAGTGAACAGTTCTGGAAACAAGATCTTAGATGTGGCCGTAATCCTGGACGATGACAACACGTTGCGCGACGTGATCGCCACTGACTCAGACTTCACAGTGGTCGTCGAGCCAAAGTCCCCGCGGCATCTGTTTCGTCTTCTTGGCAAGTGGGCGAAAGAAGGGAAGCGGGTCAGGAGGTTGATTCTTGCCGGTCATGGTCATTGGACTGAGCATCACATCGGATCTATTTTGCCGAAAGATTTTGATCTGAACGGCATCCGAGACCGCCGACGCAAAGCATATCAAGACAAAATTGACGCTGACAAGAAAGTCGTCAAAGACGAAGCACTATTGCCGACGGTGAAAGAGAGCAAGCAACGCAAGGAGATTCAAGAGAGGATTAGTGATAGTAAGAACGAATCGGCACGACACGCGAAGGTTGCCAGCGAATTGCAGAGCATGGAAAGGGAACTTGTGGACATGGAAGATGTGATGGTTGACGGAGCTGTTGTTGGGTTGATAAACTGCTGCGCTGCGTACGATCAGGGTGGGCGTGATTTCATGAATAACATTGCCGAAACTCTATTGTCGAAACACGGTGGGCGAATTACGGGATGTACTGGAATTGTAGATGTCAAGACTGTTGATTCGATATGGGCAGGAATGGTCTACTGGTTGCATAACGGTGAATGGCGTTATGCGGATGAACCGGTGTTAAAAGGGGAAAGATGGGTGTCGATCGAGAAGGTCAGTACCGGTGAAACCCATAGGCGATGCGGTGCTCCATGCAAGGATTTTGAACGTTATGGATTCTGCGATTTTCCCGTCAGCGAAGATGGGCCTTGCTTTATGCATCGGTAATTAACAAGAGATGCATCGAACACTCGTATGCGTGGATGCACGAAAACGCGACGGTCACTCTTGGTGAAAGCCCCGGCTTGATCTACGACTAGATTGGCTTTCCGCCGGAGTCCTATGAAATCGAATATCCCTGCCCCGGCAATCCGCCATTAGCCGACGCTATCGTCGAGCAGCTTGAAAAAGCGGGCATAGCGGTAAGCGCTGACCATTTGAGGGGGTTCGATCACAGACTGTTTGTGCCTTTGAAAATCATATACCCCGAGGCAGATATACCCTGCGTACAAATAGCCCTTGATCAAAGGACTTGACCCGGCTGCGCACATCGCGCTGGGCAGCGCCCTGCAAGCGCTGGCTGACCGGTCGATTCTGCTGATCGGTTCGGGGTTTCTCTTTCACAATATGAGAGCTTTTTTTACTCCGAATACGGAAGCTTTCAGAGATGCAAACCGGGCATTTGAGCGTTGGCCGGTCAGCACCTGTTCCGACAAAAGCATCACGGAAGATGAATGGGCTGAAAGGTTGGTTGCATGGGAATCTGTGCCCTCCGCTCGATACTGCCATCCGAGAGAGGAGCATTTGCTGCCGCTTCACGTCTGTTACGGGTTCGCGGGTCGAGCCTGCTCAAAGGCATACGAACTACAGATTCTCAACAAGGAATCGAGCATGTATCTCTGGGAAGTTGACGGCTGACGATTGGTAATGAATCAGTGATTCCGGTTCTCAAGGAACCCTGCTTTTTGGGCAGACGGTTCGTGAGATTGATGGGTGTTCTGATTCAAGGGAGGGACGACCTGTTTCAGGATACATCGGTTTCGTGCTTGTTTCTCCCGATGTCGGCTTGAGTCATCATCGGTCTGCCGCGGGTAGTTGGCCTTCGGCATTGCCTGCAACAAGCAGGGTATCTTCGGCGTAGCGGTCGAGGAGTTCGTCGCCGATTCCGCATTCCGAGAGGCGCGTTGGGCAGCCGATGGAGCGGAGGAACGTTTCGAAGTGGTCGATGCCTTCCAGTGCGGCATACATGTCATCAGCACTTTTCAGTTCGATGCCGAAAATCCGATGCGCGAACTGCGCGAAGCGGGCCGGGCGGTTCTTTGCAGCGAAGCGCATCCAGGCGGGGTTGACGATGGCGAGGCCAGCGCCGTGGGCGATGTCGTGCAGTGCGGAGATGGTGTGCTCGATCATGTGCACCGGGAATGGTGATATGCAGCCGGTTTGCACCCAGCCATTGAGCGCGACCACCAATGCCCACTGTACCTGGGCTCTTGCTTCGAGGTCGTTGCCGTCGGCGACCGCTTTCGACCCTCACTCGATGGCCGTGGCGATGACGCTCTCGGCGAAGCGATCCTGCATGGGCGTGCCGTCAACGCCGTTGAAGTACGATTCCGTGACGTGGGTGATGAGGTCGCAGATGCCGTAAGCGGTCTGATCCTTCGGCACGCTCACGGTCAGCTCGGGATCGACGATGGCCGCTTTCGGGTAAAGGCATTTCGCGTTGACGAACGATTTGATGGTCGTTTTCTCGTTCGTGATGACCGCGCCGCTGTTCATTTCCGATCCGGTAGCTGCGAGCGTCGGCACGGTGATGACAGGGAGCGCCTGGGTTGGGAGCCGCCGGTTCGCCTGGCCGTGCGGGAACATGTCCCACAGGTCGCCTTCGTAGAATACCGCCGCCGCCATGACTTTCGCGGCATCCATCACGCTGCCACCGCCAAGTGCGATGACCACGCTGCATCCGCTTTTCCGTGCGATCTCACCGCCTCGCGCTACCGACGAAAGTCGAGGGTTCGGCTCGACGCCATCACATTCCACCACCGAAACTCCGGCAGCAGTCAGGCTCGCGACTGCGCGGTCGAACGCGCTGTTGCGCTTGACGCTGCCTCCACCGGTGACGATCATAGCTTTTTTGCCATATGCGCTGGTCACTTCGCCGAGTCGAGCGAGAGTTCCAGCTCCAAAAACAAGGTGAGTCGGGTTATGGTATTCAAACTTTATGTGGGTACTCCTGAAAATTTTATCCTTTGTTTACCTGTCCAGTGGACAGGGTGCAGTTTCAATGTGCAAATCCGCGACTGAACTTTGCAAGCCTTTCGATGGCAGCTTCGCGTTTCGGATCATGTATTGCGGATGTTTGATGTGTTTGTGTGCATTTGACAACTGACAAGCTGTCTGGCCCAGCGTCTGTTCGCATCCCCTCGCTTGAATTGCGTATATTGCGCATCGAAACGCAAAAGCTTTATCCATCAATCTTATCCGAGCAATCAATGAAGAAAGTGCTTGTGGCCGGGGCGACCGGTTACCTGGGCCGTTATGCGGTGCAGGAGTTCAAGAATCGCGGATACTGGGTGCGCGTGCTGGTGCGCAATCCCGAGAAGTTCAAGAAGCCGGGGCCGTTTTTTGCGCCAGAGATCGACACGCTCGTTGACGAAGTTGTTTTCGGCGATGCCACAAAACCCGAAACCATTGCCGGGCTATGCGACGGCATCGACGTAGTTTTTTCGTCGCTCGGCATGATCAAGCCCGACTTCGAGCACGACAATTTCGACGTTGACTATCAGGGCAACATGAACATCCTCGCCGAGGCGCTCAAGGCCGGGGTGAAGAAGTTCGTGTACGTTTCGGTGTTCGACGCGCACCGCATGATGAACATCCCGAACGTGCAGGCGCATGAAAAGTTCGTCCGCGAGTTGCAGGCCGCCAAAATCGAGAGCACGATCATTCGCCCGAACGGCTTTTTCTCGGAGATCGGCCAGTTCGTCGCCCGCGCCCGCCGGGGCTTTATGCTCTGGATTGGCGATGGCTACAACCGGCAGAACCCGATCCACGGAGCCGACTTGGCCAAGGTGTGCGCTGATGCGGTTGACAGCAGCGAAAAAGAGATTGAGGTCGGCGGCCCGGAGGTCTTTACCTACCGCGAAATGGTCGATCTTGCTATCGAAATCGCCGGAACGCAGCCCGCGCAGGTTTCGCTGCCCTTCTGGCTGGCCGACGGCATCGTCGGCGTCGTCGGTCTCTTCAACCGTGATGTGCATGATGTCGCTCTGTTCGCTACCACGCTGAGCAAGATGGATTTCGTTTCGCCGAAGTACGGCACCCACCGCCTGCGCGACTTCTTCAACGAGTGCAAATCGCTGCCGTTGTAAGGCACCGTTTTTTATACGCGCATGAAGCCGGATAGTCTCCGGCTTCATGCGTTTGTGCCCGGTCGTGGCGCTTTTCGATGGTTCAGAAAAACTTGTTCACCATGTCCGGCAGGCCGCCAAGCCCGCCGACCTTGCCGATGATCTCTTCGAGCAGCGAGCCGTTCGGGCTGGCCTTGTCCACCATTGCTGGCAAGGCGCTGGCCACCGCGTTTTTCGCGCTTTCCGTGGAAAGCCCGAAGCGGGAGGCGAAGGCCGCGATTTTATCGCTCCCGACCAGATTCGTCACTGCCTCGGGAGAGATCGGCGCATTAGCGCCACTACCGAGCCACGAGGCCGCGATGTCGCCCAATCCGCCCTGCTGCATTTTGGCGAGGAGAGCGCCAAGATGCAGGTTGCCCCCGCCGCCGCCCAACAGGCCTGACAGCGCCGAAACCAGCTCGTTGCTGTCAAGGCCATTGGTTGTTTGATCGCTGTTGTGCAGAATGGCGGAAGCTCCAGATTGAAGGAGATTTGATAAGTCCATGAACGTGTATGTTTAAATTTTAAAACCACTTCACGACAGAGGGGATCTCGACGGTTTTTTCGACGGTTTACCGGTGAACGCCACGGCATTCAGCCCCCATTCCGGGACGGTTCCGCGAGCTTTTACGGCACTCTGAATCTGTTGGATCGCGTCGCCGGAACTATACAGCCAATATAGAAAAAATCGATAGCCGGGTTGTTCGTCAGGTTTGGAATGGCACGGGTTTTGGGATCACGCAATTGTCAATCTTTTATCTTCGATCCTGCCGGTTGATAATCCCCGCGCCGACGTTGTTGCCCAGAGGTTGGCGGTGGTTCGGCTGCGTTCAAGACGCCAATCGATGGCGAAGATCGGAGCCTTTCGAGGTTGCCAGGAGGGGCGTCTCGACAACATACCGAAGCGCCCCTTGGCTCTCTCGATTGCTCAATACGTTACTGCTTTGGGTAGCGATTTCGCCTGGGTAATCCAGTCCTGTACCTCTGACTCAGGGGGCAATCTTTTTACGAGATTTTTGGCGGCGTTGATTTCAGCCATTTTGGCGTGCAGATTGTCCGCTCTCCGCTGGGCCAGTTCAGGTACGGTGTCCACGCCTGACGCTTCAAGCAGATCGGCATATTCCTTGCCGATTCCCTTGATGCGGAACAGGTCGGCCTGGTTCACCAGTCGGAGCACCTGCGCGTGGCTCATTCCGGTTGCCTTCTCGATAGCTTTTCTTCCAGCCGGATCCGCCCCTTTTTCAAGCAACGCATCAACAGTGGTGATACCCATGCCGTGGAGTTTCTCTCCATGAGCTTCATCAATCCCTTCAATTCCAGCGACTTTAGACATAATTTTCTCCTTGAATTTTCAGGTTTTCTTTCAAGATACCATACCGATACTGCTCTGTTCGATGATCTCGTTCGCCCGTAAACACCGATCGCCGGTTGATGTTCACCTGTAGTTATTTCACTCATCTGCGATGAGCTCAAAGGCTTGAGCTCTCTACCTGAGCGGCCGCTGTGTGGCGTCAGAGGCTATCTTCTCAAGTTTACGTAAGAGCAGGATAATTGACAAAAAACTGGCAAACAGTGAATTTGATTTCCGGATGATAGTTGACTGACATAAAGAGCGATTTTAAGGCCAGGTTACGAGCTTCAGTCAGCAGTTTTCTGAATCGATTGATTGTGTTTTTTCCAAAACACTATTTTTCTGGCTATAGCGTATCTTCAATTGTTGAGTTATGAACTCTACGCCAGACATCATTGAAACCCGTTTCGGCGCGCTCTTGCAGTACGGGCTGTTCAGCCGCCGTATCTATCTCATGAAGATGGGCGAGGCCGATCCGCGCAAGCTCCCGGCGCAGCTCGACGCGCTGGCCCGCGAGCGGGGTTACACCAAGATTTTTGCCAAGTTGCCGAAAGGCTCGGAAGGGGAGTTTGTCGCGAATGGCTATCTGGTCGAAGCGTCGGTGCCGGGCTTTTATCGCGGGGAAACGGAGGCGCTGTTCCCGGCGCGGTACCTCGATCTGGCCCGCGTCGAATCGCCGGACGCCGCCGAAATTGCCCGCATCGCGGAGCTGGCACCCAGCAAGCCTGCCGCTTCGCAGCCCCCGCTTTCGGCGGAGTTCACGCTCCGCGCCTGTACGCCGGACGACGTCGAAGAAATGGCCGAAATCTATCGCGAAGTGTTTCTCTCCTATCCTTTCCCGATCCACAATCCGGCCTGGCTGCTCGAAACGATGCAGAGCCACATCGATTACCTCGACGGCCTGAACGTCGAAATGACCGACTTCGCCACGCTCCCCGACTTCCGTGGCCGCAATCTCGCCCTGCACCTGCTCGCTGCGATGGAGGCGGCAATGCGCCGCAAAGGGATGCGGACCGCCTACACCATTGCCCGCGCCCTGTCGCCCGGCATGAACGTCACCTTCGCCAAAGCAGGTTGCCCCTTCAGCAGTACACTCGTTAACAACACCAACATTTCAGGCGGTATCGAAAGTATGAACGTCTGGTACAAGAGTCTGGGGTGAATGCCGGTCTGTTCCGCGTTGCTGATCCTGTGCAGTTCTGATTCGAATCGGAAAGGCTGGAGTATTGTGCAAAGAGTACTGATGTTGTCTAAGTCTGGATGACAAATTCCAGAGGCTTGACCGGAAGTCAGCGTTGGCAACGAATATCCTGAATCGAACAGAAGCTTGTTGTATTGCGGTTACGGCTGTTTTTTTAGCAGGCTATGGCGTATGTTTCCATTACGACAAATTGTGAAGTACTGAAAACGAAACTATCCGTAGTAGCATGAAAAGCTTTATAGCCGCCATTCGCAACGGAGAAACGGGATTTGCCGTTCACAACTCCGTGTTTCTTCCGTTTCACTGCGAAATAATCAGAATCTGGATCGGCAAGGAGATGTCGCTTCTTTCGGTGCCTGACGAGATCACCGATCTTGGTGATGCCGAGGTCATCTTCATCAGGGAGGGGGAGTCCTATACCAATCTTGTGTTCAGGAAATGGGGCGATCTGTCGAGGGAGCTCGGCAATCACAAGGGGCACATCATTCTTCGCGCGGCCGAGAAGAGTGAGGATATCTTCAAAAGCGAAAACCTCCATTACATAAAAATCGGTTTTCATGACCATCGAAAGGAGCTCTCTTTCGAGATTATCAACAATCCGTTCGATTTGTAGGAGGCTTCACGGAAGCTTGCCGTGGCTTGTTTTGATATTCGGGATGCCGTGCCTGTCGCCGGTTTGATCAACGATTCTGTTAGCCATGTTTAAATCTTTGCTGCGTATTTTCAGCCTTCGTCAGGATGCGGAGTCATTTGATACCGTCCACACCGCGGTCGAGGCTGACATCATGTTCAGCGGTGCGCGAATCTGGGTGCTGATTTCTGCCATCATCCTTGCCTCGGTCGGCCTCAACATGAACTCAACTGCGGTCATCATCGGCGCCATGCTTATTTCGCCGCTTATGGGTCCGATCAACGGCATGGGCTACAGCATTGCGACCTATGATTTTCCGCTGCTCCGGAAGTCTTTCAAGAACTTCTCGTTCGCCGTGGTTTCGAGTCTGGTCGCCTCGACCCTGTATTTCGCCATCTCGCCTCTTTCCAGCGCCACTCCGAACTGCTGGCCCGCACGAGTCCCCGACCATCTACGACGTACTGATCGCGCTGTTCGGCGGCCTGGCCGGTTCGATCTCCCTGACCACCAAGCTCAAGGGCAACGTGGTGCCGGGCGTGGCGATTGCCACGGCGCTCATGCCGCCGCTCTGCACGGCGGGCTTTGGCCTGGCGACCGGTCAGTTCAACTTCTTTTTCGGGGCCCTCTACCTGTTTGTGATCAACAGCGTTTTCATCGGACTTGCCAATGTCGGTTTTGCGCGCGTCATGCGCATTCCGCTTCGCTCCTCGCTCGACGAGGAGAAGCGCACCCGCATCAACCGAATCATCACGGCGGTCATCCTGATTACGTTGATTCCGAGCGTCTATTTCGGCTACCTGCTTGTCAGGAAAGAGCGTTTTATCGACACGGCCACGCGGTTCGTGCGAACCGTCAGCCTGTTCAAGGGGGATTTTCTGTTGAGATATGATATCGATGGCGACGCCCGCGTGATTTCAATGATCTATGGCGGTCATCCGCTCACCGCCAGCGACAAGGCGGAGCTGAACAGGCGGGCCAAGGCGTTCGGCCTCCAAAACGCAACGCTGAAGTTCGAGCAGGGGCTGGTGATTACCAACGGACAGGAGTATCTCGACAAGCTGAGCCAGATGGAGACGACCGATCGCCAGAAACTCGAAATCGCCCGTCTCAACGCGGCACTGCAAACGAACATCCGTCAGCAGGACAGCCTGCGACAGGTCAGTTATACCGGCCTGAAGCTGCTTAAAGAACTCAAGCCGCTGTTTCCGCAGATCACGAGCTGCCTGTACGCCGAACCCTATCTTTTTTCGGACAGCACCGGCTTGAAACCCCTGCAACGGAGCTACGTCCTCCTCTCGGCCTCAAAACCGATCGACCGGGCTGACCGCACGAAAGTGGAGAAATGGCTCAAAGCCAGGCTGCAAAACGACAGCCTGCGGGTGGTGTTCGAGTGAAATGGGAGTCGGTGATGATTGCCGGTTGAAGCTTCTGGAAAGGGATTATCTTTCTTGAACATCGAAATCGGGCGGTTCCGGATTTCCCATCGATAGGAACGGTTCGAAGCGCCTTGCGGGGCAGCCTTCTCTACTCTGTTGAATTTTTTTGAAATACGAAAACAGTAACAGTTCTTGCGATATTTGTCGTCGAATGGCCGATAGTGCGATTCTGCTTGCGGGTTTCCCTGAAATGTTGTTCTTTTGCAAAGAATCAAGTGACGGTCGCGCTAAGGTTTGGCGAGTTTGCCTTATCCGAGAGCGCCGGTTTCTGCCAACAAACTCCATTCCCATGAGTACAGAATGTTCAGAACCCTTTATAACAAGATTTCCTCGACATCCATACGCGAGGAGGCTGCGCAGTCGCGTGCCCGTTCCGAAGATGAACAGCTCCTGCTGAAGCTCTGCAACGCTCCGGCAGAGGATGCGTTGCGGATTATGGAAAGCCGTATTGATGGCCTTGACGACCAGCAGGTCTTGAAGCGCCTCTCGAAATACGGCAAGAATGAAATATCACAAGCCACACGCCCCTCTTTTTTGCAGGATATCCTGCATCGCCTTTCCAGTCCTCTCGTTATTCAGTTATAGCTGATCGCCACCGTGTCGGGGTTTCTCGGCGAATGGACCTCATCGGCCATCGTCGCTGTCATGATTCTTCTGAGCGTTGGCATCTCTTACGTGCTTGACCGCCGGTCGGGCAACGCGGTCGAGTCACTCGGCAAGCGCGTCCAGTCGCGTGCGCATGTCATCCGCAACGGCGTCGAGGTCGAAGTGCCGCTCTCCGAGCTGGTGCCGGGCGACATTGTCCAGCTTCAGGCCGGTTCGGTGATTCCGGCCGATCTTCGGCTCATCTCCGCGAAAGATTTTTTCGTCAGCCAAGCCTCGCTCACCGGCGAAACCATACCGGTCGAAAAGAGCGCTGACGCTGGAGATGCTGACCATGTTGCCATTCTCGAACTTCGCAACGCCTGCTTCCAGGGCAGCAGTGTCAGCAGCGGCTCGGCGCGTGCGGTGGTCGTCAATACCGGCAGCCGCACCTTTTTTGGCTCCATTGCCGAGCGGCTAAACGAAGAGCGCGAAGAGACCAACTTCGACAAGGGGATCCGTTCGTTTACCATGCTGATGATCCGCTTCATGGTTGTCATGGTTTCCGCGGTGTTCCTGATCGTCGGCCTCAGCAAGGGCAACTGGCTTGAATCGCTCTTTTTCAGCCTCTCGGTGGCCGTCGGCCTCACGCCGGAGATGCTACCGATGATCGTGACGGTCAATCTGGCCAAAGGCGCGCTGAAAATGGCATAGAAGAAGGTGATCGTCAAGCATCTTTCGTCGATCCAGAACTTTGGCGCGATCGATATTCTTTGCACCGACAAGACCGGCACCCTGACGCAGGATCGTGTTTTGCTTCAGATGGCGGTCGATGTAATGGGCGAAGAGAGCGACAACGTGTTGCGCTACGCCTACCTGAACAGCTTTTTTCAGACCGGTCTACGCAACCTGCTCGACCGGGCGGTGCTGGAGCATCGGGAGTTCGCGGTCGATGGAAGCTGCAAGCTGGTCGATGAGCTGCCATTCGATTTCCAGCGCCGCCGCATGTCCGTGGTGGTCGATTACGAGGGCGACCATGTGCTTATCTCCAAAGGCGCTGTCGAGGAGATCTACGCCTGTTGCGACCGCTACCAGATCGATGATGAAATCTACCCGCTTATTGGCATGATCAAGGATGACCTCTTCGAGGAGGTGGCCACCCTGAACAGCAACGGTTATCGCGTGCTCGCCATCGCCTACAACGAGTTCTCACCCGACAGGAAAAACTTTACCCATGAGGACGAGAAAAACCTGATTTTGCTCGGCTATATCGCCTTCCTCGACCCGCCGAAGGACTCGACCGCTCAGGCGCTGCTCAAGCTCCGAGAGGCGGGGGTGAAGGTCAAGATTTTGACCGGCGACAACGCGCTCGTGACCCGCAAGATCTGCAAGGATGTGGGCATGGCGGTCAACCATGTGGTGACGGGCGACGAGCTCTTTCGCATGAAGCCGGAGGAGTTCGACAGGGCGGTCGGTGAGGCCGATGTGCTCGCCAAGCTCTCGCCGTTGCAGAAGGAACAGGTGGTGCAGTCGCTGCGCAGGCAGGAACACGTGATCGGCTTCATGGGTGATGGCATCAACGATGCTCCCGCGCTGAGAGCTGCCGATGTGGGTATCTCGGTCGATACGGCGGTGGATGTGGCCAAGGAGTCCGCCGACATCGTGCTGCTCGAAAAGAGCCTCATGGTGCTTGACGATGGCATTCTCGAAGGACGCCGCGTCTTTGCCAACATCATCAAGTATATCCGGATGGGGGCGAGCTCGAATTTCGGCAACATGTTCAGCGTCGTTGGGGCGAGTTACCTTTTGCCGTTCCTTCCGATGCAGCCGATCCAGATTCTGTTGAACAACCTGCTCTACGATTTTTCGCAGACCGGTATTCCGGTCGATAACGTGGACGAGGAACAGATCAGAAGTCCGCGAAAGTGGGACATCGGCAACATCAAGTGGTTCATGATCGTCATCGGGCCGATCAGCTCGATTTTCGACTATGCCACCTTTGCTCTGATGTGGTTTTTGTTCAACAGCCGAATTTTCAACGATCCGTCAGTCACGAATGGTGTAAGGGATCACGCCGCCCAGCTGTTCCAGACCGGTTGGTTTGTCGAATCGCTCCTGACGCAAACGCTCATCATCCATATCATCAGGACGCGCAAAATCCCTTTCCTGCAAAGCCGCGCATCGCTTCCGATGCTGCTGACAACCCTCGTCGTCATGGCTGTTGCCGTCTGGCTGCCCTATTTACCATTTGCATCGCGTTTTGGCATGGTGCCGTTGCCGCTGGCCTATTTCGGTTGGATCGCGCTCTTCCTTCTCGGCTACAGCATATTGACGCATATGGTTAAAACCTGGTTCTTCAAACGTTTCGGAGGTAACTGACATGCTGAAAAGCGTTCTCGATGCCCTTGAAGACGGGCGGCTGGTAGAGCTGCCGGATAACGACAAGAAAGACGCTCTGCAGTTTCTCGCCACGATGCTCGAAGCGGTGCCCTCGATTCCGCCGGGCACCGATATTGTCGAAATCGTGCTCGAACACGAGAAAACCTCCAATACTTCGCTTGGCGTCGGATGGGCTTGTCCCCACGCGCGCGTGGACTTCGACGGCGAGCTTTGCTGCGCCATCGGCTGGAGTCCGGCGGGGATCGATTACGGCATCGCCGGAGAGCCGCTCGTGCGACTGATTGTGATGTTTTTTGTGCCAGAAAACCAGCGCAATGTCTATCTCAAGGAGGTTTCGACGCTGGCAAGGGTGCTGAAAAGCAATCCGGAGTTTCAGAACCTTGAATCGATTACCGATTTGAGTCACGTGAGGAACACCCTGCTCGACATCGTGCATCAGGCCATGAGCGGGGATGGACGAAGCTATCGGGCCAGAATGATCCAGCTCGACGCGCTGACCAAAGGCGCGGCGGTTGCCGACCACTACCGGCTGGAGGGGATGCAGATCGACGCCTTGTTGATCGTTTCCGGCCCAGACATCGAACCGGTCATTCTGACCCAGAACGCCGAACTGTCAAAGCTTTCCGCCGAAGATACCCGTCTGGTAGCCGCCATCGCCTCAGGCAACCACTACGACCTTCAAGACTGGCAAATCATACGCCGGAGTACTACAGCTTACGCCGGGGAACGGGTGATTTATGATTGTCTGGCGATAAAATTCCGTCAGGGGAAGGGGACTCCCGGAGCTGGCGGATGAACGAAGACGTTTCTCTCGCCTTGATGTTCAGAATTTCAGCGCGATATGCGCTTCTGGGAATGAGGTCTTGATTGACTGGATCAGGAGGTCTTCGTCGAGGGTCCCGAAATTGTCGGCGCTCACCGGAAAACCGGCAGTATCGCTTCCCGAAACTGATTCATATTGCCCTTGACTGTTTTTCCTTTGTATTTCAACTCTCCATCATTCGGGTTCTGATTCCGAGTCCCACCAGAAGACGACCATTTGTTCCGACATTATTGCCCCTGTTTTGTTTTCGCATCCTTGACGGCTCCATGTTTCGTTTCAAATTGTGTGCCAAACAATCTATTGTCAGAAAACGCACGATTTGAGGCGGGCGTGTTGTGATCTCAGAGGTTTTTCCGATTTCATTATGCAAGCTTTTTCGGAGTACTGGTTTGCAATTTTCAAGGAAAACAGCACTGTCCGAAAAGCAAGGCAGGGGTTGCTTGTCTCAGCAAATGGTTACGCCGTCTTGCAATCTTTTGCCAGAATGTTCTCCATCACCTCCCCCAGGATTCGGTAACAATCCAGCTTCGCGCCCGCTTTAAGGTCGGCGATCAACTGAGGTATCCAGCGGCAGAGGTGTTGTCGCGTGAAGCGTTCCATAGCTTTACGGGTATCTTTGCTTACCGCCTTGTTGAGCGATTCTGCAGATGCGAGGAAGGCGAGGAATTCGAGTTCGGTGGCGAGGTGGTCGATGAGGCCCGGTTCGACCGACATCTCCCATTCGGCATAGGCGGCGGCGACGGCCACGGTGGCTTCGCCGTGCATCCGCTTTTCGAGATAGACTGATTCATACGGCGGGCAGACGGTGTGCGGGTAGCCGTTGATGAACAGGCGGGTGTACTCGGCTTGCAGCGCTTCGGCATCCTCCTTTTCAAACGCGGCGACGAGCGCTTGCAGCGGGTCGCGGTCGGCGTCGATTTTGCCGAGTGCTTCGTTGAGGGCCGGAATGAACGCCTCGTTCGGATAGGCGAAGCAGCGGCTCAGGAATTTGTAGCGGTAGGCTTTCTGGAGTGGCGTCATGATTGGTCAAACGATGGACGCCCGGTGATCCGTCAGTTGTCGGAAAGCCGGGCGTCGAAATTGAAGGATCGGGCGGTTTACCAGGGGTACTGGAACATGCCGGCCTTGAGCACGTAGATACGTAGCAGGTAGCCGCCGACGAGCACGAGGGCGCTGGCCAGAAGGATCGGCATTGTGGACTTTTTCTCCTCCGAATGGCCGCTGAAGAAGATGCCCCAGGTTTCGATGGCGAGCGGCACGAGCAGACCGGCGATGAAGAAGCCCATTATGAAGACCGGGCTGTGGAACAGGAACTCCGCCGAGGCGCGCGCGCCGGTGGGCAGGAACATGGCGAAGTTGAAGTATGCACCGAGAATGATGAGTTCGGTGACGATCAGCATGGCGTCGAGCTGTTCGAGCTTGGCGCTGATAGCCTGTGCGCCGGGGTTGCTGGAGAGCATCGAGAGCAGGAGCAGCCATGCCGCGCCGGTCGAGAATCCCGAAATAACGAAGAGCAGCGGCAATGCGGGCGTGTTCCAGAAGTTGATCGCCGGAGCCACCGAGATCAAGAGGCCTGTGTAGATCGCCACGAGGAATCCGGCTGCCGAGCCGCCCAGCGCGATAAGCTTGTTGAGGCGCTCGAGCAGGCCGAGGATTGGCGCGGGGATTTTCTGTATGATCGGCTGAAGCATCGGCCACTCTTCGAGCAGCGGAATCACATAGGCGATGGCCGCCACAAAGTAGAAGTTGATGAAGACGACGCCCCAGAATATCCACGAGCGCGGATTGGTCAGGGCGTAGATCGCTTTCAGCGGCTGGAGCATGTCGGCGAGCAGAAAGCCGGTGCCGACAACCAGAAACGCTATCGACGACATGACGGCGATGGAAAGCATTTTGCGGTCGCACCCCTCGAAGAGGTGAAGCACCGCGCTGATGGCGAAAGTCGCGCCGCCCAGACCGCCCAGAAACAGGTAGGTTGCGATCTGCCAGTGCCATACTTCCTGATGTACAAAGGTCATAATGAGTGCCCTCCTTGCTATGATGGGATGTAGAATACTTTTGGAGAGGTGCCGAGACCCTGGTTGAGTGCCTGCGCCTTGCCGCTTGCGGCGAGCTTGTGCACCTCGCTCTTGCGATCATCGAGGTCGCCGAAGATGCGCGTGTGCGTCGGACAGGTGGCGACGCAGGCCGGTTCGAGCTTTTCGGCGAGTCGCTGAATGCAGAAGGTGCATTTGTCAACGTGCGGCACCTCGTGCGTGACCAGTTTACCGTACAGTTCGCGCTCCCGGGCGACATCTTCGCCGTCGTAGGGGTAGCGGGCGTCGTACGGGCAGGCGATGCAGCAGGCATAGCAGCCGATGCAGCGGTCGTAGTTGACCAGCACAATGCCGTCCTTGTTCATATGAGTCGCCCCTGTCGGGCAGGCTGACAGGCAGGGGGTGTTTTCGCAGTGCATACAGAGGCGCGGAAGCTGCACCCGGCGTACATCGGGGAAGGTTCCTGTTTCCTTGTCCTCCACATGCGTCCGGAACTTCTCGCTCCAGAAGGGGGTCTGGTTTTCGGTCGAACACGCCGCCATGCAGGCCTGACAGCCGACGCAGGTGCGCATATCCATTACCATTCCATAACGGGCCATAGATAATCACTCCTTCATTTAACTGTTGACTGGCCTGACGCTGACCGTGAACTCCTGCGACATGAACGACGCCGCGATCGGCTCGATGCTGTAAGGCATCAGTTCGTTCAGGGCGGTGCCTTTGCCTCCGGCGACACTGAGCTTTTTGTTCTTGCTGCCGTAGGCCGAGGGCAGAAAGACCGTGTCGGGCCGGATCATTTCGGTGGTGAAGAGCGTCGCCTTTACCTTCGGTCCGTAGCGCAGGTTGGTCACTTCGACCTCCTGGCCGTTCGAGAGGCCGAGCGTTTTCGCTTTTGCGGCGTTCATCCACAACCCCATGAACTGTCCTTTTTTCGGTTCAGTGACTGCGGCGAGCAGCGCGTTATTGCTGTTGGTCGATGCGTGCGACACCACCGGCACCTTGCCGTAGGTGAAGTAGAACTCGTCCGCCGCGAGCGTATTCTTGTCGCCCTGATCCGTGAGGACGCGCGGCACGTAGCCGAGCACCGGGTTGAAGAGCGGCTGCTGGCCCGCCTGCTGCGCGAACGATTCGAGAATCGGGCTGAACAGCTCCAGTCGCCCCGACATGGTCGGCACGGGAAGCTTGCGCGGCAGGTTCATCTCCTCGACCACCTTGTCGGCATTTTTCAGCATCAGCAAGCCTTTGTCCCTGATGACCGCCTCGACCTCCGCGGCGCTCATCTCCCGGCCCGTCATGGTTCCGGAGAACTTGCCCATCGCCACGTAGGCGGTTTTGAGGAACGCCTCGTTGAGCGGTTTTTTCGCCCGCTGCGCGGCGGCCACTTCACTCCGCAACAATTGCGGATCAAGTCCCGCGTACTCGGCGATGCCGTCGAGGTACGGCTCAAGCCTGCCCATGCGGCGGGCGATTTCGCAAAGAATGTCGGTGGTGTCGCGCGTGTCGTAGAGCGGCTCGATGGTCCGCAGGCGCGTCGTGTAGCCGATACCCGTTTCGGGACCGAGCGGGTAGAGCAGCGGCTCGTTGCGTTCGAGATAGGTGTGGTTCGGCAGAATCACATCGGCGTAAAGCGTCGAGTCTGAGGGCAGCACGTCGATGGCTACCACCAGATCGAGATTTGGGCTTGAAAGCATCTCCTCCCAGCGCTTTGCCGGGAAGTAGTGGCGGATCGGGTTGGCGGCGTTCATGATGAGCGCCTTCATCCGGTAGGGTTCGCCGTTGAAGGTCAGCTCGCCCCTGACCGCTTCGTAGAGGCCGGCGTCGGCCATTGCGGGCAGGAAGGCCGAGGGCTTGCCCGCCTTCTTCTGCTCCATAGCCCAGGCGAACGAGAAGCCTGGCTTGCCATGCTCCCATGCTTTCGGGTTGGCGAAGATGTCGAGCAGGCCGTGAGCGAAACCCATGCCGGGGCGCTCCACCGGTGGCCCTTGATGTTCGTTGCCTTGCTGCAAGTTGTGCCACGCCTTTTCGGAGCGGTGGTGGTACTCGCCATTCATCAGCCAGCCGCCCGGCTTGTCGATGCCGCCGACCAGCGTCTGGATGATCGCCTGCAAGCGGCGCTGGCCGATGAGGTGGTGGTAACGTGCGCCCATCCAGCCCGGATCGACCATCGCGGGACGGGCCTGGCCGAACTCGATGGCGATGCGCCGGATCGTTTCGGCAGGCACGTCGGTGATGGCCGCCGCCCATTCGGGGGTGAAAGGTTCGGACTCTTCGATGAACAGGTCGAACACCGTCTTGACCGCGTGGCCTTTCCATGCCAGACCCGCCGGAGCGTTCAGCGCGGGCTGAATGCGTCCGCCGCCCGCCGCCTTCTCGTTGGTGTTGATGTAGCCCGGAACCGCGCGAATTCCGCCGCTGATCGAATCGAGCACGTAATATGACGACGGCTTGCCTCCGTTCATGTCGGCGGCAAGGTGCACCGCGCCGTTCTCATCCTTGTAGGCGAGGAACGGAGCGTTGGTGTGCTTCGAGACGAAATCGGCGTCGTAGAGCTTTTCGCGGAGCAGCGTGTGCAGCAGCGCGAGGAAGAAGGCGTGGTCGGTGCCGGGCTTGACCGGAATCCATTCGTCGGCCTTCGAGGCCAGCTCGCCCATGCGCGGGTCGAGGCAGACCACCTTCGCGCCGTTCTTCTTCGCCTGGCCGAAACGCACGGCGCGGGCGGTCGAAATCGCCGCCACCGAGGCGTTGTTGAGGCTGAAGAGGATGTAGCGGGCGTTCTCGAAGTCGGCGAGGATTTCGTCGTGTACGTTGAAGTTGCCGGTGACGAGGTCGGTGCCGAGGTGGCCCGCCGTGACGCAGTGCTGCAACGGCGAGGCGATGATGTTGGGAATCTGCATCGTCTGGCAGAAGGGGAGGCTGAAGTGCATGTACGACACGCAGGCTGTCCAGCCGCCGATGAGGCTCGTCTCCCACGGGTTGACCTTCTGGAGACGGCTCACGATGTAGCTGTAGGCCTCGTCCCAGGTGGCCGCGCGGAAGTTCCACTCGCCGCGCTTGCTGCCCGCCACGCGGATCAGCGGCTGCTTGAGGCGGTCGGGATCGTAGGTCTGGCGCAGCCCGGCCTGGCCGCGCGCGCAGATGCGTCCGCGATTGAGCGGGCTGTCGGCGTTGCCGTCGATCTTGACGATCCGGCGCACGCCATCGCTCTCTTTGGTCTGCACCTTGATGTCGCAGAACGAAGAGCAGAAGTTGCAGATGCTCGGCACCCAGGTGGTCGCGCCGCCCGCCGCCGCGCTTTCCGAAGTCGAAGCGGTCGCTAGCCCCCAGATTGGCCGCAACAGCGATATACCGCCGAGTACGCCAGCCGCCGCGAGAAACTGACGGCGTGAAATGATTTTTTTATGCATAAAACGTCCCTTCAGACAGATGGTTAATGCCGTAATTCCCTCACGGGAAACAAGAAGATAGCTGGATAGGGAGTATATCTGCCGAGTATACTTCAATAGCAGACGAGTGCTTAATATAGCGTCACGTGGAAAAGGTTGCAAAACTTATTTTTCTGGTAACTGATTTTTTCACAATTGTTTATTAGTTTTTCGCGTCGGTATTGAAGTATGTTGTGCAGTGATTTGTGAGTCAACAATCGTTATGGTTTCGGCAGAAAAACCGATATGTCCGGTATGTTTTTACCTATATAACGGTGACCACTATTTTTAAAAATGAAAAACAGCATAAACAGCCCGATTTTCATACATTTATTACCAAGCCGCTCCCTAATTCCAATGTTGAAACGGGGGTATGGAGTGCACGGGAAAAAACGTTCACCCGGAACGAGTGCGTGGATTGAAATGCATAAAAAGGTGATTAGATTGTCCCTGAATTCGTCTCGCCCTGAATGTGCGCCAAAAGGCAGGCCCGATGAATGATCATTGAAAATTCGGTACGGAAAATCCGGAACACATTGATTCGCAACTTGAAAGGCGGCCTCAGAGCCGTGTCGATATTCGAGGCCGGGAAAGGTATTCTGGTTTTGTCGCTGGCGCTTTTCCTTTCCACCTTCGTTTCCCGTGATCTTCCCGGTATCATCGCCGAGATCAAAACGCGATGGAATGTCGATCCGTCAAGTCACATTCCGCATTTGGCCAAGATGCTCATGCAGGACTTGACCGGAGCGCGGCTTCACTTTCTGATAATGCTTGCCGCCATCTATGCGCTCATGCGCTTTATCGAGGCGTATGGACTCTGGTTTGAAAAGCGGTGGGCCGAGTGGTTTGCTCTTGTGAGCGGCGGCATCTATCTGCCGATAGAGCTCTATGAACTTGCCAAAGGCTTCAGTTGGCTGAAAATGGGGATTCTCACGATCAACCTCATTATCGTTGCCTGCATGGCTTTGCTGCTGATTCGAGGCAAGAGTGTGCTGAAGAGCGATGAGGGCGGCGCGTGACCCCGGTTGACCTGTATTGAAAGATGGTGTGTCCGGATGGTTCAGTTTTTACGAATGTCAAAGCAAAATGGCAGGTTTTTCAGTCAATAGTCCCAAAGAGAGAAAGAGCGACCAGGAACTGGTAGCCGGGGTGCTTGAAGACAAAAAGCAGTTCGCTGCAATTGTGCAGCGCTACGAGGAGCCGCTGTTTCGCTATATCGTCCGCCAGGGAGCCCGTGACAGGGAACTGGCCAAGGATATCCTGCAGGAGGTGTTCATCAAGGTTTACCTTCACCTCAATGATTACGATGTTTCTTTGCCCTTTTCCTCATGGATATACAGGATCGCTCACAACGAAACCATCACCCATTTCAGAAAGGAAAAGAATCGCCCGCTCGTATTGGATAAAGGGGTCGATGACGAGTTTTTCGGGAAAATTGTTGATGATCTTGAACTGTCCCAGGCCGGAGGGCAATATGATGTATCCGATATTCAGACTGTCCTGGAAAGACTCGAGCCACGCTATCGGGACATTCTTGTCCTGAAGTTTTTTGAGGACAAGTCCTACGAGGAGATATCCGACATTCTCCAGATGCCTCAAGGTACGGTGGCAACGCTCATCAATCGGGCAAAAAAGAAAATAAAGGCTTTTCTCGAAAAGAATTAGTGCTGAACAGTCATGCCGAATATCAGTTCTGACAAGATCATCGATGAAATCGAAAAGAGGAAGGTTGTCCCGATTCCGCGCTGGCATTTCATCCTGAAGCGCTCGGCTTTCTGGGCACTCGCCCTGATTTCAGTCATCACCGGTGCCATCTCCATGGCAACGGCCATCTACGTGTTTTTCGATAACGACTACATTGTCGATCGTGCCGGTATCGAGCAGCTTTTCGAGCAGCGTCCGCTTGTCGAAGTCATCGTGCAGAGCATTCCCTATGTCTGGCTGCTCGCGCTGCTTCTGTTTATCGTGGCCGCTTACTACGGATTTCGTCACACCCGCAAGGGCTACCGCTACCCGATGGTTCGGGTTATCGGCGGCTCGCTGCTCGTGAGTTTCCTGTTGTGCGGCGTGCTGAATGTTTTTGATATCGGAAAGTACGTGCATCGCTATCTTATCGATAACGTAAAAGGTTACGGGAGTCTGGTTTATTCCAACGACGTGCTCTGGGCGCAGCAGGAGAAAGGGTTGCTTGGCGGCAAGGTGGTGCGCTCGTCGCCTCGCGGCAGCGTTGCCGTCATCAGGGACTACCGGTACCATTACTGGACGGTCGATATTTCCAGCGCCAGGGCGCATCCCGGCACGACTATCACTGTCGGCAAATATCTGAAAATCACCGGTCTCAAAACCGGCCATAGCACGTTCAAAGCCCTAACGATCCGACCCTGGGTCAAAAAGAGCCACCACCGTCATCCGAAAGCTCCAGAGCCGACTCCCGTGAAAAAGAGTCCAGCAACCGGCAAGCCAGCGTCACCGCCATCTCCCGCTCAGCAACCGATGTGAAACGGTGGCAAGGAGCGCCGTCGTGACTGGTGTACGTTATTCCTGAAACCATCGGGGTCGCACACCTTAATGTTCCTTCCATTCGGGTAGAGCGGAGTCTTTATCTCATTCAAATTCCATTGCTTAATGGGTTTCTCCCTGCGAGCGTCTTTGCTGCTGTGTGCTGTTTCAAAACAATTTTTGCGTCGGGAGAAAAATTTTGAAAGAAAACTTTTAGGGCCGCGTATCAACAGATAGGAATGCAACAAAGAGGCTTCCGAAAAACGCAACAATAAACAAACCCAGATAAGGAAAAACAATGAAAAAGCATTTCATCATCAGCATGATCGTTGCTCTTGGCATGGCTGGTTTCACCGGTGTCACTTTCGCTGCTGACGCTCCTGCCGCAAAGCCTGCCGCCGCTGCTCCTGCTGGCGAAAAGAAAGCCGAGGCTCCGAAAGCCGAAGCCAAGAAGAAGGTTGTAAAGAAAAGAAAGCTACCAAGAAAAAGGTCGCCAAAAAGGCTGAAGAAAAGAAGGCTGAAGAGGCAAAGTAAGCTCGATGCTTAAGCCGCTGATAGACCGGGTGAAGTGATGAATAATGTTATATAGTTATGGTTATGAGCATCCGGGTTATCTGGACTGCGGCAAATTGAAGGAGAGGCCCCTGAGTATGAGGGGCCTCTCCTTTTATATTTAATAGTGATGTAAGCTTCGTAAGCTTCTTTTCGAGAAAGTCGCTTTTTGTTACAGCCGCAAGGCGCTGGGCAATCGATGTAGGATGCCTGACATCTTTCGGTAAAGGATCGATAAGCGAAAGCATCGGGTTGTTAAGGGATTTTTCCTCAAACAGAGTGTTTGCATCTTCTCGCATGCCCAACGGTAGAATGGTATGGAGAGAAGCAAACACATCGCGCTGACTCCGCCGGGAAGTGGCGCCTTCGAGCTTACCTGCACCGGTTTGCTGGTAAGCCTGGGGACGAAGGTCGAAACCGCCTTGACGGCGACGCTGTTCTTGCGGGGTTTTACCGTCCGGATTCCCATGATTCCGGGTCTGCTCCTGACCAGAAGGGCGTTGCGATGATGGCTGTTTTTGTTATTAAAACAACCCGGCGAGAACAAGCCGGTCAATGAACGGGCATCGTCGGAAATATTATGGGTAACTCGCGTTTCGCAAGTTGTAACAATTAAATATGCCGGAAAAGGTTGTCATTTTGTTAAATTCAAAGCCTGTTTTTCACTCCCGTTCCTGTATGGCCGGACCAAAGGCCGAGACTGCCAGGTAAGAATGCCTGGCAATATTCGTAAATTGCATCCATGTCAACAGTACCGGCGCGATGGTATTTTGCGTTCTGGATTGTGACGAGCAGACGAGTTATTCCCATGACATCGTGAATATATTTGTACCAATCTTTCAATTGTAATTGAGTGGCAAGACAACGTAAGACGACCAAAACACGTCCCGAGAAGAAAAGAAAAACAGACCGTCCAGGCAGGATGGCACGGAAAAGGTGCGGGCGAACGATCATATTCTGATCAACGAATTTCTCTTCAGGCGCGGCGAAACTTCGCTCGGTGCCGAGATCATTTCATTTCTGACCGACCACGAAGGCGAGCGTTTCCGCTCGGTGGAGCTTGCCCGCAAAATGGGCTACGGAGAGTCTCGCCAGCTTCCGGGTTTCTGGTACGTTCTGCACAAGTTGCAGGAAGAGGGCGTCATCGACAAGGACAGCGACCGCTGCTACGGCTGGGCCGGTTTCGAGGCCGATACCTATGAGGAACACCTCATCGAGGGGCCACACTTTCCGCAACCCGGCAAGGAGCGCTACAAGGTCGATCAGATATACACCGGCAAGCTGACGACCCATCCGAACGGCTACGGCTTTGTGGATGTCGATGGCTTCGACGACGATATTTTCATCAGTGCCGACATGCTTGGCCAGTCGCTGCATCTCGACCAGGTCGAGGTGCAGGTCACCAAAGTACCCGAATCCTATGCTTCGCGCCAGTCGCCGCATCAGCGCTGCGAAGGCCTCGTCGTCAACGTGATCGAACGCAGGCTTGTGACCGTGGTCGGCACGCTGCACCGCGAGAATCGCCGTTTCCTGCTCAAGCCCGACCAGCGCAAGATTCTGCCCGAGATTCATATTCCCCTCAAGGCGGCCAAAAAGGCCAAGGCCGGTGACAAGGTGCTTGTCGGAGAGCTGGAGTTCCTCAAGAGTGGCGCTATTCAGGCCAAGGTTATCGAGATTCTCGGCACGGCGGGCGAATCACAGGTCGAGGTGAGCGCTATCGCTCGCGGTCTTGGCATCGACGAAACCTTCGAGCAGGAGATCTTGACCTTCGCCGAAAAGGTTCGTGAAGAGATTACCGATGAGGATCTGCAGGAGCGGCTCGACATCCGCGACAAGAATGTTTTTACCGTCGATCCGGTCGATGCGAAGGATTTCGACGACGCGCTCTCCATCGAGACGCTTGGCAATGGCGGCGGCTACCGGGTCGGCGTGCACATCGCCGACGTGTCGCACTATGTGCCGGAGAATTCGGCGCTCGACAAGGAGGCCCGCAAGCGCGCCACGTCGGTTTATCTCGTCGATCGCGTGATTCCGATGCTGCCCTCCCGCCTCTCCGAAAAGGTGTGCAGCCTTAATCCGGGTGTGGATCGCATGGCCTTCTCGGTCTTTTTCAACATCACCAAAAAGGGTGAGGTCACGAAGTTCGAGTTCCACAAGACGGTCATCCATTCGAAACGCCGCTTCACCTACGAAGACGTGCAGCAGATTCTCGATGCGGGCAAAGGCGATTATTTCGAGGAGCTGCAAGCGCTCGAAAGCCTCAGCAAGACCCTGCGCGCGCAGCGCATGGAGTCGGGCGGGCTTGATTTTGAAACCGAGGAGGTGCGCTTCAGGCTCGGCAGCAATGGCGAGCCGATCGAGGTAATCAAGAAAGAGCGGCTCGAAAGCCACCGCTTGATCGAGGAGTTCATGCTGCTGGCCAACCGCACGGTGGCCGCCTACCTGACCGCCCGATACGCTGAGAACGAAAAGAATCCCCATCCGGTGCTCTACCGCGTGCACGGCGCTCCGCAGATGGAGCGGGTGCAGGTGTTGGCAAACTTCGTGCGCAAGATTGGCTTCGACCTCAAGCTCGACCGCAAGGGCAAAGACAGCACCACGGTGTCGTCCAGAGCGCTGCGCGAACTCTTGCAGAAGGTGCGCGGCACCAACGTCGAGTTCCTCGTGAATGAGCTGGTGCTGCGCTCCATGTCGAAAGCGGTCTATATGTCGTCCAACGACGGCCATTTCGGCCTCGGTTTCGAGCACTACACACACTTTACCTCGCCCATCAGGCGTTACCCGGATCTGGTCATACACCGCATTCTGTTCGAGTACGAAACGGCGCGCAAGAAGCGCCGCAAGGTCACGCCCGAAAGGCTCAGCCAGATCAGTGCGACCATCACCGAGGTCTGCCAGATCACCAACGAGCGCGAGAAAATCGCCACCGAGGCGGAGCGCGAGTCGATCAAGCTCAAGCAGGTCGAGTACATGTCGGCGCATCTCGGCAACACTTACGCGGGCGTCATCACCGGCGCGACCGAGTACGGCATTTATGTACGCATGACCGATTTTGCTATCGAGGGTCTGGTGCACATGCGCAACCTCAAGGATGACTACTACGAATACGACGAGGCCACCTACTCACTCGTCGGCAGACGCAAACACCGCCGTTTGCAGATCGGTCAGCGCCTGAAAGTCAAGGTGCACGAAGTCGATATGACGAGAAGAACGATTGATCTCACGTTGGCGTGAGGTAGAATTGGATTGGTTGGGATTGATGCGAAAGCCGGGCTGTGAAGTCCGGCTTTCTGCGTTTTATGGGGGACGGTGAGGACGCGTGGATTATCGTTTTCATTTCCAGGCAATTCAGCGAAGAAGCTATGTCAAGAAATTCAGGATCATTCACTGAGTTATCACTGGTCTAACGCCTGAATTCAGAGGTGTGCCTGGCTTGGTTGATATGTTTCTTGCAGCCTGTTTCCCACGAAGACTAGCAGAAAAGAGGACGACGGTATGGCAATAGCGAATGCACTTGAGGTACTCCCCAGTTATAGGACAGCTATCGAGAGAAAATAAGTTTGTTCATGCGGCTTTCGGAATCAGTCGTTTATTGGCAGAATAGACTTTTGCCGGAACCTGACCATCAAGCGCTTTGTGGCGACGAACCGTGTTGTAGTCGTTGAACCAATGCTTCAGACCTTTGTAGAGTTCGAGACCATCGGCTGGTGGGTTCAGGTAAATGTACTCATACTTGACGCTCCGCCATAACCGTTCGATGAAGACGTTGTCAATTGCTCGGCCTTTGCCATCCATGGAGAGTGCAGACTTGGACTCTGTGATGACGGCTTCGGCAAAGACCTCGCTGGTGAACTGGCTGCCCTGATCGGTGTTGAGAATCTTGGGTGCCCCGTGCAACCGCACGGCTTCAAGCAAGACCTCGGCACACCATTTGGCATCCATGGTATTCGACACCGACCAGTTCAGCACATAGCGGCTTTTCAGGTCGATGATGGCCATCAGGTACATGAATCCATGGGCCATCGGCACATAGGTGATATCAGTTGCCCAAACATGGTCGCTGTGCTTGATCGCAAGTCCCCGGAGCAGATACGGATAGACCTTATGGCCCGGCGCCGGTTTCGAGGTGTTCGGCTTGGGGCCGATGGCTTCCAGACCCATAAAGCGATAGAGCCGCCGTACCCGTTTGAGGTTGATCTTGTAGCCTTTGTCCATACTCAGCCATTTGCCACATACGGTAAACGCCGTAGTATGGCCTCAGCAGGTACTGCTCATCAATCAGCCCGCATGAGCTCACGATTCAGCTTCGAGGTCTTTATCGGCTGATAATACAGGCCTGATCGGTGGATCGAATGAGGTACTCCCCAGTTATAGGACAGCTATCGAGAGAAAATAAGTTTGTTCATGCGGCTTTCGGAATCAGTCGTTTATTGGCAGAATAGACTTTTGCCGGAACCTGACCATCAAGCGCTTTGTGGCGACGAACCGTGTTGTAGTCGTTGAACCAATGCTTCAGACCTTTGTAGAGTTCGAGACCATCGGCTGGTGGGTTCAGGTAAATGTACTCATACTTGACGCTCCGCCATAACCGTTCGATGAAGACGTTGTCAATTGCTCGGCCTTTGCCATCCATGGAGAGTGCAGACTTGGACTCTGTGATGACGGCTTCGGCAAAGACCTCGCTGGTGAACTGGCTGCCCTGATCGGTGTTGAGAATCTTGGGTGCCCCGTGCAACCGCACGGCTTCAAGCAAGACCTCGGCACACCATTTGGCATCCATGGTATTCGACACCGACCAGTTCAGCACATAGCGGCTTTTCAGGTCGATGATGGCCATCAGGTACATGAATCCATGGGCCATCGGCACATAGGTGATATCAGTTGCCCAAACATGGTCGCTGTGCTTGATCGCAAGTCCCCGGAGCAGATACGGATAGACCTTATGGCCCGGCGCCGGTTTCGAGGTGTTCGGCTTGGGGCCGATGGCTTCCAGACCCATAAGGCGATAGAGCCGCCGTACCCGTTTGAGGTTGATCTTGTAGCCTTTGTCCATACTCAGCCATTGCCACATACGGTAAACGCCGTAGTATGGCCTCAGCAGGTACTGCTCATCAATCAGCCGCATGAGCTCACGATTCAGCTTCGAGGTCTTTATCGGCTGATAATACAGGCCTGATCGGTGGATCGAAAGCAGGTCGCACTGGCGTTGCATGCTGATACCGCTATGTTCTTTCTCAACCATGGAGCGTCGTTCCGAGAGCGATTTTACGACTGCAATTTTTTTTTGAGCCAGTCGACCTCAACCTTCAATTGGCCGATGGTTTTGTAGAGTTCTTCGCTCTCCTGCTGATAATCCTGCTCGGTTTTCCTAGCCTTTCACCTTTCGAAAAGACATCGGAGACCTTGTCGAGGAACTCCCGTTTCCATTGAGTGATCTGGTTCGGATGAAGCTCATGCTTCTGGGCGAGTTCTGCCATGGGAAGCCGTTCACTGAGGGCTTCCAGGACGACCTTTGTTTTGAATTCAGGCGTAAACTTGCGGCGTGTTTGTTTCATAGTGACGTGGGTGGGTTTTTATATTATCGCGTGTTGAACCAGCCGTCATATTTTTGGGGGGTATTTCAGAAAGCAGGTCGCACTGGCGTTGCATGCTGATACCCGTTTGTTTTTTCTCAACCATGGAGCGTCGTTCCGAGAGCGATTTTACGACTGCAATTTTTTTTTGAGCCAGTCGACCTCAACCTTCAATTGGCCGATGGTTTTGTAGAGTTCTTCGCTCTCCTGCTGATAATCCTGCTCGGTTTTCCTAGCCTTTTTACCTTTCGAAAAGACATCGGAGGCCTTGTCGAGGAACTCCCGTTTCCATTGAGTGATCTGGTTCGGATGAAGCTCATGCTTCTGGGCGAGTTCTGCCATGGGAAGCCGTTCACTGAGGGCTTCCAGGACGACCTTTGTTTTGAATTCAGGCGTAAACTTGCGGCGTGTTTGTTTCATAGTGACTGCTGGGTTTTTGTTGATCCAATTTAACCAGCCGTCCTATTTTTGGGGAGTATCTCAATATTCGCGCTAGATTAATCTGAATAAGAAGCAGATTTTTAATTTTCAGTCAATATAAAAAGGCATACAAGCAGTGCTCTAGTTATTTTCAATTTTAGCACCCCTGTTTCAGGGTAAAAAAGAAAAGATCCTGCTTCAAACCTTTCCCACGCCTGAGCAAAGACTTCATAACCCGGAATTGCCTGCACTTTACCAGATTGCAACTCCGCAAGACGACGTTTTACCTCTACAGCTCATTTTTTGTCAATTTCTGATTCCGGCTGATTCATTTGTATCCGGTGCTTGTTAACTGATTTCATTTTTCGTTTTATCCAGTAAACAGGTTTTCGGTGGCTGTGAGCAATGGCGAGAATCCATAGTGTCTCCTGATGAATAAGGTAAGCGATATAGTATGGGAAAACCTTGAGATTGATACGACGATAACCACCGATACGAATTCGAGGAGTGGCCGGATTGTTCAGAATCCAACGAACGTGCTGGTCAACCTCAGTCTTCATTTTCAGCCCCAGCCCCGGCTGCTGTTCCTCGTAATATGCGATTGCGTCATTCAGCTCCTCAAATGCTTGTTGAAGGAATATTTTCTTCATGACGCAAATCGTTCATCAATTTTTTTCATCGCTTCATCATAGTCCAGACCTATAGCGGTTCCTTCATTGACAGCAAGTACTCTGTCTGAAATTTCCTGTTCCCAGGCAGCATCAGTATCATTTGTATCCGAAGAGCGATTATCGAGAAAAAGAAGAAACCTTGCAATTTCCAGACGGTCTTTCTTTGGTAGTCTGATTAACTCAGTAGTAATGTCTTCAATTGTTCGTTGCATTTTTCTCTATCCTGTTTGCTGTTCTGTCTCTATGGCTTCTTTCCTGGAAACCAGGTTTCAGCAGTGGCTCACACCTGATTTCCTGTCTTCACTTGGCTTTTCCAGTTTAACGGTAAAAGTTAGCGGAAAATTTCCAATCCGACCAATCGCCCCCCTTACCTCAGAACAATGTAGTCTGCGACTTACCGCTCATCTCGGCGATGTAGCGGGGGACGTCGAATTTGCGTTTGCAGCCGTTCGAGTTCATGTAGCGGATGGTGCCATAAACCGGGCGTTCTGTCCAGGGGCGGTCGTGGAGGCCGCCGATTGACCAGGCAACGCCGACGTAGCCGTTGGGATCGCGTCCGTCGAGGGCGTAGCGGTCGTTGAGCATGAGCGCGATATCGAAGGCCGCCGCCGGGGTTGCGCTCCATTCGAGAATCTTTTTGGCCCAGTACATGCGCATGTAGCCGTGGATGATGCCTGTTTCGAGCAGCTGCGTCTGGGCGGTGTTCCAGAGTGGATCGTGGGTTTGCGCCCGCTCGAACTGCTCCGGCGTGTAGATGGCGTCGCGGCGGTCGCCAGCGTGTTCCATCAGCGTCTTTTTTGCCCACTCCGGGATACCGTCGAACGAGTCGTACTGGTCGTTGTAGTAGCAGTAGTTCTCCGACAGCTCCCTGCGGATGAACAGCTCTTCGACGAAGGCCTCGCGGTTGGCTTCCGAGGCTTTGCTGCGGAGGGCCTCGAAGGCGGCGTGCTGGGCGCTGAGCTGGCCGAAGTGCAGGTAGGGCGACAAGCCTGAAACCGCGCCGGAGTTTGGATCGTTGCGCTCGTCGGCGTAGCGGCTCAGGCGGCCATCGACGAAGTCTCGCAGGTGCAATTCCGCTGCCGCTTCGCCCGGCTTCAGAGCGGGCACGGCTTTGATTGAACGGTCAACCTTGAGCAGCGATTCCATCGCATCCCACTCCACCGGCGGCGGAAGCTTGTCAGGTTGATGCCGGAGTTCCGGTTCGGGGAAGTCTGTCAGAAACTCCTCGCGCAGGGCGTTGAGCTTCGGGCGGATCGTGCGCGCGGCGTACTCCTGCCTTGGCGAGGCGAGCCAGCAGGGCACGATGTTGTGCGCATCGACTTCGTAGAACGCGCACGAAAGCTGGGGAGCGACTGCCTGCTTCCAGCCGCGCACCAGCTTCAGCGGCGAGAAGTCTGCGATGACTGCTCCGGCGTTCCGGTTTGCGGCATGCTCCGGCAGCGTTTCGCCCGGCTCGCCGTACAGCACGGTGAGCGCAACGCCCATCTCACGCAGTCTCGTTTCCACTTCACGGAGTCCCCGGAACATGAAATCGTAGTGGCGCATCGGCGCGCCGAGAAAGCCGGGAGCGAGCGTGAACACCACTTCGAGCGGTTGCCTGAGCTGGTTGGCTTTCCGGCAGGCGAAGAGCAGCGCCCAGTTGTGGCGTACGCGCTGGTCGCGCGACATCCAGTAGATCACCGGGCCGTGCCGGTTTTCGAGCTGGTTCAGGCGTCGCACGCGACGCTCGTCGGTAGCTGTCTGGGTTGTCATTACGTCGCTTGACTCAGGATTTGACAAGGCCGGTGACGGCGAGGAAGTTCAGCAGAATCGCCCGTCCGGTCTCGGCGTACCCGGCGCTGATGGCCTCGAACTCGGTGAGCAGCTCGTCGCGGTTCATCACCTTCAGGTCGGCGTCGATGCCGATCCAGCTCTCGAACATCGCGGGCGTCATCTCGAAGTGGCATTGCAGGCCCCACGCGTTGCTGCCGACCCGCACGACCTGATGCTTGCAGCCGCGCCCCTTGGCGAGCAGCGTCATGCCATCCGCCGGTTCCACCGTTTCGCCGTGAAGCTGAAACACCCGCAACCGCTCCGGCATTCCACGGAACAGTGCGTCGTGCTTGCCCTCGTTGGTCAGCTCCACCATGAACGGTTCGCCGTCAGGCTCGCGGAATCCGATCTCTTTCTGGTGGCACTTCACCACGCTGCCGCCGCGAGCTTTCACCAGAAGCTGCAAGCCGAGGCAGATGCCGAGGTACGGCACGCCAGCGTCGAGCGCCTTCTCGATCAGCGCCAGTTCGCCGGTGATCTGCGCGGTCTCGTCGTTGGCGCTCTGCGGCCCGCCCAGCACCACCATGCCTGCGAATCCTGCTGGATCGGGGGCATTTCCTCCTTTTGAAAGATCACAAAGCTCAAAACCGATGGTGTGTTCAGCCAGCAAATCCTCGAGGATTCCCGGACCTTCATGGCTGATGTTCTGAATGATGAGCACTCTATTGTTCATAACATTTTCTTTTGGTGATGACCGGTTTTATTTCAGGGGAGTGTATAAGGCACTTTGAAAAAGTGTCATGAGTGCGACTTGTCGGGAAATGCGGATCAGGCGGAGAAGCCGAGGTGTGTACATGGTGTCTATATGAAGATTTCCACCAATCGCCGCAACCGGATTGCTCAATACGTTTTTAGCTGTGCCATAGCTACAAAGATAGCTGTTCGCTGTCAATGGATTCATAAGAAAATCTCAATGCGCCGGAGCCATTATTGTGCTCGCCGGGATAGGGTTTTCGACCTGCGGGTAAGGCCGGGCAGGCTTGCCAGAGCGTGGCAGAGATCATTTTCAAGGTCGTGCCCGGCCACAAACAGAGGGCTTGTGAGTTTATTTTCACAATCAGAATACCGGATTTTTGGTCAGCGAACCTGCCTTTCGATGTACGGATCGATGCGTTTTCATGCCGGGAGTTTGGTGACTTCCGTGATAAGATTATAAGGGTGACTCCGACGTGCCTGCTCCGGACAACGATATCAAAACGTCCTGTTTTTCAAAAGGTTATGGTGCCCGTGGCGATGGCCAGGCCCTTTGATACGAGCTTATTTTTTGTGTTCGGTGAACTTTTTGTATAAAAAATATATTATTTGCTTTGTTTCTGGCTCGTATTATCCATACCTTATGTATGAGAAGTTAATAATCAACTATTTCTCGACCACCTCTCTAAACCCCTTTTTCACTGATGAGAACACGAATAATCGGATTTGGGTTCGCGGGGCTGTTGCTTACCGCGGGTACTCTGCAAGCATCACCGTTCGAGCCGTCTGGCGATGCAGGTCTTCTTCTGCGCGAACCGGAGTCGCAGCGAATGCTTCCCTCCGAACAGCTGAAGAGGCCTGAAGTGGAGGCCTTTGAGGAGGGCGCGCAAGATAACGGAATGCGTATCCGTGTCAAGGGGTTCACCTTCAGGGGATACGAGGGGGTTATCAAAGAAAATGAGCTGAACGATATTGTCCGCCCTTACGTGGGGAAGGATCTCTCTTTCAGTGATCTCCAGGGTGTGACGGCGAAGATTACGTCGCGTCTGAAGGATGCGGGGTATTTCCTGTCGTGGGCCTTTCTCCCGAAGCAGGATATTACCTCGGGTATAGTCATTATCCAGATCCAGCAGGGCAAGAGTGACGGCACCGTATACTACAATATGGAAAAAGCCCCAAGGCTTCGTCAGTGCGTGGTCGAGAAGATGTTGGGCGATTCTGTCTCCAAAGGCAAGGTTATGGATGAGAGGGCCTTCGAAAAAGCGGTTGTGCTGATGAATGACATCCCTGGTGTCATCAGCGCCAAGGCGGCCCTTTCCTCCGGATTGTATTCCGGAACGAGCCAGATAGAGATGGCGGTGGTTGAAGGGCCTCTGGTGAAGGGAAGCTTGTCGGAAGACAACTATGGGAACCGTTATACAGGGGCGTGGCGCACCAACGCCCAGGTGTCGCTGAACGATCTGAGCGGATGCGGAGACCAGCTGAATTTTGCAGGCACCTATTCCGGTGATTTGAGGCAGGGAAGAGTCAGCTACTCTTTTCCGATCTTTTACAGCGGCCTCAGAGGGCGGATCGGTTACAATGTCATGCATTACAAAATTGGCCAGGAGCTGTCGGCTTTCGGGTATGAAGGCGGGAGCCACGGATTCGATGTCGGGTTCGACTATCCGGTCATAAGGACCCGGAAAGCTATCATGGTCGCGTCGCTCGGGTATGCATACCAGGAGATGACAGATGATATAAAAGACGTTACCTACCGTAAGAGGAGAACGAACGATGTGTCCGTTGGCCTGAAAGGGGAACGTTGGGATACGCTTCTTGGAAACTCATACACCTCATTCCGGGCGTTTGTGACGCTTGGCAGTCTGGAGCGCCCTGTAGACCTTTTGGGCCCAGAGCTTGCAGAGACCGGCGGTTTTTCGAGATTCAATTTTAGCGTAACTCATCTTCATCATCTCGGCGACCGTGCGACAGTGAACCTCGCGTGGACTGGGCAGCTTGCACCACAGAACCTCGATACGAGCGAACAGTTTTCACTGGGCGGCCCCTATGGAGTAAGGGCCTATCCGATTGGTGAGGGAACGGGCGACCAGGGCCAGTTGATCAATCTTGACCTCCGTTACAACATACCGGTGGATTCACTTCATGGCAACGTTCAGCTGTGCGGCTTCTACGATGCAGGCCAGACCCAGTTGCATCATGACCCGGATGGCCCTATCTCGACGGCAACGGGAAAGAACACCTACTGGCTGCAGGGCGCAGGCGTCGGAATCAATTACAATTACTCTTCGAATTTCAGCGTCATGGCGAGCTGGGCGCATGCGATCGGCAAGAATCCTGGCAGGGACATCTACGGCAACAACTATGACGGCAAGGACGACCGGAGCCGCTTCTGGCTTCAGGCAGCGCTCTTTTTCTGAGTCACCGTTGGCCGCAAGGTGAGGTGACGGTTTTGTAGTGCTTTAGTGAGAACAATAGGGGAGCTGTAGTTTCGAGCTCATCAGGCTTGTCAAGAGATAGAACAATACGACAATGAACAAGATATTCCGCATTATCTGGTCAGCGGTGAAAGACAAGTGGATCGTCGTGTCCGAAAAGAGTTCGGCAAAGGGCGCTCCTATGTTCACCATCGGGGGCATTATAAGCCTCGCAGCATTAATGGCAATGTCATCGCCGGCTATGGCCCTCGATGCCGGAGCCTTACCTACTGGTGGTCAGGTCGCGTCGGGTAGCGCGACTATTTCCACCAGCGGCACCCAAATGACGGTCAACCAGTCGAGCCAGCAGCTCATCGCCAACTGGAGCACCTTCAACATCGGTCAGGACGCTTCCGTGAATTTTGCTCAGCCGAATTCCACTTCGGTTGCTCTCAACAGGATTGCTGATCAGAACCCCAGCCAGATTCTTGGCACGCTCACGGCGAACGGCAACATAATGCTCGTGAACCGCGCAGGGGTGATGTTCGGCAAAACCGCGACCGTGAATGTCGGTGGCCTTATTGCTTCTTCGCTTGATATATCTGACAGCGATTTCTTTGCCGGAAACTACCAGTTCACCAACGCTGGCGCAGCCGGCGCGGTGGTCAATGAAGGATCGATCACGGCAGCCAATGGCGGCGTGGTCGCCATGATAGCTCCGCAAGTTACCAACAACGGAACGATCAGCGCCCCTTCGGGCAGCGTTGCCATGATGGCCGGTGACCAGGTTTCGGTTCAGTTCCTGGGTGACGGCATGATCAGCTATACGGTCGACAAGGGTACGATTGATGCCCTTGCTGCGAACAACGGCCTGATTCAGGCTGACGGAGGTCTGGTGGTGATGACTGCCAAAGCCGCCGATGCGTTGATGAAGTCGGTGGTCAACCAGACGGGTATCGTGCAGGCTACAGGTATGAAGGAAGATGGCGGCCGGATCATTCTCGATGTAGATGGTGGCCAGACGACTGTTTCCGGTACGCTGGACGCTTCGTCTGCCGAAGGCAAGGGCGGATCGGTTGTTGTCACGGGTGATAATGTGCTGGTGCAGAACGGCGCAAACATTACAGCATCCGGTGCTACGGGTGGCGGCGAAGTGCTTGTTGGCGGTGGCTACCAGGGCAATAATGCCAATGTTCGGAATGCGCAGAATGTGACTGTCGAATCGGGTTCGACGATCACCGCCGACGCAACGGATAATGGTGACGGTGGCACAGTGGTGCTGTGGTCTGATCTGGCGACTGCTTTTGCTGGCAGCATTTCGGCCGAGGGCGGCCCGAACGGTGGGAACGGCGGATTTGCCGAGGTCAGCTCCAAGCAGTACCTCGACTACACTGGTTTTGCATCGTTGCTGGCTCCACAGGGAGACGTGGGCACTCTTTTGCTGGATCCTCACAGCATAGCTATTGTGGGCTCCGGGACGTCGACCCCTGCGGCCGATTATTCATATCTTACCACTGCTTACCTTAATAACCAGCTTGCAGGGGCAAATGTTACTCTTTCGGCAAGCAACGATATCAATTTCCTTGCCAATCTGACATACACGGGTGCCAATAATAGGACGTTGAATCTTTATGCTCCTACCATTGCATTGACCGGTAACGGAACGAATTTTACGATCGACTCCAGTACTGCTAACCTTAACCTTGTGTTCGGTAAATCTACATCACAGAGGACGCTTCTGCTCGCCGACACATCGATTAACACGCATGGTGGCAATGTCACATTCAACGGCAACGTCGGTGGTGACCACTCGCTGACCATAACTGCGGCGCAGACCACCTTCAATGATGGGGCTACAGGCGGATTTACGGGCAGTTATTGGAGTGGAAGTACAACCCCACAAGAAAATCCCTACACATTTAGTTATAGGGGTGCTACGTATAATCATAGTACAATAACAGTTAATTTTACTAATGCGACAGTTACTTCTACTCATAATGGGAGTACAGTGCCAGTAGTTTTCACCGTCAGTGATGGAGGTACGTTTTACCCAGGCAATGTTACCTTTGAGGCTGGTCATTACATTGATTTGCCATTTGGAGGAGGAACAAACCCTACAGTAATAGGGCCGACGGGGACGCTTACGAAAGGTACCGGTCCTGGAAACGGTGATTATTACATTACAAGCAGTGGTTCTGGCTCGGAGAGTAGAATTGTATTCAATCAAAAATTCGTTGTATCAAGCATTAGCTATTGTCAGAAAGACGCGAGGTCGCCTTACATTGATGGCAACTGGCTTGCTCAGTTGCCCAATAATGTCGACTATACGGCACCAGTACTGACCTCGCTTACGGTTAACGGACCTACCAATATCACGGGGAACATTACGACCACCGAAGACCAGACGTATAATGGCAATGTGAATATTGTTGGCAAAAATTCGGTGTTGACAGCAAGGGATGTTAAGATAAGTTCCGCGAGCTCAGTGGTTGATCTGAATACCTATAACCTGACTGTGAACAATACCGGCAATCTCAGCTTGATAGCCGGGCCGATCATCGACACCGGTTCGCTGACCAAGGCCGGTACAGGTACGCTGACGCTGACGGGTAACAACACCTATAGCGGCACGACCACGATTAGCAATGGTACGCTGCAGGTCGGCAATGGAGGCACGAGCGGTACATTGGGCACGGGCAACGTGACTGATAATTCCCATCTGGTGTTCAACCGTTCTGATGCTTCCAGCTACGGTGGAGTGATATCGGGAACAGGAGACGTGACCAAGAATGGAGCCGGTACGCTGACGCTGACGGGCAACAATACCTATAGCGGCCCGACCGCGATCAATGCCGGTACGCTTCAGGTCGGCAATGGCGGAACAAGTGGTACGCTGGGAACCGGTCTTGTGACCGACAATGCGAATCTGCTTTTCTACCGTTCCGATGCTGTTTCCCTTGGTACGCTGGCTGGCGGAGGTATCGTTGGCACAGGCGATGTCACGGCCGACATCGGTGGCAACTTCACCATTGATCGCAATATCGCCATGACCGGTTCCGGTTCAGAGGTTACTCTTGCATCGAGAGGAGGTAACGTCTCTATCGACGGCACACAAACGGTCAGCACCTCATCTACTGGCACCATTACAGTCTACTCCGGAACGCCGGATACGACTAATCTGTTTGCTCGGATGTCGGGCCCGGATAAAGATGGCCTTAAGTACAAGACCTATGGCGTCACGTATGGAGTCGGAAGTCAAACGATTCACACAGGCACATATAACTTCTTCTATCGTTCCACGCCGACCCTGACGGTTACGCTGACTGATACGAAGACTTATGACGGCACGAATACGCAAAATAATCCTCAGCTTGTAAGTGTTGTTCCAAGTGTTAACGACGGAGACTCATTTGGTGCCCTTGCTTATGGTGATTTAGTTACGAGCGCGGTCACATTTAGTAGCGTTAATGCCGGTAATGGTATCCCATTGAACTTTACCGTTATCGATAACGACGTAACACCGATCGTTGTCGACAACTGGTCTATTTCCGGATACGATGTGCAGGGCGCAGGCACTGGCACGATCAATAAGGCCCCGTTGACGATCACGGGCGGAACGACGAGCCACCAGTACGATGCAACCCCGTATACCAACACCTACAGTGTTTCTGGAACACTGTATGGAAGTGATGCGGTTACTGGCGTATCAACTCTGGGCACGGGCACGAATGCTGGTACGTACAATGACAATCTGACGTCGGCGACGGGCAATGGACTGAGCAATTACCAGATCAGCTACGTGAATGGATCGCTGACGATCACGAAAGCTCCGTTGACGATCACGGGCGGAACGACGAGTCACCAGTACGATGCGACCCAGTACACCAACAGCTACAGTATTACAGCTGGAGAGCTCTATGGAAGTGATACGCTGACCGGCGTATCTACACTGGGTACGGGCACGAATGCTGGTACGTACAATGACAATCTGACGTCGGCGACGGGCAATGGACTGAGCAATTACCAGATCAGCTACGTGAATGGATCGCTGACGATCACGAAAGCTCCGTTGACGATTACAGCCAACGATGATTCCAAGACCTATGATACGGTTGCCTACACTGGCGGTAATGGCGTTCAGTATAGTGGCTTCGTCGGCGGTCAGGACTACACTGTGCTTGGAGGAGTGCTCTATTACACAGGCAGTAGCCAAGGGGCTGTCGACCCAGGTACCTATGCTATAATTCCAGCCGGGCTGACATCTTCGAACTATGATATCACTTTCGACGATGGTGTCCTTACGATCGAGCAGGGACTTAATCCATTTGATTTGGTCGAACTGACTCCTCCTGGACCCGTTATTGTGCCGGAAAATGTCATTGGGCCCAAAGGCTCGAATCCTATAGTCAATACGACAGGTATGGATTTCGGCAGCTTCGCGGAACTGACGACAGGAAGTGCAGCTGAGCTTATTGCCGCAGGTGAAAGCACCGGCGGAGGATCGCCTTTTGAGCAAGGTGGCGAGGTCAGGACGGTAGCGATGACCAACGAAGGTGAGGTGGCTCCATCGGAAATCACCACAGGAACGGTAGCTGAGACCAATGCTCAGGTGATTGTCAAACTGGTCAGAAATGCCGAGGCTGGCAAGCCGGGCTTGGTCGATGTTCTGATACCTGAGGAGATGCTTCGCAGTGGTTCAAGTATTACGTTTGAGCTTCCGAAGGAGGTGAAGGTTGTGTTACTGAACGGCAATGGAAAGGAAACCGTGAAATTGGAAAACGGTCAGTCTCTTCCTGCATGGATGACCTACAACAGCGGCAACAAATCCTTTACCGCGATCAATCCGCCTTCAAATGCCTTCCCGTTGAAGGTCAAGATCACAGATTCTTCGATGCGTAGTTGGGTTGTTGACGTTATGGTGCGTTAACAGGGTGGTATGGATACCTGCGTAGTAAAGAGAATGTCCCGGTAAAACCGGGACATTCTCTTTTTTTGCCCACAGCCTGTACTGAGCAGGCAATGATTTTGCTTGAGATAAAGGGGGCCTGTTCGTTTTGGCAGCTTTCAAAGAAGGTAGTTCTGAAGGTAGTTCTTTGCCGCACTGTTGTCGATGTTCTTCAGGCGACGGTACACGTCCATTGCTACCTGGCGATTGTTTTCGGTTGCGTAATGCTTACCCAGGCTGAGCAGTGCCTGAACATTGTTGGGGTCGCAGCGCAATGCCTCTTTGTATGCCTCTAAAGCTTTGTCTTTCTGATTGCTTTTCGAATATGCATCTCCGAGATTTTGCCATGCTGCGGCATTGTTCGGATTTGCTTTTGTGGCTTCAATGCACGTATTGATGCTTTCACCCATGCGTCCGGTCAGGCGATAGGTTTCGGCCAGGTTGTTTCGTGCAATATCATAATTGGGGTTGATTTGCAGCGCATGCCTGAATGCATCGATTGACTGATTGATGTCGCCAGCATCCCTGTAGGCTAATCCAAGGTTATTCCAGATAACGGAGTTGTTGCTATTGATGCTGATCGCCTTGGTGAATGCCTGGATGGCCTCTTTCGGAGTTCCTTTTGTTTTCAGAGCTATTCCAAGGTTGACCCATGCGGAGAGATAATCAGGCTTGATTTGTACCGCCTGCTGGAAAGATTCAACCGCCATGTCAAGGTCACCTTTCTTGAGGTACAGAATTCCTATGTTATGCCATGCCGATGCATTGTTCGGGTTGGTGAGAATCGCTTTTTTGTAGGCTTCGATGGCTTCGAGTCTCATCCCTGCGACGACATAGGCAAAGCCGAGGTCGTTCCATGCCGAGGAGTAATTCGGTTTAAGCTGTACCGCGGTCTGGAGTGCACTGATAGCGCTGCGTGCGTCTCCAATTTTGTTGTAGGCGATGCCTGAACAGTACCAGGCGTCACAGTTTTTTGGCTGCGCCTTGACCCACAGGTTGCATTGCCTGACCATGCCCGCCCAATCCCTGTTTTTTTCATAAGCGACTGTTTTGGCGAGCCATTCTGAGCATTGTCTCGTATTTTCCGCACCGGCGACTTGATGCTCGGAAGTTTCAAGCACCCATTCAACTGGAACTGCGAAATTCAGGCTCTGGCCGCTGGCCATATAAAACGTAGGAAGTCCTACCAGACGACCTTCTTCATCGAACAGGCCGCCACCGCTTGAGCCGGGAGATATCGGAGTTGTCGTCTGGATATAGCGCCCGCCGTCAACAGCCCTGAATCCTGAAACGATTCCGTCGGAGAGCGTTTTCTCAAAGCCATCCGGCGCTCCTATTGCATAGACCTTTTCTCCTACCTTGAGCTGACTGGCATGGCCGACTACGACGCATGGGGCGTTTAGCCCTGTGACGTCCAGGAGGCAAATGTCGCGTTCAGGATTGGAGTGGTTGGCTTTGGCCGCGAACTCCTTTCCGTTGAAGAGCACCGTGATTTTAGTTGCCCGGTTGACAACATGAAAATTGGTCGCGACTTGTCCATCAGGCATGACAACGCCACTACCAAGCTGTTGCCTGATGCCTTTGTTGTCGTAATTGTAGACGACGACGACGCTTTTGGATGCCTGCGCGAAAATCTCGCTTGCCGATTTGGCGTAAAGCGGGCCGGGAAATGCTTGGCTTGCGAACACCAACAAAAGTAGGACAAGTGCCCGAAGAAGATGTTTGATCACAGCCGTTAGTGTTAAAGGTTTTGCCGAAATACAAAAAGCACATTCAGCATCGAAGGGCGGTATCCTGAGTTGAAATCCATGGTCGTATTCGTAATACATGAGCGCTCTCGACGAAGTGCTTATACATTTCTCTCAGATATAGTATAAGTGAAATTATGATGTTTGCAAAATAGAAATCACATTATCATATATTTGTAACTTGTTATATAAAAAATATTTATACCTTTAAAGTATATATGTGATATGAATTTTTTTCCCTGTTATTATGTCTTGGTATATGCTAAAATATAGAAGGGTATAGAGGGACTTCGCTGGATTAAAGAGCTGTAAGTTCTTTGGTATAAGGAGTAATGAGCTTTAAAAATAAAATCGCTTTAGTTGAGAAATTTTTGGTGCGGTTGCATGGCAGAAATCGGGAAAAAATGGAAAAATATTTTTGCCGGTCAGTTTGATCTGATCGTGCGGCAGGATTTTTCAGGGGCAGATTGTTGCTGGAGGAGCCTGTTTTTCGATTTCGGAGTAACGAAAAATGCCCTGTTGGATCAGCCGGATGAGTGTGTTGAGTGGGGGTCGAAATCTGGAGGTTGAAATCCGCATTGCCTCCGAACTCAAGGACGGAGAAAAGTGAGGTTAAATGAGGCTGGTGCGCTTCAGAAGCATTCTTGTTTGGCAGGATCCCTCTGTTCACCCGTCGCCAGGACAGGTGAACAGAGGTGGTTAGTAATGCAAATGATTAGCTGGTTACGATGTCCTGCGAAACATCTTTCCCATCCATGCAAAAGGACTTTCTGCCGTTTTTTTTCTGATCGGAAGTCCTTCGCGCTCCCATCGGATGATACCGTTTTGAAGGTTGTGTACGTTTTTGTACCCGTGGTTCACAAGTATTCTCGAGGCCATGCTGCTGCGGTTGCCGCTATGGCAGGCTATGATGACTTTGCGATTGGCGGGGATTTCATGAAGCTGGCTCTGGAAGCTGCTCATGGGCACCGACATGAAGTCGGATACGTCGAACGCTTTTCTTTCGATTTCACGTGTTTCGCGCACATCGACCAGTAGCGCACCTTTTTTGATCATTGACAACGCTATCGAAGGCGTCACATCTTTGACGCTGTTTCTGTTTTCCTTGCTCATAGGCGATTTTTGTCTTTAACTGCTTGAAAGAAAGATTTTTACAAAAGCTGACGGCATGAGCTTGTTTTCGCATGTTTTCTGTGAAAAATCTTCAGGGACTTTATTTCCCGACATTCTGCCGCGGGCTGTTTTTAGCCGTTTTGCGACGCCGGTCTCTTCCGGGCAAGATATTACGAAATATCGGGGAAGAACAATAGAAGAAGCTTGCGGACAAGGCGGAAGTTCACAGGTCAAAAACAAAAAAGCCCACCTGTTGGGGGCCTTTTGTTTTTGCAGCGGAGAGGGTGGGATTCGAACCCACGGTACACTTGCGCGCACAACGGTTTTCGAGACCGCCCGATTCAACCACTCTCGCACCTCTCCGTGTTATAATACCTTCACTTAGCGATTGTTCTCCAGCATTCCCTGATCCAGATATTCGTAATCTGCATCTTTGAATATTGTTGAATCACTAAGGAGTGTGATTATAAGCATTAGCGGGTATTTTACCAAGAAGTATCTGGTTCAAGGGCTTCGCCATCCTCAAGAAAATGCCGCAAACGATCTCCGACACGCTATCAGCTATGGAATACGCGAAATCAGTCTTCGTATAGGTATCGTTGAACGGATTGCCGAAGAGCTTGTTGATTCTTGCATCATCGGGGTTTATAGCGGTTAAGATGGCTTTCCGGAGATGCAGGTCGCTTCTGAAAAATCACAGTAGTCGAAGGAGAATGAAGACGCTCTCTTTTTGTGGCTGATAAGGTGAGGGTATAGGGCGGGGGGTGGGGAACTGATGGTAAGATGATATAGAGGCGAAAAGAATTAACGGCATCAAACCTTTTGATGCCGTTAATTCAATAATTACTTCGGGTTAGAGGTTGTAGCGCATCCCCAGAAGGATTTTGCTCCCTCCAAATGAGAGCTTTGTATTATTTCCCAAATCAAGGTCTCTCGTTTTGAAATAACGGTAGCCTAAGTCAATCGCCATATTATTGGTCAACTTTATACCTAAGCCAGCCCCGACTTGCCAGGCAAATACGGTCTTGTCGTATGAATTATCATACTCGACCCCATCGAGTTTGAACGAAGTTCCCATATCCACAAACGCTGCTCCGAGACCTCCCATCAGATAGGGAGAGAGTACCCCTTTCATGTCATAGTCAGCATAAACATTATACATTACCGTCAGTGCTGATGCCGTGACTGTGAGATCTTCGTAATTATCGATTTCACCCAATTGCTCAACGATGTCTGAACCTAATACCTTATCGACATCACAGGATTGGTAGCCAACGGCGATTTCTCCACGGAACGCACCTGTTTTTTCGCCAAACGCGCCCTCAAGAGCATATCCTCGCTTGTATTCAACAGCATTTTTGGTCGATGTCTCAGCATCTGCAACCTTCGCATCACTATTACTCATAAGGTTCAAACCACCTGAAAGGCTTATATATAAAGGATCCGCTGTAGCTGTTATAGCTGGTGCCGATAGCATCGCTGCAGTTATAATGGCAATTGCGTATTTCTTCATTTTACACTTGGTTGTGTTTGGTGGATTTCATCTGTAATGAGTGATATCCTGATTTTTTACGTTATCAGCCCGTATAAATTCTTCTCTTCTGATTGAAATGTACATAATGGTGCGCAAATAGCGAAATGGTGACGAATAACCATCAAGCCTGCCATCGTCCCAGGTTTTTGTCATGTGATTCCGGTATGGCTTGATGTGGAACGGGGAACAGGATGATAACGCAAGCGTTAATGAGAAGCGCTTCCCTGAATAAATCCGCGCGAGTAAAAAGGTGTTGATATAAATTTGTCCTGCATTTGAACAACCGAGCAAGCGTTGCGGCACAAATTCTACGACAGTGAAAAAGAGGGCGTTGAAAGGGGTTTCAATCAACAAAAAAGCCTCCGAATCCGGAGGCTTTTTATCGTCGGAGCGGGAAACGAGACTCGAACTCGCGACCCCAACCTTGGCAAGGTTGTGCTCTACCAGCTGAGCTATTCCCGCATCTGGTCAAGTGGGCTTAGTATAGGGAAAAATCCTTTTTCGCGCAACAGGTGCGTGAATTTTTTACGATTTGTCGGAGGGGTTTGTAGGGGGCAGACCTGCGAGTCTGCCCGGTTTGCCGCAAAACAAAAAAGCCTCCGAATCTGGAGGCTTTTTATCGTCGGAGCGGGAAACGAGACTCGAACTCGCGACCCCAACCTTGGCAAGGTTGTGCTCTACCAGCTGAGCTATTCCCGCATCTGGTCAAGTGGGCTTAATGTAGGAAAAAGTCCAATTTCGTGCAACAGGGTTGTGAAGAATTTTTGTCTTGCAAGATTCTCGCTCTTCTGTTGTCAGCTGATTCCGGGCAGCCGCAAGGGCTGCCCCTACAAGCATGAATTGCCGTGATTCAGTTTTACAGCTTCAGCTCTTCCATGATGGTGCCCATGTCCTTGTCGCCTCGTCCCGACAGGTTGACGACGATGATCGACTCTTTCGGCATTTCGACGGCTCGCTTCATCGCATAATGTACGGCGTGGGCCGATTCGAGGGCGCAGATAATGCCTTCGGTTTTGGCCAGAGCGTCGAGCGCTGCGAGCGCCTCCTTGTCGGTCGTCGAGGTGTAGCAGACCAGACCGAGCTTCTGCAAGTAGCAGTGTTCCGGGCCGACGCCGGGGTAGTCGAGTCCCGCCGAAATCGAGTGCGCCTCCTGCACCTGGCCGTGCTCGTCCTGCAAGAGCTTCATCATCGAGCCGTGCAACACGCCGATTTCGCCCTTGGTGAGCGATGCGGCGTGCCTGGCGTCGAGTCCTTCGCCGGCGGCTTCGACGCCGATCAGCTCGATCTCTTTGGCGTCCGGCAAAAACTCGTAAAACATGCCGATGGCGTTGCTCCCGCCACCGACGCAGGCCACGACCACCTCCGGCAATCGACCTGCCTGTTCGAGCACCTGTTGGCGGGTTTCGCGCCCGATGACCGACTGAAAGTCGCGCACCATCATCGGGTACGGGTGCATTCCGATGACCGAACCGACGATGTAGAAAGTCTCTTCGGGATTGTTCATCCAGTCGCGGATCGCTTCGCTGGTGGCGTCCTTGAGCGTTCTGCTGCCCGCCGTGACCGGGCGCACTTCCGCGCCGAGCAGCTTCATTCGCGCCACGTTGGGGGCCTGGCGGCGAATATCCTCCTCGCCCATATAGACGATGCAGTCGAGGCCGAAAAGCGCGCAGACGGTGGCCGTCGCCACGCCGTGCTGACCCGCGCCGGTCTCGGCGATGATGCGCTTCTTGCCCATCCGTTTGGCGAGCAGCACCTGGCCGAGGGCGTTGTTGATCTTGTGCGCTCCGGTGTGGCAGAGGTCTTCGCGTTTGAGCCATATCTGTGCGCCGCCCTGCTTTTTGCTGAGGCGCGCGGCGTGGTAGAGCGGCGTCGGGCGACCAACGTAGTGGCGGAGCAGATTGTCGAGCGTCTGGCGGAACTCCTGGTCATCCTTCGCCTTGAGGTACTCCTCTTCGAGGTCCTCGGCGTTCTTGACCAGGGTTTCGGGAATGAATTTGCCCCCAAAGGTGCCGAAGTGGCCGAATTCATCGGGTGCGGAGTAGTTAACCTTCTGCATCATAAAGCGTTACAAAGTGTTAAAGATGGTGCTGCCGTTCTGTTGCGAGCTAAAGGGCGGTGACTTCCTGTAGCTGTTGTGAATCGTTTGCCCGTTGCCGGATGCCGGATGCCGGTGCAGGGTATTTGTTATAAAATATAGAAACCTTTCACTCAATTATCCATTTCCGGTGGCGATTCTGTTCTCGCTTCTGTGGCTTGAGTTGTTCCGGCAGCTATCGATTAAGGCAAAAGGTTTCATATATTCATGTTTTGTTTTGGTTGAACAAGTCCTCATCGCCCTGTAAACCAGCATGATTTGCCCGTGAAACTCACCAAGTCAATCAAACTTCTGACTCTGTTGCTCCTCGTTCAGTCTTTCGAGGGGCTTGTGCCATTACGGGCGGGCGAAAGTGCGTCAAAATCGCAAAAAACCGATGGGATAGCGCCTGCCGACAGCCTGTTGAAAAAGCGTGAGGATCTTGACTCGACTGTTGTGTACACGGCGCGGGATTCGCTAATCTACAACATCAACAAGCGTACCGCCGACCTGTTCGGCAAGGCGAAAGTCAAGTACAAGGACAGCCGCATCGAAGGTCCGAGAATCACCATCGAGCAGGCAAAATCCACCGCGCGCGCCATTGCGTCGCGTGACTCCCTTGGCCATTCTGTTGAGCTGCCCGTTTACACCGATAAAGGGGGTGCGTTCACTGCCGAAACGATAGCGTACAACTACAAGACCAGAATCGGCACCGCGTCGGATGTATCATCGAAGGACGAACAGGGAATCTATTCGGGCAAGGATGTCAAGCGCATGCCCACCGGAGAGGTTTATATCGAAGATGGCATCTACACCACCTGCGATCTCGAAGAGCCGCACTACTGGTTTGCCGGCAAGCATATGAAAATCATTCCGGACGACCGCCTGATTTCCCGTCCGTTTGTCATGTACATTCACCCGGAAATCTTCCACAAGCGCCTGCCGGTGCTGCCGGTGCTCTACCTGCCCTACATGTCGGCGCCGATCTCGAACAAGCGTTCATCGGGCTTTCTGTTCCCCCGGATCCGCAGTAGTGGCGATCTCGGCACCACCCTGTCGAATCTTGGCTACTTCTGGGCCGTCAACGACTATGCCGACCTGCGGCTCGAAGGCGATATTTCGTTCAAGGGAAGCTGGCGGCTTGGCGAGCGATTCCGTTATCAAAACGGTGATCTCTACAGCGGTTCGATTTCGGGGGAGTATGAAAAGATCATTCTGAACAGCCCGGGCGACCCCGATTACGCTCGTTATATCAACCGCGATTTACGGATTATTCACCATCAGCAGTTCGATCCTACCGCCAGGCTCGATGTCAATCTTCAGTATCTGGGCGGTGATCGCTATTACAGCAGCTCCTCAATCGATCCCGAAAACCTCGTTACCGACCAGGCGACTTCATACGCATCGTTTTCAAAGTCGTGGGACGAGAACAACCGGGTGCTGATGGTTGGCTACCAGCGGGTAGACAATCTCTCGACCGACGAGTTGACCCAAACCGTTACGGCTTCTCTCTACCAGAACCGTATCTACCCGTTCCGCCCACGGCTTGCTTCTCCGGAGGTGGACTGGCGCTCGCGCTTTTTCGTGCAGCCGAACCTCTCGGGCAGCGGTCAGTTCGATGATGTCGGCGGGATCAAAACCGATTTCTACACGGGCAATGCCGGCCTGGAGCTTGGTTATCTGCAAGATTTTTCGCCAGGCTACCGGGCGTTGTTTACACAGGGCATCAATGTGCAGGCGCTTCGGAAAACGATAACCGGAGAGGATGACCTGAACGCCACCAGCATTCAGCTTCCCTTCAAGATTCAGACCACGCTGTTCAAGTACCTGAACCTGACTCCGGCGATTACCTTCAGCCAGTACCGGGTCAACAGCACGGTCAGCAAGTATTACGACGCCGCCGCTGGCGAAGTGGTGACGAATATCATCAAAGAGCCAGCCACTTATGCCACGACGGTCTTTTCGCTCGATGCCCAGACCCGGCTCTACGGGGTGATGAATACCGGCTTTCTGGACAAGCTGACCGGTCTGGTCGCCATTCGCCACACCTTCATTCCGACCATCTCATTCATTTACAATCCCGATTACACGGAAAGCGGTTACAATATTTACAGCTCCTACCTGAATACGGATACTAACGAGACGGTGCAGTACAACCGGTTCGGGGAGTCGCTCTACGCTGACGTGCCTGAAAAACGGACGTTTGTCGGCATCAGCCTCCAGAACCTCTTTCATGGGAAGTTCCGGAGCAAAGAGGTGTCTAACGAAAACGGCGACGGAGCTGGCAGCGGCGCGGGAGCTGGCTATAAAACAGTGCAACTACTCTCGCTGACGGCATCGTCCGGATACAATTTCGCCACCGACTCGTTTCCCATTGCGCCCTTGGTGCTGACGGCTTCGAGCAACGCTTTTGCGCCCGCGCTGATGTTCAGTGCCGGGGCGACCTATGATTTCTATACCTACGATCCCGCGACCGGCGACCGGGTGGACAAGCTCGCCATGGACGACGGCAAGGGCCTGCTCCGTTTCGTCAACGGTTTCCTCAACATGAGCGTGAGCGTGAGCGGCAACCTGCACACCTCGTATGCCTCCCATGATGAAAAGGATGGCGATACGTCACTTGTTCGGGACAAGGCGCTGCCGATCGAGCAGGCGATCTACAAGGAGCGGTTCAACAGCGATGAACGGATCAAATTCAGCGCATCGTTGCCCTGGTCGTTACGCATGTCGCTCTATCTGATCAGCGACAAGAGTAACCCGCTTGATCCCTCCTCTACCGCGCTGCTCAACACCGCAGCCAGGCTCTCTCTTTCGAAAAACTGGCAGGTTGGCCTCAATACCGGCTACGATTTCAGAAATAGCGAATTCGTCTATCCCGCGCTCATGATCTTCAGGGATTTGCATGATTTTCAGTTCAGCGCCCAGTGGGTGCCGTCGGGCGAGCACAAGGGCTATATGTTGCAGATCGCCATGAAACCGGCCAACCTCAAGTACCTGAAGCTGAAGGCGGGAAGCGGAAATATCGTGCAGCCGCTAGATTAGTCTCCTCTCGAAAAGCGGGAAAGCCGCAAGGCCGTAATCGAAACCCTGGGCTTTCTCGCAGTCTTTATTACTTCGGCGACAATAAATCGCACATGTCTCCGCAGAAAGAAATTGGGCTAAAGCCCTGGGATTTTTTCTGACAGGTTCTCTCCGGCTTGAAAGCCGGGGCAATATGAATGTAAGAGAGCCAAATGTCCGACGGGCTAAAGCCCGCCTGAATGTAACAGCGTCTTATTATTGCTCCGGCCATTAAAGGCGTCAAACAATTGCCCCGGACTTCAGTCCGGGGTTTATGGATAACACAAAATAAATCAGGGCTTTAGCCCAACTTCTTCTTTTTGGGATGATTGCGATTTATTGTTGCCGGAGTAATAATCCCCGCTTGCCCTTAATTCTCAGCTTCACTCCAGTCGCTGGAGAAGCTGCGCGAGCCGTGTGTTGAAGGTCTCGTGCGCATCGTGATGGATGCAGTGACCGGCTTTGGGGATGATGAACGCGCCAGCCTGGGGAAGCAGCTCCTGAAACTCCGGGATGATCTTGTGCGGCGGCAGGGCGGTGTCTTCCGCGCCCCAGAGCAGCCACGCGTCGCCCTTGTAGTTGCAGGGTTTGATGCTGTCGAGCAGGAAGTCGTGCGGACGTTTCGATGGCGAGAGGTAGGAGAAGATCGCCCCGCGATCCTGTAACGGACGCGAGAACTGGTTGATCAGGCCGAGATCGACCTTTTTCTGGTTGTAGTAGGTTGGGGTGAGGCTCTGACTGACGCCGACGGGATTGGCGAAAGCCGCGAAGAGCATTTCGCCGATCAGGGGCGAACCGACCAGCCCGAAGAATATCTTGGCGACGCCGTCCATGCTGTCGCCGTACAGGCCGGAGGGATTGGCCAAGACGAGCGCCCGGACGTTTTCGGGATTGTGATGCGCATAGATGATGCTGCTGGCTGCACCCATCGAGTGACCAACCAGAGTAATCTTTTCCAGCTTTTTCAGATGCATGAACGCCTTGATCTGCGCCGCGAAGAGCGCCAGGCTGTAACGCATGTTGGGCTTGCCGGACTGGCCGAAGCCGATCAGGTCCATGGCGTAGATTCTGTACCGGTCGTCGAAAGAGGGGATGTTGTCGTTCCAGTGCTCGATCATGCCTCCGTATCCGTGGACGAAAAGCAGTGGTGTAAAGGGGGAATCAGGCGGGCCGTACTCCCGATAGCGTATCTTCGCTTCAAGCTCTTCGGAGAGCTGCCAGATAAACCAGCGATCTTGCGATTGATTTTTCATTCGTCGTATCAGGACATGGCCGGACAATGGCTGTTGGTGAATATTACTTCATAAAATATATCGGCAGCCCGAAAGAATAAAGGTAGATTGGGAATTTCCTGAAACAGGTGCGGGTTTATCCTGTTTTGCCATCCCTCTTCTTTTCGTTTATGCTTCAAGTATCCAGAAAGTTTGAATACGGCCTGCACGCCGTCACCTATCTCGCCATGAAAGGCCCGGAGCGGGTTGTGACGGTCAAGGAGCTGGCCGCTGAAATCGGTTTTTCCCAGGTTTTTCTTGCCAAGGCGATGCAGAGCCTGAACAAGGCGGGCATTACCAGGTCGGTGCAGGGGGTCAAGGGCGGTTACACGCTGGCGCGGCAACCGGAAGAGATCACGGTTGCCGACATCGGCGTTGCCATCGAGGGGGAGCCGCATCTGATGCGCTGCTCTCAGGAGAATTGCCAGTGCGAGATCGAATCGAACTGCACGCACAAAGGTTACATGTTCAATCTCCAGAAAAGAATCCATGACCTTCTGGCCGAAACGACCGTGGCCATGTTGCTTGAAAGGTATCTTTGACAATTCAGTAATCGCTCGATTTTTCAGCTTCCTGTTCCGCCAAACCGGGATTGTTTCGTTTATTGTTTGACAGCCGCGAGTATTGCCGGTGAGCTCGCCGGTGTTCGGCCATGTTTCTGATCCCCGGTTATCTGTTTATAGCAAGTTATCAACGCTTTTCAATGTCATCCACCGAGCGCCTCAACGTACTACCTCCGGAAACGAACATAATATCCAGTCCGGATGACGGACATGAAACCCGCCTGCCTGATATTGTGCTTGGCGGCGTTTCGACACATAACCTCAAGCATGTCACCGTTCGCATTCCCCGCAACCGGTTCGTGGTTCTGACAGGCTTGAGTGGTTCCGGCAAGTCGAGTCTTGCCTTTGACACGCTTTACGCCGAGGGGCATCGGCGCTACGTCGAGTCGCTTTCGGCTTACGTTCGCCAGTTCCTCGAACGGATGCCCAAACCCGAGATCGAGACGGTCGAGGGGATTGCGCCTGCCATTGCTATCGAGCAGAAGGCGATCCCGAAGAATCCGCGTTCGACTGTGGGCACCGTCTCCGAAATTTACGACTACCTGCGGCTGCTCTACTCGCGCATCGGAAAAATCTATTCGCGCGACACCGGTGAGCTGGTGCTGAAGCACACGCCTGAGGATGTGAGCTTGCAGGCGCGGTTTTTCGAGGACGGCACCCGCTTTTACGTCGGCTTTCCCTTTTCGAGCCACCATGATGAGCGCCATCACGACCGCACGGTGGCCGACGAGCTGAAAAACCTGCTCAAGAAAGGCTTTTTCCGTCTGCTGAAAGGGGAGAGTGTCATCGATATTTCCGGCGAGAAGGAGCGTGCCGGAGTGGAGGTGATGAAGCGCGACGAGCTGTCGGAGCTGCTGGTGCTGGTGGATCGCTTCGTCGCCAAAAAGGACGAGAAGGTTTACAGCCGCGTCGCCCAGGCTGCCGAAAGCTGCTTCGCCGAGTCGGGTGGCCAGGCGGTCATCCGCGTGGCGGGCGGCAAGGAGTTCCGCTTCAGCGACCGGCTGGAGCTGAACGGTGTTACCTATCAGGAGCCGTCGCCGCAGCTTTTCGCCTTCAACTCGCCCATCGGGGCCTGCACGTCCTGCCAGGGATTCGGGCGCATCGCCGGGATCGACGAGGATGCGGTTATTCCCGACAAATCGCTCTCGTTGAAGGAGGGGGCGATTTCATGCTGGAACTCCGAAAAGTATTCGTGGTACCGCAAGCAGTTGCTCAAGATCGCGCCCGAGGTTGGCATTCCAGTCGATGTGCCCTACGAGAAACTTGGCCGCGTGCATCGCGAGATGCTCTGGAAGGGGATTCCCGAACGGAGTTTCAAGGGTTTGTGGCCCTTTTTCGAAGAGATCGAAAAAGACGCCGGTTACAAGGTGCACTACCGGGTGTTCCTGAGCCGCTACCGTGGATACGCCACCTGTCCGGAGTGCCAGGGAGCGCGGCTCAATCCCGACGCCTTGCAGGTACGGGTTTCCGGCAAGAACATCGGCGAAGTTGTGCGCATGACCATCGCCGATGCGCAGGAGTTTTTCCAGGGACTCGATATTTCGCCCTTCGATCGCTCGGTGGCCGACTCGGTGCTGCGCGAGATCAACAAGCGGCTCGGCTACCTGATGGATGTCGGGCTTGACTACCTCACGCTCGATCGCCTGACGCACACGCTCTCCGGCGGCGAGTTCCAGCGCATCAACCTTTCGACCTCCCTTGGCTCGCCCTTGGTGGGGGCGATCTACATTCTCGACGAGCCGAGCATCGGCCTGCACCAGAGCGACTCGGCGCGACTTGTGGCGCTGCTCAAACGGCTGCGCGACCTCGGCAACACGGTGGTGGTGGTCGAGCATGACCGCGAGATCATCGAGGCCGCCGACGAGGTGATCGACCTCGGCCCTCGCGCCGGGCGGCTCGGCGGAGAGGTGGTCTTCCACGGCCCACCGTCGGCGATGGCCACAGCGGAGGGTTCGCTGACCGCCGACTACCTCGCGGGCCGCAAGCAGATCGCTGTGCCCACTGAGCGGCGCAAGCCGGACTTTTCGCGCTGCATCGAAATCATTGGCGCGATGCAGAACAACCTGCGCAACATCGACGTCAGGTTTCCGCTCGGCATTATGACCTGCGTCACCGGCGTGAGCGGCTCCGGCAAATCGACGCTGGTCAACGACATTCTCAAGCTTGGCATCATCCGTGCAAAAGAGGGATCGCGGGAGAAGGTGGGAACGCACCGCGCCATTTCAGGCATCGAGCTGATCGAAAAGGTAGAGCATGTCGATCAGTCGCCTATCGGCAAGTCGAGCCGCAGCAACCCGGCGACCTACCTGAAGATTTTTGATGACATCCGCCAGCTCTTTGCCTCGACCCGCGAAAGCAAGTCGCGCGGCTGGAAGCCGGGTTACTTCTCGTTCAACATCCCCGGCGGGCGCTGCGAAACCTGCGCGGGCGAGGGGACGGTCAAGATCGAGATGCAGTTTCTGGCCGACATCGAGGCGGTGTGCGAGGAGTGTGAGGGTAAGCGCTACAAACCCTCGACGCTGGAGGTGAAGTATAACGGCCTGTCGATTGCTGAGGTGCTGGACCTGACCGTCGAGGAGGCGATCACCTTTTTCGGGCCGGAAAAATCGATCCAGAAAAAGCTCCAGGTGTTACAGGATGTGGGACTTGAATACATCCGCCTCGGCCAGTCATCGAGCACCCTCTCCGGCGGCGAGGCGCAGCGGCTCAAGCTCGCGCACTTCATTTCGCGCTCCGACGTGAGCAACACGCTTTTCATCTTCGATGAACCCACCACCGGCCTGCACTTCGACGACATCTCCAAGCTCGTGCGCTGCTTCGAGGAGCTGATGGCTCGCGGCAACACGCTGGTCATCATCGAGCACAACCCGGACATCATCAAGCAGGCCGACTGGATCATCGACCTCGGCCCCGGCGCAGGTGTGCATGGAGGCGACATTGTGGCTGTGGGTACGCCGGAGGAGATTGTCGCTTGCGAGCATTCACTCACCGGCAAGCATTTGCGGGGGTATTTGTAATCTGTGAACAGTTCAGCACTTCGCATCACTCTTCTTTCCTGTAAGAGCTATAGGAAAAAAGCCTGAAGAAAGAGAAACTCTCAAATATTCATCTTCAGCGGATCATCCTCCAGCGCGCCGCCGTGGAGGCGGATGTGGGGGTAGTGTGATTCGGTGCGTTCCGTCCAGGCACTGCCGCCCTCATCGAGAATTGATTCGTTTTTTTCGACCGACACCCGGTTTGAGGCGAGTGCTACGATTTCGGAGAGGATTTCATGGTTGATCCTGTCAGGCTCGGTTGCGACGTCATCCCTGATTTTCGAGGAGAGGCTTGCCAGTTTTTCCAGCGTGACCTTGCCAATGGCGCCGAGCGTTTCGGGATTTCTTTTGTTACGATCATCTGAAGTCATATCAAAGGCTCTGGTTTCAGGGTTTCAAGGTGCTTCAGGATAAAAAAATATTTGCGCCCCGGAAATTTTTTTTATAATTATCCCTGTATTAGCGCTCTCCCTTGTTGAGTGCTAATAACGACTGAACCCCGCGTTCAGACCATTTATGATGACAAAAGACAATCTATTAACCAAATCAAACGAGAAAGAAGACAATGAACTTGAAACCATTAGCTGATCGAGTTATTGTTAAGCCCGCTCCTGCCGAAGAGAAAACCAAGGGTGGCCTCTACATTCCCGATACCGGCAAAGAGAAGCCGATGTACGGTGAAGTCATTGCCGTTGGTCCGGGCAAGGTTTCCGATGCTGGCCAGGTTGTCACCATGCAGGTGAACGCTGGCGACAAGGTCCTTTATGGCAAGTACTCTGGCACCGAAGTCCAGGTCGAGGGCGAGGACTACCTGATCATGCGCGAGTCCGATATCTTCGCGATTCTTGGCTGACCAATTCACAAACAGTTTTTTTAAATCCTTAAGGAGGAACGCTTTACAATGACTGCTAAAGATATTCTTTTTGACGCCGAGGCGAGGACCAAACTTAAGGTTGGCGTCGATAAACTTGCTAATGCCGTAAAAGTGACCCTCGGCCCAGCCGGTCGCAACGTGCTTATCGACAAAAAATTCGGTGCTCCGACCTCGACCAAGGACGGCGTGACCGTTGCAAAAGAGATCGAACTTGCCGATCCGTTCGAGAACATGGGCGCCCAGATGGTTCGCGAAGTGGCTTCCAAGACCAGCGATGTCGCTGGTGACGGCACCACCACCGCAACTGTGCTTGCCCAGGCTATTTACCGCGAAGGTCTGAAGAACGTCACCGCTGGCGCTCGCCCGATCGACCTGAAGCGTGGTATCGACCGCGCCGTGAAAGAGGTTGTCGCCGAGCTGCGCAACATCAGTCGCTCCATCTCCGGCAAGAAAGAAATCGCCCAGGTTGGCACCATTTCTGCCAACAACGATCCTGAAATCGGTGAGCTGATCGCCGAGGCGATGGACAAGGTCGGCAAGGATGGCGTCATCACCGTCGAAGAGGCAAAGGGCATGGAGACCGAGCTGAAGGTTGTCGAAGGTATGCAGTTCGACCGCGGCTACCTCTCTCCCTACTTCGTGACCAATTCCGAGACCATGGAAGCCGAGCTTGAAGAGGCGCTCATTCTGATCTACGACAAGAAGATCAGCAACATGAAAGAGCTTCTTCCGATCCTCGAAAAAGCTGCACAGTCCGGCCGTCCGCTGCTTATCATTGCTGAAGACATCGAAGGCGAAGCACTGGCCACCCTCGTGGTTAACAAGCTCCGCGGCACCCTGAAAGTCGCCGCCGTCAAGGCTCCCGGCTTTGGTGATCGCCGCAAAGCCATGCTCGAAGATATCTCCATCCTCACCGGTGGCACCGTTATCTCCGAAGAGAAAGGCTACAAGCTCGAAAACGCAACCATGGCCTACCTTGGCCAGGCTGCCCGGATCACCATCGACAAGGACAACACCACCATCGTCGAAGGCCGCGGCAAGCAGGAAGAGATCAAGGCCCGCATCGCCGAGATCAAGGGCCAGATCGAGAAATCGACTTCCGAGTATGATACCGAGAAGCTCCAGGAGCGCCTCGCCAAGCTCTCCGGCGGCGTGGCCGTGCTCAAAATTGGTGCCTCGACCGAAGTCGAGATGAAAGAGAAGAAAGCCCGCGTCGAGGATGCGCTGCACGCAACCCGCGCAGCCGTTCAGGAGGGCATCGTGGTTGGCGGTGGCGTTGCGCTCATCCGTGCAGCCAAAGGCCTTGCCAACGCTGTTGCCGACAATGAAGACCAGAAGACCGGTATCGAGATCATTCGCCGCGCGCTCGAAGAGCCTCTCCGCCAGATCGTTGCCAACACCGGCACGACCGATGGCGCTGTCGTTCTCGAGAAGGTGAAGAACGCCGAAGGCGATCAGGGCTTCAACGCTCGCACCGAGCAGTACGAGAACCTCGTCGAAGCAGGCGTGGTCGATCCGACCAAGGTGACCCGCAGCGCGCTCGAGAACGCCGCTTCGGTTGCCAGCATCCTGCTTACTACGGAAGCTGCAATCACCGACGTCAAGGAAGACAAGTCTGACATGCCTGCAATGCCTCCGGGGGGCATGGGTGGCATGTACTGATCCCCGATTGTTCATAACGATAAAAAAGGCCTGCGAAAGCGGGCCTTTTTTATCGTTTGTTTTTTTTGGTTCTTCGCAGAATATCGTGGGTAAGGGCTTCTGCTGTTCCGTCATGATTCGATAGCCCTGTTGAGTTTGCCGCAGTAAAACAAAATCCGGTTGCGATAACTCTCGAAACGGTGGAACCCTCTTGCTGACGCCTTGATGTTCGCGCAGTGCAAGAGCAGCTCGATCGCAAAGCTTTCGAACTGCAGCGTGAAACGGCAATGCCTTACCGGCCCACGGTGCCTGAACGGTTTTGAGCCCATCTTCCATGATGCACCGCATACCGGACACGCGACCTGCTTGCCGGTACAGACCAGTCTGATCTCGACCCGCTTGCCGCTCATCGACACATGAACGCTCTCGACCTTCCAGTTTGAGGAAGGAGCTAAAAGTTGGTGGTAATGGCTCGTCAGGCTCTGCATGGAAGTATCAAGGTGTGGTTGGGTAACGCTCAAAATTACTCTATGTTACTTCATACACACCCTTCTTCCCACGATATTCTGCGAAGAGCCCTTTTTTGTTGAGTGAATTGGTTGGATTTTTATTTCTCTTCACCGAAATCGCATCTAGTAGCGATTTCGAGACTGACTATTCTTCGCCTGTGACGCGTTCGATCAAGACTTCGTTTCCGTTTCGGGGTTCTGTGTGCTATGAGACTCAGTGAGCATAGCTTTGATGGTGGCGGTAAATTCGACGATCTTGAACGGTTTGTTGATGAAATGCATCTCGTGTTCAGCGCCCTCCTCAAGCAAGTTCATTTCCTGTGGAAAGCCGGACATAAAAATGGTTTTCAGATGAGGGGATATGGCGCGAAGTTTCCTTGAAAGCTCTTTGCCGTTCATCTCTGGCATAACTACATCCGTCAGAAGCATATCAATTTTCTTTCCCGAATTTGCCACGATGTTGATTGCTTCGTTTGCCGAGGTTGTCGAAAGCACACGGTATCCACTTTTTTCAAGAACGGTTTTGACGATATAAAGGATGGCCTCATTATCATCGATCACCAGTATTGTCTGCTGTTTATCAGTACTTGCTGTATCTTTCCGCGGCTTCTTTCTGTCAGGCACGAGCATTTCTTCACACAAGGGCAGGTAAATTGTAAACCGGCTTCCCTTGCCCGGAGTACTTTCGCATTCGATATAGCCTTTGTTCTGTGCGACGATACCATAAACGGTTGAAAGTCCCATGCCACTGCCTTTTCCGACTTCTTTCGTGGTGAAAAAAGGGTCGAAGATGTGGGGAAGCACATTCTTGTCTATGCCACAACCGTTGTCAATCACTGAGATCATGGCAAAATTGCCCGGAACCTGGCAGGGATGGTTTGCATAGCAATCGGAGGGAGACACTGTTATGCTTGAGGTTTCGATCATTACCGATCCCGTACCATTGATGGCTTCGCGCGCATTGGCGCACAGGCTTGTTATCAACTGCTCGAACTGGGATGGATCTATCAGAATTTTTGCTCCATGACTGCCGGGGCGTAGCTCGAGGTGTATCTTTTCCCCGATCAGTTTTTGCAACATCGGCACTTCGTCATGAAGGGCTGTGTCCAGTTCTAAAATTTTTGGCAGGATCGTTTGTTTTCGCGCAAAGGCCAGCAATTGTTGTATCAGATGGGCTGCGCGCATGGTTGAGTCGCGGATGTTCAGCAGATTTTTGACATATGGGCTCTTGTCATTCAATTCCTCGATGACTATTTCAGTATGTCCCAAAATGGTCGAAAGCACGTTGTTAATGTCGTGGGCAATACCACCTGCGAGACGACCGATCATATCCATTTTCTGGGTATGCTGCATGGCTTCCATCGTCTTTTGTGCTGAATTTTCAGCATGCTTTCGGGCAATGATATCCCATGCCACTCCGCTCAGCTCGTTGAGCAGCCGGATGTCATTCTGGTCATAGTTGGCGGGCTTGTCGCCGACTTCGAGAGTTGCCATCACCTTGCTGTTGCGGATGATCGGTACGATCAGCTCGCGTATGGCTTCCTTGTGCGATGCTGATTTGCAGTTGCAGTGCCTGAGTGTTGCATGATCATTGTGTATTACTGCTCTCTTTTCCTGTATGACGTCAGCCTGCACTTTGAAGTCGATCACCGAGGGATGTTTTGCATGGCCGCAGTTGTCTTTTTTTGCGTTGCTCGAACAGGCGTATCTCATAATTGACTGATCATCCGAGATCAGATTGAAAAATCCGAGTGTGCTGCCGGTCAGCCGTTCAGCCTCATCAAGCGTATAGGTGAGTAAATCCTCGGTCGAAGCGTTATCGGCCATTTCGAGAAGATGGCGCCTGAATTCGGTCAGCGCTGCGAAATGGTAGCGTTCGATATTGTCTTGTATGATGGCCAGGATCAGCGTTTTGTTTTCCAGCGTGATTGTGCCAAAGTTCAGCTCAACGAGAGAGAGCGTTCCGTCGGCTTTCCGGTGCATCGAGAAGAATCGCTCCTCTTTCTCTTCCGACAGCTTTTTCAGCCAGGGTTGTTCATGTGCCCACGATGGTGCATCAATCTCATGGATTTTCATCGAGCGGAGCTGATTGACGGTCCACCCGTAAAACTTGGCTGCTGCCCGGTTGGCATCGACGATGCTGCCTGATTCAGCATCGATAAGCATCATTACAGCAGAATGGTTCTCAAAAATATTCTTGAAAAAATCATTGCCTTGGGGTGTTTCAACTGCGGACATACCATCGGGTTGCGGTGATGGGGCCTGCTGTTCGTCTCTCTTATCAATACTGGGATCAGGCATGGCAAGGGATACTTTTTTTGCAAAAAAGGGGGTTGATAACGCCAACGCTGGCTGCAGAACCATTTATTAAAGAATAATACCTATTTTTTTTGATAAATGTATAGTTCTATATCAATTTTAACTTTTCACGGAGTTTCGTTCGGATCCCAATCTGCCTTTTTTATTTGTGTTATGGATTGATTACAATTAAAAACAATTTTTTCGTTATTGCCGAACCTGAACCTATGAGAGCAGTACTTTTGCTCAGCGGCGGGATGGATAGCCTGGTGGCTACCGCGCTGGCCCATCGTGAGGGATTTGAGCTGGCGGCCGTGCATGTCAATTACGGGCAGCGGACGTGGACGAAGGAGCTTCAATGCTTCCGGCAGATTTGCGACCATTACGGCATCGCCGACCGGCTGGAGGTCGATGCCATGTTCCTCAGCACCATCGGCGGCTCGTCGCTGACCGACTCGGCGATTCCCGTCGGCCCTGCCGATCTCGCAGGTACCGATATTCCCACCAGTTACGTGCCCTTTCGCAATGCCAATTTCCTCTCGATGGCCGTGAGCTGGTCGGAGGTGATTGGTGCAAGCCGCATCTACATCGGCGCGGTCGAGGAGGATTCGTCCGGTTATCCCGACTGCCGCAAAATCTTTTACGACGCCTTCAACCGGGTGATTGAGCACGGCACACGGCCCGAGACGCGCATCGAAATCGTGACGCCGCTCATCGCCATGAACAAGGCTGAGATCGTCCAGCGCGGGCTGGAACTCGATGCGCCGTTCCACTTCAGCTGGTCGTGCTACAAGAGCGAGGGCAAAGCGTGCGGCGTGTGCGACAGTTGCGCTCGGCGCTTGCGGGCCTTCGCGTCAGCTGGAATAGAGGATCCCGTGGAATACGAAGTCCGGCCCAACTATTTGCAGTAATCATCGAAACCAAGTAATTCCTGACACATTATGGAAAGGGAAAAGGCGATTGATTCCGGTTCCGCTTCACTGAACGAGCGTTTCAAACTCGCGTTCGGGCTGACGGCGCTCATCTGGATCACCGGCCTTGTCGGTCACTTCACGCCGCTGCAAGAGTGGCCCGCGCTGGCGCTTTACGTGATCGGCGGCATCGGCGTCGTTGTGTGGCGCGGCGTGAGCAAGAGCGAGTGGGCCGGGATGTATCTGGCGGGTGGCAATCTGAAAAAATCCCTGAAATGGGGTGGTATCGCGGGCGGAATCCTTTTCGTGATGGACATCGTCAACACGGTGATCTACTACTCGAAGGGCGCGCCGCCGATGACCGACATGCTCGGCATTCTCGTCAACAAGAATTTTCTCTTTCTTTTTCCGATTCTCGTGCTCGCCGAGGAGTTCCTGTGGCGCGGCCTGATGCTTTCATCGATGGTCGAGAAGGGAGTCAATCCGCACCTGAGCGTGTTCGTCACCGCGATGTGCTATGTGCTGAACCACTACGCCGTCGCGCCGGTCGGCATGTACGAGCGCGGGCTGATGGCGATGATGGCTTTTCCGATTGGCATTCTTGGCGGTTATATTGTGCTCAAATCGAAAAATGTGTGGGGAAGCGTGCTGGTACATATGATTACCATGTTTTCGATGGTGCTCGATATTTTTGTCATCCCCAATCTGGTGCCCTCATTATTTCATCTATGAAAGAGAACAGAATCACCCGGCTGGTGAAGCAGGACAAGAAGCTGCTCATCGCCTACTATATGCCTGAATTTCCCGTGCCGGGCGCGACTTTGCCCGTGCTCGAAGCGTTGCAGGAGAGCGGGGCCGACCTCATCGAGCTTGGAATGCCCTACTCCGATCCCATCGGCGACGGACCGGTGATCCAGGACGCGGCGCACAAGGCGATCAGTCATGGCGTGCATGTCGGCAGTATCTTCGAGCTGGTCAGAAAAGCGCGTAACGGCGAGGGGTGCAAGAAGATCACCACACCGATTCTGCTTATGGGCTACTGCAATCCGCTCATCGCGTACGGCGGCGACTGCTTCATGGACGACGCGGTCAAGGCGGGCGTGGATGGGTTGCTGATTCCCGACCTGCCGCCGGAGGAGTCGGAGGATTTCCTCGAACGCGCCAAAAACTTCGGTCTTTCAGTGATCTACCTCATTTCGCCGGTCACGCCGCCGGAGCGGATCGAGCTGATCGACAGCATGTCCACCGACTTTTCGTACTGCCTCGCGGTCAACGCCACCACCGGCACCGGCAAGCTCGACAGCGCGGGCATGGACGAGAAGATCGCCGAGTACCTGCGCCGGGTGCGCGAGCACACGAAGAAGAAGTTTGTCGTCGGCTTCGGCATCAAGGATCGCGAACGCGTGCGCAAAATGTGGGAGCTGGCCGATGGCGCGGTGGTCGGATCGGCGCTGCTGCAACACGTCGCCATAGCGAAAACTCCCGAAGAGACTGCGAAGATGGCCGCCGGTTTCTGGAAGTCGTTGCGGTGAATCATGTGGCAGGGTGCCGTTTTTTTTCTTGTCATTCTGAGCGCAGCGAAGACTCTCGTGGTTTTCGGGGAGTATTGAGGTGCTCCGGCTGGATTCTTCACTGTGCTCTGCTCCGTTCAGAATGGCAGGACAAAACTCATGAGAGGGGAACCAATTGGTAAAACCCATTTGAGATAATCCCGCATCTTTCCATTCCAATCGCCTGACCATGCAAGCATCGAGCAAAGCCGCTCCGGCGGTGACGGTCGTCATTCCGCATCTCAGGAATCGCCCGATGCTCAATTTGTGCCTCGACGCTCTCCGCAAAACCATCTTCCGTGACTTTTCTGTCATCATCGTCGATAACGGCGGCGACGCCTCTGATCTCGCCGGTCTCGAATCCGATTATCCCGAAATCTTCGTCCTTCACTTGCCCGAAAACGCCGGATATGCCGGTGGGTGCAACGAGGGTCTCAAGTATGCGAACTCGCCGTATGTCATTTTTCTGAATGACGATACCATCGTCGACCCGGAATGGCTGGGTTGTCTCGTCGAGGCGGCGGAACGCGATCCGAAAGTCGGCGCGTTGCAGCCGAAGATTCTCTCGTTGCCTGAGCGGCGGTGTGGCAGGCGCGTGTTCGACTATGCCGGAGCTGCCGGTGGTCTGATAGACTGGCTCGGATTTCCCTATTGCCTCGGTCGGAGCTTCGGTGGGCGGGAGGTGGATGCAGGGCAGTATGACGAGCCGCGGGACATTTTCTGGGCGTCGGGTGTGGCGCTCTTCGCGCGCCGCGAGGTGGTCGAAAAGCTTGGTGGCTTCGAGGCGGGATTTTTCATGCACATGGAGGAGATCGACCTCTGCTGGCGCATGTTGCTGGCAGGCTACCGGGTGCGCTCCGTGCCGCAATCGGTGGTCTGGCACGAGGGCGGCGCGTCGCTCGCGGAGGGGTCGCCGATGAAGGTGTATTACAACCACCGCAACGCCCTCTTCACGCTGCTGCGCAACCGGAGCGCCGCGCCGCTCGTCGCGCTCCTGCCGCTGCGCCTCGTGCTTGAAGCAGCAGCGATGCTGTATTATCTTGCGGGCGGGAAAGCGGGCATGGCGCGAGCCACGCAGGTGGCGCGGGCCTTCATCGATGTGCTGCGGAGATTGCCGGAAACGCTTCGGCAGCGGCGAAAAATTCAGCGAGCAAGAATTGTCGGCGATCAGGATCTTTTTCGCAATGCGCCGCTGTCAATCTTTTTGCTGCGTCCTTCAGATTAGCCCTTGGCTCGCGCTTCGCAGTAGCTGCGGATTGCTTTGAGGATGGTCGGCAAATCCTGGCTTTGCACGAAGCTCACCACGAACTGCGGTGCGAAGAAGTCCGGCTTGATCTCCGCTTTGTAGGTTAAGAGTGTACCGGTGCCGTTCTTGCCATCGACCGCTTCGAGTTGCCACTCACCCTCATACACCTGAAAATCTCCGCCGATCTGCGAAAAGTAGAGGTGCTCGGGAAAAACCTCCTCGACTTTGAGGGTAAAGTTCACCGTCTTCTCGAAAATGAAAATGCCTGACTTGCCCGACTGCGCGATGATCCGAGTGTGATTGTTCGTCTCCAGCAACCGGCTCGATACCACCTTGGGCATTGTTTCGTGAAGATGGTTGTAATCGGCCAGCATCCTCCACACAACCGGCGGCTCAGCTTCGACGAACACGCAGCCTTTCGCCCCGATCACCCCATCCGGCAGCCAGTCGAGATCAATGAGAATCTCGCCCTGCAAGACCCGCGCGCGTTTTTCCGGAGAAAGTGTCATTGCTGAACAGGTTTGGTTGCGACGCCTTTCTTTCAATGTAGGTCACGCATCCTTCAGCCGCAACGATTTGGCAATAGGGTCGTTGCCTTTTGTTGTAATTCAATCCACGGCATTCACCGGTTCGGCGTGGACGATGATTCTGGATGTTTCGGGAATATCCCGATAGATCAGGCTTTCGAGGCGGCTGGTGAGGGGATGGACGTCGGCGAGGACGGTGTTGTCGTCGAAGCCGCAATGTAGCGTGATGTAGAGTTTGTTGTACGCGGAGACGAGGATGTTGACGGCGTGCACGTCGCGGATGCCGGAGATCGTGCTGGCGGCCTGGCGGATGATGGTGGTGAGCCGCGCTTCGGTTTCGGGGTCGGCGGGGCGTGTGTTGCGCTCCTCGCTGTTGAGCGGATCGAGATGAATGCAGAGGTCGATCTGCCCGTTGAATTCCCGGTGCAGCTCATTTTCAAGCTCCGTTACGGCGTCGTGCGCCTGCCTGATGGTCAGGTGGCTGTCAACCTCGACGTCGAAGGTGATCTGCTTGTGCTCGCCCAAAAGCGAGGTGAGGATGTTGTGCGCGTGCAGGCCGTGGTTGAGGCCGACGGTGTGAATCCGCTCGGTGACGGTTTCGCTGTCGAGCACAACCGGGCGCGCGTTGACCGTGATGTCGCTGCCGGGAAGCTCCGCTTTCAGCCGCTGTTCGACTCCGGCGCAGATAGCCACAACTTTTTCCTGCGGCAGGGTGCGGCTGACCGAGATGGTGAGGTCGATGAAGACAAACGGTCCGGCAGGCTTGATTCGCATTTTGTTGATGCCGATGATGCCCGGCGCATTGAGGACGATCTGTTCGATCTGCTCGGAGAGTCCCTCGGGAGCTGCGTCAACCAGAACGTCGATGGTTTTTCGCCCTAGCTCCCATGCAGCCTTGCCGACCAGCACCGCCACAAAAATACCGGCCATGGCATCCGCCCAGTGAATGCCAAGCGCGACGAATCCCAGTCCCACGAGCACTACCGCCGAGGAGACGATGTCGGAGGTGAAGTGCAGCGCGTCGGCTTCGAGGGCCTGGCTTTTGGTCTCTTTGGCCACTTTCTTCAAGGCGGAAGCTCTCGATATATCCACAATGATCGAAATAATGATAACGGCGATGGCGTACCAGGTGACCTCGATCTCCGTTGTGCCGGAAATGAGTCGCGTCACGGCTTCATAGATGATCCAGACAGAGGTGAGTATCAGCAGGCCGGTTTCGATGAGGGCGCTGACGCTCTCGATTTTGGTGTGGCCATAATGGTGCTTTTCGTCCGCCGGTTTGTCGCTGATTCTGACCGCGAACCAGGTGAGCGCCGCCGCGCCGAAATCCATCGTCGAGTGAGCGGCCTCTGAAAGGATACCGATACTGCCGGTCATGAGGCCGACCACGAGTTTCATGGCGGTCAGAAGCAGGCTTGCTATGACCGAACTGAGGGCGATACTCTGCTTTTTCTCTTCGTGGTTGCTCATGGGTATGAATATGGTGACCGGCTGTAACTCCGGGAGGTTACTTCATGAAAAATATCTGGAGGCAATTGCTGAAAATAACTTTTCTATCCTGTGCAGGAAGAGCGTTCAGCGCGCATTTTTATCCTTGAAGAGACGGTCATACTCCTGGATCGTTTCCGGTTTTTTCTCGACATGCTCGGTGATCAACTGGTTGATCAGGTCATTGACGCTGGTCTGTTGCATGTAGGCAATTTTGGCAAACTCTTTCAAGATACCGGGCCGGATAAGCAGATTCAGGCGCTTGCTTTTGGTCTCTTCCCGTTTTTTGGCAGGTGGCGGGTTAACTGTAGGTTCAGCTGGGTGTGTTTCCTGGATTAGTATTAATTTATCTGTATTAAATGTATTGTCAGTATTATCTTCTTGCCGTGTTTCTTCTGTGTCTGTTTGATCTGCCTGCACTGTCAGGTCTGTCTGGTCTGACGGAGCAGGCGGATCGTTCTGTTCCGAATTCACCTCATGGCTCTCTTCGGCATCGCCGAAAAGTTCGTCGTCAGTAGCGAACAGATCTCCCGTGAAACTCTTCTTTTTTGGCATCGTTTATTGGTAGGCGATATTTAAATAATTGAAATATAATTACTTATTTGATCGATTTTTTTGTGGTTGCGCAGTGCAGTTTATGTGTATAGTGCGTGTTTTTCTGCCTTTTTCCAAGCATGCTCATTATGAAACGATGCGTGATTTTCCTGAATGGTGATGTTATACAAAATCCTCTTTTCGCTCTCCGCGCTGATTTATTCTATCTCTGAATAATAATAGTGGCGGCATTTATTGTGTTTTGTGTGTTTTATGTGTTCTTGCTTGTGCGCAAATATGCATCACGTTTTTTGTGCTGTGCCTGGATGAATGTCAACAGATCGGGTAGTTGCCGCGTGCAAGCCGATCGCAGAGCTGGCTGATTCCGGCGAGTTCCTCCTCGATGATGGCTGCGGCTTCTCGCTGCTGAAGACCGAAATCAGAGCCGGGTGAGGTGAGCAGATGTGTCGAGGCCATAAGCGGCCGGTCAACCGGTTTGCCGATCTGGCTGCAAAGGAACACTGTCACCGACACGACTCCTTCGATTTCGCGGTGGATGCGATGGGCAAGTTCATGGCTCAGGACATTGTATATTTTGCCGACATGGTTGACCGGGTTCTTGCCGGCGGCTGCCTCCATCGTCTGGTTGCGGTTGAACGCAATGAGGCCGTTGACCCGGTTGCCGCGGCCTACCTGTCCGCCGTCGCCGCCCTCTGCCGAGGTGCCGAGCACCGTGAAGTAAACTCCCTTCTCGCCTCGCGACGGATCGTCAAGATTGTTGATGTCGATCGCGACTGAATCGAAGTTGCAGTTCTGGTTTTCGACGAAGGTCAGCAGCTCCTGGTGCAGGGCGGCTTTCCGCTCGAAATAGTGATTTGCATTCGGGATAAAGCGATCAACGAAAGCTACGGCCACGGTCAGTTGTAAATTCCTTCCGTTGCGGCAGCCCATGATTTTGACATCTTCACCAGCTTCCGGAAATCGTTCTTTCAGTGCGGGGGAGTTGAGGAACCGCTCGGCGGCAAGTACAATGCGTTCGGTTTCGCTGAAAGGTGCATAGCCGACGCCGACCGAGGTGTCGTTCGCGCCGATCACCTTTCGGGCGAAGGCGTCGGTCAGCTCCGGAGAGCCGGGCTTGATTTCGTTCTGGAAGATGAGGTGCTGGTCGGGATCCACAAACCGCAAGTTTTTCCGAATCCAGCGCTTTGCGGCGGTTTCGGCGATTTCACCTACGGGCACGAGCTGGCCGTTGCAGGTATAGGTGGCGCGGTCGCCGAAAATCAGCTTCATCGGCTCGAGAATCATGCCGCCGCCGGTTTTCGGCAGGCTCCGGCCCGCCACGAGCAGTCCCTTGTCGATGTTGTGGTGGCAGATGTGGCCGAACCTGTCGAGGTACTCGCGGCACAGGTCGATGCAGACCGCCTCCATGATCGAATCGCAAATCGTATCGGGGTGCCCGATGCCCTTGCGTTCAACCAGCTCGAACGGTTGCTGGTCCATCAGAATGGTATTGCTCCGTTCAACAGTGATGTTTCTCGGGATGCTCATGCCGGCTGGTCTCCTTGAACCGCGCAATCAGGCGGTTGCTCGATAAAAGTTGTTTCTCTGTACAAAATGTACCGATAACAATTGTGTATGGCAACCCAGAGGCGTCCGCTGGTCAGGCGACCGGTTTTGGGTCTTCAGCAGACTGATCATCGATTTTGGTAGCGAGCACCTTGTCGATGCGTTTGCTGTCCATGTCGATCACTTCAAGCCGCCAGTTCTCCCAGAAGGTGATGTCGCCGGTTTGCGGCAGGCGTCCGAGCAGCCACATGATCATGCCGCTCAGGGTGTGATAGACCCCTTTCTCCTCCTCCGGTACGGCGCGCAGGTCGAGCGTGTCTTTCAGCTCCGGCACGGGAATAAGGCCATCGAGCAGCCACGAGCCATCCTCTCGCTGCACGGCCCACGAGTCTTCGAGGTTGAGCGGTACGAACTCGCCCGTGACCGCTTCAAGCATGTCCTGTAACGTCACGAGGCCCTGGATTTCGCCGTACTCGTCCACCACGAATACCATCTGCGTGCCGGAGGTTCTGAAATGGTCGAGCAGCTCCATGCCGGTCAGCGTTTCGGGGACGTAGACGCAGGGCTGAAGATGTTCAGCCAGGTTGGTGACGCCGCCCTTGATCGTCTGGGCGAGCAACTGCTTGGCATTGACCACGCCGAGCAGCGATTGCAAGCCGTTGTGGCAGACGGGGAAGCGAGAGTGCTCCGACTCGCTGACTCGCTTCATGTTCTCTTCGAGCGGCAGGGCGGTGTCGAGATAGATGATATCTGCGCGCGGCACCATGAGGGAACCGAGCTGCCGGTCGTCGAGGCGGAAGACGTTGCGCACCATCTCGTGCTCCTGCTGCTCGATAATGCCCGCGACGGAGCCCTCTTCGAGCATGGCGTGAATCTCCTCCTCGGTGACGCTGGGCTGGGTTTGTTCATGCTTGCCCATGATGCGCAGGATGGCGTCAGTTGATGCCGAGAGCAGGCGCACGAATGGGCGGGTTGCGGTGGCGAGGATTTGCATCGGACGCGCGACGTTGCGGGCGATGCCTTCCGGGTCGGTCTGGCCGAGCCGTTTGGGCACCAGTTCGCCGATGACGATGGTGATATACGTAATCACGATGACCACCAGCACGGTGGCGATAATATGGCTCGTTTTCGGCTCCAAGCCGCCGAATAATTCGAGCGCGGCCGCCAGAGGCGGCGTGAATGATGATTCGCCGATGAAACCGTTGAGCACACCGATGACCGTCAGGCCGATCTGTACGGTTGAAAGAAATCGCGTTGGTTCATGGCCGAGCTTGATGGCAGCCGCCGCCGCCTTGTCGCCATCTTCGGCAAGCTTGGCAAGGCGCGAACGTTTCGCAGTAATCAGGGCCATCTCCGACATGGCGAAGAGGCCGTTGATCAGAATGAGAAGAAGAAAGAAAAAAGGATTTCCATGGATTTGGGTTAGGTGCAAAAGCCGCACCAGCTTCAGAGAGTGGTACGTGTACTGAATAATACGTTATCAACAGCAGATTGTAAAAAAGGGTTTCAGGGGTGGAGGTAAGGGTCGAGAAAGTGGAGTCATGTCGCCAGTGCCTGGTAATGGATTCGCCTTAAGCCATGCGACTTTGTATGAAGATCGTAAATGTTCTGGGGGGTGGGGCTAAAACAGCAGAAAAAAAAGAGCTCCCCCGAAGGTAAAAGAAAAGAAAGGGGTCTGATCTCAAACCACTGCATCGAGGGAGCTGTAATAAATAAATACTACTTCAATTTAAGTAAAAAAACTTGTTTATCAAGGGGGTTCTTTGCGTATGTCAAGATATCAAGGCCAATGAGGTAAGGTGTCTGGATATATACCCGGCAAGTAAGGAACTACATTCGATTCAGTTTACTATCAGGGCCTGTAATGGTTAGCGTTCTTAAAGCTTTGGGCCAGTATTTTACGTAATTTCATAAAACATGGTACAAAAAAGAGACAGGGTTGCCTCTGTCTCTTTTTTGCTTAAGTCCTTGTGCAGGAACTTATTTTTCTCTTCGGCAGGTGCAGCCGGAGCAGCCTGGTCGGCAGCCGGAGCAGCCTGGTCAGCAGGTGCGGCCTGCTCGGCAGGTGCAGGTGCAGCAGCCGGAGCCTCGGCAGGTGCAGCAGCCGGAGCCTCGGCAGGTGCAGCAGCCGGAGTCTCAGCAGCTTTCTGAGCGCAGCCAACGAAAGAAACAGAGCTCAGGAGGAACAGGAAAGCAAAAAGTTTTTTCATGATTCGAATGCAGTTTTGTTTTCAAATAAAAAATGTTACAGCTTGTTCAGCTCACGAATAATAATCAAAATCACCGATTTTTCAAAAAAACACTCTCAAAACGCAGGTACTTTTTAATTGGTGTATTTTACAGCTATTATACTTCTTTTCTCACAGTGACATCAGGCATTCAAAAACAAAGATCAGCGGCAAAAGGCATACGACAGAAGCGTCTCCACCTCCTCTCCTGTACAAAAGCAGAGGGGAGGTGAAATCTTGTAATCGGTTAATCGACAAGCATTTGCAGTTCCTGAGAGGTTACCTCATGGAAGTTGAGGTAACGGTAAACCCTGTCACCGTTCTGCGACAGCGAACCAGCGATCTCCATATACTCATCCTTGCCTGGCAGATGACCGAGCAACGCGCAGACGGCGGCCAGTTCAGCGGAACCGAGATAGACCTTCGCACCCTTGCCCATGCGGTCGTCGAAGTTGCGGGTGCTGGTCGAAAAGACCACGGCATTGTCCGCCACGCGTGCCTGGTTGCCCATGCAGAGCGAGCAGCCGGGTACCTCGGTGCGTGCGCCAGCAGTGCCGAAAACCGAGTAGTATCCCTCTTCGATCAGCTTTTTCATGTCCATCTTGGTCGGTGGCACCACCCAGAGCTTGGTTTTGGCCTGACCCTTGCCACGAAGCACTTCGCCAAGCGCACGGAAGTGACCGATGTTGGTCATGCAGCTTCCAACGAACACCTCGTCGATGTTCTTCGGACGCTTCTCGTCGGAGAGAATCTCGCTGAGCGTGGCCACGTCGTCGGGATCGTTCGGGCAGGCGAGGATCGGCTCGGTGATTTCGCTCATGTTGATCTCGATCACTGCCGCGTACTCGGCGTCAGCATCCGGTTCGAGGAGCTGCGGATTGGCGAGCCACTCTTCCATCTTGCCGATGCGGCGCTGGATGGTGTTGGCATCGCCGTAGCCCTCTTCGATCATCTGGCCAAGCAGCTTGACGTTGGACTGGAGGTACTCGATCACCGGTTCCTTGTCGAGTCGCACCGTGCAGGCTGCGGCGCTGCGCTCGGCGGAGGCGTCGGAAAGCTCGAACGCCTGTTCGACCTTGAGCTGCGGCAAGCCCTCGATTTCCAATACCTTGCCGGCGAAGATGTTCTTCTTGCCCTTCTTTTCGACGGTCAGCAAGCCTTTCTTGATGGCGACGTAAGGAATGGCGTTGACCAGATCACGGAGCGTGATGCCGGGCTGGAGTTCACCCGTAAAACGTACGAGCACCGATTCGGGCATGTTGAGCGGCATGGTGCCAGTGACGCCCGCAAAGGCGACGAGGCCAGAGCCTGCCGGGAAGGAGCAGCCAATCGGGAAGCGGGTGTGCGAGTCGCCGCCGGTGCCGAGCGTGTCGGGCAGCACCATGCGGTTCAGCCAGGTGTGGATGACGCCGTCGCCCGGTTTGAGCGCCACGCCGCCGCGGCTCATGATGAAATAGGGCAGGCTTCGGTGCATCTGCACGTCGGACGGTTTCGGGTAGGCCGCCGTGTGGCAGAAGCTCTGCATGAAGAGATCGGCGCTGAAGCTCAGGGCGGCAAGCTCCTTGATTTCGTCGCGGGTCATCGGGCCGGTGGTATCCTGCGAGCCGACGGTGAGGGTCTCGACTTCGACGTACATGCCGGGGCGAACGCCAGCGAGGCCGCAAGCCTTGCCGACTATCTTCTGTGCGAGGGTGTAGCCCTTGCCGGTGTCGGCAGGCTGTTCGGGGCGGCTGAAGATCGTCTCTTCACCGAGGCCGAGCACCCTGCGGGCCTTGCGGGTGAGGTTCCGGCCGATGATGAGCGGAATACGGCCGCCAGCGCGAACTTCGTCAGCGAGTGTATTTGGTTCGAGCGAGAAGTTTGCGATTACTTCGCCATTCTTCTCGATCACACCCTTGAATGGATAGACCTCGATCACGTCGCCCATCTCCATCGAGGTCACATCTGCCTGGATCGGCAGCGCGCCGGAGTCTTCGGCGGTGTTGAAAAAGATCGGAGCGATGATGCCGCCAATCACCACGCCAGCGGTGCGCTTGTTTGGTACGGCGGGAATATCCTCACCGAGGTGCCACTGCACGGAGTTGATGCCCGACTTGCGGCTTGAGCCTGTGCCGACCACGTCGCCGACGTATGCGAGCGGATGGCCCTTCTCTTTGAGCTTGGCGATGGTCGCGATCGGGTCGTCCATCTTCGAGCGGAGCATACTCAGCGCGTGCATCGGAATATCGCTGCGGGTGAAGGCTTCGCTTGCAGGCGAAAGGTCGTCGGTGTTGGTTTCGCCCGGAACCTTGAAGACCGTGAGGGTCATCTTTTCGGCAAGGGGTGGCTTCGAGGTGAACCACTCGCCGTTAGCCCACGATTCGAGCACCTCTTTGGCGTAGCTGTTGGTTTTGGCCAGCTCGACGACCGTGTCAAATGAATCATAGACGAGCAGAGTCTTTTTCAGGGCCAGGGCGGCAGCTTCAGCAACGGCGCTGTCGGCGCTGGAGAGCGCATCGATCATCGGCTTGACGTTGTAGCCGCCGAGCATCGTGCCGAGAATCCGCACCGCCTCGACAGGTGTGATCACCGCGCACGAAGCTTCGCCGCGAATGATGGCATCGAGAAAAGCCGCCTTTTCAAGCGCGGCGTCATCCACGCCGGGGCTGATGTGGTTCACGAACAGATCGAGAAGATACTCCTGCTCCTGCACCGGATTCTGCTTGAGCAGCGCGATCAGCTCGACGGCCTGCGCGGCGGTCAGCGGAAGCGGCGGAATACCAAGTTGAGCGCGCTCTGCGGTATGGGCGCGATACTGGCTGATGAGACTCATATAATGATCTCCAGAGAAATGATTATGAATGATTATTCTATGGTGATTACAGCGAACGGTAACAACCGGAATGGTTTTTGCCCTGAAAAAAGCAAAACATCAAAATAAGTTTGTAACAAATGAAATGCAAAATCGCCGGAGTCGCCACGCCCGCCAGCACCGTACTTTTTCAGGTATTGTGACGACAGGGGCTAAGAATTTGAGAAATAGATGGGATTAGCGAACAAGCAGGAAAAAAATATTGTGCAGATTGAAAACGGAATGTATGGTAAGGCGATGATTTGATAAGAACTCAGGGGAGCCACAGGGACCTGTTCCTGTGGGCAATTATCAACTTATCAACTGATAAACATACTGTCGCCATAGCTGAGGAAGCGGTAGCCGTCGTTGTCGAGGGCTTCGCGGTAGGCTCGCATGAGCAGCTCTTTTCCGGCGAAAGCGGCGGTGAGCATGAGTACCGTAGAGCGGGGGGCGTGGAAGTTGGTAAGCAGGGCGTCGATGATTTTGAAAGTATAGCCCGGATAGATAAAGATATCCGCTTCGCCACTGACCTCCTGTGCGAACCCGCTGCCGATGAGCTTCGGCGCGGCGTGTTCGAGCGCGCGGGTTACGGTGGTGCCGACAGCGACTACGCGCCCGCCAGAGGCTTTGGTTTCGCCAATCTTTCGAGCGGTCGGTTGCGGGATGTTGTAGAATTCCTGGTGCATGACGTGCTCTTCGAAGCTCTTCGAGCGGATTGGCAGGAAGGTGCCGAGGCCGACGTGCAGCGTAACATGGGCAATGCCGACGCCATTTGCATTGATCTTGTCGAGCAAGTCATCGGTGAGATTAAGTGATGCTGTCGGCGCGGCTACCGAACCGGGCAGTTCGGCAAAGACGGTTTGATATCGCTCGCGGTCAAGCTCCTCGGCATCGCGCTTGAGGTAGGGCGGAATCGGCACGGAGCCGTGCGCTTCGAAAAGATCGGTGAGGTTTCCGGTGGCGCAGGAGAGGCGCGCGATGCCGTCGCTGGGCAGCGCTTCGACTGTAAGTTCCGCGCCATACGCCAGCAATCGGTCGCCAACGCGAAGGCGCCCGCGATAAAGCGCGAGGTTCTGCACTCCCTCGTGCTTTTCGAGCAGCATCAGTTCGATGCGGGCGCCGGTCGGCTTGTGGGCGATGAGCCGCGCCTGGATCACCCTGCTGTTGTTCAGCACCAGGAGATCGCCGGGCCGAAGCTCTTCGTGCAAAGCAGCGTAGGCTGAATGGGTGATCGATCCGATTGCCCGATTGAGCACAATCAGCCTCGTCGAACCGCGTTCGGCGGGAGGATAACAGGCGATGCGCTCTTCGGGAAGGGTGTAATCGAAATCGCTGACCTTCATCGTCACAGGTGCTTCAGTCTGACGCGAACCGCCTCGGCGTGAGCCTGAAGCCCTTCGTGGTCGGCAAAGCGGGCGATCTGCTCCCCGGCCCGGCCCAGCTCACTCTTTGACCAGGCAATGATCGAGGTGTGCTTGACGAAGTCGCGCACCGAGAGTGGCGAGAAGAATCGCGCCGTGCCGTTGGTCGGCAGCGTGTGGTTCGGCCCGGCGAAGTAATCGCCGACCGTTTCGCACGACCACGGTCCCATGAAGATCGCTCCGGCGTGACGCAGGTCAGGAAGAATCTCCCATGGATTGTCCACGTGCAGCTCGAGATGCTCGGGAGCGATCATGTCAGACACCTTGCACGCTTCCTGCATCGAGCCGGTCACGACAATCGCGCTGTTATCCGTGAGCGCACGAGTAATCACTTCGCCACGCAGCATCGTGCCCGCGAGGCGAGCAGCGGTCTCCTGCACGGTGGCGGCCAGCTCGGCGGATGGTGTGATGAGCACCGCCGATGCGTCGGGATCGTGCTCGGCCTGCGCGAACATGTCCATCACGATGAATTCCGGTTCCGCGCCTGCGTCGGCGATTACCACCACTTCCGACGGCCCGGCGATACTGTCGATGGAAACGTGGCCGAACACCTGCTTCTTGGCCAGTGCGACATATTTATTGCCGGGGCCGGTGATGATGTCAACCTTTGGAATGGTCGCCGTGCCATAGGCGAACGCCGCCACGGCCTGCGCTCCGCCGAGGCGATAGACGCTGGTGATGCCGGCAACTTTCGCTGCTGCGAGGATGTGCGGATTGACCTTGCCCTCAGCGTCGCACGGGGTGGTCATGTAGATTTCATCGACGCCAGCCACCTGCGCGGGCGCGGCGTTCATCAGCACCGACGAGGGGTAGGCCGCCTTGCCGCCGGGCACGTAGAGCAGCGCCTTCTCCATCGGCGTCACGCGTTGACCGAGAATCACGCCACCCTTTTGCTCGTAGAAAAAGCTCTTTTCCGCCTCGTTGCGGTGGAATGCTGTGATGTTCGCGAACGCCTCTTTGAGAATGGCGATAAACTCGGGATCGGCCTCTGCGTACGCCGTCTCGATCTCCGCCTCCGGTACCCGCATGTCATAGAGTCGTACCCCCTGGAAGCGCTCGGTATAGTCGAGCACGGCGGCATCGCCCTCCGTTCTGACGCGATGCAGGATGTCATCGACCGTCCGCTGGGCATCGGGATCAAACGACACCGTCCGGTTGAGCTGTTCTCTGAGGGCTGCTTCGTCCTGGGGGAAATGGTAGATCGTTAGCACTGCGCTTCTCTGTTTTATAATAATAGTGGCTTCGATGTGCCGGGTTTTGAACCTCGTTGCGTAATGTAAGCATTGGCGCTTTGAAACGAAACTCCGCCTTTTGGAAGAATGCTTGCCAGACAGCTCAAAAAGGGGGCATTCCCGCCTACGATTTCATTTGAAATAAAGGTTCCATTAAGTACTTTTAGGCTTCATTCAAAACCTTGGAATCGGGCCTGATTTTGCTACTTCCAAGCCACTATGTACCATACCAAGATACTTACTCACCATGGGCATTTTCAGTGACCTGTTCAGAGACATTGCCATTGATCTCGGAACAGCCAACACCCTCATTTTTATCCGCAACAAGGGCGTCGTGCTTAACGAACCATCCATCGTCGCCCGCGACCGCAATACCGGCAAGGTGGTAGCTATCGGCCACGACGCCCTCCTGATGCACGAAAAGACACACCCCGGCATCGTCACCATCAAGCCGCTTGCCAACGGCGTTATCGCCGACTACGAGGCAACCGAAGAGCTGATCCGCGGTCTCATCAATAAAACCAAGAAGCAGTTTTCGCTCGGCATCCGCCGCATGGTGATCGGCATTCCGTCGGGCATCACCGAGGTGGAAAAACGGGCCGTGCGCGACTCGGCGGAGCACGTCGGCGCCAAGGAGGTGTACCTCGTGGCTGAACCGATGGCCGCGGCAATCGGCATCGGCATCGACGTCAAGGAGCCGATGGGCAACATGATCGTCGATATCGGCGGCGGCACCACCGAAATCGCGGTAATCTCGCTCGGCGGCATCGCTTCCGGCGAATCGCTGCGCGTGGCGGGTACGGACATCACCAACGCCATCATTCGCCACTTCCGCAAGGCCTACAACCTTGCCATCGGTGAACGCACCGCCGAAGAGGTCAAGATCAGGATCGCCTCGGCCTACAAGCTCGACAAGGAGTTGACCATGAACGTCCGTGGCCGCAACCTCGTCACCGCCCTGCCGGAGGAGCGCGAAATCAACTCCGCGACCATCCGCGAGGCGATTGCCACCCCGATCAGCCAGATCATCACCTCGGTCAAAAAGAGCCTCGAAGTCACCAAGCCGGAGCTGTCGGCGGACATCCTCGACCGCGGTCTCTTTCTCGCTGGAGGTGGAGCCTTGATCAAGGGACTCGACAAGAAGATCAACGAGGAAACCAAACTGATGGTGCACATCAGCGAAGACCCGCTCACCGCCGTCGCGCGCGGTACCGGCGCAGTACTCGAAGATCTGGAGAAGTACCGCTCGGTACTGCTCTCGACCAAGCGCTACTGAGCCTTGCTTTCGCGGGCTTCGTCGATGAGTCTGCGGTAAAACGCTTCATATTCTGCAACCTTCAGGGCGGTCTCGAACCGCCCTGCCTGGTTTGCGGCAGCCTCCGAAAAGCGCTGCCAGACTTCGTCGTCCCGCAGCATCGAGAGCGCACTCCGGCTCATTCCCTCGATGTCGCCATGCGGATGGCGGAAGCCGTCCACTCCCTGCCGTACGAATTCCGGAAATCCGCCAGCATCGGTCACCACAACCGGCACGCCGCAGGCCATCGCTTCGAGCGCCGCGAGGCCGAACGATTCAACATTGCTCGGCATCAGCATCAGGTCGGCAATAGACAGCAACGGCACGATGTCATCGAGCTTGCCGAGAAAGCGCACTTTGCCGCTGATACCGTGTTGCCGCACCCAGGTCTCCGCCTCGCTGCGATCCGGCCCGTCACCCACCAGCAGCAGGGTGGCCGGAATCTCGCTCTGGATGCTCTCGAACACCGCCAGCACATCCATGATGCGCTTGACCGGGCGGAAGTTCGAGATGTGAATCACTACCTTGCCACCATCCAGTCCAAGCAAATCCCGGCGGCCGGGCAGGCGCTTGAACACGGCGGTATCGACAAAGTTGTGAATCACCTCGATCTTCTTGCGCGGTGTGAACATGCGGATGGTCTCGTCGCGCAGGTAGCCCGACACCGCCGTCACCCCATCCGACTTGTTGATGGCGAGCCGTACGGCGTCGCTCATGCTCCGGTCAGCGCCAACGATGGTGATGTCGGTGCCGTGCAGCGTGGTGACGATGCGGAAACACTCCGATGCGGGGCACTTCTCTTCGAGCATCTGCCGGGCCAGCATGGCGCTGATGGCGTGGGGAATGGCGTAGTGGGCGTGCACGACGTCGAGCTTTTCATAAAACGCCACCTCGGCAATTTTCGATGCCAGCGCCAGCGAGTGGTACGGCGTTTCGAAAAGCGGATAGTTCATCGCTTCGATCTCGTGGCAATGGATGTTCCGCGAATAAAGCCCAAGCCTGAATGGCGCCGCCTGGCTGAAAAAGTGCACTGTATGGCCCTTCATCGCCAGCGCCTTTCCCAACTCGGTAGCCACAGCCCCGCTTCCGCCGTACGTATGATGACAGGAAATACCGATTTTCATCTTCTTGTAACACAAGTTAGATCAACATGCTATGCTTGAAAAGTACGAAAATCGAAGGAGAGTTGAAGATCAACGTCAAGCGGGTACAGTGCTGCTATCATCTCATGTTTCCGATGGCGTTCATCGGTCAAAAGCGCTACTTTGTGCTTGACTGGTGGTCGGTGTTGCACACTATGCCATGGAACCCGGATGATGCGCCAAAACTTTTCGGAGAGACGTGCGGTTGTGCGGGCCAAAAGCCCTCTTGGCAGAGCGCCACTTGAAAAAAAGACAGGAGGGGAGACGAAAATTCTTGATGATGAGCTGTTTGCCACTTACTCTATAAGTACCACAGGGGTCAACTTTGACGAGATTATAGGGGCGGTTTAAGCTTAATAGATCAAAGAATAGCTGTCCCTTTACAAGATGCAAAAAGCCTTGTAACATTCTCTGCTACAAGGCTTTATAGTGCTGAGGAGCCAGGACTCGAACCTGGAATTGCCTGATCCAGAGTCAGGAGCCTTACCAATTTGGCCACTCCTCAATAGTGAGTCTCAATATAACAAAAAAATGGGAATTCAGCAGATTTTTTAATCTTTTTGTAAAAAAATGATCGAGCCTGAGCAGGATATGGCTTGACGTTTGTTGTCGGTTGATTTTCATCCGGTTCCGGTGAGTATCTCGTTGATCATCGAAACCAGGTCGGCAAGTCTGACCGGTTTTTTCAGGATTTTGCAGATGCCGAGCTTGTTCACACTGCGCGCATCATCGATGTCCTTGCCAAAGCCGGTCATCAGCATAATCGGTATTTGGGGGTTGGTTTTTGTCAGTTCGCCTGACAGCTCAAGTCCGCTGAGTTCGGGCATGGTCAGAGATCGGTGATCACCAGATCGAATCGCTTGGGATTCTGCCTGAAAAGCTCGATGACTGGAAAATAGACACGAAAAACAGTGTATTCTTCCTGCCGGCTTTCTGTAATAATTTGTCCATTGTTGCCAGTGACGATGCCATTGCTTTTGTCGATTGCCTGCCAGGCGTTTGTGCAGAGGTTGACAAGCATCTGGTGCAACTTCGACGGGAAATCTCTTGGTGAAAGGTACATTGAATTCGTGATTATAACGTATAAAATTTATTCTCGTAACTCCTATCATCATTTTTGTTTCGGTACTTTGTCAGACCTCTGTAAATGGGGATAAGAATTTTTGAGTATTGCCTTGCAGGGGTGATCTTGTCGGCTTGTCATACTGACCGATACTGTGCTCAGCTCGTTCCGGGAGCGTTCAGGGCGGCATTCAGATCGAGAATGCGCGGAGAAGGAAAATTCCGAAAAGCTTTTGCCTGTGATTACACGTGCAGTCATTCTCTTTTCGGGCAAATTTCTCTGGCGGTTTTGGCGTGAGCAGGTTTTTTGAAAAAAGCGAATTTTTTTATTTTATGGAAATTTCCTGTTCCGGTTTCTCATTGATGCGTAGGTGGTAATCCGATCCATTGTCGAAATGAAACCTGTCTTCGGTATCTACAGGGTGGCGCTCAAGCTCTTGATGAACGACAAGAGCAAATTCACGGCCCTTCTGGTCGGCATTACCTTCGCCGTATTTCTCATGGTGATGATGATGTCGATGTTTTCCGGCATTCTGGCCCGCTCGTGCGCTCCGGTCTATAACATCGGTGCGAAAATCTGGGTGATGGATCCGGCGGTGAACAACACCAACAGCAGCATTCCGATGCCCGATTACATCCTTTCGGCGTCGCGGAGCATTCCGGGTGTGAAGTACGCCGTGCCGCTCTATTTCGGTAGTGCCCTGATCAAGCTCAAGGACGGCACCTATCAGGCAGCGACGGTCGTTGGACTCGATGACGCCACGCTTTTCGGACGGCCCGAGATGCTCGAGGGCAGGATCGAGGATGTTTTCGCCGAGAATGCCTTCGTGGTGGTCAAGGATGCCGAATACGCCAAGCTCGAAAGCCCGAAAATCGGCACCCAGTTCGAGATCAACGATAACCGGGGGACAGTGGTCGGCCTCGCCAAAGTCGCCTCATCGGGGCTTTTCGGCATCCCGACGCTCTACACAACTTACAGCCGCGCAATAACGTACATCCCCTCGGCGCGCTTCACCACATCCTATGTGCTGATCGAGCCGAAGAGTGATGCAGACATTCCCGGCATCCAGAAGGCTATCGCCCAACTCGGCTACGAGGCGCTCACCCGCGAGCAGTTCGTCAAAAAGGTTTCCAACTTCTACACCTACAAAACCGGCGTCGGCATGAACATCATGATGATGACTGCCATCAGTTTCGTTGTCGGCCTCTCCATCTCCGGCCAGACCTTCTACACCTTCATTCTCGAAAACATCGGCAAGTTTGGCGCTATGAAAGCCATCGGCGCGAAAGGTAATGAACTGGTTTCCATGATTCTCGTGCAGGCGGTTGTCACCTCGCTGATCGGTTACGGACTTGGCGTCGGGGCGGCCTCGACCTTCATGATTATCGCCAAGTGGCGCGTGCCCGATTACGCCGCGCAGCTCACCTACCAGACGCTCGGCCTGGCGCTCGTCATGGTGATGATTATTGCAGGCTTTTCGAGCTATATCGGCGTGCGCAAGGTGTTGCAGATTCAGCCATTCGATATTTTCCGGGGCTGATATGAGCGGATCGGTGATTATCAGTGCCAGCAATCTGGTCAAGTGGTTCGGCGAGGGCGAGGCCAAGACTGTGGCGGTGAAAGGAGTTTCCTTCGAGGCTCAATACGGCGAGATGCTCTTCATCGTCGGCCCGTCGGGAAGCGGCAAGACGACGTTGCTCAGCATGATTTCGGGCATTCTGAGGCCCAACGAGGGGAGCGTTGTTGTTGAAGATCAGGATATCTGGACAATGAAGGATGACGATCTGGCCGACCTGCGCCTGAACAAGATCGGCTTCGTCTTTCAGGACTACCACCTTTTCCCGCGCCTGACCACGGCCGAGAACGTAGCTATTCCGCTGATTCTGAAGAAAATGGAGTGGAACGCGACCATGAAGCTCGCCCGCGACTATCTCGACATTGTCGGCCTGAAAGATCGCGCCGACCTTCAGCCGGTGAAGCTGAGCGGCGGCGAACAGCAGCGCGTGGCCATCGCGCGGGCTATCGCGGGCCAGCCAGACATCCTCATCTTCGACGAACCGACCGCCTCGCTCGATGGCGATACCGGCCGGAAGATCGTGGAGTTCGTGAAAACACATATCCTGAACGAAAAACGGGCTATCATCATCGTGACGCACGATAGCCGTATTTACGAATATGCTGACCGGATCATGAAGATGGAGGATGGCAAAATCGTCGGTTACGAATCTGGTTACGAAAACAGTCAACAGCATGAGAAATAAAATCCTGATCGGCATCGCGGTCTTCGGCATTCTGCTTGGCGTGGGAAGCGCATTTTTCATGAAGCTGCGCCCGAAATCGGAGCCGCCCGCCTTCAAACCGGCGTCGAACCCTTACCGTAGTGGAATTTACGCCAACGGCATCATCGAAAGCGCTCAGAAAAACGGCTCGAACGTCAACATCTACCCTGAAGTATCCGGCACGGTGCTGAAGATTCTCGCCCATGAGGGTCAGCAGGTCAAGGCGGGCGAGCCGCTGCTCATGCTCGACGACGCGGTGCAGCGCTCGACGGCTGAATCGGCGAAAGCGAGCATCGCGGTGGCCGAGGCGAGCGTGGCAAACGTGCAGGCGCAGTACGCAAAACTGAAGGCTTCGTGGAATCTCGATCCGCGCTCAGTGAGCAAGGATGCGCTCGATACCGCCGCCAACGCCGTCCGCTCAGCCAAAGCGAACCTCGAACTTGCTCGCAAACAGTACGATGCGGCCCGAGCACTGCTCGGCAAATACACCCTCACGGCGCGCGAAGACGGCACGGTTCTGGCGATCAACACCTCGGTTGGCAGCTACATTTCGAGCCAGGGCGGGTACAATTCCTACACTGGCGGCTACGTGCCGGTCATCGTTATGGGCAATTCGGACAACAGTTTGCAGGTGCGTTGTTACGTTGACGAAATCCTGATCCAGCGGCTTCCAGATCCGGTCCGGATGAGTGCCAGCATGTCAATCCGCGGCACCACACTCAAGATTCCTCTGAAATTCGAGCGCTTCCAGCCGGACGTGACGCCAAAAATCGAGCTGTCGAGCCAGCGCACCGAGCGGGTGGACGTCCGGGTGCTGCCGGTCATCTTCAGCTTTGTGAAGCCCAAAAACGTAACGCTCTATCCCGGTCAACTGGTCGATATTTACATCGGTGAACAGGCAGCGAACAACAAATAATCTGGTGGCAGTCATGTCGAAAAGCATCGCCCGGCGCGGCGTCGTGTCGCTCGCTTTTTCCGCGCTTCTGCTGTCTGGATGCGCTATGGGGCCGGATTTCGTAAAGCCTGAGGCTCCGGCGGTGAAATCGTATGACCGGCAGCCGCTTCCGAAGCCGGAGAGTGGCGGGCAGCGCTTCGACGAGGGCGTCGGGCCTGCGGCCTGCTGGTGGAGGTCGTTCGGCTCCAGCCAGCTGGACGCGGTCGTTGCGCAAGGACTTGCGGACAACCCGGGCCTGCAAGCCGCCGAGGCGAGCCTGAAGGCGAGCCGGGAGAATCTCCGTGCCGGGGCCGGAATTTTTTATCCGCAGGTCAGCGCAACCTTTTCGCAGACAAGGCAAGCAGCATCGCCAGCGGCTTCAGGGGGCGTCAGCACCGGCAGCATCCTCAATCTTTCGACTTTCTCTGCATCGGTCAGCTATGCACTCGATCTCTTCGGTGGGCAGCGGCGCAGTGTAGAGGCGCTCGGTGCGCAAGTGGACGTGCAGCGCGCGCAGACTCTTGGCGTGTACATGACGCTCACAGGAAATATTGTCAATACGAGCATCGCCATCGCCGCTTATCGCGATGAACTCGACGAGTACGAGCAGCTCATCGCCATCGAAAAGGATCAGCTCTCGATTGCCACAAAGCAGTACCAGGCAGGTATAGCACCCTACAGCTCCGTGCTGGCGTTACGGAGCCAGATTGCCTCGCTGGAGGCCGTCGTGCCGCCGGTCAGGCAGAAGCTCAGCCAGGCTGAGCACCTGCTTGCAACGCTTGCCGGAAAGACTCCGGCGGAGTGGGCAACGCCCGATCTGCGCCTCTCCGGCATTGTGCTGCCGGAGCGCGTGCCGCTCTCTCTGCCCTCGGAGCTGGTACGCCAGCGCCCGGACATCCTCGCCGCCGAAGCACAGCTGCACGCAGCCAACGCTGAAATCGGCGTCGCCACGGCAGCGCTCTTCCCGAGCTTCACGCTCACCGGCAGTTACGGTCGCACAGCCAGCCAGCCGCACGAGCTTTCCGATCCGCTCAACCGCTTCTGGTCAATCGGCGGCAACATCGCCGCGCCGATCTTCAACGGCGGCTCGCTTCGCGCCAAGCGCCGCGCCGCCATCGCCTCGCGGAACCAGACTCTTGCGTTGTACCGCCAGGCCGTGCTCGCCGCCTTTGCCCAGGTTGCCGACCTTATCCGAGCGCTTGAGCACGACGCCGAGCAGGCCGAAGCCGAAAGGCAGGCTGTCGATAGCGCGAAACTCTCACTCGACCTTATCCAGGCCAATTACAAGGCGGGCATGGTCAACTACGTGCAGGTGATTCTGGCGGACATTCAGTACCGGCAAGCGAAAATCGGTTACCTGCAAGCCCGGGCCCAGCAGATGCAGGACACCGCCGCAATGTACGTCGCGCTTGGTGGTGGCTGGCAAAATGACGCGGGGGCGAAGGTGAAAGCGGGTCTGTGAATTCGATCGGGATGCGAGGCGAAGTTCTTGAAGAAGACAATCCGTTTGAGGATGCTGTGCAGGCTTGGCTTGCCGTTATTGGGGTATCATTGCATACTGTTTTAGTTGCCGCTTTTTTCTGCCGGCGGTTCGGCTGCTTTCTGTGGCTGTGCCGGGAGGTTTACGGTAACATTGACATCGAACAGATAATCATCCTTGATGATAACTGTCTTTGGATCAGCATTTTCTATGGGCTGTCCTGTCACGGAAACCGGCTTGAGCATGTATTCTCCGCAGCGCAGTCCGTCTGCACGGTAATAGCCGAACTCGTTGGTCGAAACTGTGGCTACTGTGTTGTTTTTCGAGTCGGTCAGTACCAGTATTCCGTTGGCGACGCCTTTGCCTGAAAGATCGAGAAGCTGGCCTGCAATGCCGTATTCTGCATGGACCGGAATATTGACATTGGTTATGCCGGAGCCTTTCACCTCGACAATGCTCGCTTCCTTGTCAGGGACGAACTGTATGGGCAGCTTGGCTGGATCGATCGATATTTTATATAATCCCGGTTTGAGGTTCCCTACAAAATAATTTCCGTCCTGCTGATTCTGTGGCATCTGGTATCCATTAACCAGAATACCAACATCCTGAATCTGGTTTTTTTGCAGCCCGCTATTCTCATCTGCGGCCAGCGATCCGGCAATTCCACCACGCATTGGCGAAATAGTCCACCGGTTGACCGGCTGCAAGCGCTTGCCGGACCAGCCGAAATCAAACGATAATGTGCACATGAACAGATGCTTGCTCACCGGATTCTCCTGCACGGCCTGATCGATATCGAGCATAAGGGTGTTGTTCATCTGGTACAGATATGCGAGCGAAAAATCCAGGCCGGCGTCAGCAGCGCGGTGATAGGCCAGTGAAAAGCCGGTTCGATTACCAGTATAGGTCGCAACAAACTGGATGAGGGAACGCCTGGCGCTGGTGGTGTACCAGTCAAGATACGCGCTGGTTGCATTTGCATGGTTGCCCACGCTATACTGATTGAAAAGGCGGAAATTCGTTCGGTCTGAAAACTGCCACGAAACGGTTGTATCAATGGTTTCGGTGTTGTACATCGCAGTCCACCAGAATGTCGTGGCGTAATAATCTATTTCGTATTGGTACTCCGGAAAGGCATCATATTCCGGCGTGACCGAAAACCTTAAGCCGTTTCGCAAGAAAATTGATCCTCCGGGGCGAAGAAACGAGCTCTTGTTTTCCCCGCTCTCTTCACGGCGTCCGAGAAGCGAGAGGTTCATGTTGTTGAGTGGACTCCAGGAAAAATTCAATAACTGACGGTTTATCGACGGTTGCTCGTCAGACAGGAAATTCTGCTCGTATTTGGAACTGCTCAGCAACAGCGATGATCGTTCTCCACGATGCTCCAGACTCAACTCGGTTCCCAGGTGTGCATTTGAGCTTGCCGCATACACGGATGCATTCCATGACGAACCTAAAGAAACAACAGCACCAGCCAAGCCGTCAGGTCCGTGGCCATTACCCCTTTTCTGAATGGCGGTTTCCGCAGTCAGCCAATGGTTGATGCCGTACTGAACATGGCCATACGCCGTTGGGCGGTCGAGTTCGGCAGTGTTCTGCTGAAGTAACGGATTCCCATCTATTCCGATCCCACCGCTGGCCAGAATCTTGCCTGATTCAAGGGCGCGGTGGGCTATGGCCTGGCTGTAATCCAGAATGGCTGATGGCTTTTCGAGGATCGAACGGGTATATACATACACTTCCGTTTTTCGAAAATCGAGGCCCATTTGCACATTTGGAAAAGAAAACCGGCCGTCGAGTCGAATGAGCTGCCGGGCAACCGCCTTGCCATTAAACCTTAATTCGGCAATGCCTCCCGCTGGCCCGCTGCCATCAATGTTTCTCAGTTGGGAGGTGTTAAAGATCATGAATGCGTTCAGCGATGACGACAGCGGCTGATCGAAATATGGAGTGATATCCGAATTGCTCCAGCCAAACTGAGCACCGGTAAACGTACCTGTCGAGAGCTGTGTCGGAAAATCGGTTTGTCCCGTGCCCAGGCGAAACGCCGTATGGGGGTTGATCGAAGTCCAGTGGTAAGCGGTAAGGTCGATATTCCGGCTCGGGTCTCCCTGCATATCGATGTTCCAGATGCCGTCCAGGACTCTTCCGCCTGCGAGTATCTCCAATTGCTGGCTTGCCGTATTCTGCAGATTGCCGTTGTATTGATACGCTCCGTGGATGAACGCAAGCGATGTATCCGGGCCAGTAACATCGGCTTTGAGCACAGCGCGGGCAGACGGAGTTGACTTCGCGGGAGACCAGGTGATTTGCAACTTGATGGCGAAGAGCGACTGATCGAAAGACGGAAATATCCGAAACTTCTCTTCAAGTATTTTGAAGGAGATATAGGGATTGCCACCAAAAAGACGCAGGGTTGTCGTCGCCAAGCGAATATCCCCGATAGTGGTACGGAGCACCACAGTGTCGTTCTGCTCTTCGGACACCTGAAGACCGGTCAGCTCAAGAAAATCGTTCCACGGAATCCAGATTTCTCCGTTATCGAGCAGGACGTTCATGGCTCCGCGTTCACGGCCATTGAGATACACTCCGACCAGGAAAAGATGGTTTTGTGAACCCGATCCTGTGTTTCTGGCAAGTTCGGTTGCTGCTATATCTAATGAGGCAAGCTGGGGAGTGGAGAGGAAATCAGCATGCGCAGCATCAGAATTGATGAAAAGCAGCGTTACCGGCAACAAAAAACAGGAATAAAGAATTGGCCGCTTCAGATGCTCCTCCTTACTCCAGAACTTTTTCGAGCGGTTTGCCGTCAAATTCACCGATAATAGCCACGACATAAGGGTCTCTGCTCTGTTTGGGCAAGGAGGTTTTCAGGGAATAGTGCCTCTCGCCACCTGCCAGAACGGGATTGCCCGGAATGATGCCAGAGGTAACATACCCTGCCGGTTCCTTGCCTGGCTTCAGAGTCTCAAGCACCTGTTTTGTTGCCTCCAGACCGGGAAACTGCCCCTTTTTCCAGACGGCATATTTGCCCCTCAATCGCGTATGCACGTTTCCTGAATTGATGACGTGCGCCGAAATGACTCCTGTGGACTGGTTGAAGGAAAGCTCCTGCAAGCAGGCCGAGTGGATAACCGGCTTGACATAACCGTAAATGCTGATACCGAACTTCATAAACACCGGGGTTCCGGTTGCTGGTGCTCCGGGAGTCGGTTCCTCGACAAGGAACATGATGGCGCGATGTTCTCCGGGCGCCGGTTTGAGCCGCGGCCGTATTGAAAACCTGACGGTTTGCTGACCGCCCGGCGGTATGGTAAACCTGAGTGGATTGACTACCATCCACTGGTCGAGTGACGCGGGAGAGGAAGGAATGATTTTGAATTCGTGGTGCTCGTTCAGCGTCCATGCATAGAGCTCGATTCTGAAGGTTGCCGGACGTTTCTTGTAGTTGGTGATCGTGACGCTGTCGTTGACCGGTGCGTTTCCGATCTCCATCTCAAACATGGAGGGCACTACGGCTAATTGAGGTGGCGGAAGTTGCTCGGCAACAGCAAGCCGGGGGAAGAACAGCAAAAAAAACAGCAGGACTCTGGAGAGCAGCGGTTTCATATCAGTAAGTGAGGGTGGTGGTGACAGTTCCCGAATAGGTGCCGCTGTAGCTGACATTGCTCAGATCGATCGACAGTGTTGATTGTTGATACAGATACCAACTGGTTCCTGATTGAGTAAAAACCTGCGTCGGCGAGGTGGTAATCGATACCGGAATCGTTGCGGTGAGCGGGCTGGTTGTTTTTGATAACCTGTTGGCCACCGAATCGGTGGTGCTTCTGATAGTATATGCCGGTGACACGGTGCGATTATTGTTGACCCAGTTGGTGTGATCCGTGTTGTTCATTTTCAGACGCCAGAAGTAGTCGGTGTATGAGGTACCGACGGGCTTCGAGTACACCGTGACAATGACCGGAATGGTGATCGTTGACGGTGTATTGACCATGCTGCCATCGGACTGCTGGATCGAAGTGATGCCTCCCTCCGGAATAGCCATGCCAGATGCTGAAAGACCAAGATCTGTAATAGTGAAAGTAATACTGTAAGAGGATCTGAATTGACCGGTTATTGCAGCCTGGAGGCGCTGCGCGGTTGCAGCAAAAACAAACATCATCGCCACCGAAGTGATGGCGATGATGCGACAAGCAACGAGTGCAGAACACTTTCGCCAAGCTGTGCTGTGCCCGATTCCTGTTACCGGCATGAGATTAATTGGTGACAACGGTGATTGTGTAGCCATCTCCGCCGGCAAATGTCCCCGACTTATTGGCGTTAGCCATGTCAATGGTCATGCCGACATCGCCATATACGGGAGTCATGCCTGTCAGGCCAAATGTTGCACTCCCTCCTGACGTAGCGGTAAGCGAGTTGATAGCAAGTGAACCAGCGCTAGCATCACCGGTGAGGGTTATGGTTGAACCAGCCGGGGTATTCTTCGGTTTGATAGATACCGTTGCTGTACCGGCGGCAGAAAGCCCTCTGACAGCCCATGCATTGCTGATGGTAATCGCTATGGTTGTGCTGGGAGCTGTGCCCGGATCGATTGTCGCATCGAGTGTGTCGCCATCAACAACATCAGTAAATGTAGTAGTGGTACCGGTACCTCCTGCAGTTGCACCAGTCCATCGATCCTTAAGGGTTATAGAAATATTACTTGGATAGTACAAGATCACAAAAGGCGGAACGGTCACCGACAGGGTTGTGGAACCTGATGCCGTTGCTGCTGATGCGCGGTGAAGAGGCAGCGTTAGGCCCAGCCCGGCTACTGTAGCAATAGCGATACGCTTGAATTTTATGTTTTTTTGGTTTTACTTTTTTGTTTAAAGGATATGCAGGTTAAAGCTGTTAAGAGCAGTAAAATTACGTCTGAAAAAAATTAATTTTTGGTTCTTCGCAGAATATCGTGGGTAAGGGCTTCTGCTGTTCCGTCATGATTCGATAGCCCTGTTGAGTTTGCCGCAGTAAAACAAAATCCGGTTGCGATAACTCTCGAAACGGTGGAACCCTCTTGCTGACGCCTTGATGTTCGCGCAGTGCAAGAGCAGCTCGATCGCAAAGCTTTCGAACTGCAGCGTGAAACGGCAATGCCTTACCGCCCACGGCGCCTGAACGGTTTTGAGCTCATGTTCCATGATGCACCGCATACCGGACACGCGACCTGCTTGCCGGTACAGACCAGTCTGATCTCGACCCGCTTGCCGCTCATCGACACATGAACGTTCTCGACCTTCCAGTTTGAGGAAGGAGCTAAAAGTTGGTGGTAATGGCTCGTCAAGCTCTGGGAGTATCAAGGTGCGGTTGGGTAACGCTCAAAATTACTCTATGTTACCTCATACACACCCTTCTTCCCACGATATTCTGCGAAGAGCCAAAAAAAGACCTGCAAGTCGAAACCCGCAAGTCATTCTGCTTTATGGTACACCCGAGAGGATTCGAACCCCTAACCTTCTGATCCGTAGTCAGATGCTCTATCCAGTTGAGCTACGGGTGCATAGTGTATAAATCCTGACTTGTGCCGGGATTTATACTTGGTAGCGTGTACGGGATTCGAACCCGTGATCTTCGCCTTGAGAGGGCGATGTCCTGGGCCACTAGACGAACACGCCATATAACTTGTTTCTGAACCAGCTGGTGGGCCCTGTAGGACTTGAACCTACGACCCAGCGATTATGAGTCGCTTGCTCTGACCAACTGAGCTAAGGGCCCTCGCAAGCCTGTTTTTTCTTCAGAGTGGTCTAATATAAGGTATGTGATTAAAATTGCAAACGATATTTGACTCTTTTTTCAGGAAAATTCCTGGTATTTTTGTCGTTCGATGTCGGCGCCGAGGGCCGTCAGTTTCTTCTCGATAGCCTCGTATCCGCGGTCGAGGTGATAGACTCTCAGCACTTCGGTGGTGTCCTTTGCGACCAGCCCGGCAAGCACCAGGCAGGCTGATGCGCGAAGGTCGGTGGACATGACTTTGGTGCCAGTCAGTTCCTGCGGGCCATGAACCAGTGCCCAGTTGTCCCTGATTTCGATATGCGCTCCGAGGCGGTTCAGCTCCGGAATGTGGTTGAAGCGTTCGAGGTAGATTCGGTCAATGATGGTGCTGTCGCCATGAGCCTGAGTCATGAGCGCCATCCACTGTGCCTGCATGTCGGTCGGAAACTCAGGGTAGGGCTGTGCGGTAATATCGACCGGCAGCAGCTTTTCCGGGGTGGTGAGCGAAATGGCATCACCGTTTGCCGCAATCGTGCAGCCGGACTGCCGGAAGGAATCAAGCACCGAGGTGAGCTGTTCCGGCATGACGCCGGTGAGCGTCACACTGCCTCCGGTGATCGCGGCGGCGCAGAGGAGTGTGCCCGCTTCGATGCGGTCGAAGATGTTTTCGAACTCAACCGCCTTGAGCTGATCGACTCCGTCAATGACGAGCGTTGTGGTGCCGATGCCGTCGATCTTTGCGCCCATTTTTACGAGGAAGTTGCACAGGCATTCGATCTCCGGTTCGAGGGCGGCGTTGTCGAGAACGGAGGTGCCTTTAGCCATGACTGCGGCCATCAGGGCGTTGCCGGTTGCGCCGACCGACGAGATCGGGAAGTCGATGTGCGCACCGCGCAGTCCCGATCCGTTGACCCTGGCGTCGATGAACCCGTTCTCGATGGTAACGGTCGCGCCGAGCTTCTCCATCACCATAATGTGCAGATCGACCGGACGCGGGCCGAAAGCGCAGCCGCCGGGCAGCGACACGCGGGTGTGGCCGAAGCGGGCGAGCAGCGGACCAAGCACGTAGATCGAGGCGCGCATCTTTTTAACCAGCTCGTACGGAGCCTCGATGCTCTTCAGCTGGCCGGTTGAGACCTTCAGAAGGTTATTCTCGAACGACGTTTCCGCGCCGAGATAGTCGAGGAGCTGGATGAAGGTCCGGACATCCTTGAGATCCGGAATGCGATCGATGGCGAAGGTGCCATCGGGCGTCAACAGTGTTGCCGCGATGACCGGCAGCGCGGAATTTTTCGATCCTGAGGCGGCGATGGTGCCGCAAATCTTTTTTCCGCCCCGGATGACAAGCTTGTCCATTCGATTCAAGGGTTACATGCAAAAAGACCTATTTAATTATTTCAGGCTCAGAAAAACAAATTTTATTTTAAAACCACTTTTTATCTGAACCTGCAAGCTGGCTCGTCCATCGTGCCGGTTTGTTGATTGCAACCGTGAGCGCCAACCGATCCGATACCATGCGAATGTTTTCCGGCAGCTGTTTTTTCCCTGTTTTCGTCATAAAGCTTCTATGCGCCAGTCTTCTCTTTTTCCTCACCGCAACCTTTTTGCCCGCGACGGGCAGTGCGGCGAGTCCTGAACTGAACCGTATCACTCGTGAACGCAGCAAGGTCGAAAGCACGCTGGAAGATCTCAAAAAGCAGCTCTCGGAGTATCAGTCAAAGCTCAACAGCACCAAAAAGAACGAGCGCCGTTCACTAACCGACCTGAACAACATCCGCAAGCAGATCAAGGTCTATGAACGTCTCATTGTCGAAAACCAGTCGCTTCTGAACAATCTCGACAATCAGATCGACCAGCTTCAGAGCCAGCTTCAGGAGAATCGGAAAACCTATCAGCATGTGTCATCCGATTTTCGACAGGTGGTTATTGCGGCCTACAAGCATGGCGGAGACCGCGACGCCGAGCTGGTGCTCTCTTCGGGGTCGGTCAATGGTGCGATTGTGAGAGCCAGGTATATGGGATTTCTTTCAGGGTCGGTCAGGTCGAAGGTGAATGCTTTGCAGTCGAGCGCTCAGCAGATGGAGAGCAGCCGGGAGCAGCTTCAGCGGACCTTCCACGAGAAGGAGCTGGCGATGAAAAACCAGCAGGAGCAGTTGCAGAGCTATTCCTCGAAAAAGAAGGAGAAGGAGGAGGTGCTCACCAGCATTCAGAAGGACAAGAAAGCTTACGCCGCCCGGATCATCGAGGTGCGCAAAAAGCAACGTGCGATGCAGGCGAAGATCGAGGCGCTGATCATGGCACAGCAGGAGCTGATCCGCCAGCAAGAGGAGCGTGCACGACTGGCTGCCCAGCAGCGCCGGGAGCGTCTCGCAGCGCAACGGGCTGCCGAGCGCCGCCGGATTGCTGCGGAAAAAGAGAGAATTGCCCGAGAAAAAGCAGCCGCAGAGAGCCAGAGAAAGTCATCCACCCGTACTGAAGAGATTCCGCCGCAACGCCCGCTCCGTTCGCTTCCTCCAACTCGCGAAGTACCGCAGGCACCGCCGCCGAAAGAGGAGCCGATGGCTGTCGTTGACCAGACCGAGTTGGAAATTGACCGCGTTTCGGTTGATTTCGACCAGGGCGGATCACTGCCGTGGCCGGTCAACAATGGCGTCGTGGTACGCCGCTTTGGTTCTTCGCTTGACAAAGAGCTGAACATCGTGACTGTCAGCAACGGTATCGACATTTCCGTACCGGTTGGCACGCCGGTCAAGTCGGTCTCCGGCGGCAAGGTGGTACAGGTCGCTTACCTGCCAACTTTCGGGAATGTGGTCATCGTCCGCCATCCGAAATCGTATCTTACCGTGTATGCCAATCTTGACCGCGTGTCGGTGGCCAAGGGGGAGATTATCCGCTCGCGCCAGTTGCTCGGCTCTTCGGCGCCCATGCCCGAAGGTGGATCGACGGTGCATTTCGAGGTCTGGAAAGGCAAGGTCAAGCAGAATCCCCAGAAATGGCTCAGATAAAAGGGGGAGAATCATGGGATTGAAATGGCTGTTTTCGGCAATTTTTTCTGTTCTGTTTCATCCGGAGACTTTCTGGAGTGATGCCCGCGAGCGCTTTCGGGAAGTCAATGCGATGAAGGATTACGCTGCTCCGGTCATTGCAATTGTCCAGTTCGCCAAGCTTCCGTTCATCCATGTGCCGAGGATGGCCATGCTGCTGGCGATCATCAGTTTCACGATCGATGTTGCCGTGCTCTACGTTCTGACCGGGGTGATGGTCTCGGCGGCTGAAACTGAGCGCTCCGCACCTGCCCAGCATGAGATCATGACGGCGCTGAGCTTTTCGCTGACCCCGATCTGGCTCGCCGAGCCGTTTGGCTTTGCGGGAACATGGCGCTGGCTGTTCATGGCGGCGGCGCTTGCCTATACCGTGTTCATTTCACGCACCGGGTTACAGGCAATGCTCGGCAGCAGCGAACCGGGCGTGGAGGCGTTTTCCGGAAAAGCGGCTTTCCTTGTGGGCGCGATCGCGATGATCTCATTTCTGCTCCAGAACGGTCTTATCCGTTTTTTACCTCTATCTGACTGAAAATCCATGAAACCGCAAGACCTCCATCTCAATTACGGCCTGGTTGAAGCCATCCTGATTCCTTTCATTCGCAACGAAATCAGGAAGTTCGGCTTCCGCTCGGTGGTACTCGGATTGTCGGGAGGTATCGATTCGGCGGTGGTGTGCGAACTCGCCGTCCGTGCACTTGGCCCGGAGAATGTGCTGGCGCTGATGATGCCCTACAAAACGAGCAGCCAGGCGAGCCTTGATCACGCGCAGCTCATGGTTGACCGTCTCGGCATAAGGGCCGAGACGATGCCTGTGACCGACGTGGTGGACGCCTTTTTCGAGACCCGCCCGGATGCCAGCCGCTTGCGGCGCGGCAATGTGATGGCGCGGTCGAGGATGCTCTGCCTGTATGACGTTTCGGCGCGTGACGGTTGCCTGGTGCTCGGCACGAGCAACAAGACCGAGCTGATGCTCGGCTACGGCACGATGTTCGGCGACATGGCTTCGGCGGTCAACCCGATCGGCGACCTCTACAAAACCCAGCTCTGGGGTCTGGCCCGTCACCTCAGCGTTCCTGCGGAATTGATCGACAAAAAGCCTTCCGCCGACCTCTGGGAAGGGCAGAGCGACGAAGCTGATCTCGGTTTCAGCTATGAGGAGGTCGATCAGCTCTTGTACATGATGCTCGAAGAGCGCATGGATCGCGACGCCATTCTCGCCGAAGGCATCGACCCCGCCTTCTACCAGCGAGTGCGCAGCATGGTGGTGCGGAACCAGTACAAGCGCATGATGCCCGTTATCGCCAAACTCTCCAGCCGCACGCCGGGTATTGATTTCCGCTACGCCCGCGACTGGCAGGAGGTTAGGTAGGTTATCAGATCAGTCGGATCAGACTGATCTGAAGAAAAAGATGCTAAAACGACCTGAGCACCGTATCCGCCAGATAGTGCTTGTCGTCTTTCTGCGGGAAGTCGGTGGTGTAGTGCAGGCCGCGGGATTCTCGGCGTTTGATCGCGCCCTGGATGATGAGGCTTGCCACCTTGATGATGTTGCGCAGTTCGATGATCTGTGGCGTGATTTTCGTTTTTTGTAGTACGCCTCAGTCTCCTCTTTCAGGAAATCGATACGTCGGCGTGCACGATCGAGCCGCAGGTCGCTCCTTACGATGCCGACGTAGTCGTTCATGATCGCCTGCGTCTCCTTTTTGTTGTGAGCCACCAGAATCCACTCTTCCGGGCTTGATGTGCCCGAGTCGTCCCAGTCGGGGAATTCGTGCTCGAAATGGATCGAGTTCAGCTCCGCACGGATATCCTCGCTGGAGCGCCAGGCGAAGACCAGCGCTTCGAGCAGGGAGTTGCTCGCCAGCCGGTTTGCACCGTGCACGCCCGTGCAGCTCGTCTCGCCGCAGGCGTAGAGGCGGTTGATGGTGCTGCGTCCCCGGCTGTCTGTTCTGATTCCTCCACAGGAGTAGTGCGCTGCCGGAACCACCGGAATCATCTCTTTTGTCATGTCGATGCTGAATTCAAGGCATGTCTCGTAAATGTGCGGGAAGTGCTCCTTCACCCGCTCCGCATCGAGGTGTGTCACGTCGAGGAACACATACTCGTCGCCGCTTTTTTTCATCTCCGAGTCGATCGCTCTTGCCACGATGTCCCTCGGTGCGAGATTTTCGCGCTTGTCGTAGCGGTGCATGAAGGCCTCGCCCTCCTTGTTGCGCAGGATTCCGCCGAAACCGCGTACTGCTTCGGAGATCAAAAACGACTTGGCTTTCGGGTGGAAGAGTGAGGTCGGGTGAAACTGGATGAACTCCATGTTGGCAATTTCCGCCCCGGCGCGATAGGCCATCGCGATGCCGTCGCCCGTGGCGATATCCGGGTTCGTCGTATGCAGATAGACGTGGCCCAGCCCGCCCGAGGCGACCATCGTCACCTTCGCCAGAATCTTCTTCGGCTTGTGGTTGAGCGTATCGAGCGCGTACGCGCCGTAGCAGGTGATGTCGTTGGTCTTGATGCCGAGGTGGTGCTCGGTGATGAGTTCGAGCGCGTAGTGGTGTTCGAGCAGCGTGATGTTGGGGTGCGCGTTGACGCGAGCGAGCAGCGCTGTTTCCACTTCGCGGCCCGTCAGATCTTTGGCATGTACGATGCGATTGCGCGAGTGGCCCCCTTCCTTGCCGAGGTCGAGCGTGTGGTCGGGATTGGTCGTGAACTCCACGCCGAGTTCGATGAGTCGCCGGATATGCGCTGGACCTTCGTGCACCAGAATGCTCACCATTGCTTCGTCGCACAGACCCGCGCCCGCATCGAGCGTGTCGGCGATGTGCAGCTCCGCGCTGTCGTTCGGCGCGATGGTCGCGGCGATGCCGCCCTGTGCCCAGTTGGTATTGGAGGTGGAACTCTCTTTTTTGGTGATGATCGTGACCGTGGCGTGGTCAGCCATATTGATGGCGAAATACAACCCTCCGATGCCGCTGCCGATAACCAGCACGTCGGTTTTCACTTCCTGTGTCATATCTCTCTGGTGGCGTGATTGATGAGTTGCGGATAGAGCGAGCCGCAGACTGCTTACCGCCGTTTCCTCTGAGCGACAACGGCGAGGCGTAATATACGCAGTCAGGAATCAACTTCCGGCAGTGGCGAGGGCGCAAGCCCTTTTCTTGTTGCATGTTGCCGGAAAAAAGAACCGGGAATCAGTCGCGTCACCGATTCCCGGTTTCAAAAAGAATGTCTCGTTGTTCTGTCGCCCTTACGGCAGCAGCACCGCGCAGGAGATGACGGTCGTCCACATGCCGGTTTCGCCTTCGGCAGACTCGGTGATGTTGAAGGAGTTGACGATCTTGCCGCTCATTTTGTAGATGCCCTCGCGTTCGTCCCAGTCCTTGTTGGGATCAAATTCGATACCGAGCGTGGTTGCCAGCATCGTGGCGGCCAGATCCTCGGCGTATTCGCCCGACTGCTCGGCAGTTTCGCCATACGGATGGTGCTCGGAGAGGTAGCCGTACTGGCTGTCGTCAGCCGGAAGCGCTACGCCAACCGAAGCGGAGATGAGGCGGTTGTTTTCGTTGGTCGAGTTACGTGCCATGACCGCAAAGGTGATCTGCCCCGGCTTGAGGTACTTCAGTCCCTCTTCGACGCTGATGCGCTCGCATTTGGGAGGAAAGATACTGGAAACCGTCACCAGGTTGCACTTTTCGATTTTGGCATCGCGCAGTGCGAGCTCGAACGAAGAGAGATACTCTTTGTGTCTTCCGACACCCTTGGTGAAGAATACTTTTGTCGGGACGAATGACAAGGTGGTAGCTCCGGATAGAGGTTAGAGAAAATCGTCAGTTGGTGCAATTATAGGAAAAAGCAAACGCATTCAAAACGATTTTTTTGCGAGCGCCACCTTGAAAAATTTCCGCTTGCCTGCGCGGATGATCAAAGGTTCTGGACCGAGTCCGATCACAGCGTTGGTGTCAGTGATCTTCATGTCGCCAGCCTGCACCGCGCCCTGCTGGATCATGCGCCGGGCCTCGTTTTTCGACGGGAACGCCTCGAGCGCCATGAGCAGCTCGACCACTGGCATCGAGGTCTCCTCGAACTCCATGGTTGGCAGATCCGCTGGAGCCTGTTTGTTGACGATCACCCGGTCGAAGTGCTCCTGCGCTTTTGCAGCATCGTCCGCCGAATAGTATTGCGCCACCACCTCGCGGGCCAGTTCGCGCTTCGTTTCGCGAGGATCGGCGGCGATCCGTTCGGCGATAGGCGCGCCGCTCCCGCTATGGTGCGGTACCAGCAGGTTCCAGTAGGTCTCGATCAGCGTGTCGGGAATCGAGAGCGTGCGGCCGTACATATCCTCTGGCGTGTCGTTGAAGCAGATGGCGTTGCCGAGTGACTTGGACATCTTTTCGCTGCCGTCGGTGCCGACGAGCAGCGGCATGGTGATGCAGACTTGCGGCTCGATGCCGTACTCGCGCTGGAGGTCGCGTCCGACGAGCAGGTTGAACTTCTGGTCGGTGCCGCCAAGCTCTACGTCGTTTTTCAGATGCACCGAGTCCATGCCCTGTGCGAGCGGGTAGAGAAATTCGTGGATCGAGATCGGCGTCTGCGAACGGTAGCGCTTTTCGAAATCATCGCGCTCCAGCATTCGCGCCACCGTGTAGTGGCTCGACAGGCGGATGACGTCGGCGAAGTGCATCTGGCCCAGCCAGTCGGCGTTGTAGCAAATGGTGGTTTTTTCCGGATCGAGGATTTTTGATGCCTGCTCGAAGTAGCTTTTGCCGTTCTCCCTCGCCTCCTCGGCGGTGAGCTGCGGGCGGGTTTTGCTCTTGCCCGACGGGTCGCCGATCATGGCCGTGAAGTCGCCGATGATGAGAATCGCCTCGTGTCCCAAATCCTGAAATTCACGCAACTTGCGGAGCACCACCGAGTGGCCGAGGTGCAGATCAGGGCGCGACGGGTCAGCGCCGAGCTTGATCTTTAGCGGCTTGCCGCTTTTGATCGATTTCTGGAGCTTCTTTTCAAGCTCATCGGTGCTGATGACCTCGACGGTGTTGTTGACGATGATATCGAGCTGTTCCCTGACGGATGGAAAGATCATGGCAAATTGAAATGTCGTCTGGTTAATACTGTTTCTTGAGTTGCTGCAGCTGACGCTCGGCGTCTCGATTCTTGATCGTCTCGCGTTTGTCGTAGAGCTTTTTGCCTCGAGCGAGGCCGAGTTCGATCTTCAGCACACCACGCTTGTTGAAGTAGGCCTTGAGCGGAATGAGGGTCAGTCCCTTTTCGCTGATTTTCGATTGCAGGCGCATGATCTCCGCCTTGTGCAAAAGCAGGCGGCGGCTGCGTTTGGGTTCGAGCGTGTCGAGCGTGTTGTGTTCGTATGGGGTGATTTGCATGTTTTCGAGCCACACCTGGCCGTGGTGAATCATGGCGTAGCTCTCGCTCAGGCTCGCCTTGCCGAGTCGCACCGACTTCACCTCGCTGCCGAGCAGTTCGACGCCCGCCTCGATGGTGTCGAGAATCTCGAACTCGAACCGTGCCTTGCGGTTGCTGATCGCCGTGACGTACTCCGGCTTGCCTTGTTTTTTGGACACCTTGTTCTCTCTCAGGTTTCGGATTCGTAGTATTCTACCGGAATCATGTTTCCGATGTTGAGCACAAGATAAGGGTCGAATGCTTTTTTTACACGCACCATTTCCATGATGCCTTTGCGACCGTACATCTGTACCAGATATTCGCTCTTGAGTTTGCCGATACCGTGTTCCGCCGACAGCGTGCCGCCCATCGCGAGCACTTCCGAGACGAGCTGGCGGTAGAGCGTTTTTGCGCGGACGAACTCTTCGTGGTTGCGTGGCAGAATGTTCAGGTGCAGGTGGGCGTTGCCGATGTGGCCGAAGATGATGTAGGTGAAGCCTTCACGGTCGCAGGTGTCGCGGTAGAGCCGGAAGAGGTCGGCGAAGCGCTCGTCCGGCAGCGCCATGTCGGTGCTCACCTTGCTCTCCGACTGGCGGCTGAGCCACTCGTTGACCAGCACCGGCAACTGGTGGCGGAAGTCGCGGAGCTTCTGCAGTCCCTCCGCATCGAGTGCAGCCCAGCTCTGTTCGACCGGCGAGCCGCACTGTTCCATCAGTTCCAGCCACGCTTCGAGGCAGGTATCCTCATGTTCGGCGGTTGTCTCCTCTTCGAAATAGATTGCTCCTGCCGTCTCCTTCGCAATCTCCGGATAGCTCTGGCGGAGGAATTCGAGGGCGCGACGGTCGAAGAGTTCGAGCGCTCGCGGACTCACGCCTCCGTTTCCGGCGCGCGCCTTGCCGACAAAGTCGAGCAGTTCCTCCTCGCTCTGGAACCAGGCGAGGCAGGCGATTACCCGCTCCGGCGCGGGTTGTAGCAGCAGCGTGGCTTCGAGGATGACGCCGAGTGTGCCCTCCGAGCCGATGAAGAGGTCGATCAGATCCATACCCGGTTTTGACCAGTAGCCCGCGTTGTGCTTCGAGGTGGCTGGAATCTGGTAGTCCGGAATCCGGAACGCTACACGACCGGCAATCGGAAGATCGAGGTGGAAACGTTCCTCCGCATCGGCGATATACTGCCCACGCTCGATGTCGAGAATGTCGCCTTGCGGCAGCGCTACCTTCAGCGCCTGCACGTGGTTTCGTGTCGGGCCGTACTTCAGCGAGCGCGAGCCGGTGGAGTTGTTGGAGATGGTGCTGCCGATAAAGCAGGTTTTTTCGGTCGGATCGGGCGGGTAGATCCAGCCTGCCGCCGCCGCTTTGGACTGCACATTCTGCAACAGTGCGCCACCCTCGACGCGAAGCAGCGCCCGCCCGTCGCCGGTCCGCTCCACCTCGCCGATGCTGTCGAGCTTCTGCATGGCGATGACGTGATCCCCGAACGGAATCCGCGCACCAGTCGTGCCGGTGCCGTTGCCTGCGATGGTGTAGCGCCGCCCGTCGGCGTGCGCATTGCGCAGGAGCGCCGCGACCTCCTCCAGCGTTTCGGGGAAGAAGACGCCGGGCGTCCAGCCGTTTTTCAGGTTGCTCGTGTCTTCGAGAAAGCCCGCAATGGCCGCCGGTTCATTTTTAAAGTTCATCAGTCTCCACTCTCCAGATCGCTCTGCGGCGCAGTGCCGGTAGAGTCGATTGCTGCTTTCGCGGCGGCCTGTTTGGTATTCAGTGAATTGTTCAGCTTTTTGACTTTGGCGACCGCGGTGCTGTCGGCAGTTTTCGTTTTTGGCTTGTTCTTTTCGACAAGGTAATAGTTCATCATCTCCCGGGCGATCGGCGCGGAGATGCTGCCGCCGAAACCGGCATTTTCGACCAGCACCGCGATGGCGATTTTCGGGTTTTCGACCGGAGCGAAGCAGATGAACCAGGCGTGATCCTTGCCGTGCGGGTTCTGCGCGGTGCCGGTTTTGCCCGCGACCGTTACACCCGGTATCTGCGCCAGCGTGCCAGTCCCCTGCGTCACCACGCCCTGCATTGCCTCCTTGATGATTCCGAAGGTCTGTTTCGAAACCGGCAGGGTTCGCGATGCGTGATCGATCGGCACATAGATGCCGGTGCGCGTGTCGCGGTAGCCCCTGACAATGTGCGGTTCGTGCCAGGTGCCGTTGTTGGCGATGGTCGCTGCGTAGTTGGCCAGTTGCAGGGGAGTGACGCCAAGCTCTCCCTGGCCGATGCCGAGGCTGACCAGGTAGCCTCTGGTCCAGCGTCCCTCACCGTAACGCTTGTTGTAGTAATCGGTTGTAGGCAAGAAACCCTTGCGTTCACCGGGGAGGTCGATGCCTTCCTGCTGGCCGAATCCGAACATTTTACCGTATTTATCCCACGTGTCGAGTCCAACCTTGAGCATGAGCTGGTAGAAGTAGATGTTGCAGGACTCGATGATCGCTTTTTTAAGGTTAACGATGCCGTGAGCATGGCCGCCGTGGCAGTGGAAAACGCGTCCGCCAAAGTTCCAGCTTCCGGTGCAGAGAATGGTATTTTCCGGTTTGATGACCCCCTCTTCGAGTCCGGCTATCGCGAGCACCATTTTGTAGGTTGAACCGGGTGGATAGACGGCCTGGATGGCGCGGTTGAAAAGCGGCTTTTCAGGTGAAAGGGCGATTTCGGCCCACTCTTTTTTTCTGGTTTTGCCATTGAGGATGTCGAGGTCGAAATCAGGTTCGCTGCACAGCGCCAGCACGCCGCCGGTCGAGGGATCGATAGCCACGATTGCTCCCTGTCTGCCTGTCGCCCGGAGCAGATTTTCGGCAAGCTGCTGCAGGTGAGCGTCGATGGTGAGATAGAGATCGTTACCCTTGACGGACGGGATGTCGCTTTGGCCCTCATTGTATTTTCCCACGAGCATCCCGAGCGGATTGACCAGTTCGTAACGAGTGCCCTTTTCGCCCCGCAACTCCTCTTCGTAGAAGCGTTCGAGACCGGAAAAACCGATCTTGTCATCCGGCGTGTACCCCTTTTCGGCCAGCGTGTCGAGCTGTGTCTTGTTTACGCTGCGGAGATAACCGAACATGTGGGTTCCCCGGAACAGATCGCTGTATTTTCGCTTGTCCTCGATCTCGATGATCACGCCGGGCAATCGCCAGAGGTTCTCGCTGATGCGTGCCACGACGAACTCGTTCAGGTCGCGGTAGACGGTCGAAACAGCAAACGGACTGTAATCTTTCGCTTCGGCGACCTTCTCGTTCAGCTCATCTACCGGAATTTCAAGCAGGTAGGCCAGGTACGGAATGCTCGATGCCCGCAGCTCGTTGGGGATGATCTTGAGGGTGTAGAGTGCCTGGTTTTCGAGAACGGTTTCGCCGTTCCGGTCGATGAAATGGCCTCTCGGAGCCTGTTCCCGTATTCTCCGGATGCTTCCCGATCTCGAACCGATGTCGTCATGCTGGACAATCTGGAGCCAGGCGAGACGAGCTGTGAAAAACAGGAAGACGGCTGCGATGAGGAGTATGGTCAGCTTGATTCCGCGCAGAAAATCGTCCATGGCTCAATCCTTCAGCAGTTTCTTCAGGGCGAAGTGATAGAGCAGCACGGTCAGCATCATGCTCATGAGGGTGCCGAGGATGACTGTCTCCGGTATTCTGACATAGAGGGGGAGCGAGAGCGGGTCAGAAAGAAGCGACTGAAGCAGGTTCCCGGCTATCAGCGCGGTTGCGGACGCAGCATAGAACATACGCTTTTTCTTGACCGAGGTCGCATGGCTCTCCTGGGGTACATGGAAGAAGCCTGCCACAAATCCCTGAGCAGTGCCCAGAAGGGCCGACAAGCCTAAGTCGCCCGAGAGAACCCCGGCGACGAGGCCGGCTCCGAAGCCGAAGTTCGTGCCGGTTCTCTGGCCGGTGGACATGGAGATGAACGCGATGAAGATGGCCAGAATGTCGGGGGATACGTGTAGAATGAGCAGCTTTGAAACGAGAAAGCGCTGCACGAAAGCCAGAATGATCACGGCGATGGTATAAAGAAGATACTTGTTCAAATCAGGGTGGATTGTCGTTTGTAACCGGTGATTGCCATGTTATCGATGCCTTGTTCACTCTCCTTTTCCCGGGCTGTCCGGTGACTGCATCAGCTCGATTTTCTCCATCGACGGCTTTGCCAGGGAGACGAGCACCCAGGAGAGTGATGAAAAATCGACTGCAAGGCGCACATCGACGTTGTAGAAGAGCTTGTCTTTCGATATGCGGATGATCTGGCCGACCGGAATGCCTCGGCTGGCAAAGGTACTGTAACCGGAGGTCGCAACCCCTTCGCCTACGAGCAGCTTGCTGCTGACTGGCACGTGATCCAGCATGGCTAGGTGTTCGTTGCCGTTCCGCCAGGAGAGCAGGCCGTTGGTGCGGGTGCTGTCGGAAACCACGCTCACCATAAAGTTTCGGTTGATGACCGGCATCACCTTCGAGTAGTTGGCGGAGACGTCGATCACTCGTCCCACAAGCCCGTCAGGCGTCAGCACGGCCATGTCGGGGGCGATGCCCTGGCGGGAACCGGCATCGAGAATGAGCATATTGTCGGTAGCACTGAACCGGCGGTCAACCACCCGCGCGACCTTGAACTGGCCGGCCCATTGCGGTGCATTTGCCTCTATGGCGTGCAGTTCGCCGGCGTCCCGGAGCGCCGCCTGCTGGCGCAGAAGCTGGGCAAACAGCCGCGCATTTTGCAGGAACAGGTGCTGGTTGTCACGTTCCTGTGTAAAAATGGCCGTGGCTTCGGTGAACTGTTTTTCAATGGCTGCGTTAATGACCAGCCCGCGCTCGCGGATTGCATCAAGCGTCTCTTTGCGCTGAAGCTGCATGAGCATGATGGAGAGAGCGCAATACAGCAGAAAATAGAGATATGCGGTATGCTTGGCGATAAAACGGAAAAAGCTCGACACGTCCGTTGTCTTCCTGGTTAACACATTGGCGCACCCCCTGCCGCCTGTTTTTCCGGTGGGAGCCCGGAAACAGGAGCTGTCAGGGCGATCTTGTTTGCTATAGTCTCGATTCGATAGCCTCGATCCGGGGCATGGGCCGGAAAGCAGAGGTTGCGAATAGAAAATATAACAGATATGCAATCTTTTCTTCGATGAATTTTTCCGGCACTCACTTGTTTCGAGCCAGCGGGATGGATAACCGTTTTTTTTGCTTTTTGGGCTGAAATGACGATTTTGAACTTCTCGACCGCCGGTCGCGGAAGCGTTGACGCCAGATGGCGGCGAGTTTCTTCCTCTCCGGCGCATCAGCCCGGCATACGGGAACTCTTGCCAAGATATTGCAATAGCGCATGTTATTTGACAAACGCAGAAACGCTACGGATAAATTCATCGTTGTCGGAGACCGGGTACTCATCAAGCCGAAATCCCTTGACGAGACAACCAAATCCGGCATCTACCTCCCTCCGGGCGTTCAGGAAAAAGCTAAAATCCAGAGCGGTTACGTTCTCAAAACAGGGCCGGGCTATCCGGTCGGCCCGCCAAATGATACCGACGAACCCTGGAAAGAGCGGGCTGAAAGTCCCCAGTACATTCCGCTTCAGGCCAAAACCGGCGATCTGGCCATCTTCGTCCAGAACAGCGCCTGGGAGATCGAGTACGAAGAGGAGCGCTATCTGATCGTGCCCAATTCAGCCATTCTTTTGCTGATCAGGGAAGACGATGACCTGGAAGACTATCTGAGTTGAATCGCCGGAGGGAGCCGGATTTGTTTTCGGCTTTCACTCCGGACTACGCTCCTCTTCAACCGTCGAGGAGTTTTTTTATTTCATTATTTCGACAGATCGATATGACCACAGCAACCGATATGCAGAAAGAGGCGGCGGGCCTTTCGACCGAAGAGCTGATCCGGAGGGTGCAGGCTCTCAAGAAGGAGATGAACGCCATCGTCCTTGCCCACTACTATACCCTGCCGGAAATCCAGCAGGCGGCGGACATCGTGGGCGACAGCCTCGCGCTCGCGCGTGCGGCGGAAAAGACTTCGGCTGACGTGATTGTCTTTGCCGGGGTGTACTTCATGGCCGAGACCGCCAAGATTCTCAATCCCGGCAAGATGGTGCTCATGCCCGACCCGGGCGCGGGCTGTCCCTTGGCCGACAGTTGCCCCGAGGATGAGTTCCGCGCCTTCCGCGAGGCGCACCCCGACGCCATCGCCATCACCTACGTCAATTCGTCGGCGGCGATCAAGAAGCTTTCGGATATCATCTGCACTTCGTCGAACGCCGAGCACATCGTTCGCCAGATTCCGCCGGAGAAGAAGATCATCTTCGGCCCCGACCGCAACCTCGGCGCGTGGGTGATGAAGCGCACGGGCCGTGACATGCTGCTCTGGCAGGGCTTCTGCTACGTGCACGAGGCTTACTCTGAAGTCTACATGATTCAGGCCAAGGCGATGTACCCCGATGCGGAGCTGATCGCTCATCCCGAGTGCCGCGAGGAGGTGCTTCGTCACGCCTCGTTCGTCGGCTCGACTTCGGCGCTGCTCGAGTACACCGAAAAGAGTCCGTGCAAAAGCTTCATCGTAGCGACTGAGCCGGGTATTCTCTACGAAATGGAGAAGCGCTCGCCGGGCAAGACCTTCATTTCGGCACCAAAAGACCCGGCCAATCCGCGCAGCGTCTGCAAGCAGATGAAGCAGAACACGCTCGACAAGCTCTACCTCTGCATGGTGAACCGCGCGCCCGAGATCACCGTCGATGAGAGCCTGCGCGAAGGCGCGCTGAAGTCGATCAGGAGAATGCTCGAAATGTCTGCCTGAGGTGCCGCCGGGCCGCCACTTCGTTCGACGAGAGTCGCGGCCCAGTAAAATCTCCACTCCATCCAACTGTTGCCGCTCTTCTCCGTTTCTGCGTATCTTGTTCCCATAAGAGCAGTTTCGCTTTCCAACCCTTTCAGGAGGCCTCTCATGCGCTCAGCTATCCTTCGCATCGCTGCGGTTACGGCGTTTTTCTGCACTCAGCCATTCCAGCCCGAAGCCAACGCCTGGCACGACAAAACCCATCTCGCCGTCGCCGAAGCTGCCGGTTTCGATCTCTGGTACAGCTCGGCCGCGCCCGACGTGGCCAAGTCGAAGGAGATGTTCGGGCCGATTGAAAGTCCGAATCACTACTACAACAACAACGCCAACCGGCGGGTCACGCCTGAAATGGTCATGGCGCAGGTTGAACGCTACAACCAGCCCAATGACGACGAAGGGCATCTGTACGGAGCGATCATCGGTTCGGTCAGGGATTACTTCGCCATGAAAAAGAGCGGCAAATATGCGAAGTATCCGCTGGTCTACTGCGCCCACTACTGCGGCGACCTCTCGATGCCGCTGCACAATACCCCCTACGACGACTTCAACAAGCAGCGCCACAGCATCAATGACGGCATCATCGAGAACAGCGCACGTAACAACATCGCCTATATCCAGCGCATCATGACAGCGCCCTACATCCGGAACGAAGATGACCTGGCAAGGGAGATCGCCGCTGTCGCCGAATCGGCCCGCAAGCTCGGTCAGAAGATGAGGCGGGAACATCGCAACATGACCGTCGATGAAGCCTACAACCAGGTGGCCCGGAGTGCTTCGCTGTTCAACGCCATTCTCTCATGGGTCGAACGGCAGCCGGCGTATGCCGCGCCAGCCGTCAAGGCCGTGTCTGTAACGGAATGATTTTTGATTTATGGCTGACAAAACCCATCTCGAAAGGCTCAGGACCGGAGTCGCCGTCTGGAACCACTGGCGTCAGGCTCAGCCAGCCGTCCGGCCCGATCTCAGCCAGGCCGATCTTGGCGGGATCGACCTCAACGGGGTAAATCTCTCGGAAGCTGATCTGACCGGAACCGTTCTGGTAAAAACCAGGCTCTCGGGAGCTGATTTGCGTGGAGCCGACCTTCGCGGTGCCGATCTGACGGGTGCGCGGCTCGATGGCGTCAACCTCAGCCGCAGCACGATCGATCTCTCCACGCGCTACGACGGCGTGACCGGATGCCAGATCGGCGTCAACGGCTTCTACTCGCCATCGACCGACTCTGCGGCCCTGATGCGCCTCGATCCGCCCGGTAACTCCATGCAGGGTGCCAACGCCGAGGCGGTTGTCGAAAGCCTGCGCCAGGCGCGCAAGCTGCACACCTTTTCGGTGATTCTCGCCGGGATCGCCTTGCTTTTCATCGTCATCAAGCCCAAAACCATCACCCTGCCATACCTGGCCGGATCGTTCAAGTTCGATGACTTCAGCTACGCTTTTCTGGCCACCATTCTCTCAGCGGCGCTCCTGAGCCAGGTGGCCTCGTTCATCGACTCGGCGCTGCAAGGTGCGCGCTATCTCAACGATCGCCGCGCGGCTATGCTGGTCGGCCATTTTCCCTGGCTGCTCTCCAAATATGAAAGCGATCCTTTGGGCAAGCGCCAGTCCAAAATTCTGCGCATTTTCATCATTTTTCATCCGCTGATCTACATCTACTTTTTCGTCCAGTGGAGCGCCCTCGCCATTGGCGACTGGGATGCGGTCATCCGGCACTACCAGCAGATGCCGGTCCTTTTTGGCGAATACCTGCTGCCGGTTGTCTATATCATCCTTATCCGCATCTGCCTGCGCCTCTTCGGTCTCTCCGAAGGCTTCCAGAAACCGATTCTGTTCGACGCCGAGACCGAGCGCAGCCGCCGGAGCGACATGGAGCGCCTCGCTGAAGCCTTCGAGCGCCAGGCCACCCTCACCGCCGAACTGGTGGATATTCTGAAAAAGAGGGAAGGGAAGAGTTGAGAATCGGGCGTGAAGAAATGAAGAGCGGCCTTGCTGACGGCAGCATGTTATGGTTTCGTTGTCTTTAAACTATGGTGCAGTATGCGCAGATTGACAGTTGTTCCGATACGCCGCGCGAGTGTTTTTTTCATCTGCTCGATCATCCTGCTGTTTGCGGATTGCGGAAATGCCATGTCCCGCTTGCAACCTCTTGACGGCGCGGTGGCCGGTGTGGTCAGTGCCTTCGAGTCAGGAGACGCTGCCCGGCTGAACCGCTTTGTCCATCCGAAACAAGGGGTGATTGTCATCTACCGCGAAGGCGTCTTCAATGTATTCAGAGCTGTTTCGGGGATCGATTTCAAAAAGCCTGTTCCCGAATACTTTCCCTATCCAAAAATCAGGGGCGGAGCACCTCTCAGGTACGCGGCGTTGCCGGTGTATGATTGCGGGCGTGAGGCTTGGTCGAAAACCGGTTTGTTCTGTGACCCCAAATACCGGGATGCCTTGTTGAGCACCACGGCAATCAACCTGAAAAAGAACGGGCTGAGGGAGATTTCGCCGGAAATGATTGCCCGGTTCCGCGCACTTGAGGCGAAAAGCATCCGGGTCGTGCTGGTTGACGCGGCTGGAAACGACCTGGTGTTTTACATGACGAAAATTGACAGCCGCTGGTATCTGACCATCCTCGACCGGGTCTCCAGTGATTGCAGCGCTTGAGCGTTTGAGCGAGGGGCTTCCGGATAAATCAAAACTTACTTATGACCAAGACAGTCCTTATTACCGGAGCTTCAGGGTTTATCGGGTCGCATCTGGTGAGGCGATGTTTGCGGGACGGGTATCGCGTGAAGGCGCTGGTGCGGAAGGGGAATGCGTGCATTCCGTCGCTGCGCGCCTCCGGGGTCGAGGTGGTCGAGGGGGATGTGCGTGATGCAGATTCGGTCGATGTTGCGGTGCACGGGTGCGATCTGGTGATCCATGCCGCCGCGCTGACTTCCGACTGGGGGCCGATGCAGGATTTTATCGACATCAACGTCGGAGGTACGCGCAACGTGTGCGAAGCATCGCTTCGGCACGGCGTTGGGCGGCTGGTGCATGTCAGCTCGTTCGAGTGCTTCGAGCACCACCTGCTTGGCCGTATCGATGAACAGACGCCCTGCATGACGCGCAGGCAATCCTATCCCGATACGAAAATCGGTGGCACAAACGAGGTCTGGGCAGCTATGAAACGGGGGCTTTCAGCGAGCATTCTCTATCCAGTGTGGGTCTATGGCCCCGGCGACCGGACGCTGTTTCCGATTCTGGCCGATGCGATCCGCAAGCGTCAGGCATTCTTCTGGGCGCGCAACGCGCCGATCAGCATGATCTATATCGACAATCTCACCGATCTGACGATGTTGGCCGCTACCCGTCCGGAAGCCGTTGGCGAGGCGTTCATGGCTTGCGACGGTGAAGCGATCACTTTCGAGGAGGTGTGCCGGCGCGTTGCCGTGGCGATAGGTTCGCCGGTGCCGTCGCTTCACCTCCCGTTCGGCATGGTTCGGGCCGTCGCCGGGGTGATGGAGTTTGTCTGGCGGATTGCCGGAAGCGAAAAGCGCCCACTCCTGACCCGGCAGGCGGTCGATGTGCTCACCTCACGTGCGGAGGTTGATGTGTCGAAAGCCCGCAAGACGCTTGGCTGGCAAAGCCTCGTGCCGCAGGATGAGGGTATCCGGCGTACGCTCGACTGGCTGCTGACGGTCGATCCGTCGCAGTGGAAGGTGAAATAATGCTCCGGTCTTGCCGGAAAAAAAGTTGTTTTCAGGGCTTCGACCGGAAATGCTTTTACCGTGAGCCTTCCCTGTTTTCAGCACCGTTAAGTCCGTCGCATGTCGCCCGGAAAATCACCTTCCGGCGTTGTCTGCCTTCCAAAAAATCATTACCATTGAAAGTTCTTTGAGCATTACGGTGCCGGATGAAAACATTCGGGTAAAAGGGAAGTTGCGTGTGAATCGCACACTGTGCCCGCAACTGTAAGATGGTGTGCCGCCCGGCGATGTTGACAGCTCTGTCCTCATGGCCGCCGCGGTTCGGGTGTATCCACTCTGCCCACCTCTGATAACCACGGGGAATGCGGGGGAAGGTCGCCCGAAGGAAAACGTCGAAGTAATTTCGCGGCCATCGAAGTCAGGAAACCTGCCGTAATGGTTGGCGCCGCGTGGCTCCGGGAACAGAGCTTGGCGTCCCGTTCAACGATCGAAACCTGATTGTTCCTCGATCTTTTTTCGTCAGTTCGCCAAAGCTGTTTTCTGAGTTTGACAGGGTGGTTTATATTGCGTAAAGCAATCTCCCGTCATGATGCAACCATGCTTCACTGTGTGTGCTGACGTAAGGTAAGTCTTGGAATAAAATGGATTTACCTATCAACAACCAATTATCGATTCTGGAGACTTCACATGAAAATCGCCCGCCTGTTCACTTCCCCTGGTGAAAACGTCTATGACCGTTTCGACTACACGCTCAGAACCTCCGTGCTTCGCAATCCCGATGGCTCGAAGGTCTTTGAGATGAACGATGTCGAAGTGCCGGTTTCGTGGTCGCAGGTTGCCGCCGACATTCTCGCGCAGAAATATTTCCGCAAGACCGGCGTGCCGCAGCGCGACGCTGAGGGGAACCTCATGATCGGCGCGGACGGCCAGCCGGTGACCGGCAGCGAGAACTCCATCAAGCAGGTGGCGCACCGCATGGTGGGCTGCTGGCAGGATTGGGGCCGCAAGCACAATTACTTCGACACCGAGGAGGATGCGCAGGCGTTTTATGACGAGGTGGTGTACATGCTGCTCGCGCAGATGGCGGCGCCGAACTCGCCGCAGTGGTTCAACACCGGTCTCCAGTTCGCCTACGGCATCAACGGCCCGGCGCAGGGGCACTTCTACGTCGATCCGGTGACCGGCGAGACGAAAGAGTCCGAGGACGCCTACTCCCGCCCGCAGGCGCACGCCTGTTTCATCCAGTCGGTCAAGGACGATCTGGTCAACGACGGCGGCATTTTCGACCTCGCCATCCGCGAGGCGCGCGTCTTCAAGTTTGGCAGTGGCTCGGGCACCAACTATTCGAACCTGCGTGGATCGGGCGAAAAGCTCAGCGGCGGCGGCAGCTCGTCGGGCCTGATGAGCTTCCTGAAAATCTTCGACTCTGCGGCTGGCGCGATCAAATCCGGCGGCACCACGCGCCGCGCGGCCAAGATGGTCATCGTCGATATCGATCATCCGGACATTGAAAAGTTCATCGAGTGGAAGGCGAAAGAGGAGGACAAGGTGGCCGCGATGGTTGCTGGTTCCAAGATCTGCTCGCGCTTCCTGAAAGCGATTGTCGATGAGGCGCTCAAGGGCGGCACCGACCGGCAGGAGAACGAGATGCTCGACACGCTCATTCGTAACGCCCTGCATCGCGGTGTGCCGATGAGCTATATCCTGCGTGTGCTGGCGCTGGTCGAGCAGGGCTACACCTCGCTCAATTTCGAGGAGTACGACACGCACTACGAGTCCGAGGCGTACCAGACCGTCGGCGGCCAGAACTCCAACAACAGCGTCCGCGTGACCAACGAGTTCATGAAGGCCGTGCAGAACGACGAAATGTGGGTGCTCCGCGAGCGCACCACCGGCAAGGATGCCCGCGCTGTGCGTGCCAAGGACCTCTGGGAGAAGATCGTGATGAGTGCCTGGAAGTGCGCCGATCCGGGCTTGCAGTTCGACTCGACCATCAACGAATGGCACACCTGCCCGAAGAGCGGCCGCATCAATGCCAGCAACCCGTGCTCGGAGTACATGTTCCTCGACGATACGGCCTGCAACCTCGCCAGCCTCAACCTCGCGCACTTTCTCGACGAGGAGAGCGGCAAGGTCAAGATCACCGAACTTCAGCACGCTTCGGCGCTCTGGACGGTGGTGCTTGAAATCTCGGTGCTGATGGCGCACTTCCCGTCGGCGGAGATCGCCCGCCTGAGCTACGAGTTCCGCACGCTGGGCCTCGGTTTCGCCAACCTCGGGCGCGTCCTGATGGTGCTCGGTATTCCCTACGACTCGCCGCGCGGCCTTGCCATTGCGGGTGGCATCGCGGCGCTCATGACCGGTCAGGCCTACGTTACCTCTGCCGACATGGCCAAAGACCTCGGCCCGTTCGCCCGCTATCGCGAGAACAGCGACGACATGCTGCGCGTCATCCGCAACCACCGCCGCGCGGCGATCAACAGCTCGGAGGACGATTACGAAGGGCTGGTGATCAAACCTCGCGGAATCGATTCGGAATATTGCCCGAAGGAGCTGTTCGAGGCTGCCGGAAAGGTGTGGGACGAGGCGCTCAAGCGCGGCAAGAAGCACGGCTTCCGCAACGCGCAGGTGAGCGTCATCGCGCCGACCGGCACCATCGGCCTTGTTATGGATTGCGACACCACCGGCATCGAGCCGGAGTTCGCTATTGTCAAGTTCAAGAAACTTGCGGGCGGCGGCTACTTCAAGATCGTCAACCAGTCGGTGCACAAGGCGCTTTCCCGCCTCGGCTACTCCGACAAGCAGATCGAGGAGATCGAGAAGTACTGCAAGGGCCACGGTACCCTGCGCGGATGCCCCGGCATCAACCAGCAGTGGCTCAAGAGCCGCGGCTTTACCGACGAAAAGATCGATGCGGTCGAAAAGCAGCTCGAAAGCGTCTTCGACATCCGCTTCGCCTTCAACAAATGGATCATCGGCGAGGAGTTCTGCCACTCCCTCGGCTTCACCGAAGAGCAGCTCAACGAACCCTCGTTCGACATGCTGAGCGAGCTTGGCGCGAGTGAGGCGGACATCGAGGCGGCTAATGACTACGTCTGCGGCACTATGATGATCGAGGGCGCGCCGCACCTCAAGCCGGAGCACCTGCCGGTCTTCGACTGCGCCAGCACCTGCGGACGCAAGGGCAAGCGTTACATCAACCACATGGCCCATGTGCACATGATGTCCGCCGTGCAGCCCTTCATCTCCGGCGCGATCTCCAAGACGGTCAATATGCCCGCCAGCGCCACCACCGCTGAAATCGGCGAGGTTTACGAAGCCGCATGGCAGTCGATGGTCAAGGCGATCACGATTTACCGCGACGGCTCCAAGCTTTCGCAGCCGCTCAACATTTCCAGCATTTCGCCGCTCGACGAGGTGATCATGCTCGGCACCGAGGAGGATCTGGACGAAACCAAGGGGCCGAAGGAGGTGCAGGAGCACATCGTCGAGCGGGTCTATCACCGCTCCGAGCGCCGTATGCTGCCGAAGCGCCGTAAGGGGTACATCCGCGAGGCGTATGTCGGCGGCCACAAGGTGTTCCTCAGAACCGGAGAGTATGAAGACGGCTCGCTGGGCGAAATCTTCATCGACATGTACAAGGAGGGCGCGTCGTTCAAGGGCCTGCTCAACTGCTTCGCCGTGCTTGCCTCCAAGGCGCTCCAGTACGGAATGCCGCTCGAAGAGCTGGTGGACAGCTTCACCTTCACCCGCTTCGAGCCTGCTGGCGCGGTGCAGGGCCACAACGCCATCAAGAACTCGACCTCGATTCTCGACTACGTTTTCCGCTCCATCGGCTACGACTACCTTGGTCGCAAGGATTTCGTGCACGTGAAGGCTGTCGATGAGGTGCCGGAAGTACCGGCCAATGGCAACGGCAACGGCCACGCAGCGAAGGCAAAAGCCTCGGAGCCGGAACTCGCCGTCCACGCCCCAAAGCACCACGCCGACGACCACGGTATCCTGAAAAGCCAGGCCGCCCAGGCTAAAGTGCAAGGCTACACCGGCGAGCAGTGCGAAAATTGCGGATCGGTTAGAGTGAAGCAGAACGGCACATGCAAAGTGTGCGAAGACTGCGGAATGACGACGGGTTGTTCGTGAGATGATTTGATTGTTTTGCCGTCCTGAAACTGAGTTTTCGGGATCAGGACGGCAGTGTTACTTTTTTTGGCTTTTCGCAGAATATCGTGGGAAGAAGGGTGTGTATGAAGTAACATAAAGTAATTTTGAGCGTTACCCAACCACACCTTGATACTCCCAGAGCTTGACGAGCCATTACCACCAACTTTTAGCTCCTTCCTCAAACTGGAAGGTCGAGAGCGTTCATGTGTCGATGAGCGGCAAGCGGGTCGAGATCAGACTGGTCTGTACCGGCAAGCAGGTCGCGTGTCCGGTATGCGGTGCATCATGGAAGATGGGCTCAAAACCGTTCAGGCACCGTGGGCGGTAAGGCATTGCCGTTTCACGCTGCAGTTCGAAAGCTTTGCGATCGAGCTGCTCTTGCACTGCGCGAACATCAAGGCGTCAGCAAGAGGGTTCCACCGTTTCGAGAGTTATCGCAACCGGATTTTGTTTTACTGCGGCAAACTCAACAGGGCTATCGAATCATGACGGAACAGCAGAAGCCCTTACCCACGATATTCTGCGAAGAACCCATCTTTTCAACCTCCTCAAGCAAATCGGGATGCCGGTCGATGAGTTTCAGCAATTTGAGCAGTGGCGCGGGCGGCCTGGTTTCTCCGCGCTCGTATCGTGAAAACGCGACCTTGCCGACGCCGAACGATGTGGCGAGTTGCGCCTGGGTCAGTTTCAGTTTTCTACGGATGCGCCGGATGTCTGCCGCCGGGTCGCCTTTGATCGCTCGTACCAAGCTCTCCTGAGCTTCCGTGTAGCGCCGGTAACTCTCTTCATCCCAAGTTCCTTCCCCGCACTCCGGGCAGAACTGGCCGCGCATGTCATGCAACGTCATCGATTTGCCTTCATAGGTGAGCGTTTCCTCCAAAGCCTTGTTGATCATACCGCTGTGACCACACGAAGGACATTGCTTCGTATTCATAATCACCCTTCTTTCTCTTTCATTTGGCCTTATCAATTTGATAAAATTATCCAATTAGTTGTCAAATAAACATCGCTCCACAGTAGAGTCGAATTGTTTTGCGCTTGCAGTCCTACTTTTTATTCCCATTTCTTGCTTCTCACCCCGGATATTCTGAACTTTGAATAGACTATATGGATCGGCTGTCCGGCTTGTCTGGCAAGGCTGCACCTTCCTGTTCTGTTGAAGTGTTGGGCTCTTGTAGTTCATGGTGTTTCTCAAATAACTTGAAAGGAGGTCTCGCATATCCAGGTTCATTTCAATTCTGATGTCCGCCATGCTGACGCTGTGTTTGCTGGCGGTGCGCGCGGAGGGAAAAGTGGCGTCGGTGAAGCTTGAGCCGGAAGCTGCCCTTGGCGCTTACATGGGGCTGGTTGAGGATCATCTCGCAGGCATTCTGCGCATTGAAAAAACGATTGCCATTTCAAAAGAGGCGAAGTCGGCCAAATGGGACGAAGTCAAGCCGTTGCTTGACCGCTTCAGTCAGGATCTGCCGACCAATGCCACGGTTTGGTTCATGATGCCCGACGGCAGCTACTACGCCACCGCGAAAGGCGGTCTCACCGATCAGAATCTCAAGGATCGCACCTATTTCCCGAAACGACGTGACGCTCTACACGATGCTTTCGCCCTGCATGATGTGCGCTGGCACCATCGTCCAGTTCGGAATCGGTCGGGTTGTCGTGGGGGAGGATCGGAACTTCAAGGGCAACGCCGGATTTCTGCGCGAGCACGGCGTGGAAGTTACGCTTCTGGATGACGCCGGATGCCGCAGCCTGATGGATGATGGACACCTTCATCGCCAAACGCCCCGACCTGTGGGATGAAGAGGTCGCCGGGAATGGGTGAGAACGCTTCGAGTATTTGGTTAAAGACAGCAATCATTTTATGAATTCAACGAGCATGAGCGTTGTTATCCGACTGAAAGATGTGGTCGATGCGATAGGCCGGACCGATGAAGAGCGGCGGGCGTTTCTGAATATCAGGACGGGACGGATTGTGACGTTTAGCCGCGATGCGCTGGATGCGGTGGAGTTGGGTAGCGCTGTCCGGGCGGGAGAGGAGGCGATGGTGCGGGAAGCCGGCGAGGCGCTGCTTTCCGGCGACTATCGCGAACTGCCGGATCAGTTCGATATCGATGACTGTTCGATCTTGCGGCGGTTCTGCCAGACGGTTGAAAATGACGAACTACGGCGCGGGTTGCTGAGGAGTCTTCAGGGGCGGGGAGCCTCCATGCGCATCCGGAGCACGGTGGATGCGTTCGGGGTTGTCGATGGGTGGACGGCTTTTCGCAACGAGGCATTGCGGGCTATTGCCATCGACTGGCTGGGGAACCTTGGGATTACGTACAGCGGGGAGTGAGTGCGAAGGGCAGACACTCAGGTCTGCCCCTACAGATAGTATCGGTTCAGCACCGTGCCGTAAACCTCATGACGCCATCGCCGTCTCCTTCGGCACGGGGCGCCAGCCGGAGCCTGTAGGGGCGGGTTCGATGGTGCATTCGACGAGGTTCATATCCTTGATCATCAGCGTGCGCGAGGGGTGGTGGCGCACCAGCTCGTAGTCGTGGGTGCCGATGATGACGCTGATGCCTTTGGCGTTGATCTTCTTGAGGTATTCGAGAATCTCGATCGAGGTCTCGGGATCGAGGTTGCCCGTCGGTTCGTCGGCGATGATGGCCACCGGGTCGCCGACCAGCGCTCGCGCGATCACCACGCGCTGTTGCTCACCACCGGAGAGGTTCTGCGGCATCTCCTTCGCGGCCTGTTCGAGCCCTACCTCCTTCAGGGCGGTCATCACCTTCTCCTTGATGAGCTTTTGTTTCGTACCGGTCACCTTGAGCACGAAGGCGAGGTTGTCGTAGACGTTCCGGTCTTCGAGCAGCCGGAAATCCTGGAAAACGATGCCGAGCTTGCGCCGGAGCATGGCGATTTTACCCTTTCTGATCTTCCGGGAGCTGAAGCCGTTGACGATCACCTCTCCTTTCACCGGTTTGATCTCCATGTAGAGCGACTTGAGCAGCGTTGTCTTGCCGCTGCCGCTCCGTCCGACGATGTAGACCAGTTCACCGGGCTGGATGGTGAAGTTCAGGTTCCTGAAAATGGGCTTTTTTCTGATGTCGATATCCGCGTTGACGAAGGCGATCATGGCTTACTCTGTGGTTTGCGTTCTGTTCCTTGCGATGGTTGCGCCGAGCTTGGTGGCTTCGAGAAAACTGCGTTCGGAGGCTGTGCCTTTGCCCGCCTTGTCGAAGCCGGTGCCGTGGTCGGGCGAGGTGCGGACGATGGGCAGGCCGAGCGTGACGTTGATGCCCGTGTCGAAAGCGAGCACCTTGAAGGGCAGGAGGCCCTGGTCGTGGTACATGGCGACGATGAGGTCGTAGTTCCGGTAGCGCTTCGCGCCGAAAAAGCCATCCGCCGGAAACGGTCCGTCGATCTGCATTGCGCCCGAGAGGCGCTCGATTGCCGGGCGGATGACGGTCGCCTCCTCGCTGCCCATGACGCCGCCGTCCGAGGCGTGCGGGTTCAGGCCGAGCACGGCGATCTTCGGCTCGTCGAGGCGGAAATCGCGCCGCATCGATCCGGCGAGCGTGGTGAAAAATGCGTCGAGATCCATCGCGCGCACCAGCGCCGGAACCTTCGAGAGCGGCTCGTGGATCGTGGCGAGCGCGACTTTGAGGCCGGAGACGGGATCGACGAAAAGCATGATCTGCGACGAGACACCGAAGAAATCGGCCAGAAAATCGGTGTGGCCGGTGTTGCGGTACCCGGCAAGCGCAATCGCCTCCTTGTGCAGCGGCGCGGTGACGAGCGCATCGCAGAGGCCGTCGCGGCAGAGCGCGGCGGCGGTTTCGAGCGAGCGCATGGCGATCTCTCCGGCGGTTCTCGACAGTGTGCCGGGCTGGATCGTTTCCGGCTCGGCGACGCTCAGCACGTGCAGCACACCTGGCTCAGGCGTGATTTTCGCGATGGCGTCCGGCCCGTCAATCCGGCGCAGCTCCACCGGCAGACCGAGCAGGTCACGGTAGAATTCGAGGGCTTTAAACGATCCGGCAGCCACGTAGGTATCCTCTCCCGAAGGCCGCGAAAGCACGCTTTTCAGGATAATTTCAGGGCCGATGCCGTGAATGTCGCCGGTTGAAAAAACGATGCGCATCGTCAGAGCCTCTTGTACGCGGTGGCGATTTTTTCGTCCTTCTTCACGCCGAGCGAGGCGAGCCAGAAAAGCACCGGTTCTGGAAGCAGCATGAAGAGTCCGCTGCCGGGTGCGAAGCTGACCGACGGTGACTGCGTTTCGAGGTATTGCTTCAGGAAGTGTCCGCCCGCGAGACCGGCCAGCAGGTCGGCGGCGAAGAGCACGAGGCAGAGCGTGATGAGCGTCTGCTGGAGTTTACGGTTCTTGTACAAGAAGATGGTTGCCAGCGCCACGATGCCGGTGAGCGGCGACAGCAGGCCTCCACCGATGCTTCCGGCGGTGACGATCATGCCTGCACCCTGCACGTCCATGAAGTCGCCGAAAAGAATGATGTGGTTGGTCGTGAACGTCCAGAAGGGGAAGGCCATACTACCGAAGGCGAGCAGTGCGGCGATGAAGAGGTAAAGGCTTTGGATTCTGCTTAACATGGCTTGAGGTGTTTTGTCAAGTGGTCAGATATGTCCGGAATATACGGAAATCACGATTTCGTCCGGCAATGCTGTGCTATATCCCTGGTGATAATCGCGGTGGCTCCAAGCCTGCCATTGACAAAACCGCTGGATTTTGCTCCGGCACGTTTCAGGTGGTCGGTATCCTCGACGAACGTTGTCAGCGCCTGGCGGAGTTCTGGCTCCCCGGTGACGACCGTGGCCGCTCCGGCTTCGATGAGTCCTGTGGCTTCGGGCGAATTGGTGTGGCGAGGGCCGAAGAGCACCGGAATGCCGTGCGCGGCGGGCTCGATGGTGTTGTGCACGTTGACGCCGAAGCCTCCACCGACGTAAGCAATAGTGGCGATGGTGTAGAGTTCGGCGAGGTAGCCGGTCTGGTCAACCACCAGTACCTGTTTCGCGGGGTCGAAGGTTTCATCCATCTCCGAAATCGTCACCGCATCGATCTTTTGCTGTCGGAGATTCTGCAACAGGCGTTCGATGTTCGGTCGATCCACCTTGTGCGGCACTAGAACAAGGCTGAGTTTCTGGCGGAGCGACAGCCACGCCGAAATCAGGATTGCTTCGTCCGGCTCCCAGGTGCTTCCGCCGACCAGCACCATCCGGCCGTGGAAGAACGGCTTGAGCCTCGCCGCTTGCTCGTCGCTTTTTTTCTGCCGTTCGAGCACCTGGTCGAATCGCGGATCACCGGCGGTGAAGACGTTCCTGCAGCCGAACCCGTTCAGGAACATTTCGCGGTCTTTGCTGTCGATGGTGTAGATGGCATCAAAGAGCGAAAAGAGTTCACCGTAGAATCCTCTGAGCCAAGGCTTGAGATAGGGCGAACCCGGCGGGAGTGCGGCGGCGGCCAGGAGCATTCGTGCCCCGCTCTTTTTGATGGCTTCGAGGTGGTTCGGCCAGAAGTCGTAGCGCATCAGCATGAAGATGTCCGCGCCGATGAGATCGACCAATCTTCGTGCATTCTCCCGCGTGTCGAGTGGCAGGTAGAATACGGCCGCCGCGTCGGGGTAGTGCTTGCGTGCTTCGTAACCGGAGTCTGAGAAAAACGAAACCACGACGTCCATGTCCGGAATCTGCGCCCGGAGTTCGGCGATGATCGTGCGGGCCTGCTCGAATTCGCCGACCGACGAGGCGTGAATCCACAGACGGCAAGACGGTTCCGGCAGCGCGTGCAGGCGTGATTCAAGCTCCTCGAACAGGTTGGCTCGCGCCCCAAGGAAGGTCTTCAGCCTCGGTTTGCGCGCCGCCAGCAGTCGAAACAACTGTGGCTGAAGCGGGGAGAAGAACCGGTATGCAGCGAGGGCGAGTGAAGCCATGATTTGTTGAATTGGTCAAGACGTTGCTCAAGGTAATAAAAAATGCGACAAGGCTGAGGCAGTGAGTTGAATGCGCCGGGTTGCGTACATTGCTTGTGTGAACGTCTGCTGAACGATCCATCATGGAGATTCCGGAATATGTCGTACCGCCAGATCGACCATACCGCCGACCTCAGCTTCGAGGTCACTGCCGGGAGCTTTGAGGAGCTGTTGGGCGAGGCGTTGCGCGCCATGACGGAGTGGAGCGGGCCGGAGTGGTCATCGGAACGGGTCGAACGCGATTTTCGCATCGAAGCGCCCGACCGGGTTGCGCTGCTCGTCGATCTGCTCAACGAAGCGCTTGCCCTGTCGCAGATTCACCGCGAAGCCTACGATGCACTCTCAATCCGTTCAAGCGGCGAGATGTTTGTCGAAGGATCGTTTCTCGGCAGAGCAATTTCCGGTGCACGTGATGAAGTCAAAGCCGTTACTTATCACGGCGCAAAGGTCGAAGAGCGGGCTGACGGTTCATGGTTGGCAATCTTGTTGATGGACATCTGATGGAAGGCAGAAGGGTTTTCGTGGCTTTACCTGCCGGCTGCGAGCTGGCAGAGTCAGCCGGGGAGTTCCGGCGGGCACACGCCGGGCTGAAGGTGCGGTGGGTCAGGCCGGAAAATCTGCATCTGACGATGGTGCCGCCGTGGCAGTGCCTCGATGTCGATGCCGTGTGCCGGGCGCTGCGCGATGAGGCCGCGCAGCAGGCGCCGTTCGAGGTCGCTTTCGAGCGCGTCTCGTTTGGTCCCGAACCGCGCCGTCCACGCCTCATCTGGGCGACGGGCAAAGCGCCCGCCGGAATGCCGAAGTTCGCCCGCCGTCTGCTTGCCGCAACCGGAGCGGCAGGTGAGTCGCGAAAATCGTTCCTTTTGCACCTGACCATCGCCCGCTTCAACTTGCACGATTTCAAGGCAATGGGAACGCTCACGCTTCGCGAAACAGTGGCTTGGTCTGGCAAATTCGACGCTCTCTGTCTCTACGAATCGATGCTCAAACCCGGCGGCGCACAATACCGGGAACTTTGCCGGTTCGTGCTTGGCGAGAAATCTGAAAGTGGGGCGATGATGCAGCCAATGGTATCGCTTTAAAAAAATTAATTCGTCTTTGGCCGGATAAAATCGTACTATACAAATCGATTTTTGTTGTGGTGATGATGCCAAGAAAGAGTGTGGAAATCCGGACGGCCCCTCTGGCCGCGTTTTTCCGCTGATTGTGCGATGGAGCGATGGCGGGTTTGCTTCCTGCCTCAGGACTGATGTGAGACGACCCCTCTTCATTTCTTCTTTCCAGCATTGCGACCACTTGCGCCCCGCCGGGGCTTTTTTTATCAATGATCTGGAAGGAGATTATGAGCGAACAGCAAGACAATTCCGTGAATTTCCGCAGCCTTGAACTGGCTGAACCCCTGCTTCAGGCCCTCGAAGCGGTGGGTTATGAAAACCCAACCCCCATTCAGGCCAGCACCATTCCGCTGCTTCTCGAAGGCCGCGATGTGCTCGGCCAAGCCCAGACCGGTACCGGCAAGACGGCAGCATTTGCTTTGCCGGTCCTCTCGAATATCGATCTTTCTGCCACCGATCCGCAGGCGCTCGTGCTTGCTCCAACTCGCGAGCTGGCGATCCAGGTGGCCGAGGCGTTCCACACCTACGCCGAGTTCATGCCGGACTTTCATGTGCTGCCGATCTACGGTGGCCAGGATTATGGCGTGCAGATTCGCAACCTCAAGCGTGGCGTGCACGTCGTGGTCGGCACTCCGGGCCGCGTGATGGATCACATGCGCAAGGGCACGCTGAACCTCGACAGCCTGAAGTGCCTGGTGCTCGATGAGGCCGACGAGATGCTGCGCATGGGCTTTATCGACGATGTCGAGTGGATTCTTGACCAGACTCCTGAAAGCCGTCAGGTGGCGCTCTTCTCGGCCACCATGCCGCAGCCGATCCTGCGCATCGCTCGCAAGTACCTGAAGGCTCCGGCGGAGATTACGATTCAGGCCAAAACCACGACAGTCGAAACCATCCGCCAGCGTTACTGGATGGTCGGCGGCCATCACAAGCTCGACGCCCTGACGCGCATCCTCGAAGTCGAGCCGTTTGACGGCATCATCATCTTCGTGCGCACCAAGACCGAGACCGTGGCGCTTGCCGAAAAGCTTCAGGCTCGCGGTTACGCCGCTGCCGCGCTGAACGGCGACATGGTGCAGTCGGCTCGCGAACGCACCATCGAGCAGCTCAAGGACGGCACGCTGAACATCGTCATCGCCACCGACGTCGCCGCGCGCGGCCTCGACGTCGAGCGCATCAGCCATGTCATCAACTACGACATTCCGACCGACACCGAGTCCTACGTGCACCGTATTGGCAGAACGGGCCGCGCCGGTCGCAGCGGCGAGGCGATCCTGTTCGTTTCACCGAGGGAGCGCGGGATGCTCTTCGCCATTGAGCGCGCCACCCGCAAGCGCATCGAGCTGATGGAGTTGCCCTCGACCGAAACCGTTAACGACAAGCGCATCGCCAAATTCAAGCAGCGCATCACCGACACCATCGGAGCAGAAGACCTCGAATTTTACATCAGCATGATCGGCCATTACTGCCAGGAGCATGATGTCTCCGAGCTTGAAGCTGCCGCTGCGCTGGCCAAACTATTGCAGGGCAATGAACCGTTCCTGCTCTCCGCGAAGCCTGAACGCGAACGTCCGTCCCACCGTGAAGAGCGCGAACCGCGTCAAGGTCGCGAGCATGGACGCGATTCGTTCCGCGACGATTTTCGTCAGGAGCGCGAGCCGCGCAGGCAGAGCAAGGGCGGCCTCTATTCCGACGAGAAGAAGGAGACCTACCGCATCGAAGTGGGCAATATGCACGACGTGAAGCCGGGCAACATTGCCGGCGCGATCATCAACGAGATCGGTCTCGATCCTGAAGCGGTCGGCAAGATTGTCATCAACGAGCAGTACAGCACGGTCGAGCTTCCTGCGGGAATGCCGAACGATGTGTTCCAGGAACTCAAGAAGGTCAGGGTTTGCGGACGCCAGCTAAGGGCATCGAAGATGGATGACCGTCAGGGTGGTTTCGGAGACAGGCACGACCGTGGATTCGGTGGTGATCGTGATGGCAATCGCAGCTTCGGCAAAGATCGCGGCGGCGACCGTGGATTTGGCGGCGACAAAAAGAAGAGCTATGGCAAACCCTCGGGCGGCAAGCGCAAAAAAGATGATGGCGCGTTCTTCACCGGCTTTACCGGCAGCAAAAAGAAGCGCATGAAAGACTGACCTTTTTCTGCAGCTCGTGATTTGAAAGAGCCTGACGCGATGAGCCCTGCCGCGTCGGGCTCTTTTGCTTTTCATCCCGCAGCATATACATTTTAATTATAAGTACTTTTCGCATCCAGTCTACCGGTAATCCGGTTTACGAAAACAGGGAGTTGCGATATGGAGATCGAGTTTTACGGGGCGGCGCGGCGGGTGACAGGTACCTGCCATATTCTGAGGGTTAACGGGTTTACGGTGCTGCTCGATTGCGGGCTGGTGCAGGGTAGCTACGGTGTCGAGGCGCTGAACCGCGAGCCGTTTCCGTTCGATCCGGCTGAAATCGATGCTGTGGTGCTCAGCCACGGTCATATCGATCACTCGGGCCGCCTGCCACTGCTGGTGAACCGCGGCTTCAAGGGGCCGATCTACACCCATCAAGGCACCATCGAGCTGTGCCGGATTCTGCTCCGGGATTCAGCTTCGCTTGCCGAGCATGATGCCCGGTACTGGCAAAAACATGGCCGTCGTGATGCCGAGCCGCTTTACACCGTCGAACAGGCCGAGCGTTGCGTCCACGACATGACGGGGCTGCGTTACGGCGAGCGGCGCGAGATTCTGCCCGGCATCGCCGTGACGCTGCTCGATGCGGGCCACATCCTCGCCTCGGCGTTTGTCAAACTCGAAATCACGGAGGGCGAAACTACCCGCACGGTGGTCTTCAGTGGCGACCTCGGCCAGTACGATTCCCCGATTTTGAACGATCCCGAAGCGATTGGCCACGCCGATGTGGTGCTCGTGGAGAGTACTTACGGAGACCGTCTGCATCGTGATTTCGACAGTACCGTGGCTGAAATCGGCGAGATCATCGAAACCTCGTGCCGCGAGTGCGGCAACATCCTGATTCCTGCCTTCTCGATTGGCCGCAGCCAGGAGCTGCTTTACCTTTTCGGCGAACACTACCATGAGTGGGAGCTGGAGAAATGGCAGGTCTTTCTCGACAGCCCGATGGCCATCGAGGCGAGTCGTATCTATTGGCATCACGAGGAGTTATGGGATGAAGAGGCCCGCCTGTTCCGCCAGAATATGCGCAAGATGCCACCCGTTGGTAATCTCCACCTGACCGGCAGGGTCGAAGAGTCGATGAAGATCAACGACATCCGGGAGGGCGCGATCATCATCGCCGGAAGCGGCATGTGCAACGGCGGGCGCATCGTGCACCATCTGAAGCGCAACATCGAGCGGCCCGAGTGCCACATCATCATCACCGGCTTCCAGGCCGAAGGTACGCTTGGCCGGGAGCTGGTCGAAGGGCGCAAGGAGGTGCGGCTGCACGGCCGGAGCTACCGGGTTCGGGCGCAACTCCACACCATTGGCGGCCTGTCGGCTCATGGTGACCGCAGCGATCTGCTGCACTGGCTGAAGAGTCGGGACGGTTCTTCACAGGTGATGATCGTGCATGGCGAGGAGAGTGTGAAGGAGTCTTTCAAAGGCTTTCTGCGCGATGAGATTGCCGCCGCTGCGCTCATTCCCAAACCCGGTGACCGGCTCGATCTTGCCTCGAACCAGCTGCACCGGGCTGAATCTGAATAATGTTAAAAACACACATGACGATTACCACTATCAAAGAACTCGTGCCGGTGCTCCAGACGGCCATCGGCCCGGTCATCCTTATTTCAGGACTTGGCCTATTGCTTCTCACCATGACCAACCGCCTGTCGAGAGTCATCGACCGCTCGCGGGAGCTGCTTGAGGAGGGCGACAAGCTTTTCGGCGTTGATCGCACCCGCATCGACCGCGAGATCGACGTGCTCTGGCGGCGCGCTCACTACGTGCGCAACGCCATCATGCTGGCGGTGGCAAGCTGTCTCGGCGCGGCCACGCTCATCATTCTGCTCTTTCTCACCAGCCTGTTTCACTTCGATTTGCCGCTGCTGGTTTCGACGGTGTTCATCATCAGTATGCTCAGCCTGATCGGCTCGCTCGTGCTCTTCCTGCTCGACGTGAACCTTACGCTTTCAGCGTTGCGCATCGAGTTCGAGGGGCACAGGAAGAGGAGCTGACAATTGATAGTTGATAATTGACAGTTCATTTGCTCAGGCTTTGCAGGGGTGTCCCGACAGGCTGAGATGCCCCCATCAATTCTCAACTCAATTTCCCTCCTTTTTGTATGTGCCAATTAGCATGGCTTCTCCGAGGATGTGCCCCTTCATCGCAGCTTCGACGTCGGCTTTGAGCGGGGAGAGCAGGTCGTCAATGACGGTGTCGAGCGCGTAGAGTTTGAAAAAGTAGCGGTGCGTGCCGACGGGCGGGCAGGGCCCGCCGTAGCCTCCTCGGTTCCAGCTGCTGAACCCTTCCAGCATTCCAGCTTCGGCGGGTTGGTTCCCGGCTCCTTCGGCGAGCTCCGTTGTTTCCGGCGGAATGTTGTACAAAACCCAGTGCACCCAGGTGAATTTCGGGGCTGCCGGGTCGGGTGCGTCGGGATCGTCCACGATGAGCACGAGGCTTTTCGTGCCTTTCGGCAGGTTTTTCCATGAGAGCTGCGGCGAGATGTTTTTGCCTTCGCAGGTGTAAAGCGTCGGGATTGCGCCCATGTTTCGGAATGCCACAGAGGTGAGTTCAAAGGTCATGGCTTCTCCTTTCTGGCCAGCGCTGAGCATGGATGGCATGAGCAACAGCAGCGTCAAAAGCGTGGCAAGCGTGCTCCGGATTAATCGTGAAGGGTTCATGATAACGAGCGGTTGAGGTGTTTCAGGGATGTTCCGCTGGAACGCTTACCCGCGGCGATTGGTTCTCTGTTTTCCCCGGTGAGAACGATGAATGAAACCAACGGAGGCGAGATGAAGCGGTCATCGATCAGGCAGATTTCCTGCGGGTTGTGGGAGATCCCCCGCTCGTACCGCAGCGACATGCGGGTTCCCGCGCGGTTTTACGCCTCGGCGGCGATGCTGGAGCAGATTCTCTCCGACCGCTCGCTGGAGCAGCTCGTCAACGTCGCCACGCTGCCGGGTATTGTCGGTTTTGCTCTGGCGATGCCCGACATTCATGAGGGCTACGGCTTCCCGATTGGCGGCGTGGCAGCATTCGACCTTGACGCAGGCGTCATCTCTCCCGGCGGCATCGGCTACGACATCAACTGCGGCGTGCGCCTGCTGGCGACCAGATCATCCATTGAGAGCGTCCGGGAGAAGATTCCCGATCTGGCAAAGGAGATTTACCGACAGGTACCCTCCGGCGTCGGGCATGGTAACCGGCTCACCTTTTCATTAAAACAGCTCGACCAGATACTTCGTGGCGGTGCGCCCCGCATGGTGGAGTTTGGATACGGAGAGCCGGAAGACCTCGTTCATATTGAGTCCGGCGGTGTACTCGATGTTGCCGATTCATCGAAAGTATCGCAGCACGCGAAGCAGCGGGGATGCGATCAGCTCGGCACACTCGGCGCTGGCAACCATTTCGTCGAGATCGAGCGGATCGATGCCATTTTCGATCAGGAGGCCGCCGGGCGCATGGGACTGTTCGAGGGGCAGATCGTCATCCAGCTCCACACCGGTTCGCGCGGCCTCGGCCACCAGATCGCCACCGACTACATCCGCGTCATGAACCGTGCCATGCAAGCCTACGGCATCACCGTGCCCGACCGCGAGCTCTGTTGCGTGCCGTTCCATTCGTCGGAGGGGAAAGAGTACTTCAGTGCCATGTCGGCGGGCGCGAACTTCGCGTGGGCCAACCGCCAGCTCATCACCTGGGAGATTCGTCAGGCGTGGAAAAGCGTGATGGGCGGCGATCCCTTGCGAGTGGTCTACGATATAGCGCACAACATCGCAAAGATCGAAACGCACGAAATCGACGGCCAGCGCCGTCAGCTCCTTGTGCACCGTAAGGGCGCAACCCGCGCCTTCTCAGGCCAGCCGGTGATCATTCCCGGCAGCATGGGTACTGCCTCGTTCGTGCTGGAAGGTGCGCCTGGCTCAATGCGCGAAAGCTTTGGGTCGTCGTGCCACGGTGCAGGCCGCCGCATGTCACGGACGAAAGCCAAACACATGGTGCAGGGCAGCCAGCTCAGGCAGGAACTCGAAGCGATAGGCGTCTCCGTGCAGGCCGGTTCAATGCAGGGCCTCGCCGAAGAAGCGCCCGCCGCCTACAAGGACATCGGGGAAGTGGTTGGCACGGTGGTGTCGGCAGGCATCGCAAAAAAGGTGGCAAAGCTGGTGCCGGTAGGCGTGATGAAAGGATAATGAAAAATGATGAATGAAGAGCACCAGGCTCCTGAATTATCAATTATCAACTATCCATTATCAATTGTTTTTATCCTCGCGGGTGAAAGGTTTTGTGCACTTCCTTTATAAACGAGCGGTCGATGTGGGTGTAGATCTGGGTGGCGATGATGGAGCTGTGGCCGAGCATCTCCTGCACGACGCGAAGGTCAGCGCCCCCTTCGAGCAGGTGTGTGGCGAAGGAGTGGCGGAAGGTGTGCGGGCTGATCGGCTTTTCAATGCCCGCGATGATCGCGTGCTCACGCACGATGTTCCATGCAGCCATGCGCGAAAGCTTGCCGCCGCGCGAGTTCAGAAAGATGGTGTCGCAGGACGCGGCGCTCGTCATGCCGGGGCGCAGCTCGTCGAGGTAGCGCTTCATCCACGAAATGGCCGTCTGGCCGACTGGCACAAGCCGCTCTTTCGAGCCTTTGCCGAAGACCCGCACAAAGCCGTCATCCATGTGCAGATTCAGCCGGCTGAGGCCCAGCAGCTCGCTGACCCGGACTCCTGTGGCGTAGAGAAATTCAAGCATCGCCTTGTCGCGCAGCATGAAGGTGCCGGTCGGATGCCGCTTGAGCGGGGCATCGAGCAGCGTCACCATCTCCTCGACGGTCAGCACTGATGGGAGGTAACGAGCAAGTTTCGGCTGGTGGATGTTCTCGGCGGGGTTCATCTCGGCGAGCCGCTCGGTGAGCAAGAATTTGTGGAAAGAGCGGATGGCCGAAATGTTGCGGGCGACCGAACTCGCTTCGAGACCGATCTCGTGCAATTCTGCGATGAATTTGCGGATGTCGCCGGGCACGGCCTTTTCGGGTTTGACGCCGCCTTCGTGCAGCCAGGCGAGGTAGCGTTCGAGATCGTTCAGGTATGAGGCCCGCGTGTTGCCCGAAAAGTTGCGTTCGAGAGTCAGGTAGTTCAGGAAGGTTTCGAGCGCGTCGCGCCACGGCTCTTCGCGTTCCGGCATCTTTACCCCTCCGTTTTGCGGAACCGCGCGGCGAATCCGCCGTCGAACCCTTCGCTCGATCCCGGCAACGTCAGCCGCGACGCTTCGAGGATGAACTCTGGATGACGTTGCAGGAAGGCTTCCGTCTGAAGCTCGTTCTCCTCGGGTTCGACCGAGCAGGTGGCGTAGAGGAGCGCGCCGCCGGCACGAAGTAGCAAGGCTGCGCGATCGAGCATCGCGGTTTGCAGTTCCGTCAATTCCCGGAGCTTTTCGGGCGTCGTGCGCCAGCGCAGTTCAGCGCGACGGCCCAGCACGCCGGTGCCGGTGCACGGCGCGTCGAGCAGAATGGTGTCCACTGCGCATCCCTGATCGAAGGTGAGCGCGTCGCCCTCGCTTGGCTCGATGATGGTGATGCCGAGTGCTGCCGCGTTCGAAGCGATTCGCGCAACTTTCGCGGGGGAGCGGTCGAGTGCGATGACGCGCCCGCGATTCTCCATCAGCTCGGCTATAAAGGTTGCCTTGCCCCCCGGCGCGGCGCACATGTCGAACACCGTGCTGTCGGGTTGCGGCGCGGCCATCAGACAGGCAAGTCCCTGTGCCGGATTCTGCACGCTGACGAGTCCCTCCTTGAGCAGCGGTTCGAGCAGGGCGAACTGTTTCGAGAAAAAGAAGCTGTCGAGTTCTGCGGCCTCTACTCGCCGCGCATCCGCGAGCGCGGGCAGGGCGAAAAGCGTTTCGGGATCGGCTTTGAGCCGGTTGATCCGGTAGCCGGTGGCTGGAGGCCGGTTGCCGTGCGCGAGCATCTGCGCGGCAGTTTCAGCGCCGTAATGTTTGATCCAGCGGTCGGTCAGCCACTCCGGATACGAGTAGATGATCGACAGGCGTTTCGCTTCGGGCAGAGCAGCCGTCCAGCTTTCGAGATCGATGGTCGCTTTTGAAATGTTGCGCAAAACGCCGTTGACCAGCTTCGCCAGGTGGTCGCCCTTGTACTTGCGGGCCAGCTTGACCGATTCGTTGACCGCCGCCGACTTTGGAACACGGTCAAGGTGCATGAGCTGATAGACGCCGAGGCGCAAGATGTGCTTGAGAACGGTAGCCGTTTTGGCGTAGTCGTGCCGGTAGAATCGCGCGATGATGTAATCGCACTGGAGCTGGTACTTCAGCGTTCCGGCCACCAGCTCTTTGGCAAGCGCCCGGTCGCTCTTGCCGAGGCCGAAGTGTTCGAGCATCCGGTTGAGCAGCTCTTCAGATTTGCGCATACCGTCGAGTTCGAGCAAAACACGAAGGGCGAGTTCACGTGCGGTCATAGATCGGAAAGCTGGCGACTGTTTTTACTGAAAGCGGGTAGCAACGTATTGTAAAATAGTATCATCTGTCGTAGATTCCTGAAACTTGAACGTTCTTTTTCAGATTTCGAGCGATCATCCAGAAAGGCGGAGGGACTGGCCCTGCGAAGCCTTGGCAACCTTCATTCCATATGAGAGGTGCCAAATCCATCCCGGAGGGAATCCGGGAAAGATGATGTATGCATTCCTGCTGATTTCATACCTCTCTTGTCAAGCTTCCACGCGCACGTCCAGACCCCGAATCCTTTGCATGGAGCGTAAGCTTCAATCATAGAATATTTTACCATGACCAAGGATAATTCCTTCCGGTTCGAGACCTTGCAGGTTCACGCCGGGCAGGAGCCTGATCCGGTGACCGGATCGCGGGCTGTACCCATCTACCAGACAACCTCCTACGTGTTCGAGAACGCCGAGCACGGTGCCGACCTTTTCGCGCTGCGTAAAGCGGGCAATATCTATACGCGCCTGATGAACCCGACTACCGACGTGCTCGAAAAGCGCATGGCTGCGCTCGAAGGAGGCAAGGCGGCACTTGGCGTGGCAAGCGGCCACTCGGCGCAGTTCATTGCCATCGCCACCATCTGTCAGGCGGGAGACAATATCGTGTCGTCGAGCTACCTCTACGGCGGCACCTACAACCAGTTCAAGGTCGCCTTCAAGCGTCTTGGTATCGAGGTGAAGTTCGTGGATGGCAACGATCCGGAGGCGTTTCGCAAGGCCATCGACGGCAACACCAAGGCGCTCTACATGGAGTCGATCGGCAATCCGGCCTTCCATGTGCCCGATTTCGAGGCCATCGCCGCCATCGCCCGCGAGAACGGTATTCCGCTGATCGTGGACAACACTTTCGGCTGTGCAGGTTACCTCTGCCGTCCGATCGATCATGGCGCGTCCATCGTCGTCGAGTCGGCCACCAAGTGGATCGGCGGGCATGGCACCTCGATGGGCGGTATTATCGTCGATGCAGGCACCTTCGACTGGGGAAACGGCAAGTTTCCGCTCTTCACCGAGCCTTCGGAAGGCTACCACGGCCTGAAGTTCCATGAGGCGGTTGGCGAGCTGGCGTTCATCATCAGGGCGCGGGTCGAGGGACTGCGTGATTTCGGCCCGGCGATCAGCCCGTTCAACTCCTTCATGCTTTTGCAGGGGCTTGAAACCCTCTCGCTCCGGGTGCAGCGCCACCTCGACAACACGCTTGAACTGGCTCGCTGGCTTCAGTCGCACGACGCGGTTGCGTGGGTGAACTATCCGGGCCTTGAAAGCCATCCGACGCACGAGCTGGCAAAGCGTTACCTCACGTACGGATTTGGTTGCGTGCTCACCTTTGGCGTCAAGGGCGGATTTGAGAAGGCGGTCAAATTCATCGACAGCGTGAAGCTGGCGAGCCACCTGGCCAACGTGGGCGATGCCAAGACCCTTGTGATCCACCCTGCCTCGACGACGCACCAGCAGCTCAGCGCGGAGGAGCAGCAGTCGGCGGGCGTCACCGCCGACATGGTGCGCGTGTCAGTTGGCATCGAGCACATTGATGACATCAAGGCTGACTTCAGCCAGGCTTTCGAGAATTTAGTATGACCCGGATGGAGCAGAGAGCAATTATTTCCGACAGTACGAAATACTTCAAATCACACGAACCGTTGCCGCTCGAACTGGGAGGGGAACTGCCCGGCGTGAAGGTAGCTTACCGAACCTGGGGTAAGCTGAACGCTGAGAAAAGCAACGTCATTCTCGTCTGCCATGCGCTGACAGGCAACGCCGACGCCGATAGTTGGTGGTGCGGCATGTTCGGTGAGGGACGCGCCTTTGACGAGACAAAAGATTTCATCATTTGCAGCAACGTGATCGGGAGCTGCTACGGCTCGACTGGGCCGCTCTCACGCAATCCGCTGACCGGCAAACACTACGGCCCCGATTTCCCGCGCATCACCATCCGCGACATAGTGAACGTTCAACGACTCTTGCTCCGCTCGCTCGGCATCGAAAGGATCCGGCTCGTTGTCGGTGCGTCGCTTGGCGGAATGCAGGTGCTCGAATGGGGCGCGATGTATCCGGAGATGGCCGGGGCCCTGATGCCGATGGGTATTTCAGGCCGCCATTCGGCGTGGTGCATCGCGCAGAGCGAGGCACAGCGGCAGGCAATCGCCGCCGACGCAGAGTGGCAGGATGGCTGGTACGATCCGGCGACGCAGCCGCGCAAAGGACTTGCGGCAGCAAGGATGATGGCCATGTGCACCTACCGCTGCTTCGAGAACTACCAGCAGCGCTTCGGCCGCCAGCAGCGCGAGGATGGTCTGTTCGAGGCCGAGAGCTACGTGCGCCACCAGGGCGACAAGCTCGTAGAGCGTTTCGACGCCAACACCTACGTCACGCTCACCAGAGCGATGGACATGCACGACCTCGGTCGCGGACGCGAGTCATACGAAGCCACGCTTGCGGCGCTGACAATGCCGGTCGAGATTCTCTCCATCGACTCGGACGTGCTCTATCCAAAAGAGGAGCAGGAGGAACTCGCCCGACTCATTCCCGGTTCCCGCCTGCTCTTCCTCGACGAACCCTACGGTCATGACGCCTTCCTCATCGACACCGACACGGTCAGTCGCATGGTTTGCGAGTTCAAGGAGAAGATTTAAAATGAAAGAAGCGCGGTGTTTTGCCGCGCCTCGTTTTCTCGTCTCTTCTGTCCACTTTTTACTCAATCACATCGAACCCCGTGTAGGGCTTCAGCACTTCAGGCACCATGATCTTGCCGTCGGCGGTCTGGTAGTGTTCGAGCAGCGAGACCATCAGCCTCGATGTAGCCAGGCCCGAGCCGTTGAGGGTGTGCACAAACTCCGGTTTTGACTTGCTGTCGGGCTTGAAGCGGATGTTCGAGCGGCGAGCCTGATAGTCCTCGAAGTTCGAGACGCTCGATGCTTCGAGATATTTGTTTTCGGCGGGCGACCACACCTCTATGTCGTAGCACTTCGCGGCGTTGGCGCTGATGTCGCCGCTGCAGAGCGTGATGACGCGGTAGGGAATCCTGAGTGCGCAGAGGATCGCTTCGGCGTGGCCGAGAATCTCTTCAAGTGCCGCGTACGACTCTTCCGGCCGTGTGAAGCGCACCATCTCGACCTTGTTGAACTGGTGTACCCGCAGGAAGCCTCGTGTGTCTTTGCCGTAGCTTCCCGCTTCGCGCCGGAAGCAGGCCGAGTAGGCGGCGTAGGCGATCGGCAGCTTCTCCGCATCGAGCATTTCGCCGCGATGCAGGTTGGTTACCGGCACCTCGGCTGTCGGGATGGCGTACAGCCCGTCCTCCGGCATGTGATAGACCTGGTCAGCGAACTTGGGCCACTGGCCAGTGCCGCGCAGTGAATCGCGGTTTACCATAAAGGGCGGAAACACCTCGGTGTAGCCGTGGTTTGATGTGTGGGTGTCGAGCATGAAGTTGATGAGCGCTCGCTCGAGTCTTGCGCCTTTGCCGGTGTAAACCGGGAAACCCGTGCCGCTGATTTTCGCGCCGCGTTCGAAGTCGAGCAAGCCGAGGCTCTTGCCGAGTTCGAGGTGGTTTTTGACCGGAAAGTCCAGATTGTGCTCGAACAAAACCGGCCCCTTGTAGAGCACGTTCTCCTCCGCTGAGCGACCTTCCGGCACGCTTTCGTGCAGGCGGTTGGGCAGGGTGAGCAGTAGTTCTTCAAGCTCTCCTTCAAGCGTCGAAAGCCCAAGATCGAGATCGGCGATTTCGTCGGAGACCGATTTCATCTGAGCGATCAGTTCGTCACCAGATCCCTGGCCGGTGCGCTTGATGTTGGCGATCTCTTTCGATACCCGGTTGCGCAGTGCCTTGAGGTCGTCGGTTCGCTGCACCATTGCCTTGCGTTCAGCGTCGCGTTCGAGCAGACGGTCAACCTTCGGTGCGTCGTCACTTTGCTGGCGGCGGCGCAGCATCTCTTTCACATCATCCGGGTTCTGGCGGATGTAAGTAATGTCAAGCATATATCTTGCGGAGAATGTGGGTTAGGCTGAGAGAAGCGATTTCACCAGGTTCTGGACTTTGCCGCCGTCGGCCTTGCCCTTGAGCGCTTTCATGGCAAGGCCCATCACCTTGCCCATCTCTTTCATGGAGGTCGCGCCGGTTTGCGCGATGATTTCGCGGATGGCCGCTTCGACCTCTTCGTCGGAAAGCTGCTGCGGCAGGTACTCTTCGAGCACTTTCAGCTCTGCGGTCTCGGTTTCAGCCAGGTCGAGCCGGTTGCCTGCCGTGAACTGCTCGATGGCGTCGCGCCGACGCTTGGCCAGCCCCATCACCACTTCGAGCTCCTGCTCCTCGTTCAGCACCGCCTTGCCGCCAACTCTGATCGAGACCTCCTTTTCAAGCAGGGCGGCCCGGATAGAGCGGATGGCGTTGAGGCGAATCTTGTCGCCGCTTTTCATGGCTTCTTTCAGCTCCTGGTCGATTCTTTCCTTAAGGCTCATGGCAGTAGATGGTGCGGTTCGTTGGTATTGTTTTCAAGAACCGGAAGATAAGAGAAAAAAACGAGATTGGTAGAGCTGCGGCGTGTTCGGGTAATCCGGCAAATCAGTCTGATCTGACTGATTCGACCGATCTGTCCGATCCGGAGCACCTGAAACGCCTCATTCGTCCTGAATATCTCCGCTGGTTGGCCTCAGCACGATCTCTTCGATCACCGTTCTCGTTGGTTGCAGATAAGCCTGCACTACCGGAGTCGCTATGTCTTCCGGCATCATCATGAGTGCCATCATCTCGTCGCTCACCTCGCCCCACATCGGAGTATGCACTGCTCCCGGCTGGACGTCAGTGATGCGGACGTTGCACTTTCTGGCATACAGGCGGATTGTCTCGACCAGGCCGCGTTGGCCAAATTTTGACATGCAGTAGGCCGCTGAGTGCTTGAATGCTTTGGTTGCGGCTACCGAGGTGATGAAGAAAATGTGCCCCGAACGCTGGCGTTCCATGAGGGCGAACAGCGCCTGCGTCAGGAAAAAGGTTCCCTTGAGGTTGGTGTTCATCGTGTAATCGAAGTCCTCTTCGGTCAGATCACTCAGCGCTCCGAAACGGCCAACTCCGGCGTTGTTCACCAGACAGTCAATTCGGCCATAGTGCTCAGCAATATGAGCGGTTAACCGGCGTACATCAGTCATATCGGAGATATCGGCGGTGACGGTGTCGGTCAGGGCCCCCTCGGCACGGCACTCAAGAGATATTTCTTCGAGGTCTGCCGGTGTGCGTGAAGAGAGTATGAGTACGGGGTCGAAATCAGGGTGGTGCCTTACAGCTCGGGCAAATTCGAGCGCAATAGCGCGGCCAATGCCTTTTCCTGCACCGGTGATCAGAAGTATATGTTTCATAGCTAAGTCAAGAGTCGATTTATATATTTTATGTATAGTGTGTTTAAGGCGAAAATATTATTGCGTCATATGACGAAATAATCTATATTAAAAAATAAAGTGATGTTTTCATTTTGTATTTTGTTAACATTAACCATCTAATGTCGTCATCATGGCTAAAAGTAAAGTCAAATGGTTTGATGGCAAAAAAGGGTATGGTTTTATTCTGAACCCTGAGGGCGGAGAGGATATTTTTGTTCATTTCTCTGCGATCATGTCCGACCAGAGTTTCAAGGTACTCAATCAGGATGCTGAAGTGGAATATGATCTTGACAAGACGCAGAAAGGCCTTCAGGCCAAAAATGTTCGTGAACTTTCTGTTTCCGCAGTTGCAGTGGCTTCCGGCGCTGAGAATCCAGCGGTAAGGCTTGGGGTTCAGGGCGAATTCAATCCCGTGCATCAGTAAGCCGTTTCCGGCGCTGTCCCTCCACCTATTTCCCGACAATCTCTTTTTTTGATCCAGCAGACCAAATTCAGGAATTACGATCTTGAGATCGTAATTCTTTCGAGAGCTTATCGGCTGCAAAACCAGTCACAGCAGGGAGTGGTCCCTGAAGCTGAACCAGTCATCGCGACCAACGACCACATGGTCGAGCAGTTCGATCTGGAGAAGGTCTCCGGCTTTTTTCAGGATTGAGGTGACCTGTTTGTCGGCGTTGCTTGGCTGCACGTCACCTGATGGATGGTTGTGCACCAGAATGATCGAGTGAGCACTTTCGCGGATCGCCGCCTTGAATATTTCTCTCGGGTGGATCAGTGACGCGGTGAGCGTTCCGATGGTAATGGTTTCGTGCCTCAGAATCTGGTTTTTTGTGCTCATGAACAGCACGAAAAGATGCTCTTTGGTTTCGTCCGGGATTCTTCCTTTCATGTACTCAAATACGTCACGCGCGCCCTTTACTTTCAGGTTCATGTTGCGTGCAAAGTGCAGCCGTCGCTGAAGCTCGAAGATTGCCGCAATTTGCATTGCTTTGGCTTCGCCGATGCCGGGTGTTTTCTGCAGCTCCTGAATCGACAGGTCAGCGAGGCGTTCGAGACCGTGCTCCGCGATGAGCTTGTTGCAGGTGTCAATGATGTTCAGCCCCGCTGTGCCGGAGCGGAGAATGAGCGCCAGCAGTTCCGCCGGGCTGAGGGATTCCTTGCCGGAACGGAGAAACCGCTCCCTCGGACGATTGTCGGGATCGATATCGTGTATGCGCATGATGTGTCCTGTAGGGGGCAGGAGTAAATAATATGCTGAAGATAAGCCTGACTGGGCAATAGATGCAAGCAGAGATGGGTGTGCTGCCAACAATTTTCGGCAGCACTAAAAGTCGTTTTCAGCTATTCAGGGCCTCGCTGGCTGGCGCCGTCGCGACCGCCTTCGACTGGTTGTAGAAGAGGTAGTAGTTGATGCTGTCGTTGAGTGCCTGAAGGCTCGCCTCGATGATGTTGGTCGAAACGCCGACTGTTCCCCAGCTGTTCTGGCCGTCGCTGCTTTCGATGAGCACGCGCACTTTGGCGCTGGTGCCGCTCTTCTCTTCGAGTACGCGCACCTTGTAGTCGATCAGCCTGATGGCGCGAATGTCCGGATAGAAGTGCAGCAGCGCCTTGCGGAGCGCCTTGTCGAGTGCGTTGACCGGGCCGTCGCCGTCTGCGACCGTCTGCTCGGTTTCTGCGCCGACCATCACCTTCATCACCGCTTGATCGACCGCTTTGATCTCCTGGCCGTTCTGGATCACCACCTTCGATTCGAGTACTTCGAAATAGGGCTTGAACTGGCCGAGCTCGCGGCGCAGAATCAGCTCGAAGGAGGCTTCGGCTCCGTCGAACTGGTAGCCCTGGTGTTCGAGCTTTTTGACGTGGTTGACCAGATTCTTGAACACTTCACCCTTTTCCGGTAGCGAAATGCCAAGCTCCTGCGCCTTGTAGCGGATGTTGCTCTGCCCGGCCAGCTCCGAGACCAGCACGCGCTGGCGGTTGCCAACCAGCGCCGGGTCGATGTGCTCGTAGAGCGAGCTCTCCTTCATCACCGCGCTGACGTGGATGCCGCCTTTGTGCGCGAAGGCCGATTTGCCCACGAACGGCGCTTTGGTGTCCGGCGGCAGGTTCAGGATTTCAAACACGAACTTCGACATCGAAGTCAGCGATTTCAAATTCTTGACATGGTTAAACTCCGCGCCGAGTTTGAGCATGAGGTTTGGTATGATGCTTACCAGATTGGCGTTGCCGCACCGTTCACCGATGCCATTGATGGTCCCCTGTACCTGCGTGGCTCCGGCCCTGACCGCCTCAATGGAGTTGGCCACGGCGAGGTCGCCGTCGTTGTGAGCGTGGATGCCGACGGGCACTGTTACGATCTGCCGCACCCGTGCGACGATCTTCGCGATCTCGTGCGGCAGCGTGCCGCCGTTGGTGTCGCAGAGCACGACGCGGCTCGCGCCGCCCTCAATCGCCGAGGCGATCATCCGTTCGGCAAACTCTGCGTTGTCTTTCCAGCCGTCGAAAAAGTGCTCGGCGTCGAAGAAGACCTCACGGCCCGACTCGACGAGGAACCTGACCGAACGGCGGATCAGTTCGGCATTTTCGTCATCCGTAATCCCGAGGCTCTTGACCGAGTGGGCTTTCCAGGTTTTTCCGAAAATAGTGAGCACCGGAGCCTCGCACTTGACAAGGCCGACCAGATTAGGGTCATTCTCGATGTTGTCGAGCGAACGCGCCGTTGAACCGAACGCGGCGAGGCGGGCGTGCTTCAGGTCGAGCTTTTTTGCCTTGAGGAAGAACTCTTCGTCCTTCGGGTTGCTGCTCGGCCAGCCGCCTTCGATAAAGTCCACACCGAACTCGTCGAGCCTTTCTGCGATCAGAAGCTTGTCCTGTACCGAAAGATTGATGTGTTCACCCTGCGTACCGTCACGCAGGGTGGTGTCATACAGTTCAATTACCATGCTGTTGCTTATGCCTCAGTCGAAGCCATGAGGTTGTTTTTCCTTGCATATTCAAAGATGCCGCCCGCCTGCACGATGTTGACGACATCACCGAGTGGCCTGAGCTGGTAGGTGATGTTCTGCGTGAGGTTGGTCAGCGTGTTGTTCTCCATGTCGAGCGACAGCTCGTCGCCCGTCAGGATCGATTTGTTGAGCGGCTGAGCCGTCTCGAAGGGGATAACAAAGCCGCCGTCTACACAGTTGCGATAGAAAATCCTTGCGTAGGATTCGGCGATGATCGCCTTGGCTCCGGCGACCTTCAGCGCGAAAGGCGCGTGCTCCCTCGACGAGCCGCAGCCGAAGTTTGGCCCGGCAATGATGATCGAGTATGGTGAGGTGAACTTATCCTCTTCGACGAACGGAATGTTGCCTTCCGGCAGCCCCGCCTGGTCGATCGGAACGCCCGAAAGCGCGTATTTGCCGTACATCTTCACCTCTTCGGGATCGGAGAGGCTGTAGACCAGGTGCTCGGCGGGAATGATCTGGTCGGTGTCGATATTCTTGCCGAGAACGTAGGCTTTCCCCTGTATGATGGTGTCCATGATGCTGTTTTCCTTGTCAGTTTCTTCGTTCGATCAGAGGAAGTCCCTCGGATCGGTGAGTTTGCCAGTCACGGCGGAGGCCGCCGCGGTCAGCGGAGAGGCCAGGTAAACGCCCGCGAACTTGCTGCCCATGCGTCCGGGGAAGTTGCGGTTGGTGGTCGAAACCACGACGTCGTTGTCCACCGAGCGTCCGACGGTGTCCGAAGGGCCGCCAAGACACGCCGCGCACGACGGCAAGGCAATGTTGCAGCCAGCCTCCTCGAAAATATGGCGCAGCGTCTGGCCGTCGTACATCTCGGTTTCGAGCTGCGATGCTACGAGCACGGTCGCAGGAACGATGTTGGTCGTCACGCTGACCTTCTTGCCCTTGAGAATCTTCGCTGCGAGCCTGAAGTCGGTCAGCTTGCCGCCGGTGCAGGAGCCGATGTACGATTTGGTGATCGGCGTTCCGGCCACGCTGCGCACGGTGGCGCGGTTGTCGGGGCTGTGCGGCTGCGCGACCACCGGCTCCATCTTCTCGACGTTGTAGCGGTACATGCTGTGGTACTGCGCGTCGGCGTCGCTGTGGAAAATCTCGTACGGCTTGCTGCTTCGCGCCTTCACGAAGGCCTCGGTCACGGCGTCGGCTGCGATGATGCCGTTCATGCCACCCGCCTCGATGGCCATGTTACAGAGCGTCATGCGCTCATCGATGGGCAGCGAATAGACTGCCTCGCCGTCGAACTCCATCGTGCGGTAGGTCGCGCCGTCGGTGGTGATGTCGCCGAGGATCTGCAAAATCAGGTCTTTGGCCGTCAGGTACTCGGGCATCTGGCCTTCGAAGGTGAACTTCATCGAATCAGGCACCTTCTCCCAGAGCTTGCCGGTACCGAGAATGAAGGCCGCGTCGGTGTTGCCGATGCCGGAGCCGAACATGCCGAATGCGCCGGAGGTGCAGGTGTGCGAGTCGGTGCCGAACAAGACGGTGCCGGGGAGATTGAAGCCCTCTTCGGCGAGCGCCACGTGGCAGACGCCGCGGTAACGGTCGGTGCCTACGTCATAGTAGTTCGGCAAACCCTGCTCGGCGGCGAACTGGCGCAAGAGGTCGATGTTGCGGTGCGCGTGCTCGTTGGCCGTAAAGATGTAGTGGTCGGGAAGCACCACCACTTTTGATGGATCCCACACCTTGGCGTTCGGGCCGAACTCCTGCTTGAAGATATCGAAGGTCGGCGGGCCGCAGACGTCGTGCGTCAAGAGAACATCGACATTGAGCCATACGCTCTGACCAGGATCGACGAACTTGCGGTTCGCGGCCCTGGCAAAAATTTTTTGGGTTATCGTTTGTGCCATGATTTGAAAGATTCCGTTATCGGATATAAATCTTGTCTGAATTTTTTCTTGTCCGGGCTGGCAGGCCCCGTCAAAAAATGAAAAGCCGGATGCTTGCAGAGCTCCGGCTTTTCTCGTCGCGGCTCACCGCCGCATGTGCTCTGTCGTTTTCTTCGCGTTGTTCGCCGTCAAATTCGGGCGACGATAGCTGCTGTCATTTCCGTTGTCGAACAGATCGCCTCGCCTTGTGCTGCGATGTCGCCCGTGCGGAAGCCAGCGGCAAGCGCACCTTCGATGGCGGCGTAGATATCGTTCGCCACTTCGGGCCGGTTGAAGCTGTTCTCGAACATCATGGCCACCGACGCGATGGTCGCGATCGGGTTTGCTTTGTTCTGGCCTGCGATGTCGGGAGCGCTGCCGTGGATCGGTTCGTAGAGCGCGTGCTCCGAGCCGATGCTCGCCGAAGGCAACATGCCGAGGCTGCCGGTGATCATGCCCGAAATGTCGCTCAGGATGTCGCCGAAGATGTTGCCGGTCACGATCACCTCGAACTGCTTCGGATTGCGCACCACCTGCATGGCGGCATTGTCAACGTACATGTCCACCAGCTCGATTTCAGGGAAATCCTGGTGCACTTCATGCACGATGTTGCGCCAGAACTGCGAAACTTCGAGCACGTTGGCCTTGTCGATGGACGTTACCTTGGCGTTGCCGCGCTTTTTCGCGTATTCAAACGCAAGCCGCGCGATGCGCTCGACCTCGTAACGCTCGTAAACCATCGTGTTCCAGCCGCGATTCTCGTCGTAGCCTCTCGGCTGGCCGAAGTAGATGCCGCCAGTCAGCTCGCGGAAGACCATGAAGTCGGTGCCCTGCACCACTTCGGTCTTCAGTGTCGATGATGCCACGAGAGCATCATACACCTTTGCCGGACGGAGGTTTGCGAAGAGGCCGAGCTCCTTGCGGATTCTCAGCAGTGCCGCTTCAGGCTTCTGCTCGTGCGGCAGATTTTCCCATTTGTAACCGCCGACCGCGCCAAGCAGCACGGCATCGCAATTCTTGCACGCTTCGAGCGTTTCGTCTGTCAGCATGGAGCCGTGCACATCGTACGAAGCGCCGCCGAAGAGATGCTCCTCGACCGCCACTTCAAAACCATGTTTTTTCGAGACGGCGTTCAGCACTTCAAGAGCACCGGCCACCACTTCGGGGCCGATGCCGTCACCGGGTATGGAGACAATTTTATACATCATCCTCCCGCTTATTTCTTTTTCAGCCAGCTCATCATGCCGCGCAGTTTCTCGCCAACGACCTCAATGGGGTGGTTGCGATTGCTCTCGCGCAGCTCGTTGAGTTTCTTGTAGCCGGAGTTGCACTCGTCGATGAACTCTTTGGCAAAGCGGCCATCCTGCACCTCTTCGAGAATCTTCTTCATCTCGGCTTTCGCGGTAGCAGTGATGACGCGCGGGCCGCGGGTCATGCCGCCGTACTCGGCGGTGTCGCTGACCGAATAGTTCATGCGCGACAGGCCGCCTTCGTAGTAGAGATCGACGATGAGCTTCAGCTCGTGCATGCACTCGAAATAGGCCAGTTCCGGCGGATAGCCAGCTTCGGTGAGGGTCTCGAAGCCGATTTTGATCAGCTCGGCAGAACCGCCGCAAAGCACGGCCTGCTCGCCGAAGAGGTCTGTCTCGGTCTCGTCCTTGAAGTTGGTCTCGATGACGCCAGCCTTGGTGCCGCCGATCCCTTTGGCCCATGCCAGCGCAATTGCTTTGGCGTCGCCGGTGGCGTCCTGGTGCACTGCGATGAGGCAGGGGACGCCGTTGCCTTCGGTGTAGGTGCGGCGAACGAGGTGGCCGGGGCTTTTCGGAGCGATCATGATGACGTTCACGTCAGCCGGAGGCACGATCTGCTTGTAGTGAATATTGAAGCCGTGGCCGAAAGCAAGCGTCGCACCCGATTTCAGGTTCGGCGCGATTTCGTTGTCCCAAACGCTTTTCTGGGTCTGATCCGGCAGGAGCACCATGACGATATCGGCCCACTTGACCGCTTCGGCGACCGTGTCAACCTTCAGGCCAGCTTCGCGGGCCTTGGCGCAGGAGGCGCTGTCGGTCTTGAGGCCGACGCAGACGTTCATGCCGCTATCCTTCAGGTTCAGTGCATGAGCGTGGCCCTGGCTGCCGTAGCCGAGAATGGCGATATTCTTGTTCTGCAGTACCGCGAGATCGGCATCCTGCTCGTAATAGACATTCATTGACATATTCGTATTGACTTGTTTTGGACGTACATAAAAAACTTCAGCTCTCGCCGCGATGGATGGCTACCGCGCCGGAACGGGCGAGTTCACGGATGCCGAAAGGCCTGAAAAGGTCGATGGCCGTGTTGATTTTGTCGGGTGAACCGATGAACTCAATAGTAATGGATTTTTGCTTTATATCCACGACTTTTCCCTTAAAAACATTGGCCAGCTCGAAAATCTCGTGCTGGGTGGATTTGCTGAGTTTCAGGCTCAGAAGCAGCAATTCGCGCTCCACGTGCGGCTGATGGGTGAGGTCGGTCACCTTGATCGTATCGACCAGACGGTTCAGTTGCTTGAGCACCTGGCTGATGATGCGGTCTTCGCCCCGCGTCACGATGGTCATGCGCGAAATTTCCGGGTCTTCGGTCTCTCCGATGGAGATGCTTTCGAGATTGAAGCCGCGCGCGCTGAACATGGCCGCAACCCGGTTCAGCGTGCCGAACTTGTTCTCGACCAGAACGGATATAAGATGTTTCATAGAAGTAACTTAAACCATTGTTTTCGGATTCAGCCGGGCAAGCAGCATGTCGGAGATCGACCCGCCAGCGGGCACCATTGGAAAAACCATATCTTTGCGGATAACCCTGAAATCGACCAGCACCGGGCCGTCGTTGTACGCGAGCGCTTCGGTGATGGCGTTTTTGGCCGCCTCTGGATTGCTGGCGCTCATCGCCTTGCAGCCAAAGGCTTCGGCAACCTTGACGAAATCGGGGTTGCTCGACGCCAGGTCGGTGAAGGTGTACTTCTCCTGGTGGAAAAGCTCTTGCCACTGGCGCACCATGCCGAGGTAGCTGTTGTTGATCAGGAATATCTTGACCGGCAGCTTGTTGTAGACCGCTGTGACCAGCTCCTGGATGTTCATCATCAGACCGCCGTCGCCGCTGAAGAGTACCACCGGGCGGTCGGTCACGCCAAACGCCGCGCCGATCGCCGACGGCAGGCCGAAGCCCATCGTGCCGAGGCCGCCGCTCGTGATGATCGAGCGCGGTTCGGTGAACTTGTAGTACTGCGATGTCCACATCTGGTGCTGACCGACGTCGGTGACGACCACTGCGTGGCCTTTGGTCTGCTTCGAGACCTCGTCGATGACGAACTCGGTTTTGAGCGAATCCGGCTCGATTTCGTAGTCGAGCGGGCACTGCTTGCGCCACGCCTCGATTTCGGCGAGCCACGCGCCGCGATCCTCCCGCGATTTCGGCATTGCTTCGATGAGCGAGGCGAGGAAGTCCTTCGAGTCGCCGACCACCGGCAGATCGACCTTGATGTTCTTGTCCACGTTGGTCGGATCGATGTCGTTGTGGATTTTGTACGCATGGGTAGCAAAGGTGTCCACCTTGCCGGTGACGCGGTCGTCGAAACGCGCGCCGACGGCGATCAACAGGTCGCAGTTGCTCACCGCCTGGTTGGCCCAGTAGGTGCCGTGCATGCCGAGCATTCCCATCGAGAGCGGATGGTCTCCGGGGAACGCGCCAAGCCCCTGCAGGGTCATGGTGACCGGAATCTGCTGATCGATGGCGAGCTTGCGCAGCTCTTCCGAAGCTTCAGCCGTGATGACGCCGCCGCCGACGTAGAGCAGAGGGCGCTTGGCCCTGGCGATCATTTTCGCCGCTTTCTGCACCTGGTTGGCGTGGCACTTGATGGTCGGCTTGAAGCCGCGAATGTCAACGCTCTCTGGCCACTCGAAGAGGCACTCCGCGTTGAGCACGTCCTTTGGCATATCGACCAGCACCGGGCCGGGCCGTCCGTTGGTGGCGAGGTAAAACGCCTTGCGGATGGTCGTAGCCAGCTCGCGCACGTCCTTGACGAGGAAGTTGTGCTTGGTGATCGGTCGCGTGATGCCGACAATGTCCGCCTCCTGAAAGGCGTCGTTGCCGATCAGCGAACTCGGCACCTGGCCGGTGAAAACCACGAGTGGCGTGGAGTCCATGTAGGCGTTGGCGATGCCGGTGACTGTGTTGGTTGCGCCGGGGCCGGAGGTGACCAGCACCACGCCGGGCTTGCCGGTGGCGCGGGCGTAGCCCTCGGCCATGTGGGTCGCGCCCTGTTCGTGACGCACCAGAATGTGCTCGATATCCTCGACATCGTGCAGGGTTTCGTAAACCTTCAGCAACGCCCCGCCAGGGTAGCCGAAAATGTACTCGACGTTTTCACGCCTCAGACACTCGAAAAATATTTCGGATCCGATCAGTTTCTCTCCGTTGTTATGCATGGTTTCAATCCTGTTGATTGATGGCAGGGTGAGCTATCTGGAGGTGCGACGGCCTTGCCCTGTTTCATTTCAGTTAAAAATCTGTTGTCAGCACCGCGCCGGTATTTGCCGAGGTGACCATCCGTGCGTATCGCGCCAGGTACCCTTTTTTGATTTTCGGCTCGAACTCTGGCAACGCCTCGATGCGCTGGCGGATGGTCTCGTCATCGAGCGCTACCGTCATCGAGCGCTGCGGAATGTCGATGGTGATCATGTCGCCGGTCTGCACGGCTGCGATCGGACCGCGGTCGGCGGCTTCGGGCGATACATGACCTACACAGGCGCCGCGTGATCCGCCAGAGAAGCGTCCGTCGGTGATGAGCGCGACCGAATCGCCGAGGCCGCGGCCCATGATGGCGCTGGTCGGCGAGAGCATTTCGGGCATTCCAGGGCCGCCGCGTGGGCCTTCGTAGCGGATCACCACCACGTCGCCCGATTTGACGTCACCCTGCATAATGCCTGCGATCGCGTCGTCCTGGCAGTCATAGACCTTCGCCGGGCCGGTGTGCTTCATCATCGACGGGTTGACCGCGCCGGTCTTGACAACCGCGCCGTTCGGCGCAAGGTTCCCATAGAGCACCGCCAGGCCGCCGGTGGCCGCGTACGGTTCCTCGACGGAGCGGATCACCTTCCGGTCGAGCACCTCGGCGCTGGCGATGTTCTCGCCGAGCGTCTTGCCGGTGACGGTCGGAGCGGAGAGGTCGAGCAGTCCCTCGACCTTCGACAGCTCCTTCAGGATCGCCGAGATGCCGCCCGCGCGATCCACATCCTCGATGTGCACCTCGGTGGTCGCCGGGCTGACCTTGCAGATGTAGGGCGTTTTAGCCGACAGGTCGTTCAGCTCCGAGAAGTCGAAGTCGAGTTCAGCTTCGCTCGCGATGGCCAGCGTGTGCAGAATCGTGTTGGTGCTACCGCCCATCGCCAGATCGAGCGCGAAGGCGTTGAGCATCGCCGTGCGGGTCAGAATCTGGCGCGGGCGAACATCCTCTTTGACCAGATCGACGATGCGTCCGGCAGCGGCCTTGACCAACTCGTTGCGGCGAGGATCGGCGGCGAGGATTGTGCCGTTGCCGGGCAGCGCGAAGCCGAGCGCCTCGCAGAGGCAGTTCATCGAGTTGGCCGTGAACATGCCGGAGCAGGAGCCGCAACCGGGGCAGCCACACTCCTCGATGGTCTGGAGTTCCTCCTCCGTGATTTCTCCGGTGCTGCATTTGCCGACTGCCTCGAACACTGAAATGAGATCGACCGTTTTGCCGGAGGGCGTGTGGCCGGCCTTCATCGGCCCGCCCGAGACGAAGACAACCGGTACGTTGGTGCGGAGTGCGCCCATCATCATGCCGGGGGTGATCTTGTCGCAGTTCGGGATGCAGACCAGGCCGTCGAGCCGGTGCGCTTCGACGACGGTCTCGACCGAGTCGGCGATCAGCTCGCGGCTGGCCAGCGAGTAGCGCATACCGACGTGGCCCATCGCGATGCCGTCGCAGACGCCGATGGTGTTGAACTCGAACGGTACGCCGCCAGCTTCGCGCACGGCCTCCTTGGCAATTTTGCCCAGCTCCTGCAAATGGGCGTGGCCGGGAATCAGCTCGTTGAACGAGTTGCAGATGCCGATGAACGGTTTCGAGAAATCATCTCGTGTCGAAACGCATCCGGTCGCTTTGAGGAGACTGCGGTGCGGAGCCTTTTCAAATCCTTTTTTTATGATATCTGATCTCATGGGTCAAGTCTGATGGTTAGCAATTGAAAAACAAAGAAAACAAAAGTCCGGGCCTGCCTGTCCCGAAGCCTTGAAGTCTGATGCATTGTCGCGGAAAATACGATGGACCTGGAAACGGGCTGACGGTGGGTCAGGCTACGATAATTCGTACGTGTACGAGCGGTACCGATACGGTAAGGGTAATGCCGGAGAGGAGGGTGGTGTGGTGTGCAGTGAAGCTGCTTGCCGCAGGTGCTTCAGGCTGTGAAGCCTCTTTGTGCCCTGAGGCAGCGGTCATGGAACGATGTTTGGTCTGAGACGGCATTGCAATGGATCGGTTGTCGAGCCAGTTCATAAAAAATTGAAGGTAATTTACATTTTCCCGCTTATTAAAGCAAGAGTACAATTTTCTCCTGTACAAAAATCAGCAATTAATTCATTTGTCCGAAGTGGTGTAAAAACTTAATAATTGTATCTTGGAACAAAGGGTTCTGCTTATCTTCCACCTATCAAACAAAAAGTCAGTACCATGGTGAATATCCAGTCGCCCTCTACGCAGGATATGCCTTCTTTTTTTCTGCTTTTGACTCTTGTCGGTTTTTTCCTGTTGCTTGGCGAGCTTTTGACCAGGAAGTTCAGCGTCAGCCCGCTTGTCGTCAGGAAGGTGATTCACCTCTGCATGGGGGTCGTGATGTTCTTCATTCCTGCCTACTTTGTCTCCAATGCCTGGCCACTTCTTGCATCATTGCTTTTCACTGTCATCGGTTTGGTGAGTCTGAAGGCGCGATTTTTCCGGTCGCTGCATGGTGAGCCTGTTATAACGTCGGAGGGCGAGGCGGTTATTAGTTATGGCCCTGTGCTGTTTCCTCTGGTTTTCTTTCTGCAAGCGCTGTTTCTCTGGGGTGAGCATGTCTGGATTCTCCAGACCTCAATGCTGGTACTGGGCATTGGCGATGCGCTGGCTGCACTGGTAGGTACGGCAGCCGGTGGACGGCATATCGAGAACCTCACCAAAAGTCGGAAGAGCATCGAGGGGTCGATGGCTATGTTCATCTCAAGCCTTGTCATTCTTTTGGTCTCCCTCTTTGTTTTCCGGGATGCTTTTACCGGTGGACTCATTGGACAGCCGGTCTGGAAACTGCTTGCTCTGGCATTGCTTCTGGCGCTGCTGGTTACGGCGGTCGAGGCGCTGCTCTCCTGGGGTCTCGACAATCTGTTCATTCCACTATCCATCGCCTACGTGCTCTACCTGATCGATGTCAACGACATGGTGACGATCGACGCTTTTCTGCTCGGCGGGCTTTTCGCGCTGATGATGGCGATCTTTTCGATCAAGGTCAAGTTTCTCAACAACAGCGGCGCCACGGCCACCTTTCTGCTCGGTACCACTATTTTCGGCGTCGGTGGCGTGGTCTGGACCGTGCCGCTTCTGACCTTCTATCTTCTTTCGTCTATTCTCTCCAAGCTCGGTCACAAGCGGAAGGCGAAGTTCGACCTGGTGTTCGAGAAGGGATCCCAGCGCGATGCCGCTCAGGTCTACGCCAATGGCGGTGTGGCCTGGATCATGATGGTGATCTACTCGCTGACCGGCGACCCCTACATTTTCTTCGCCTATCTCGGCACGCTCGCTGCCGTGCAGGCCGATACCTGGGCGACCGAAATCGGCACGATGTGGCCCAATGCCAAAGCGCGCCTCATCACCACCTTCAAGGATGTGCCGGTTGGAACCTCCGGTGGCGTCTCCATTCCCGGCACGTTGGCATCGTTTCTCGGTTCGCTGCTCATCTGTTCAAGCGCCGTCCTGATGAATGTGTCATGGATTGGTCAGGTTGGCATCATGACATCGCTTCTGGTGATTGGCGTTTCCGGGCTTTTCGCCAGCCTCGTGGACAGCTTTTTTGGTGCGACGGTGCAGGCTCAGTATTACGATCCCATCCGCCAGAAGGTGACGGAACGGACGCACAGCATCGCTTCCGACGGCAGTCGTGTTGCCAACGAACTGCTTAAGGGATATGATTTTGTAAACAATGATCTGGTCAATACATTGTGTGCAATATCGGGCTCCGCTGTCGCCTACCTGGTTGTCCGGAATCTGGTCTCTTTATAATCGCGAACCTATCAGAGGGAATCGAACATGCTTGAACATGCGAGTGGCGGAATCGTGTCGATGATTGCCGGCTCCGGCCCAGTGGTGGTGATGGTGCTGCTGGTGTTGATCCTTTTTTCAATCATTTCCTGGGCGATTATCGCCTGGAAGTTCGGGTTTGTCAGAAAGTCGATGAATGAGTCGCAGGATTTTCTGGACTCGTTTTTTGACCTGAGGAATGCAGACAAGCTCTTCGCGGTGAGCGAAAACTACCGGAACAGTTCCCTTGCCAGAGTATTCCGTGCCGGTTACATCGAGTACAGTGCGATGCGTGACCGCGCCAACGCCTCACATGTGAAGGAGCGCATCACGCTCGCCGTCAAGCGGGAGGTCAACGCCGAGAGCAAGCGCCTGACTCATATGGTGCCGTTTCTGGCCACAACGGGCAACACCGCGCCGTTCATCGGACTGTTCGGTACCGTTTGGGGCATCATGAGCGCGTTTCAGAATATCGGTCTCATGAAATCGGCCTCGCTCGCCGCCGTCGCTCCGGGTATCTCCGAAGCGCTTGTGGCCACGGCGACCGGTCTGGTTGCGGCGATTCCCGCCGTGATGGGCTACAACTATCTGACCCATCAGATCGGTCAGATCGAGCGTGACATGGAGGATTTCGCTCTCGACTTCGTCGATTCATTTTTCAACCAGTAAGCGGGAGTACGGCGATGATGACCGGTCAGAAAACCAGGCTCATGAGCGAGATCAACGTGACGCCTTTCGTTGACGTCATGCTTGTGCTGCTCGTTATCTTCATGGTGACTGCTCCCATGATGACCAGCGGGATGAAAGTGGATGTTCCGCAGACGACGCATGAGCGGATGGATATCGATCCAAAAGGGCTTGTGGTGAGCATCGATGCGTCGAGGAAAATCATGATCAACGATTATCAGCTCGACGAATCGCAGATCGCCGAGCGCCTGCCGAAAATTCTCGAATCAATGAAGGCTGAAGAGGTCTATCTGAAGGCTGACAAGACACTGCCGTACGGTTTCGTTATGTCGGTCATGGCATCGATCAGGGATGCCGGGGTGGAAAAGGTCGGCATGGTCACTGAACCATCGGTGACTGATAGCCAGAAACGTTGATTCGACAGGCAAGGTATGCAGCGCAGGACTGAACTGAAACTGGAACAGCGGCGGTTTTACGTCTGGCTTGGTATTGCCGCGGCAGCGCATGCGGCCGTTGTTGCTGCTGTCGTTGTTCTTCAGCTGCTTTACGTCCGGATGCATCCACCGATGAAGATCGTCAATGTTTCGTTGGTGCAGATGCCAGGACTTCCCGGTCCTGCTGGTGGGCCGAAAAGTCCCGAAACACCGCCAGCTGCCATCGAGAAGCAGGCGGAAACTCCTGAACCGGCGGCGGCAAAGAAGGTGGCAGAACCGCCTCCTCAACCTGTGAAAAAGATTCCCGAGCCTTTGGTGGTCAAAAAAAATCCTGAAAAGACCCCGGTCAAGGCTCCCGAACCGGCTCCGAAGAAGGAGAGTGTCGTGGATGAACGGAAGAATCTTCAGGCCGCTCTTGAACGGCTGAAGAATAAATCGTCCAGCCAGAAAACGGAAACAGGCAAAGCTGCGGCTCCGAGCAATCTCAGCAGTACGTTGGCCAATCTTCAGAAAAAAGTTGCGTCCGGCGGGGGTGGTCCCGCCAGCTCCGGTTCCGGTTCAGGCGCCGGCGGTGGACGTTACGGCACTGGTGGCGGGGGAGTGTTCGATCCCTACAAGGCCAGAATTGCTGACATTATCCAGAAAAACTGGTCTTTTTCAAGCCAGATGGTTCGGAGCACTTCGGGCATGGAGGTCTACGTTTCCCTGCTGATTCTGCCGGACGGATCGGTCAACGAGATCCGCTATGACCGGAAATCATCGAGCGAATACCTGAACAATTCCGTCAAGAACGCGCTTGCCAAATCGACGCCATTTCCCTCACTTCCCAGGGAATACGGTGCCAAAGGTATCTGGGTAGGGTTTGTTTTCACTCCGGAAGGTGTCGGGCGCTGAACATCTCTGTTGGTAAGTTGCCTTGTATCGCAAAGTTGCTGTATATTCAGAAAGGCTGTTCCCCTGACAGTTTTGAGGTGTTTTTTACCGGTTTGCATGATAAGGCTGTGACCGTGTCCCGCTCGAACTGTTTGTGCTTGTGACAAAAACATAAATTCATTTCCGACTGATATGAGAAGCACCAGAAATTCATTCGCCTGTCTCTGCATCATGCTGTTCGGTATGCTCTTTGTGCCATTCACGCTCAGAGCTGAAGAGGTTGGTGAATATATTGCTATACGTAAAGAGGGTGCCAGCAGGACTGCGATCGTTCTTGACAAAATATCTGCCGATGGAAGCGGGCAGGCGGAATGGGCCCGAAGCCTCGATGCCACGATCAATAAGGGACTCGATTTCACCGGTCTGTTCAATCTGCTACCGGCCCCTCTGAATATCAGGAATGCCAAGGATGGCACACTTAATCTGGCATCTATTGTTTCTGTTGGCGGTGATATTTACGCGGGCGGTTCTGTAACAAAGAGGTCGGGGCGACCTGTTCTTGAAATGCATGTTTATGATTCATCCGGCAAGTCGCTGCTCGCTCGTACCTATACCGGGGAAGAGTCCCAGCTCCGGGCGATCGGCTTGCGTTTCTGTGCCGATCTTGTTGAGCTGCTTACCGGCAAACGCTCTGTTTTTGGTACCAAAATTGTTTTCGTCTCCAACCGCACCGGGAACAAAGAGGTTTACATGTGTGATTTCGACGGAGAGAATGTTGTGCAGCTCACCAATTCGAGGTCTATCTCTCTTACGCCCGCTGTTTCGCCAGATGGTAATTACATCGCATGGACCGATTATACGAGCGGTAAGCCTGATCTCTATATCAAGAATCTTGCCACTGGTGCCAAAGTTTCGGTCAACAAGCACGGGGTGTGCATCAGTCCGGCGTGGCGGCCAGGCACGAATACGCTTGTTACGACACTCTCCTATCAGGGCGATCAGGACCTTTACCTCATCAGGGCTGATGGTACGGTTGAGCGCCGGTTGACCAAAGGTGGTGGCATCGATGTGTCTCCGACCTTTTCGCCAGACGGCTCGAAAATGGCTTTTGTTTCGACCCGGCAAGGCGGCCCACAGATTTTCATCCAGGATATGAATGGTGGTCAGGTTCGACGACTGACCTACAGTGGCATCTACAATACCCAGCCCTCATGGTCGCCAAATGGGGGTAAAATCTTGTATTCTTCAATGCAAAAGAGTGGTGAAATCAATATATTTTCGATAGATGTCGATGGATCAGGTCTACTTCAGCTGACCAGTGGCTCAGGCAATAACGAGCATCCGTCGTGGTCTCCTGATGGAAGTATGATTGTTTTTTCATCGACCCGGAATGGCAGAAGAAGACTCTATGTCATGAATGCTGACGGTTCGAATCAACGGCCTTTGCTGAATATGCAAGGTGAGCAGCAGCAGCCATCATGGTCTGTAAGCAAGTAGAGGCTCATTTTGTCAACCTTTAATAAAGAGAGGCATTTATGACAAACATTAAAAAGATTACCAAGAGGGCATTGTATGTTCCGGCACTGCTGCTGCTTGGCGCATGCTGCTGCACATCGAAACCGACACCGGTACCACCGTCTCCTCCGCCACCACCGGCACCCGCGCCCATGCCAGCAGTTGAACCGTTAGGCGATATTTTCTTTGATTTCGATCGTTCCAGGATTAACCCGGCAGGCGAGGCGCAGCTCAAGACCAATGCTGAATGGATGGCCGCTAACAAGGACAAGAGCATCATTATTGAAGGTCATTGCGACGAGCGGGGCACGTCGGAGTACAACATGGCACTTGGCGAACGTAGGGCTCAGTCTGCAATGCAAGGTATGATGAGTTTTGGTGCCGATCAGGCTCGTATGAGCACGGTCAGCTACGGCGAAGAAAAGCCGTTTGATTCTGGTCACGACGAGGCGGCATGGGCAAAGAACAGAAGAGCGCATTTTGAAGAAAAGTAAATTTGCCATGAAGATATGGAGGGCATAAGAGCCCTCCAGTCTTTTTTGATTACATCAACACAACGAGAGAATACCCATGAGACATACGTTAACAGGAATTATCGGTGCTGCCATGATCATTTTGGCAGGCTGTTCTTCAAAAAGTGCAGTATCGACAGACGAAACCTCCGGATCCGGTTATGGATCGGGAATGGGAGGCGGAGCTGGAGCCGGAGTGGGTGTGGAAGACATTGGACAAGGGGGCCGAGCCGGTTCAATCATCGGCGACATTTTCTTCGATTTCGACAGCTCGGCACTAAATTCCGAAGCACAGGAACAACTCAATCAGAATGCCGCCTGGATGCAGAAACACCCTGCTTCTGCCGTGACCATTGAGGGACATTGCGATGAGCGGGGGACCGATGAGTACAACATCGCGCTTGGTGAGCGCCGTGCTGAAGCGGCTCGAGCTTATCTGGTTAATCTTGGAGTAAACGGCGGTCGTCTTTCCACCGTCAGTTACGGTGAAGAAAAGCCTTTTGACCCCGGTCATAACGAAGAGGCTTGGGCAAAGAACAGAAGAGACCATTTCGTCACGAAATAAATCTTCCGATCGAATGAGCACTATACCGGAGGCCGGGTTATGCCCAGTCCCCGGTTTTGTTATTCATGAACCAAATATCGATCCATGATGAAAACCAGACGTCTTTTGTTGATTCCTTCGATTCTTCTTTCTGCATGTGCGTCACAGAAAGATCTGAGCTATGTTCAGGGGGAGGTTTCACAGCTCAAGCAAGAGTCGACGGTTATAAAACAGCAGTCGGCGGGTTCCTATTCCGAAATAACCCAATACCGTGAAGAGGTCGCTTCTCTTAATGGAAAGATCGATGAATTGCAATACGATTATCGGGCTTCTAAGAAAAGGCTCGATATGGAGGATTCCTTGCTGGTCAGAAAGGCCGACGATCTTGAAAACCGGATTGCAAGGATAGAGCAATATCTTGGGATTGAGACTACCGGAAAAGACAAGTCTTCGTTGCCGAAGGTTGTGCCGCCGCCACAGTCATCTTCAACGTCAAGCAATTCTTCAGGGAGTACATCTGCTCAGTCCAAAAAAGAAGAGCCTTCGGCTGCAACGCAGGGGGCTCTGGCACCCGCAACTGGCGAGGCATTACTCAGCGAAGGGTTGATCAAGATGAAAAGAGAAGATTACGCTGGCGCTCGCGAGAGTTTCAATGCCTTTATGACCGGCAATCCCAAATCGCCGAAAGTTGCCGATGCCCAATTTTTCCTGGCCGAGACTTATTACAACGAAAAGTGGTACGAGAAGGCTATTCTTGAATATCAGACCGTCATTGCCAGATATACCAAGAGTCCCAAACGGCCCGCTGCGCTGTACAAGCAGGGACTTTCATTCGCGAAAATCGGAGATGAGGCCAACGCAAGAGCGCGTTACAAGGATGTAGTCAATCTTTACCCGCAATCTCCCGAGGCGAAACTCGCCCAAAAGAATCTCGATAAGAAGTAATCTAAAACACTCTGAAAAGCCCGGACATCACCGGGCTTTTTTATGGGCAAAAAAAAGAGCCACGCTGGAGCATGGCTCTTTTTGAACAGATTTGCTTGAGAGAGGTGCTGAAACAAGCCTGTTTATTTGAAGAACTGGTCGAGGGTATAAATCTTGTTATGAAGCTCCACGCACAGACCCTTGCCTTCGCGGTAGAAAACAGGAATATCCCGCATCGTCCACTTGACGCCGCGCTTGTCAAAATCAATGACATAGCGGTTTTCCATGTCGATGACCTCCTTGTTCATGTCGATGGCGATGTCAGGCTGGGTGGTGAGGACGTAAATCTCGATTTCGCCATCGATGAGCCTACGGATCATCTCCGGTGTTGGCGACAGCTTGCGGCGACCAGAAGCAGGAACAAGCTCGATCTGAAGCCTGTCGTTGCGATCGCGTTTTGCTGATGTAATGAAATACTTTTCGGCTTTGTGTACCGCATTTCCTGACCATGGGCCGGAAACAGCTTTACGAACCTGGTTGGTGGCGGTTTGTGGGCGGCTGAGCTGAGGTTGCATGGTTCTGCTCGGTTTGATTGGCTGACTGGGCACCTCTTGGTGGTGTAAACCTTAATTATGTTAAGTTAGCAAAAGGTCTGCAAATAAAAAAGATTTCATGGCTGCGCTCACCTCCTTTACGGGAAGTCGTGTGTTATGATTTTCCGACTTTTTTCAGATATTTCGCACTTTTCGCCCTTGCAATGCTGTCGTTAAGGGATGCTACTCAAACACTTAGGTGTCAATGTTCACTTGTTGAGTATATTGAGATCTCGCCTGACCTTTTGACGGATCTTGAATCAAGAGAATTGAACATGCATCATACCTTCGCTTTTGGCATTTATTTCTTTTTGCGTTACAAAAATTTACCCGAAGCCCAGCAAATACTGGCGGAAAACGAGAAAGCATTACGCGGCGAGTGAGCGTTTTTCGATGATTATCAAGAACCCTTTACCATAATCTCATGCACAGAAAAGAAAAAGCGATTGAGCTGTTCAGCAACCGTTGCAATTGCAGCCAGGCGGTGTTTGCTGCTTTTCGTCAGGCGGAGGTGCTTGACGAAGCGAGCGCGTTGCGGTTGGCGACGGTGTTTGGGGGCGGATGCGTTGGATCGGGTGGAGGGATGTGCGGTGCGGTGACAGGGGCGCTGATGGTGTTGTCGATGCGCTACGGCATGGGTGGTATTGAGGAGCTGGCGAACAAATCGAAAACTTACGAGCTTGGGCGGCAGTTTATGGCGGAGTTCGAGAGGCGCATGGGTTCATGCCAATGCGAATCGATTCTCGGCCTCTGCATTGGCGAACCGGAAAACCTGCAAAAAGCGCGCGAGCTGAAGCTGTTCGAGACAGTATGTGTTGATGCTGTCGCTACAGCCTCGGACATTCTGGAGGAGATGCTGTGCGCTGAGGGGTGAACTGGATTGCCAAGTCGCTGTGCTCTTCGCAATGACAGGTGAGTGTCAAATCCGCTTCATCGTCATAAACGCAAAAAGCCCCGTTTTTACTGACACGGGGCTTTTTGATTGTGGCTGGTCCGACAGCTTTTACTTGTCGTCGCCGTCGATCACTTCGTATTCGGCGTTGACCGCTCCGTCGCTGCTCTTGTTGGCTCCGGCGTGGCCGTTTGACTCAGGCTGCGGGCCGGGCTGGCCATAGAGGTTCGAAGCAGCTTCGCTCCAGACCTTGCTCAGCTCATCCATCGCCGGTTTGATCGCATCAGCGCTGCCGCTCTTGTGCGCCTCTTTAAGCTTTTCGAGCGCGCTCTCGATCTGCGCCTTTTTGTCCGCCGGAAGCTTGTCGCCAAGCTCGGTGAGCTGCTTCTCGGTGCTGAAGATCAGCGAGTCGGCGGAGTTCTTCAGGTCGATCTCCTCCTTGCGCTTCTGGTCTTCGGCAGCGTGCGCCTTCGCATCCTCTTTCATCTTCTCGATCTCGGCGTCAGTCAGTTTGCCGCTCGCCTCGATCTTGATGCTCTGCTCCTTGCCCGTCGCCTTGTCTTTGGCCGACACGTTCAAAATGCCGTTGGCGTCGATGTCGAAGGTCACCTCGATCTGCGGAATGCCGCGTGGTGCCGGCGGAATATCGCCGAGGTGGAACCTGCCGAGGGTCTTGTTGTCGCTGGCCATCGGACGCTCACCCTGCAACACGTGCACCTCGACCGAGGTCTGGTTGTCGGCGGCGGTCGAGAAGACTTCCTGCTTGCGGGTCGGCACCGTGGTGTTGGCGTCGATCAGCTTGGTCATGACGCCGCCGAGGGTCTCGATACCGAGCGACAGCGGGGTGACGTCGAGCAGAAGCACGTCGGTGACGTCGCCCTTGAGCACGCCGCCCTGGATCGCCGCGCCAATAGCGACCACCTCGTCAGGGTTGACGCTCTTGTTCGGCTCCTTGCCGAAAAACTCTTTCACGAGAGCCTGTACCTTCGGAATGCGGGTCGAACCGCCGACCAGCACTACCTCGTCGATCTCCTTCATGTCAAGCTTTGAGTTCTTGATAGCGCGGCGGCAGGGTTCAAGCAGCTTGTCGAAAAGGGCTGCGCTCATCGCCTCGAACTTGGCGCGGGTAAGGTTGATCACCAAGTGTTTCGGGCCCTCCTGGGTCGCGGTAATGAAGGGGAGGTTGATCTCGGTGTCGGTGCGCGACGACAGCTCGATCTTGGCCTTTTCTGCGGCCTCTTTCAGACGCTGCAATGCGATAGCGTCCTTGCGCAGGTCGATTCCCTCCTGTTTCTTGAACTCGTCGGCAAGGTAGTCGATGATCACCTGGTCGAAGTCATCACCGCCGAGGTGGGTGTCGCCGTCGGTCGATTTGACCTCGAACACGCCGTCGCCGAGTTCGAGAATCGAAATGTCAAAGGTACCGCCACCGAGGTCGAACACAGCCACCTTCTCGTTCTGTTGCTTTTTGTCGAGGCCGTAGGCAAGTGCAGCTGCCGTCGGCTCGTTAATGATTCGTTTGACTTCGAGACCCGCGATTTTGCCGGCGTCTTTGGTGGCCTGGCGCTGGGCGTCGTTGAAGTAGGCCGGAACGGTGATGACGGCTTCGGTTACCTTTTCGCCGAGGAAGTCTTCAGCCGTCTGCTTCATCTTCTGAAGGATCATGGCTGAAATTTCCTGGGGAGAGTAGGTTTTGTCGCCGATTTTCACCTTGGCGTCGCCGCCCTCGTTGACCACGTCGTACGAGGCAAGCTTTTTCTCGTTCGGCACTTCGTCGTATTTGCGGCCCATGAAGCGCTTGATCGAAAAAATGGTGTTTTTCGGGTTGGTAACGGCCTGGCGCTTTGCAGCCTGGCCCACGAGCCTTTCGCCCGTCTTGGTAAAAGCGACCATCGACGGAGTCGTTCGGCTGCCTTCAGAGTTTTCTATGACCGTCGGCTGGGTACCCTGCATGACCGCTACGCAGGAGTTGGTGGTGCCGAGGTCGATTCCGATAATTTTACCCATGATGTGTAATTCCTTTTTTTTATGGTTTTGATCTACGTTAAACGCCTCCGTTCTGTCAGGAGGCGTTCGGGAGAAAATCGGTTAGTTGATTGAAATTTCCTTGGTTTTCTTGACCGGCTGGGTCTTCGGCAGTGTGACGTGCAGTACGCCATTGTCGTAAGTTGCGCTGATGTGCTCCTGGTCGATGATCTCGCCGATATTGAAGCTGCGGGAGAATGAACCGTAGGTTCTTTCGACCCTGTGGTAATCCTTCTTTTTCTCCTCCTCTTTGTGCGTGCGCTCGGCCTTGATAATGAGTACGTCATCCTCGATGTTCAGTGCGATCTGTTCCTTTGCAATGCCCGGAAGCTCGGCGTCGAGATGGTAGGCATGCTCGTCTTCAGAAATATCCACTTTGAATGACGGGGCTACAGGCATCTGGCTGCCACTCCAGATATCGTCGAACAGCCTCATCGGGTCTTTCGCTATTTTCATTAACATGATGATCTCCTTTATGCTTTGTTTGTTTTAAATCATTTTGGTTTGGCGATCCTTGATCACCTCTGTTATTAAAACATCAAAAGACGTGCCAAGGCGTTTTTTCGACTTTTCCTCTGTTTTTGTCTGACAGATATGCGTGTATTTATCGGCGTTCTGACATGAGGATGGTCATTTTGTCAGACTTTCAGGAGGAGAGCACAGGTAAGGAAAACAGTGCAGAGTAAATGGGAGAAGCTTGGTTATGAGCACATGCCGGGTCTGTCAGGCGGAGTTATTATCTGGTAGATAGGGTCAGGCGAGCGGCGGAAACAAAGACAGGGCAATACTGAATATCGCCCTGGTATCTGTTCTATCTGCGCAAAACTGTTCAGGTTGTCAGGTTGGTGTTCACTTTCTGAATCCAGCTCAAACGGTCCTGAAGGTTTTCAACCACGCTTTTCGAGATGAGGAAGCAGGCGTAGACGATGCTGTCGTCCGAAATCCGGTAGTAGCACTTGAGTCCCTCTTTGCGACGGTTGACGACGCCGTTGTCGTGCATGAGCGCCAGATGCTTGGAGATGTTGGCCTGGCTCGCTCCGACCTCCTTGACGATCTCCTGAACCGTGTGTTCCCGGTCGCAGAGAGTTCGCAAAATTTTAAGCCGCATCGGCTCGGAGAGCAGTTTGAACCGGTTTGATACAGCATCGAGCATCTCGTCCGGCATATTGAATTGCCATTTTTTTACCTCTTCTTCTGTAATTGTAATCGATTTGCTCATGTGATAATCCTGTTAATGCCTCTTTGCGTCATTCAATGGTACGAATGAAAAAGTATTAATATATATAGTTATTAAATCACATTAATCAAACCAAAAAACAACCTCTCCATTCATTGCATGAATGGGTGATTGCGAGGAAAATACTGTATTTATGGGGAGGGTACTTCAGGAAGTAATGGTGGTCAGCCTTGTAATCGACTCGACGAGGGTTGACGGCGCCTTGACTCGAACGATGCGTTCTTTGATAATGATTTTGGTTTTTTTTGCATCCTGAAACTCGGCCCGGCATTCAGGACAATCAGCAAGGTGTTGGGCAAGCTCTTCCTCTTCTTTCGGGGTGAGCTCCCCGTCAATAGCTGCGCTCATGAGCACCATTGCTTTGTTACAATTCATGGCTGTCAACTGATAAATTATTTGAAGTAAAGGGATTAATCACCAGATTCGGTGTCGTACCCGTGCTTTTTGGCGTAATCTTCAAGTTTGGCACGCAACAGTTTTCTGCCTCTGTACAAACGTGATCGAACCGTTCCGATCGGGCTTTCAACCATATTCGCGATCTCCTCGTAAGTAAATCCTTCAATATCGCACAACTGTATGACCTCCCTGAACTCTTCTGGAAGCGACTGTAATGCCTGGTAAACCTCTTCGTGCAACAGGGAATGGAAAAAATCCGACTCGGCTTCGGTTGTGTCGCTCTGCACGTCCTTGATCGTATGGTAAAAATCCTTGATCAGGTCGTAATCAACTTTGCCGGGTTCCCTTGCGTTTTTACGAAATTTGTTAATGTAATTGTTTTTGAGAATTTTGAACAGCCACGCCTTGCAGTTTGTTCCCCGCTCGAAGGAATTGAAAAATTTATATGCCTTCAGGTATGTCTCCTGCACCAGATCATGGGCGTCGTCAGGGTTCATCGTGAGATGCAGCGCATAGTTGTAGAGTGAATTGATATGCGCGACAGCCTCCTCTTGAAACTCCTGTTGTTTGAGCTGTTCCTGAGCTGAGAGCATCTGTTTTTTCTCTTTCATAGGGTGTGGTTTTGACGGATGCTTTGAGGAAGTTTTTTCCCGAATAGAGCTGCGAATTCGATGGTCAGTGATAGTGTTGTTCACGACAAACAATATAAAAATATATCTTTAGAGAACTTTGAGTTCAACACCAAATATTGGTTCCGCGTCAGAGGTTTTGATTTGGCACAAAAAAAATTGAAAGATGGCTGAAACGGTTGATGTTATTGTCATCGGGGCGGGTATCGGAGGCCTGACGGCGGCAGCGTTGTTGCAGGAGCGGGGTTTTTCAACCGTCGTTTTCGAAAAAAACAGGTTTCCCGGTGGGAGCTGCTCGTCGTTTGAGAAGGGAGGTTACACCTTCGATGCCGGAGCCTCGGTGTTTTACGGTTTCTGCGATGACGACGCAAAGGGGACACTCAACCTGCATTCACGGATTTTCCGCAAACTCGGCATCGAGGTTAAGACCATTCCCGATCCGGTGCAGATTCATTACCACATGCCGGCAGGCTTCGAGGTTCCGGCCTGGTTTGATCGTGAGCGTTTTCTCGAAGCGCTCTGCCGCCGGTTTCCGCACGAACGCACAGGCATCCGGAAATTTTACGACGAGCTTGAATCGGTCTATGAAATTCTGAATTCTTTGCCCGCCGGCTCACTCGAAGATGTGATGCATCTTGGGGTTGTCGGTGCCCGGCATCCGCTGAAGGTTATGTCCCTTGGCGTCAAGACGCTCTTTTCGATGGGCAAGATGGCGCGGCGTTACATCAGCGACAAAGAGCTGCTGCGTTTTATTGATCTCGAATCCTACTCGTGGGCGGTGCAGGACGCCATTTCGACCCCGCTGGTCAATGCGGGCATCTGCCTGGCCGATCGGCACCATGGCGGTATCAACTATCCTGTCGGTGGCTCGGGAGCCATTCCGTCGGCGCTGGTGAAGGGATTCGAAAAATTCGGGGGCTCAATCCGGTTCGGCAGCGAAGTGTCGAAGGTCATCGTCGAGAACGGCTCGGCGGTCGGTGTCCGTCTCTCTGACGGCAAGGAGGTGAGAGCGACGGCGGTGGTCAGCAACGCCACGGTGTGGGACACCTTCAGCAAGCTCGTGGACGATCCCCGGTTGCGGATTCCGGATGATCGTTTCATCAAGGCTCCGAGCTGGTTCCAGCTATGGCTCGGTGTGGACGGCTCGATCGTACCTCAGGGCTTCCACATGCACCACATCATTGTGGATGACTGGTCGACGCACGACGAGCTTGGAGGCACGATCTACTTCTCTGCTCCCTCGGTGCTCGATCAGTCGCTTGCGCCGCCCGGCAAGCACGCCCTGCATCTTTTTGTGACCGCCGAGACCTGGCAGTGGGATCGGTACGAGTATCGCGGCGCGGAATACAAGGCTGCGAAAGAGGCTTTTGCAAAATCACTGATTGCGAGAGCCGAGCGACTCCTGCCGGGAATTCAGGATGCCACCGAACTCATGGTGACCGCAACGCCGCAGAGCCACGCGTGCTACCTCAATCGCCGTGACGGCTCCTACGGGCCGTTGCTTAAGCCGGGTCAGAACATCCTTTTGAAGCCGCAGAACCGCACGCCGGTGAAGAACCTCTTTGCCGCTGGCGACAGTACCTTTCCCGGTCAGGGAGTAATTGCCGTGACCTACTCGGGCATTTCGTGCGCTTCCTACATCGCACGTCAGCTTGGCAAGCCGCTGGAGTATTTGTAGGGGGGAACGAGGTGGATTTGGTGGACAGGATGATACAGGGGCAGCCTTTGTGGCCGCCCTTTTTCACGCCGTGGCGAGCAGCATTTCGATTTCGCGGAATGGGAAATCGGTCAGTTCGGCGAGGATTTTTTTGTGACGTAGCCTTTGTAAAGGTAGGTGCCTTTGCGCAGGCTGTGGCTGTTCCAGAGTATTTCCGGAATGGTCTGGTGCGCGTTCAGCTTGAGCAGGAACGGCAGGAGCGTGTTGGTCAGGGCAAAGGTGGCGGTTTTGGCGACTGCTGACGGGATGTTCGGTACGCAGTAGTGCGTGACGCCATGCTTGACGTAAATCGGGTTGGTGTGCGTCGTGTGACGGCTGGTGCCGAAACAGGCTCCCTGGTCGATCGAAACGTCGATGATCACCGAGCCGGGTTTCATCGATTGAACCACCTGCTCGCTCACCAGCGGTTTGTTCAGCTTCAGCTTGGGACTGAGCGCGCCGATCATCACATCGGACATTTTCGCGAGCTGTGAAATGTAGTGCTCGTTGGCGATGGCCGTTACCAGGTGGCGGTTGAAGAAAGCCTCAAATCGCCGCAGCCGGTTGATCTCCTTGTCGATCACCGTCACCTGCGCACCGAGGCCGAGCGCGTCCTGCGCGGCGAACAGGCCCACCGTTCCCGCGCCGATGATGGTGACGTGCGCCGGCGGTACGCCGGCGATGCCTCCGAGCAGAATACCGCTGCCGCCGTAACCGGTTTCGAGGTATTTCGCCGCCGTCTGGATGGCCAGAGAGCCGGCGATTTCGCTCAACGTTCTGACGATGGGCAGTTCACCATCTCTTGTTTCGATGAACTCAAAGCCGAGCGCCGTGATGTTCTTGTCGATCAGCGTTTTGATCATCTGGCGACTCACCGTGCCGAGGTGCACGGCGGAAATGAGCATCTGGCCCGGCAGGAGGAGGTGCAACTCTTCGGGTTGCGGCGGTGAGACCTTGACGATGATGTTGGCCTGCGGGTACAGCTCCTCTGGTGAGGTGACGATGATCGCACCGGCTTCGGCGTAATCCTGATCATGGAAATTGCAGAAGTGGCCCGCGTTGCTTTCCACCACCACCCGGATACCCTGTTCGGAAAGTATCTGAACACCCGCCGGTGAAAGGGCCACGCGCCGCTCGTCCTGGGCACGCTCTTTCGGGATGGCGATGGAGACGCTCATCGTCTTTTCCGGTTTGAGCAGCCAGCGCTCGAGAGTTTTGACTCCGAGTTCGAATTCGAGAGTTTCCAGATCGGATGAATAGCCCATCGTCGGTCAAATCGTCAGAATTTCTGAAACAGCTCCGTGCAGCGCATTGCGTCCCCGACTGCAATTCATGAAAGCCGGGGACGCTCGTTGGTCAAGAGTTTGTATGGTTTATTTCGTCGTGATGGTAATGCGCTCGATGGGTTCAGCCGGTTTGTCGTGGGTTGCGCAGGTCGAACCCGGCAGGTGAAGCCGACCGCCGCTGATGGTGCACAGTGCGCCAGAGGCATTGTCGAGCGCGCCTTTGGTTACACCGCTAACCAGATTTACGGGGGTTTCCATGAAGGGGAAGGTCTCAATAAAATTATTGTAGGCAAGTTGCGATGCCGGGCTGAGGCCGCTGGCGATCTTGCCGATTGTATCGACAGGATTGAGTCGCCCGCTCTGCACTCTTGAGACGATGCTTGAAACGCCGGACGGGAGTTTGTTTGTCACATTGTAACCGATCGTCTGTGCGTAGGTGATGAAGCCCGGGACGTTCAGTCCAAGCACGATCCGCCGGAACTTTTCGGCACGGGTCAGCACCCGGATCGTCCCCTCCTTGACGATGGTGGTGCGGCAGGCGAGGCGTCCGCCTTCTGCAAAGAGCTTGTCGGAGATAAAAGCCTTTTCGTCTTCGCCCGGTTCGGAGAGGCATTCAGCGCCTTCGAGTACATAGACGAAGCAGCTCTGGCATATGCCGTTGCCGCCGCAGATGTAGCCGATGTGAGACTTGTTCTGTTTTGCGGTGTTGAGCAGCAACTCCCCGACCTTGGCGTTGCAGGGTTTGTCATTGATGTAGATAATCATGGCGGTGAGATTTTCATTGGTGAACGATGACTCTAAGAAACAAGCGCGGGCAGGTTTGCCTATTCGAAAATATACTTCCGGTTCGATGGGTTTCAAAGAGTCCTTTCAACGGTACTGCGTCAAATGAGCGGACAAGAAAAAAGCCGGACAAGCCGGCTTTTTCAAACGCAGGTCAGTTGCAGACCGCGCCGCTCTCCTGATGGAGCTGGAGTATTTCAGGAGAGACGATCCTTCCATGACCGTTGTCACAAGTTGCCGTTTTTGCGAGGAGCGCCGTATCACAGCCGCATCCGTTGCCCGCTTTGATCTGGGGCTTGTCCGCTGAACGCTTCACGCCAAAGGCGGCCTGAATCGCGTTGAACACCAGTTGAATCGCGTCGCCGATGGCGGCGGCCACATCGTGAAGCAGCTGGGTCGGCTCCAGTGCATGTTCTCCCTGTTCACGCCTTGCCTGGAAGGCAATCGTATCGGTGAACTTGACGGCGGACTCCCAACCCATTTTGCCCATATATGCCGGAAGCTGGAGCGGGTTTTCCAGAGTCATCCTCTTGGCCGCTTCGACCTCGGAGAGAACCGTGATCTTGCCGGGTTTCTCTATAAGTGTCTGACAGGCCATTCGCGTCCCCTTCTTGACCAGCTTGTCGGAAAGCATCGCCTTTTCGGCGTCACTCATCGGCGAAAGCAACTCCGCACCTTCGAGCACCCTGACGTAGCAGGTCTGGCAGATGGCGTTGCCGCCGCAGAAATAACCTATATGGCTGTGATTGGCGCGAGCTACATCGAGCAATCTATCCCCAACCTGGGCGGAACACTCTCTATCGTTTACGGTGATGTTCATGACTGTATGTTTTTATGTTTATCAAGTGAATTTCGTCATATCCACCATAACAGTAGAGATTCGGGAAATAGTTTCTAAACAATTGTGAAAAGTTGGGGGGGGGAGGGAGAACAGGTCTTATAAATCGTAAAAGACCTATAAAAGGGTAGATGAATAGCGGATTTTATTCGCTTGTCGCCCTCTCGGCGATCTCCTTCAGCAGCGCTTCGTACCGCGCGATCAGCGCGAGGGGAGCGGTGTCGGCGGTTCCGGGGTGCCGGAAGACGAGCTTCATCTTTTTCTCGTGCCTGAACTGCGGGTGGTACTCTTTGATTGTACCATCCTGCAATGCCACGATCAGGTTCTGGAAGAAAGCGCTGTCGTAGAACTCCTTGTCCTCGTCGGACGGCAGGAAGATTGTGGCGGTCGATGGCTGGAGGTCGATCTTTTCGAGGCCGAGCGCCGAGCCGAGATGCTTCATGCGGGTGAGTGCGAGCAGATTTTGCACCTCGGCGGGCATCGCGCCGAAGCGGTCTTCGAGTTCTTTGGAAATGTTCCGGAGCGCCGCGTCGTCAGCGGCTTTCGAAATGCGGTCGTAGCACGAGAAGCGCTCCTGGGTGGCCGTGATGTAGTAATCGGGGAGGAGCGCGTCGAAGAAGAAGATCATGTCGCAAGGCCTCTGCGGCTTGAGCGCTGCCTTCTCGCTGTCGCTGAAGATGTGGCTGAATTCCGTCAGCTTGAGTTCGGCGACGGTCTCCTCGATCATCTTCTGGTAAAGGTCGAAGCCAATCTCGTGGATGAAGCCCGACTGCTCCGCGCCGAGCAGGTTACCCGCGCCGCGAATGTCGAGGTCGCGCAGGGCGACGTTGATGCCGGAGCCAAGCTCCGTGAAGCTCTCGATCACCGCGATGCGCTGGATTGCCTCGCGCTTGAGCGTGTGCAGCGGCGGCGTGACGAGGTAGCAGTACGCCTTGCGCTCGCTTCGTCCCACGCGCCCCCGGAGCTGGTACAAATCCGACAGGCCGAACATGTCGGCGCGGTTGATGATGATCGTGTTGGCGTTGGAGATGTCGAGGCCCGAGCCGATGATCGAGGTCGCGATGAGTACGTCGAGCTCCTGCTGCATGAAGTCCATCATGATGTTTTCCAGCTCCTTGGCGGGCATCTGGCCGTGCGCCGAGGCGATGCGGGCGTAAGGCACGAGTTCGCGTATGGTGCGTTCGGCATCTTCGAGGCTGGCGATGCGGTTGTTCAGGAAGAAGACCTGACCTTCCCGCTGGATTTCGCGCTGGATGGCCGCCTGGATCGTCGCCGAGTCGTACTCCGTGATGACCGTCTCGACCGGCTGGCGGTTCTTTGGCGGCGTTGAAACGATGGAGATGTCGCGTGCGCCGAGCATCGAAAACTGCATGGTGCGCGGAATCGGCGTGGCCGACATGGTGAGCGTATCGACGCCGGGGAACTGCTGGCGGAGCTTCTCCTTGACCTCGACGCCGAAGTGCTGCTCCTCGTCGATGACGAGCAGCCCCAGATCCTTGAACACCACGTCCGACGAGACCAGTCGGTGCGTGCCAATCACAATGTCCACCGCCCCCGATGCGATCCGTTCGATCACCTCCTTCTGCTGCTTTTTCGGCACGAAGCGGCTCAGAACGGCGATGTTGACCGGGAAGTTGGCGAAGCGCCGCGCGAACGACTCGCCGTGCTGGTGTGTCAGAATGGTGGTCGGCGTCAGGATCGCTACCTGCTTTTTCGACTCGACCGCCTTGAAAGCTGCGCGCATGGCGATCTCGGTCTTGCCGAATCCGGCGTCGCCGCAGATGAGCCGATCCATCGGTGAGGGGGACTGCATGTCCTTCTTGACCTCCTGGATTGCCTTGAGCTGGTCGGGGGTTTCCTCGAACATGAAGGAGGCTTCGAACTCACGCTGGAAGATCGAATCCGGCCCGAAGGCGAAACCGGGTGTCATCTTGCGCTCGGCGTACACGCGGATCAGCTTGGCCGCGATGTCGCGCAGCTTCTTGCGCACCTTCTCCTTCTTGGCGCTCCATTTCGAGCTGCCGAGTTTCGAGAGATTCGGCAGCGACCCCTCCGAAGCGGTGTACTTCGAGAGGAGGTTGATGTTCTGCACATTGACGTACAACTGGTCGCCGCCCTCGTACTCGACCAGCACGCACTCCTGTTCCGAATCTCCTACCTGGATCGTTTCGAGCGACCGGAACACGCCGACGCCGTAATCTTCGTGCACGACGTAATCGCCAACCTTGAGGCGCTGAAGCTCCTTGAGCGAAATGCCCCGAACCTTGCGTTTGCGGTGTGTTTTGTAGGTGTGGAACTTGCCGAAAATGTCGGATTCGGTGTAGAGATTCAGCTCGCCAAACGAAAAGCCGGAGTGCAGGTTCGCCGGAATCCATTTGATAGCGTCGGGCGATTTACCGGCGTTTTCGTCAGCAATGAACTCCGCCAGCTCCTCGATTTCCCGGCGTGACGCGCAGGCGAAGAGCGGTTTCAGCCCGCGCTCTGCCTTCTCCTGCAAGCGGCCGGCCAGCAGACGGAAATTTCCTTGCAGGTGCTGCTGCTCGCTTGAGTTGAAGTCGATGCCTTGCCTGTCGATCCGGTGGATTACCACGTGCCGGAAGCGGGGGAGCGCCGCTTCGAGCACGGCGCGGCTCGTGGCGCTCTGCATCGCGGTGGCGTCGTCGATGACGATGATCGTTGATTCCGGCAGGTAGTCGAGGATGCCGGAGTGGCTGGTTGCTTCGCTGTTCTGCGTGAAGCTGCCGAACAGATCGACCGACTCGATGGCCGAGGTCGAGAGCTGGCTGTCGGTGTCGAAATTCCTGAGCGAGCTGACCGTGTCGCCGAAGAACTCGATGCGCACCGGTTCGCGGCTGCCGTAGCTGAAGACATCGATGATCGAGCCGCGCACCGAAAACTCGCCTTCGTTCTCGACGAACTCCCGCTTCTCGAAGCCGTTGTTTTTAAGGAACTGCATCAGTGCGTCGTACCCGACATCGCTTCCGGCGGAGAGCGAAAAGAGCCGTTCACCCGACGACTCCGCGCTGCACACCTCAACGCCGACATCCTCGAAGGCCGCCAGCACGACGAGCGACTCGCGCCGGGAGAGCATTCCGAGCGCCGGAGAAAGCTCGTCGGCGGTGTTGCGGAAGGGCTTGCCGCCAAGCAGCAGTGGCAGGTCGTTGTCGTACACCTCCTCCTCGTCGGCGCTGCAAAAAAGCACCACCGGCGCGTCGAAATCCCGGAACAGCCCGGCGGCGATGAACGGCGCGAGTGAACCCCGAACGCCGCAGATGTCCACGGGCCGGTGCTCTTCGTCCGCCGTTACCGAAAGCGCCTCGCGGAGGGCGCGATAAGGAGCCGACGCGGCAAGGCTGTCGATCACGAGATCGACCGGTCTTTTGACGATACTGGCGAACTGTGGCGCGGGATTAGCGGAAAATTTCATAGAACGGCATCGATACTGATTTCGGGCAAACGGAAATTCAGTCCGCGGTATTTAATTCGCAGACAATGCAACCCGGATTTTCGGAGCGAGGCAAAGCGCCCTGCGCCGGAGGCGGTATTATCAATATGGGAATATACTAAAGGGCGTTGAAAGAGCGAGCCGCGTTTTGCGGGGATGATGCGGGGAGGGCAGAGCAGGCGCGAGGCCTGCCCGTACAGGGCGATGATGATGCTGAGATCGTTGGTATAACTGATCAATTCGTTAGATTTACTCTTCGTTTGGGCTGGCCTGTGATTATGATTCATAAAGGAGATTCATGGATATTTGTTTGACCATATCCAATATCGATTTTGGGCCGTGACAAAAGACATCGTATCAATAGCTGGAACTATCGGAGCGTTGATAATTGGTATTGTCGGGTTAAGTACTTGGCGAAGACAAGTTAAAGGGACTGCTGAATACATGTGATTCTAGAGTCAAAAGCAATATGGGGCCAAGAGGTGGAGGAGAGGTTCGAGGGCGTGGGGAAATTAGTTCGTAAGCTGAGAGCAGAATTATGGTTTCATTTTTGGCTAAAAGGTGCGTTTGCCAGACCTGGGGCTACAGTCGATCGAAATCCAGCTCGTGTTCAAAAGAATGATCGTGTAATTTATCGGTTTGATGATGAAAATGAGTTTTCAGTCGAGATAAAGGGAGCGATAAATCGAGTTGACAATCACTTTAAGGATAAGATTCGCAAAAAAAGAAGTATAGCAATGGGCATGCTTCCGATCATTTCTGCCAATCGATTCGTGAGCAAGTCATAATCGATAGGCTTTCTGCATTGTTCCCCTCCACCCTGAACTTTCATCTCCCATACTTTGTGAAAATTGTGCAAATTGCACTGTCGCGGCCTTTTGCGGTCGTAATTGTCAAAGTTCTCTGTCGTACATTCACCTTCATCAAAGCTGCGCACTTCGCCGGCGGGCGCGGGCGCATGGTCATTATTTATGGAGCATCTTCTCGAACTCAAGAATCTCAAAACCTGGTACCGTACCGATAGCGGTATTGCCAAGGCTGTCGATGGCGTCAGCTTTTCGCTTGCGCCGAACCGCATCATCGGCATCGTCGGTGAGTCGGGATGCGGCAAGTCGGTGACGGCGCTGTCGATCATGCGCCTCGTGCCGATGCCGCCGGGCTACTTTGCCGGGGGCGATATTCTCTGGAAAGGGCGCAGCATCGTCAAGGCAACCGAAGCCGAGATGCGCAAGATTCGCGGCAACGAGATCGCCATGATCTTTCAGGAACCGATGAGTTCGCTCAATCCGGTCTTCACCTGTGGAGATCAGATCACGGAGCAGATTCTCAACCACCGCGATGTGAGCAAGGCCGAGGCGCGCAAACAGGCGGTCGAACTGCTGAATCTGGTTGGCATTCCGAATCCTTCCGAGCGCATCGACTCCTACCCGCACGAGATGTCCGGCGGAATGCGGCAGCGGGTGATGATCGCCATGGCTTTGTCCTGCGGGCCGGAGCTGCTCATCGCCGACGAGCCGACGACGGCGCTCGACGTGACGGTGCAGGCGCAGATTCTCGAACTCATCGGCAAGCTGCGCGAGGAGCGGGGTATGAGCGTGATGCTCATTACGCACGACTTCGGCGTGGTGGCCGAGCTTTGCGAAGAGGTGGTCGTTATGTACGCTTCGCGCATCGCCGAGAGCGGCACGGTGCGGCACATTTTCGAGAATCCGCTCCACCCCTACACGCAAGGGCTGCTGAAGTCGATTCCGCGTCTCGGCGCGAAAAAGGAGCGGCTGAACGTGATCGAGGGCAACGTACCGAGCGCCACCCGTTTGCCGGACGGATGCCGGTTCGCCGGGCGCTGTCCGCTGGCTGATGACCACTGCCGCCGTGAGCAGCCGCCGATTCTCGAATATGAACCGGGCCATCGGGCGGCCTGCTGGAAAATCCCCTGAACTGAACACAATTGAACGAGCATGGCTGAAACCTCCATACTGATCGTCGAAGATGACCGGAACCTTGCCGGGCTCCTGAAGTACAACCTCGAAAAAGCCGGTTATGGCTGCATTCACGCCGCCAGTGGAGAGGATGCGCTCGACGAGCTGCAACGCCATGCCGTGAACCTCGCGCTGCTCGACATCATGCTGCCTGGTATCGACGGCTTCGAGGTGTGCCGCCGCATTCGCCAGAATGTGCAGTGGAGCGATCTGCCCATCGTCATGCTGACCGCCAAGGGCGAGGAGATCGACAAGGTGCTCGGGTTCGAACTCGGCATCGACGACTATGTGGTCAAGCCCTTCAGCCCCCGCGAGCTGAATCTGCGTATCCGCGCGATTCTCAAGCGCGACCGCCGCAACCGCAGCAACGTGCAGGAGGTGCTCCGCTCGGGTGGCATCGAGGTCGATATCGGACGCCATGCGGCCACGCTCGATGGTCGTCCGCTGGTGCTGACCCTGATGGAGTTCAAGCTGCTTGCGCTCCTCTTGAAACGCAAAGGGCAGGCGCAGACGCGCGAGGTGCTCCTGAGCGACGTGTGGGATGTGGACAAGAGCATCAATACCCGCACCATCGACACGCACGTTACGCGGCTCCGCGAAAAGCTCGGCGACTCCGGGCGCTTCATCAAGACCGTTCGAGGCCTTGGCTACAAGTTCGATGAAAACGGAGACGATTTGAATGAAGGCTAAGCTCTCATTCAGACTTGGTCTGGTTTTCGGCCTGATCATCTTTTTTTCGCTTGCCTTCAGTTATGTCTATCAGGGGCGTCAGCTCCGCAAGGTGCTGTTTCAGAACGTTCGCACCAGCCTCTTGCACGACCTTCGCCTTACCGCCGGAATGCTGGAGAACCGCCCGCCGGGGTGGAGCAATCCGGAGCTTTCCGACCAGTGGACTGACCGGGTTGGCAAGACGCTCGACGTGAGGGTCACGCTGATCGGTCTCGATGGCAAGGTCATTGGAGACTCTTACGTCTCCGCTGCCAAACTTGCCATGCTTGAGAACCATCGAAATCGCGAAGAGGTCAAAGCGGCGCTTGCCGGTGGCCTCGGCGAGGCGACGCGCTTCAGCGTTTCCGTTCGTGAAAACATGCTTTACATGGCCATGCCGGTCGGTAGGCCCGAGCATTGGGCCGTGCTCAGGCTGGCCAAGCCGCTGCACGACATCGCTGCGGTCGAGGCACAGATTGACAAGGGCATCGAAGGGGGCCTCTACTGGGCGCTCCTGCTTGCCCTGACGGCGGGGACCTTGTCGGCGGTCTTTCTCTCCCGCCCGCTGGTCAGGATCGCCAGCGCCGCCGACCGCTTTCTGCACGGCGAGACGGAGGTGAAGATTCCCGTCAAGCATGACGACGAAATCGGGCGCCTGGCGCGGGCGTTCAACTATCTTTCCGAAGAGATCGTGAGGCTGACCCGCAAGGAGGAGTGGCTGCGGGAGGTACTGTCGAGCATCCGCGAGGCGATCATCGTTACCAACGCTTCGGGTGAGATCGTGCTTGCCAACCCCGCCGCGTCGCGGCTGTTCATGATCGAGGCCGCCTGGAAGCGCTCGATACCGGTCACCAATATCGAGGATCCGGGGATGCGGGAGCTGTTCGAGCGGGTGCACCGTCGCCAGAGCGGGGTTTACAACGAAGAGCTGTCGGCCATGACCTCCAAGGGCAGGCGCACGCTCAAGGTGACTGCCGTGCCGGTGATGAAGGGCGAGCAGTTCGACGGTACGGTGCTTGTCATCAACGACGTGACTCGCCTGCGCAATCTTGAACGCACGCGCCGCGATTTCGTCTCCAGCGTGTCGCACGAGCTGCGCACGCCGCTGGCGAGCATCAAGGGGTACACCGAAACACTGCTCGAAGGGGCGATGAACGATCCGGAAAACGCCACGGCATTTCTGAATATCATCCTCCAGGAGAGCGAGCAGCTCACGGCGCTGGTCAACGATGTGCTCGATCTGTCGCGCATCGAATCGGGCAAGATCGTTTACACTTTCGAGTCGGTCGATGTCAAACCGCAGCTCGAAAAAACGGTGGCGCTCTTCGAACCAGCCGCTTCACGCAAGGGCGTGCGCATTGAGCTGAACGCGCCTGAAGGGTTGCCGCCAGTCTATGCTGACCGCAACTACTTCGACATCGTCATGCGCAACCTCATCGATAACGCCATCAAGTATGTCGATGCGGAGAGCGGTCGGGTACGAGTCAGCGCCTACGCCTCGGGCGATGGTGTCAGCATCGAGGTCGCCGACAACGGCATCGGCATTCCGCAGGCCGATCTCGAACGGATTTTCGAGCGATTCTACCGGGTTGACAAGGCGCGTTCCCGCGATCTTGGCGGCACCGGTCTCGGCCTGTCGATTGTCAAGCACATCGTGCTTGCGCACCGGGGCAAGGTGGAGGTGCGCTCCCGGATTAACCGCGGCTCGACCTTTACGGTCACGATTCCTGTCGCTGAAACCTGACGGGCGGTTTCGGCAACTTTTTCGGTTAATCGGCATTTTTTTTGTGCGTAACCTTACTGGCTCTGCAAGCACGCAATTCCCGTTGAACCCCGCAATATCCAATCCCGCCAGTTATGCTCGACTCCCTTCTGCTCTATATCGAATCCTTCAAAATCGATCACGCAATCGCCACGCCGGTGGCCACGCTGATCGCCGTTCTCGGAGCCGTAGCGCTTATCGGCATTGTCGAGGTCATCACGAAAAAATTCCTTCTCCAATCCATCAGTCACTTCGCGGCAAAAACGGCAACCAACCTCGATGACCTCATGGTGAGCCAGGGCGTGTTCGACTGGATCGCCCGGCTGGTGGTGCCGTTGCTCGCGTACCGGATGGCCGGTACTGTTCTGCAGTTCTATCCTGCCGCGGTGCCGCAGGTAACGGATGGGCTGGTCATCTATTTTGCCGTGGTCGTTATTCTGCTGCTGCTCGCCGTGCTCGATGTTGTTTACGAATTCTACTCGGGGCACCCGATTGGCATGAAGCTGCCGGTCAAAAGCATCGTGCAGGTGATCAAGACTGTTGTCGTTTCGATTGGCGCAGTGATTGTCATCTCCCGGCTGCTCGGCCAGTCTCCCGTGGTGTTCATCAGCGGTATTGGCGCCTTCACGGCGGTGCTGCTGCTCATTTTCAAGGATTCGATTCTTGGGCTCGTGGCGGGTGTGCAGCTTTCGACCAACGTGGTGCGCATCGGCGACTGGATTACGATGCCCAAATATGGCGCTGATGGCGATGTGATCGACCTTTCGCTCGTGACCGTGTCGGTGCAGAACTTCGACAAAACCATTGTGGTGCTTCCGGCCTATACGCTCATTTCCGAGGGGTTCAAGAACTGGCGGGGGATGCAGGAGTCGGACGGGCGACGCATCAAGCGCTCCTTCAATATCGACATGCAGAGCATCCGGTTTCTCGACGGCGAACTCATGAAAAAAGTCGAGGCGGTCCAGCTTCTGAAGCCTTACCTGCAGGAACGTCTTCAGGAGATCGCCAACCACAACCGGGCTGTGGGCGCTGATGACGGCTCGCCAGTCAATGGCCGTCGGCTTACCAATCTCGGCACTTTCCGCGCCTATCTCCAGGCCTACGTGCACAATCTGGCGAAAATCAATACCGATATGATGATTATGATCCGGTATCTGCAACCGGATGCCTTCAGTTTGCCGTGCGAGATCTACTGCTTCACCAGAACGAAAGATTGGGCGGAATACGAAGGGGTGCAGGCAGACATCCTTGATCATATTTTCGCCGTGTTGCCGTACTTCGATCTCAAGGCCTATCAGCTCCAGGGCGCGGTGGTTCCTCCGCCAGCCGTTATAGAGTGAGCGACAGATCGTACTCCGGCCAGCGGCTCTGTTCGATGATCTGGCGATGCAGCGGAATCCTTACCGGAGGCATGTTGTCGGGCCGGTAGAATCCCGCCTCGAACACCTCGTGGTTGATCGAGATGCGCTCGTGAGCTGCAATCACGCGGTACGCTACCGCCATCAGTGATCCGTACAGCTCCGATTCCAGATGCCACACCCCGATCAGTTTGTCGATGGTTCCCTCCAGCGAGGTCTCCTCGAACAGTTCCCGCAGGCACCCCTCCTCGGGCCGTTCGCCCGCTTCGAGAAATCCGCCGGGCAGCGCCCATTCGTTGAAGGCCGGTTCGTGCGCACGCCGGATCATCAGGAGCTCGTTGTTCCGGTTGACCGTCAGAGCGACGGCGACCGGCAGGGGATTGATGTAGTGCACCCATCCGCACTGAGGACAGCTCATCCGGTCGCGGCCATCGATGAAAGAGTCGTTCAGTGGTGTGGCGCACAGCGGGCAGAATGCAAATGACTTCATGCCGGAAACAGTAAAGAGTAGGTGTCGGTTTCATTTCGAAACGGAAGCACAATGCAGCCGTTCGATCTCATCCGCAAAAACCGGAACCGTGTTCAAATAATTTCTGAAGATAGGTGATCCTGCTCCGGTGCCATGAAAAATCCAGGAAACTTTTTGTAGGCGGATATGAGTTCCCGATGCTGAAAACTCGATGAAAATGTAATTATAAATCACCAGTCATGGCACTATTGCAGGCGGGCCAGAAGGCTCCGGAATTCACCGCGAAAGACCAGGATGGGAAGGAAGTTTCCCTTCGCGACTACATAGGCAGAAAGGTTGTTCTCTACTTTTACCCGAAGGACGATACGCCGGGTTGCACCAAGGAGGCTTGTGCTTTTCGTGACAATTTGCCTAACTTTGAAAAGGTAGATGCAGTGGTGCTCGGGGTGAGCGTCGATGGGCAGAAAGCTCATCGTAAATTCGCTGACAAGTATGAATTGCCGTTCACGCTCCTGGTTGATGATGAGAAAAAAATCGTCGAAGCATACGGAGTCTGGGGACTGAAAAAGTTCATGGGCAGAGAGTACATGGGGACGAACCGGGTCACCTATCTGATTGATGAACAGGGCACCATCGAAAAGGTGTGGCCAAAGGTTAAACCTGAAACGCACGCAGCAGAGGTGCTCGACTGGTTGCAGCAAAAAACGTGACACATGACAAACGAATTTGAAATATTAAAGCCGGGCAAGCTCCTGCTGGCTTCGGCGAATCTGCTTGAATCCAATTTCAAGCGGACGGTGCTTCTCATGTGCGAACACAACGAAGAGGGTTCGATCGGTTTCATTCTGAACAAGCCGATGGAGTTCAAGGTGTGTGAAGCCATCAGCGGATTTGACGAGATTGATGAGCCGTTGCACATGGGCGGTCCGGTGCAGGTTGATACAGTGCATTTTCTGCACACGCGGGGTGATGTGATTGATGGGGCTGTCGAAGTGATTCCGGGCCTTTTCTGGGGAGGCGACAAGGAGCAGCTCAGCTATCTCATCAATACCGGCGTCATCAAACCGTCCGAGGTGCGCTTTTTTCTCGGTTATGCTGGATGGAGCGCGGGGCAGCTCGAAAAGGAGTTCGAAGATGGCTCGTGGTACACCGCCGATGCATCGAGCGAGCAGGTATTCACGGATGAATACGAACGCATGTGGAGCCGCACCGTGCGCTCCAAAGGTGGCGATTACTGCTATGTTGCCAACTCGCCGGAGCTTCCGGGCATGAACTGATTTTTGCAATGTTCGCCGGAACTCTTCTCAGATTCCGCTTGTTGTCAATATCAGGAGAAAATGGTATCTACTCCTGAGCACAATTGTTCTTTGACCTACTGGGGATGACAGGCTATCGACAGGATAGGTGTGAGATGTCGTTGCACTCCGAGTTTCAGCATGGACGGACTCGTTAAACAAGTCTATGTACCAATAGATGCAGACGATTATTCGTATGCAATGGCTGCCTGATTAGCACAAGTTAATTTAGACGCCATCGTCCTGCGGTGAATGTGCTTACTCTGAAGCCGCCGGATGGCATAACCCGCGCTTGAGCCTATGGGTTCGCGCAAGTAAGCTCCGTACATTCAAGCCCGAGGGGGTGTGCGGGTAACCAATCGGGATAAGGGGACGAACGCTGCTGGCGGTGTAACCGGACCACGAAAACCCAACCACCAGAGATGAGTGTGGTGACTGCATCGAGCAGTGTTCTGGACGCGGGTTCAAGTCCCGCCATCTCCACAAGTTACAACTATTCAGGCAGGTCCGTCAGTACGAGGGCTTGCTTTTTTTGTTGCTTAACAGTGCCTCACTGTCTTGGCGTACCGGGTGAATTTCATTGAAAATCGATACCTTGAAAAAAGTAGTTACCTAACTCAGTATCGGAGATTCATGATGAATCCATCAAAAATTTTCGCCCTGACCATCGCGTGCGGTATCGTTCTGTTGACCTTCAATTGGATGGCTCAGGCTCAGGTAATGTATGAGCCGCTTCAGAACAAGGCACCTCTGAGCATCTACAAGTATCCGAGAGTCACGCTGGCTGCTGATCTGGAAGCAAATCTCACCCTGGTCAAAGCTGATAACGGAAGGCTCAATATTACCGGCACGGTAACAAACGTGGGCAAAAGCAGTTGCAAGACAGCATCGGTGGCTGAGCTGATTATGAATCTGAGTTATGCTCCACAGTATTCCTACGCGAAAACGGGAGTTTCGGACATTCTTGTTTCCAGGTCTTTCAACAACCTCAAGGCGGGCGACTCCATAGAGCTCAATGCCGTTTACCAGATTCCTGACTTTGGTGGCTGGGCATCCGTCAATCTGCCGGGCAATGCCAAACGCCTTTTCACCCTGCGCGTCATCAAACAGGATGCTTCATCCTATAAACCAGATGAAGACAGCAACATCGAGAATAATGTCGCAGACGACGTTGTGTTCTATCGGGATTTGACACACTAATGGAGTTGGTGCAATGAACGACTTTGAGACTTTGGTCAAGATGGCATGGTCGCAATATGGCCATCAGGTTGGCTTGATCGATATCCAGGTTGAAGGTAGCCCTGGAATTGGTCTCAGGTACAAATTTTCGGAATCCGATCTGGCTGGTCGCTTTATGCGCCTGAGACAGCTTCATAACAGCTATGAACCAATGTTTGCCAATACCCTCAGGCACGAAGGGAATGATGTAGTCGAAATCTGGGAGCAACTGACAGGGTATACTGAGCCATTGATGTAGTGGTAAAGCTTTGTTGGCAGAACTTTTCCTTACTTTTTCCCTGCCTTGAGTGCAGTTTGCGAACCGCGCCTTCCATAACTTGTCACTGAAATAATGTTTATCGGCGACGTCGTTTGCGCCATCATTGAGCGTGATGGCCGGTTTCTCATAGCCCGGAGGCCGGAGGGGAAGCATCTTGCAAGGAAATGGGAGTTCCCGGGTGGCAAGGTCGAGGCTGGCGAATCGGAGGCAGCGGCGCTTGACCGGGAACTTCTGGAAGAGCTTGGCGTAAGGGTGGCAATTATCGAGCGCCTTACTCCGGTCGAGCACAGCTACCCGGACCGGTCGCTTCGGCTGATCGCTTTTCGTTGCAGGATTGTCGATGGAGAGCTGGATGCCGGTGAGCATGAGGAGCTGCGATGGATCGAAATCGATGAGGCCAGCTCATATGACTTTCCCGAGGCCGATCTTCCCATTCTTGGCGAGTACCGGCAGAAAATTGCTCCCGGTGAGCCGCGTAAAACGGATTGAGTGTGGCTCTTGCAATGGTTACGGTCGCTTCACATAAGTGGTTGAGACCTTTTGAACCGCGATTAATGACTGCGTTTGCTTTTTTGTGAATATCAGCTATCAAAAAGAGCATATTCACCGGTTCGAACCCGACGGCTTAGTGACGTTCATCAGTATTGGCAAGACGATCACAATTTCGACTGCACTTCTTGCTCCGATTGAAAAGTCATCCCCAGACCATTCGGGTGAGGCCTGTAAAATGGGTAGCCATGAGGTAGATTCGATTCTCAGACGCCCTATTCATTCCTGACCCTGATAATCATGAGTACCCCATTTTTCCATCCCGGTGCCGAATCTCCTGACGGTGTGCTGCACCGGATTTTCGGATTCCGTTCGTTCCGCCCCAACCAGGAACAGATCGTCCGGGCGCTGATGGATGGTCGGGATGTGTTCGCCGTCATGCCAACCGGCGGCGGCAAGTCGCTCTGCTACCAGCTTCCGGCGGTGCTCATGCCGGGCGTGGCGCTAGTGGTTAGCCCGCTCATTTCGCTCATGAAAGATCAGGTTGACGGGGCGCGATCGAACGGCATCCGCGCGGCTGTCTTGAACAGCTCGCTTGAGTTCGCCGAACAGTCCGCGGTGCTCCGCTCGCTGCAATCCGGCGAACTCGACCTGCTCTACGTCGCTCCCGAACGCTTCGCTCTCGACCATTTCCGCGATATTCTGCGCGGCTGCCGCATCAGCATGGCGGTGATCGACGAGGCGCACTGCATCTCGGAATGGGGCCACGACTTCCGCCCCGACTACCTCGCCCTCTCCTCGATTCCCGAAATTTTGCCCGGTATTCCGGTCGCCGCCTTCACCGCCACTGCAACGGAGCGAGTGCAGCACGACATCGCCTGGAAGCTCCGCCTGCGCGATCCGTTCGTGCTCCGAGCCTCCTTCGACCGTCCGAACCTCACCTACGAAGTGCGCTTCAAGGAGCCGGGCGAAGTGCAGCTTGTCTCGATCCTGAAGGAGTTTGCTGGTCAGCCGGGCATCATCTACCGCACGAGCCGCAAGAGCGTCAACGACACGGCGGCGATGCTGCAAAAGCGCGGATTTCGCGCTTTGCCGTACCACGCCGGTCTCGACGACCGGGAGCGGCACGACAACCAGGATGCGTTTATCCGTGACGAGGTTGATCTCATCGTGGCGACGGTGGCCTTCGGTATGGGCATCGACAAATCGAACGTACGCTTCGTCATCCACGCCGATTTGCCGAAAAGCATCGAGAGCTACTATCAGGAGACGGGTCGCGCCGGACGCGACGGCGAGGCGGCACGATGCATCCTGCTCTTTTCGCAAGCCGACATTCCGAAGGTGCGCTTTTTCATTGACGCGATGACCGACGAAGCGGAGCGCCAGCGGGCGCTCGACTCGCTCTCGAAGGTGGTGTCGTTCGCGTCGTCAACCGCCTGCCGCCGCCGGACGCTGCTCGACTATTTCGGCGAGACCTATCCGCGTGACAACTGTGCCTCGTGCGACGTGTGCCTCGGTCTGCACGAGCTGACCGACTGCACCCGCGAGGCGCAGATGCTGCTCTCGGCCATCGTCCGCACCGACTCACGCTTCGGCGCGGCACATCTGATCGACATCCTCGTCGGCAGCAAGAACCAGAAGATCAAGGATTTCGGCCACGACCGCCTCAAGGTTTATGGCATTGGCAAGGAGCACGACAAGAAGTTCTGGCGACGCCTCATCGACGACCTGCTCGCCCGCAAAGCGATTGGCCGCTCCGAGGGGCTGTATCCGATGCTCTACCTGATCGAAAGCGGCGCGAGAATTCTCCGGGGCGAAGAGCGTGTCGAGTTGGTGCGGATCAGGGAGAAAAAGGGCAAATCCGCAACCACCAAACGCGGCGGCCTCGACGCGCTTTCAGACGCTGAAAAGCAACTCTTCGAGCAACTCCGGACGCTACGCAAACGCCTCGCCGACGAGCAGGGCGTGCCGCCGTATGTAGTGTTCTCGGATAAGACTCTCGTTGAACTCAGTATCCTCAAGCCTTCGACGCGCGATGAAATGCTTACTGTTTCAGGGATTGGCGAGGTAAAGCTTGAGCGTTACGCGGAGCCGTTTTTGCGGGTGATCGGGGAGTTTGTGGGTGGGTGATTGCTGTCGGGTTGTTATTCCAGTGATTAAAAAGATAAGCTATTTTTGACAACAGGCCACCACTCTTGTCATTCTGAGCGAAGCGAAGAATCTAGAATAATTTGTAAGTTTATTTGAATTAATTACTTAAATCTAAAGCCTAGCCATCAAATAGCATTGAAAAGACTCAGGAGTACATGATGAAAGCTGAACATATCGGCAGCAGTTTCGATGATTTTCTTCAAGCGGAAGGGCACCTTGATGAAGCGAATGCGGTAGCAATCAAGCGGGTGATCGCTTGGCAGATCGATCAGGAGATGAAGGCGCAAAAGCTTACAAAATCAGCGATGGCAAAAAAATGCGCACCAGTCGCGCCGCGCTGAACCGTTTGCTCGACGAAACTGACACCAGCCTGACCCTGACAACGCTTTCTCGCGCTGCTACGGTGCTTGGGAAAAAGTTTCGCATTGAGCTGGAGAGTTGATCTATGCGCATGTTTTATGCCAAAAGAGTCTTTTTGCTTTTTCTGAGATACTTAGATCAGCTAAGCAATTATACCACAAAAATACTTTTTATCGCAAGGAATCATCAGCTATGAAGAAAAGAAAGCAGCATTATGTTTGGCGCCATTATTTGAAGCCTTGGGCTACGGATAACAAAGTATTTTGCCTAAGAGAAAATAATGTATTCGAGTCGAACTTAATGGGGATTGCTAATGAGAGAGACTTCTATAGACTGAAAGAACTAAACCAAGCAGATATCGATTTCATAGAAAAAATCGCGATTGATCCTTCGCCAGCATTCCTTCAAAAGCTACACAAGGACCTGATCAAGCAATTCAACTTTATATTTGAGTTAAGGAACTTCGTTCAAGGCCAAGGGATCACTAATCCAGACATAAGTGAAAGAATTGAAGAAGCCGTAAACAACCTTGAAGAGGAATTTCATGGTAGAATTGAGGACAGTGTTATCAGACATCTGAACTCTATCCGCTCCGGCGATATAAAATTTCTTGAAACAGACGAAGGCTTTATGGATTTCATATATTTTCTTTGCGTTCAATACATGAGGGCAAAGAAAATAAAAAAAGTGTTCTCGCTAACGTAAGTCCTCCAAAACATATTAATCTCGAAAAGATATGGAACATCCTAAGCCATATTTATTCAACTAATATAGGCTGGAGTCTTTACGCCGATAGACGCAGCCTCCAGTTTGTATTGCTCGAAAACCAATCATCGAAGCAATTTGTTACGGGTGATCAGCCTGTGATTAACACTTACGGTACGAGTGATCCCAAGAAACCTCCGCAGCGATTGGAATTTTATTACCCTATTTCTTCATTTATTGCTTTGCTATTGGTTGATCGGAAAAATAATGTAGAAGAAAAGAGACGGACGATAGGTCATGCTCAGGTGATGGCTTATAACGAACACATAGTAAGGAATAGTCATGAGCAGCTGTATGCGGCTACCAAAGAATCGTTGGAGATGTATGTGCATTTATAATAAAAGCAAAACGAACAAGAGATTGAACACATTCGTATCTCTAGAGTTCAAATTCGGATTAGCTTTGCGTGCTTTCTCAAGAAAGCATGCGAAGCAATGAGCCTTTGGGGGTAATAAGGCCTTTATCGGTAGCAAATTTTCCTTTTGGTAGTGTTAAGGAAATTGTAGACTACGCTGATATAGATATACCAATACATCCATATCTCGAACAAATTCACAAAAAAGTCAACAAACCTCTCATCGTAGGTTCCCGATTCCCCTCCTTCACCCACAAACCCCACACGCCGAATCGCGCCTCACCGTCACTTTCCGAAAACTCATCGTCAGCGCATCAAACGTCAGCAGCGCGTCCGTCAGCAGTGTGCCGATACCAAGCAAATATTTGATCGCTTCGATGGCCTGAATCGAGCCGATGACGCCGGGAAGTGCGCCGATGGGGCCTTGTGGAATGGCCTCTTTCGGTGCGTCTTCTTCGTGGAAGATGCAGCGGTAGCAGGCGGTCTGGCCGGGGAGGACGGTCATGGTCTGGCCGTGGAAGTTGCGGATTCCGGCGTGGGAGTAGGGTTTTGCGGCTTTGTGGCAGGCACGGGCGATGAGGAATTTCGAGTCGAAGTTGTCCGTGGCGTCGATGACGAAGTCGTATCCGGCGAGAATCTCCGGCGCGTTGTCAACGCTCAGGCGGAACGGGTATGGCTCGATGCGGATCGACGGATCGAGCGCTTCGAGACGCTCCTGTGCCGATGTGGTTTTGTTCGCGCCGACCGAGGCGGTGGTGTGCAGAATCTGGCGTTGCAGGTTGGAGAGATCGACCGTGTCGCCGTCCATAATTCCAATCGTACCGATGCCTGCCGCTGCGAGGTAGAAGGCGGTGGGGGAGCCGAGGCCGCCCGCGCCGATCACCAGCACCTTCGAGCGGAGCAGCTTCTCCTGTCCTGCTTCGCCGACTTCCGGTAGCGCGAGGTGGCGGGCGTAGCGCTGGCGTTGCTCGTCGGTCAGGCTCATGCCCGCTCCTCTGCGGCGAGCGGGTTGTTGTAGGCAGCATCCCAGTTTTTGAACACCGGATCGAGATTTTTGGCTCGCAACGCGGCGCAGAACGCTTCGGCGCTCCGGTCGTCGCACACCTCGAACTGGCTCGCTCCAGCCGTCTCCGCCTTGACGTAGCCGCCCACGGTCGTGCGGCTGGCGACGCTCATGCGGGTGATGCCGAGGCCCGCCATGCCGTCACGAAACGCCGGGCTTTCGCGGGTCGAGAGCACCAGATCGACATCGGGCATTCCAATGCGGAACGCGAAGATCATCCGTGCAAGAAAGCGATCTGACACCGTGAAACTGGGCTGAAAGCCCCCCTCCTGCGGGCGGATGCGGGGGAACGAGACCGAGACGCCCGCCTTCCAGTACGTCTTGCACAGATGCCGCGCGTGGCGAAGCACGGCGAGCGCTTCGCCGACCGGCTCGGAGAGGCCGAGCAGGGCGCCGATACCGACGCTCCGGATGCCGCCGGTGATGGCGCGTTCCGGCGTTTCGAGCCGTTCGAGGAAATCCTGCTTCGGGCCCCAGCGGTGCAGCTCGCGGTAATTGTCCGGATCGTAAGTTTCCTGGTAGATCGTCATGCCGGTGCAGCCGCACTCGGCCAGGCTGCGATACTCGGCGACGCTCATCGGAAACGCCTCGACGGCCACGCGCGGCATGTGCCGGGCGGCAACCTCCACGGCGCGTCGCAGATAGTCGAATCCCACCGAGTTGGTGCGCTCGCCGGTCAGCAGCAGCACGTCGCCGATGCCGAGCGCCTTCATTGCGAGCAGCTCCTTTTCGATTTCGCCGACATCGAGCTTGCGGCGCGGCGACCTTCTGTCCGACGCGAAGCCGCAGTAGACGCAGCCGCTCGAACAGAAGTTGGAGAGGTAGAGCGGCGCGTAGAGCGAAATGATGCGCCCAAAACGGCGCAGCGTCACCGCCTGCGCTTCGGCGGCCAGCCGTTCGAGCGACTCGCTCTCCTCCTGCCGCAGCAGCGGTTCGATGTCCGCCGACAGCCGCTCGTCGGTCAGCCATGCGGGAAGCCAGGTCATGAAGCCCCTCCGAGGAACGAGGTGAGCGGGCTGGTGGCGACCGCCGATCCCGAACGCGGCATGAGTCCGGCATTGCGAGCGTCGTATCCTGCCTCGACCGCTTTGGCGAAAGCGCTTGCCATCGCCGCCGGATTGCGGGCGACGGCAATCGCGCTGTTGACCAGCACTGCCTCGCACCCCATCTCCATCGCCGCGCACGCTTCGGATGGCGAGCGCAGGCCCGCATCCACGATAACCGGAATGTTGCTCTCGCGGATGATGAGCTGCACCATCTCGGCGGTCGAAAGTCCCTGCCCGCTGCCGATGGCCGAGCCGAGCGGCATCACCGAGCTGCACCCCACTTCTTCGAGCCGCTTGGCCAGCACCGGGTCAGCCGGAATGTAGGGCATGACAATGAATCCTTCGGTGGCAAGAATCTTGCACGCCTCGTAGGTTTCGATCGGGTCGGGCATCAGGTGGTGCGGGTTCGGGTGAATCTCGACCTTGATGAACGGGCTGCCGGAGAGTTCGCGCGAAATGTGCGCCGCCTTGACCGCCTCGCGCGCGGTGGCCGCGCCGGAGGTGTTGGGCATCAGCGTGAGCCCCTCGATTTCCGAGAGCGGGCCGAACAGATCATCCTCGGCCTGTTCGCGATTGAAGCGCCGCAGGGCGACCGTCACGAGCTGCGTGCCCGACGCGCGGACGGCCTCGATCATCGCCGAAGTGCTGCTGAATTTGCCGGTGCCGAGAATCAGGCGGGATGAGAAGGTATATGAGCCTAAGCGAAGTGAATCCATGGATGAAATAACAGACTTTGATCTGGCGGCGATCAACCTCCGCCAGCGAAAACAAGAATTTCGACCTGATCCTGATCCTGCAAGATACACGAGTCTCGCTGGTCAGGGCGCACGATATTTTCGTTGACCACCACAGCCACCGGCTGGCGATCCGCTTCCGCGATGACCAGCAGCTCCGAGACCGTCGCGCCCGCCGGAATCTCTCTGCGTTCGCCGTTCAGGATTATGGCGATGGTTGGCATGGTGCGTTTCCTCTAAAATGACAAAATTTTCCGGGCTGACCCGGACGAACAAATATACACGTTCTGCGCTGGCGTCAAAAAGGGAAAGAGGTGATTTGTCGTTGCGGGATTTGAAGAGGACGGCCATGAGAGCCGTCCCTACAATTATCAATTATCCATTCATGCCTCGATGCCTTCGAAGAGCGCGGTGCTGAGGTAGCGTTCTCCGGTGCTCGGGATGATGGCGACGATGGTTTTGCCTGCGGACGACGAGCGCTTCGCCACTTCGATTGCCGCGTGAACTGCCGCGCCGGAGGAGATGCCGCAGAGGATGCCCTCCTGCGCGGCGAGCATCCGGGCGGTCGAAATGGCGTCCTCGTTGCTCACCGTCACCACCTCGTCGAGCAGCGACACGTCGAGCGCTTCGGGCACGAAGCCTGCGCCGATGCCCTGGATTTTGTGCGGCCCCGGCTGGCCGCCCGAGAGCACCGGCGAATCTTTCGGCTCGACGGCGATGCTCTTGAAGCCGGGCTTCAGCGCCTTGATGAAGCGCGACGTGCCGGTGATGGTGCCGCCTGTGCCGACGCCCGCCACGAGCATGTCAACGCGCCCTTCGGTGTCGCTCCAGATTTCGGGGCCGGTGGTCGCCTGGTGAATCAGGGGGTTGGCTGGGTTGCTGAACTGGCCGGGGTTGAAGCTGTTTTTTTCCGCCTCGACGATCCGCGCCGCCTCCTCAATTGCTCCCTTCATCCCCTGCGCGCCGGGGGTGAGCACCAGCTCGGCGCCGAGGTAGCGTAGCAGTTTGCGCCGCTCGATGCTCATCGTTTCGGGCATCGTGAGCAGCAGGCGGTAGCCGCGCTGGGCGCAGACGAAGGCGAGTGCGATGCCGGTGTTGCCGCTGGTCGGCTCGACGATGAGCGTCTTTTCGTTGATTTTTCCCTCGGCTTCGGCGGCCTCGATCATGGCGCGTCCGATCCTGTCTTTCACGCTACCGAGCGGGTTGAAAAATTCGAGCTTGAGGAGAATGTCGGCTTCAATGCCCTCTGCGAGCTTGTTGAGCCGCACGAGCGGTGTGTGTCCGATGGTGCTGGTGATATTCGGGATGATGGCCATTTGAGTTCGGTTTTAGATAGTTGCAAGGGCTTGCAGGAGGTCCGCTTCGAGATCTTCTGCGTTTTCGAGGCCGATCGAGAGGCGTATCAGGTCGTCGGTGCAGGCGCGGCGGTCGCGCTCCGCCTGACTCAGCGGGCCGAGGGTCATCAGCGCCGGAGAGGCGACGAGTGACTCTACGCCACCGAGGCTGTCAGCGATGGCGAAGAGTTTCAATGCGCCGATCATCTTCCGCACCGCCGGAAGCCCGCCGTGCAGCGCGAGGGTGAGCATCCCGCCGAAGCCGCTCATCTGGCTCTTGGCAAGCTCATGCTGCGGGTGAGACTCCAGTCCGGGGTAGATCACGCGGCTTACCGCCGGATGCTTTTCGAGCACCCGCGCCAGATGCAGGGCGTTCTTCTGGTGCTCCTCCATGCGGATTTTCAGCGTCTTGATGCCGCGCGAAATCAGCCAGCAGTCCCACGGGCCGGGAATCGCCCCCGCCGCGCCCTGGTAGTCCCGGACGGCGAGATGCAGCTTGTCGTCCGACGCAATGACCGCGCCCCCGATGACGTCGCTGTGGCCTCCGAGGTACTTGGTGGTGCTGTGCACGACGAGGTGCGCTCCGAGGTCGAGCGGGCGCTGGAAGTACGGGCTGGCGAAGGTGTTATCGACCGCGAGCACGATGCCGCGTTCGTTGGCGATTGCGGCGAGGGCGCGGATGTCGCAGATTTGCAGAAGCGGATTGGATGGCGTTTCGACCCAGATCATGCGGGTTTCCGGGCGAATGCAGTCGAGATACCTCTCCGTCGCTTCGCTTGCCGCGTAGGAGGTTTTGACGCCCCACGGGCGCATGAGCTGCTCGAAGATGCGGTAGCTGCCGCCGTACACGTCGAGGCTGGAGACGACATGGTCGCCCGGCTTGAGCACCTGCATCGCGGCCATCATCGCCGCCACTCCGGAGGCAAAGGTCGTGGCGTGTTTGCCGTTTTCGAGCAGTGCAAGGGTCGTTTCGAGCGCCGAGCGCGTCGGGTTGCCGATGCGCGAATAGAAGAATTCGCCCCGCTCGTCGAGGCTTGGCCGCGCGAAGGTCGAGGTTTGGTAAACCGGCGGCGTCACCGATCCGGTGCAGCTTTCCGGCGTATTGCCGTCATGGATGGCGATGGTTTCAAAGTGCATGGGCTGTAATGCTCTGTCGTGTTTGCGGTTTTACGGACAAAGTAAGCAGAATTCACCGGTTCCTGACTACCGTGTTTACGGTATTTCTATGGTATGAGGTGATCGTTCAGCGCATCCATTGCTTTTATTGTGCCCGATGTTCGTGCCCGAGCGGCTCGAAACAATGGCGACGTGGGTGAGCGGTTGAAACCAGGGTCTGCAAAACCTTTAACTATCGCAAGTTCGAATCTTGCCGTCGCCGCTTCGTTCAATACAAAAAAAGCCTCCTAATTCGGAGGCTTTTTTTGTGTCGGAAACGCATGGCTAAAGAATTATACAATCATATCCTCGCCGTCTGCATAGAAAGCTTTTGAAATCATCAGAATGCAATTCATTCCTCATGGAATCAAATCACGAAGTTGATCGTTGCTCAATCCCATTTTACTGAGTTCGGTAAATTTTTCGATCTTTCTTGCTTTTGCATTGTCAGCGTTAGCTTGCGCCTGGATGACCTCAGCTTTAGCAACATCAAGAGCGGTCTGCATCGCTTGTTTGAAAAGTTCTATGGTTCCCGAATTAAGCTTGTCCGCATTTGCAAGTTCCGACAAACGATAAAGACTTTCACGCAAGAACATTATCGTCGATGTCCGCTTGCCGAGCTGCACGACATTCTCGGCGAGTTCGAGACTTCCTTTTGTGCCTATCTCTTTGTAGTTGATTTTGCCGAGATATTTGTGTGCTATATCAAGCGCAACGTCTGGCGATGGCTTGGACAACATAATCACTTTTCCGCTGTCATTGACAGTCATAAACGCTCATCGTCTCGTGGCATCGTAGTCTATCCAGTATCCTGTGCTCGGTTGTACCTGGTGAATACGGGCAGGAGAAGTAAAAGAGCGGCATCCCGAAATAACAAACAAACCAGCAAGTACTGTCAGAACGTAAAGTTTTTTCATTTTCGCATCCTCCGTTGCTTTGTTGAAATTATGGCTCTCAGAGTTTGCTTCCGGGAATTTCCCAGCCCGTTCGCAGAAATTTGCCTTCTGTGTCGAAGAAAGCTTCATCTTCATTGCGCAGGAGTTCCGATACTGCAGCAAGCTCGGAGGTCGAATCTACAGCAATATCCTCTTCTTCTCCGTCTTCAAGAGAGAACCTTATCTTACCCTTGTTTTCCTGAAATCCCCAAACTATCGCGTAAGCTTTTACTTTTTTCCAGTTTGCCACAGTACTCTCCTTGCTTTGATTTGATGATATTTCACCAGCGATTTGAAGGTATCGCCTTACTATGAAAGCAAACTCATGCTTCTTGTCATGATGATCAAGATGAGATACTCCCCAAAAATAGGACGGCTGGTTAAATTGGATCAACAAAAACCCAGCAGTCACTATGAAACAAACACGCCGCAAGTTTACGCCTGAATTCAAAACAAAGGTCGTCCTGGAAGCCCTCAGTGAACGGCTTCCCATGGCAGAACTCGCCCAGAAGCATGAGCTTCATCCGAACCAGATCACTCAATGGAAACGGGAGTTCCTCGACAAGACCTCCGATGTCTTTTCGAAAGGTGAAAAGGCTAGGAAAACCGAGCAGGATTATCAGCAGGAGAGCGAAGAACTCTACAAAACCATCGGCCAATTGAAGGTTGAGGTCGACTGGCTCAAAAAAAAATTGCAGTCGTAAAATCGCTCTCGGAACGACGCTCCATGGTTGAGAAAGAACATAGCGGTATCAGCATGCAACGCCAGTGCGACCTGCTTTCGATCCACCGATCAGGCCTGTATTATCAGCCGATAAAGACCTCGAAGCTGAATCGTGAGCTCATGCGGCTGATTGATGAGCAGTACCTGCTGAGGCCATACTACGGCGTTTACCGTATGTGGCAATGGCTGAGTATGGACAAAGGCTACAAGATCAACCTCAAACGGGTACGGCGGCTCTATCGCCTTATGGGTCTGGAAGCCATCGGCCCCAAGCCGAACACCTCGAAACCGGCGCCGGGCCATAAGGTCTATCCGTATCTGCTCCGGGGACTTGCGATCAAGCACAGCGACCATGTTTGGGCAACTGATATCACCTATGTGCCGATGGCCCATGGATTCATGTACCTGATGGCCATCATCGACCTGAAAAGCCGCTATGTGCTGAACTGGTCGGTGTCGAATACCATGGATGCCAAATGGTGTGCCGAGGTCTTGCTTGAAGCCGTGCGGTTGCACGGGGCACCCAAGATTCTCAACACCGATCAGGGCAGCCAGTTCACCAGCGAGGTCTTTGCCGAAGCCGTCATCACAGAGTCCAAGTCTGCACTCTCCATGGATGGCAAAGGCCGAGCAATTGACAACGTCTTCATCGAACGGTTATGGCGGAGCGTCAAGTATGAGTACATTTACCTGAACCCACCAGCCGATGGTCTCGAACTCTACAAAGGCCTGAAGCATTGGTTCAACGACTACAACACGGTTCGTCGCCACAAAGCGCTTGATGGTCAGGTTCCGGCAAAAGTCTATTCTGCCAATAAACGACTGATTCCGAAAGCCGCATGAACAAACTTATTTTCTCTCGATAGCTGTCCTATAACTGGGGAGTACCTCAAGACTTGTCGGAGGATGAATTCGGAAGCTTATTTATCATTCATAAAAAGATGGCTTTATTTTGTGTTGGTTCATTCAGAATGACATGTTCTTTCTCAGTCATCTCAATGCAAGAGATTATTTACGGAGCTATAAACCTAACACTTTACCTTCTAAAACGACCGCAGCATTGTGTCCGCAAAATATTGCTTGTCATCTTTCTTCGGGAAGTCGATGGTGTAGTGCTCCCGCGTGATTTCCGGCGCTTTATTGCGCTATGGATGATGAGACTGGCTACTTTGATGATGTTGCGCAGTTCGATGACCTGCTGGGTGATTCTCGTTTTTTTGTAGTAGGCTTCGGTCTCCTCCTTCAAAAAGTCGATGCGGCGTTGTGCGCGGTCGAGGCGCAGGTCACTTCGCACGATGCCGACTAGTGTCGCATCACGCAGAAACAGTCGTATAGAATGATTACCTTCATCTTCATTGATCAACCCAACCATCGTGAAGATGAAGAAGTACAAAGTTACCCTGACCAAAGAAGAGCGTGAAGAGCTTGATGCGATCAGCAGCAAAGGCAAGCAGAAAGCTCAAAACGTCTTGTCAGCCCTGATTTTGCTGGCTTGCGACGAAGGACAGCATCAACACGTGCGCTCAATCAATGAGACCATTGCTCGGGTTTTGAACGTGAGCATGAAAACCATCGATCGGGTCAAAAAGCGATTCGTTGAAGAGGGGCTTGAAGCCGTTATGACTCGCAAACCAACGAGTCGCGTCTTTGCCAAAAAAGTCGATGGCGATCTTGAGGCCAGGCTCATTGCCCTGAGCTGCTCACCGGCCCCGGAAGGTCATGCTCGCTGGACGCTGAGGCTGCTGGCTGATAAAGCCGTCGAGCTGAACTATGTCGAAGAGATTTCCTATGAAACGGTCCGTCGGACGTTAAAAAAACGAACTCAAGCCGTGGAAGCAAGTTGGTTGGGTAATCCCGCCAAAGCAAAGCAGCGAATTTGTCGCTCAAATGGAAACGGTGCTGGATGTGTACAAGCGCCCCTATGATCCGCTCTATCCGGTGGTCTGCATGGACGAGTCGCCCAAGCAACTGATTGGCGAAAGTAGAATTCCCGTTCCTGCCAAACCAGGGCGAGCCGCCCGATATGATTACGAGTACGTCAGGAATGGTACGTGCAATATTTTCATCGCCACCGAACCGTTGATGGGCAAGCGGCTGGTCAAGGTCACCGAAACCCGGAAAAACAGGACTGCTCAAGGTTTCTGGCTGACATCGCGGGCAAGTACACGCACGCTGAAAAGATCACGCTGGTCATGGATAATCTCAACACCCACGTGCCTGGTTCGCTGTACGAGACCTATGCTCCGGAGAAAGCAAAAGCTTGGCTGGATCGATTCGACTTCGTTTACACGCCGAAACACGGGAGCTGGCTGAACATGGCTGAGATTGAGCTTCGAGTGCTGTCAGGTCAGTGCCTGAATCGGCGAATCGAGAAAATTGCCGAAGTGAAGCGCGAAGTCTCCGCATGGCAACGAGAGCGAAACAACAAAGAGGCGACTATCAACTGGCGGTTCACCACGGCAGATTCACGAATCAAGCTCAAACATCTTTATCCGTCATTATAGCGGTGACGTGATACTAGTCGTTCATGATCGCCTGCGTCTCCTTTTTGTTGTGCGCCACAAGAATCCACTCCTCGGGGTTCGACGTGCTGGAGTCGTCCCAATCGGGGACGTCGCGCTCGTGGTGAATCGCGTTCAGCTCCTTCTTGATCTTCTCGCTGGAGCGCCAGACGAAGACCAGCGCTTCGAGCAGCAAGTTGCTCCCCAGGCGGTTCGCGTCGTGCACACAGGTACAGCTAGTCTCGCCGCAGGCGTATAGACGGTCGATTGTGCTAAGTTTTTGGCTGTCCGTCCTGATGCCGCCACAATCCGAATGCAAGTTCGTTTTCCTCATTCCACCAAAAAACAAGAAAACCGGCATTTCCAGCCGGTTTTCCGTCTATCATCCGCTACCAATTCACACCCCCGCCAGTGCGTCATCGAGCGCTGTGATGAGGTCGTCGGAATGCTCCAGGCCTATCGAGAGGCGGATGAGGTCGGAGGACAAGCCGCTGGCGATGCGTTGCTCCTCGGTCATCTGGCTGTGCGAGGTGCTTGCCGGGTGCAGGATCAGGCTCTTGGCGTCGCCGACGTTGGCGAGGTGCGAGAAGAGGTCGATGGTGTCGATGATCTTCACTGCCGCGTCGTAGCCGCCCTTCACGCCGAACACCACCATGCCGCCGAAGCCGTGCTTCAGGTCGCGCGAGGCGAGGGCGTGCGACGGGTCGTCCGCCAAGCCGGGGTAGCGCACCCAGGCAACCTTTGGGTGATTCTTCAGATGCTCGGCCACCTTCAGCGCGTTTTCGCAGTGGCGGATCATTCGCACCGGCAGCGTCTCGATGCCCTGGATGAAGATCCACGAGTTGTCGGGCGAGATCGCCGCGCCGAGGTTCCTGAGCGGCACGGTGCGCACGCGGAGCGCGAAGGTGATTGGCGCGAGCGGCTCCGGCAGGTCGAGCGCCCAGCGCAGGCCGTGGTAGTTGGCATCCGGCTCGGTGAAGAGCGGGTGGCGTCCGGCTTTCCAGTCGAAGCGCCCGGCGTCGGTGATGATGCCGCCAAGCCCCGTGCCGTGGCCGCCGATCCACTTGGTCAGTGAGTTGACGACGATGTCCGCGCCGAGGTCGATAGTGCGCAGCAGGTACGGCGTGGTGAAGGTGGCGTCCACGATGAGCGGCAGGCCGTTGCGGTGCGCCACGTCGGCCACGGCGCGGACGTCGGTGTAGTCGAGCACCGGATTGCCGATGGTTTCGATGAAGACCGCCCGCGTTCTGTCGTCAATCGCCTTTTCGAAGTTCGCCGGATCGGACGGATCGACGAACTTCACCGTGATGCCGAGCTTTGGCAGAATGGCGTCGAACTGTGTGTAGGTGCCGCCGTAGAGGTTGTTGGCCGACACGATGTTGTCGCCCGCTTCGGCCAGCGTGATGATGGCATAGAAGATCGCCGAGGTGCCGGAGGCGACGGCGACCGACGCCGCGCCCCCTTCGAGTTGCGTGATGCGCTGTTCGAGCACGTCGGTGGTGGGGTTCATCAGGCGCGTGTAGATGTTGCCCAACTCCTTCAGCGCGAAGAGGTTCGCTGCGTGTTCGGTGTTTTTGAAGAGGTACGAGCTGGTGCGATAGACCGGCACGGCGCGCGACAGGGTCGGGTCGATGGTTTGCCCGGCGTGCAGGGCGAGGGTTTCGGGACGGTACTGTTTCGGATTTGCCATTGTGTTCAGTGATGTTGATGTCAAAAAAAGTTTCTCAGATGGTGACTGGTTCGTTCTCGAACTGGTAGAGCAGCGTCGAGAGGTAGCGCTCGCCGGTGTCGGGCAGGATGACGACGATGCGCTTGCCCGCGTTTTCCGGCCTTTTGGCCAGTTGCAGCGCCACCCATGCCGCCGCGCCGGAGGAGATGCCGACGACGAGCCCCTCGGTTCTGGCGAGCGTCTGGCCGGTGCGGAATGCATCTTCGTTGCTCACCGTCACGACCTCGTCGATTACGCCCGTGTTCAGGATGTCGGGGATGAAGCCCGCGCCGATGCCCTGAATCTTGTGCGGGCCGGGCTTGCCGCCGGAGATGACTGGCGAGTCCGCCGGTTCAACCGCCACGATCCTGATCGCCGGACTGCGCTCCTTGAGCACCTCGCCCACGCCGGTGATCGTGCCGCCGGTGCCGATGCCTGCTACGAAGATGTCCACTTGGCCATCGGTGTCTCTCCAGATCTCCTCGGCGGTTGTTCTGCGGTGAATCTCCGGGTTGGCCGGATTTGTGAACTGCTGCGGCACGAAGGAGTTCGGGGTGCTCTCCTTCAGTTCGGCAGCCTTGCGGATCGCGCCGCCCATCCCTTCCGGGCCGGGAGTCAGCACCAGCTCCGCGCCCAGCGCCCTGAGCAGGTTTCGGCGCTCGACGCTCATCGTCTCCGGCATGGTCAGGATCAGCCGGTAGCCCCGCGCAGCGGCGATATAGGCGAGCGCGATGCCGGTGTTGCCGCTGGTCGGCTCGATGATGACCGTATCGGCATTGATCAGTCCGGCCTTTTCGGCAGCTTCGATCATCGCGAAACCGATGCGATCCTTGACGCTGCCGCCGGGATTGAAGTATTCGAGCTTGGCGATGACGCTGCCGACGGCGTGGTTTTCAGTTCCGAAGTTTTCCAGTTCCAGAAGCGGCGTATTGCCGATCAGGTCGGTGAGTTTTTTCGCGATGCGTGCCATGGCGCAAGTGGTTTGATGACCGATATTTGATCGTCTTCAAAATCGTTAAGATGACCTGGACATGAAATCCCGTTGAAGCGGTATTTTTCATACCGTAAAAAGGGGAGGTCAGATGTGGTATTCGATGTTGTCGATCAGCCCGGCCTTGATGGCGAGCAGCATCATCTCCTGACTGCTCGACACGCCGAGCTTGCGGAAGATGTTCTTGCGGTGCGTCATCACCGTGTGGAAGCTGACATGCTTTTTGGCCGCGATCTCTTTGGTGGAGAGGCCAGACGAGATCAGCCGCACGATATCGATTTCGGAGGTGGTGAGCAGGCAGGCATCCTGCGCGGGTCGATCCTGATGGAGCAGGATGTCGAGTACGCTGCTGGTGTAGGCTTTTTTCTTTTTCAGCGCCGATGAAACCCCCTGGAGCAGCTCCGACCGGTCATCGGTCTTGAGCGCGATGTTTTTGATTCCCGCCTGGTTCAACTCTCGAATCTGCATCTGGTTCATCGAATTGCTCAGTACGAGCACCGGGATTTCCGGTTTTCCGGCAATGATTTCCTTCAGGTCGTTGATTGATCGGTAGTCGAACAGGATGTAGTCTGTGATGATCAGCGATACTTCACAGCTCTTGAGTTTTCCAATCAGCTCGTGCCTCGATTCCGCCATCTCTACCGTGTATCCTTTCTCCAGAAGCAACGCGGTCAGAGCAGCGGTTGTCAGGTACTGGCTGTCCGCGATGAGAATCGTGCCATGATCCCTGTTCGACGACGGTTCTGCTGACTGAACTGCGGAGGGGCGAGGCATAGAGTGATTTCAGAATGGGATTTTCGGAACAGCTGGGTAGATGCAAAAAATATGTTGAATCTGAAGTCTTTGGCGATGACCCGGCAGCTTAGGGCTTTGCCGGGTCATGCGTTCGTAATCTCAATGCTCGCCCTGTTATGCCTCCGCGCCGGCGGCTTTTTTGCCGAACAGTTTGTAGCGCTGCATGTTGAACTGGAAGTAGAGGTAGCAGCCGAAGCAGAAGCCGCAGAGGGCTACGAGCGCGGCGAGGGCGACCATGCCGGAGATGAGCCAGCCGGCCTGCGTTGCGCCGAAGAGGAACGCGAGCTGCGCCGCGCCGAGCATGATGACGGCGATGGAGTTGTTGAAGCGCATCAGGAGGGGGCTTTCGGTCTCCGCGTTCTGGTTCAGCTTTCTGAGAAGTCGTGAACCGGTAAAGTAGATGAGGCTCGCTTTCTGGCCCCAAAGCACTGCCGGAAGTACGATCAGGAAGAGTGCTGTCGTGAAGAGCGGCTGCTGGAGGATGTAACCGAGCACGATGCCGGAAAGGAGGACGCTTCGGTTCAGGGTGACGATGGGCATCGGAATTCCATTGCTGGCTGGGTGCGCTGACATGGGTATCAAGTGTTTTTGTTTCTGGAGTAGCGTTTTAACCATAAGTGTCAAATGCCGTATTTTTATTTTGAAATTAACAATCGTTAATTAAATTTCCAAATGCTTGCTGTTTTCATGGACGCCGAGTTGCAGCGAGACGTCAATCGATAATCATCAGGAAAAATCCTCTTTATGAGTTTTCAGACCGACACCATCCATGCTGGAGTGGCTCCGGACAAGGCCTATGGCGCTATCATGACGCCGATCTACCAGAGTTCGACCTTTGTTTTCGAAGACATCGGCAAGCATCGTGGCTTCGATTACACGCGAAGCGGCAACCCGACCCGAAAAGCACTCGAAGACAGCCTCGCTGCCCTCGAAGGGTGCTCCGGCGCGGTTGCCGTGACGACCGGCATGGCGGCGATTGCAACCGTGATGCACCTGTTTGCTGCCGGGGACGAGATTATTTGCACCGATGACTGCTACGGCGGCACGGCGAGACTGCTCAGTACTTTCGCCGAGCATTTCAATGTTTGTGTTCATTTCATCAATCTCCGGAACATTGAGGACATCGGCGGTTATGTCAATGAAAAGACACGAGCAATCTGGATCGAAACGCCCTCAAATCCGCTTCTGAACCTTGTCGATATTGCCGCCGTGACAGCCTTCGCGAAAGAGCGGGGATTGCTGTCGATCGTTGACAACACGTTTTTGTCGCCCTATCTCCAGCAGCCGTTCAAACTCGGGGCGGATGTCGTCGTTCATTCGACAACGAAGTATCTCAACGGCCATTCCGACGTGGTCGGTGGCGCGATTCTCTCCAACGATCCTGATCTCGATCAGAAGCTGAAGTTCCTCGTCAATGCGCTCGGCACCTGCGCGCAGCCGTTTGATTGCTGGTTGGTGCTGCGCGGCATCAAGACGCTCGTGCCGCGCATGAAGGAGCACGAGCGCAATGCGCGGATCATCGCGGAGTTTCTCGACAGCCATCCGAAGGTGAAGCGCGTCTTCTATCCAGGCCTTGAAAGCCATCCACAGCACGATCTTGCAAAGCGCCAGCAGCGGGGCTTTGGCGGTATGGTGTCGTTTGAGCTGGAAGGCGGGCAGGCAGAGGTCGAGCAGGTGCTGCGCGGCACGCGGATTTTCGCGCTGGCCGAAAGTCTCGGCGGTGTCGAGTCGCTCATCGAGCATCCGGCGACCATGAGCCACGCTTCGATGGGCAGCGAACACCGGCTGGTGGCGGGAATCACCGACTCGGTGATTCGCCTCTCGGTCGGCATCGAAGATCCGGAGGATCTCGTCGCCGACCTTCGCCAGGCGCTCGCCTGAATCATTCCCGGATATCCCGTTCCATCCCACTCCTGTGCAACGCAGAAATTTCCGGTTTTTTCTTCCTGACAGGTTCAGGAGGAGGGCCGGTCGGAGGGGGATATCCGCTTTTTTTATTCGCACTCGCTGGCTATACTTCATGACTATCTCCGGAACATTCATCGCATCCCGGCCAGCATGTCCACTCTCTTATTCCGAGGCAATTCGTCCGGCATTAATTATACCGTCAGGGTCAGTCGAAGGGCGCGGTATGCCCGCCTGAAAATGTCGCCTGAAGAGGGGTTGACGGTAGTCGTGCCGGTCGGGTTCGACAAAAAAAAGGTGCCTTCGCTGGTTGAGAGCAAGATGGCGTGGATCCTGAAGGTGCGACGAACCTTCGACAAGCATCGGTCAGCCGAATCCGGGAAGGCTGATGTGGCGCTGCCCGAAGTGATCGAGCTTGCCGGGATCGGTGAGTCGTGGCGGGTCAGATATCGCAGCGAGCCACGTCAGCGCATCACGATCACAGAAAAGGGCGAAGGCGAGCTGGAGGTTTCCGGTCCGGTCAGTGAGCAAGCCATGTGCTTTGCGGCGCTTGAACAGTGGCTGAAACATCGCGCGAAGCTGAAGCTCGGATCGCAGCTCATGAGGCTTGCGTCGATCAACGGCTTCAAGGTTTCGGGGGTTTCAGTGAGAAAGCAGAAGAGCCGGTGGGGGAGTTGCTCGTCACGGGGCAACATCAATCTCAATCTGAAACTGATTTTCCTGCCGCCGCTGCTGGTGCGCTACATCATGATCCACGAGCTGTGCCATACGCTTCACATGAATCACTCCGCCCGCTATTGGGAGACGGTTGCGCGGTTCGATCCGGACTGGAAGGAGCATGACGGCGAGATGAAGCACGCATGGCACTTCGTGCCCGCGTGGTTTTCCGTCGCTCGCTGACGGCCGGACGTGGCTTCAGCGCTCTTCGAAGCGCTGGTTCGGCATCGATTTGATGCCCGAAAAGATGAGCGATGCGGCCAGCAGAATCACCCCCCAGACGCCCGAAATCAGGGTTGTAACCAAACCCGGCAGCAGGCCGAATTGCCAGATGGTCGCGATGCAGAGCGCGAGCCAGAACGCCACGATGGCGATGGCTTTTCCTTTGGCAATCGAACGCATCAGGGCCGGGATCGATGCGATGCACAGGCATCCCGCCGTCAGGAGCCAGTATGCAGGTTCGTGCAGAATAGTCATCATTCGGGATTTCGTGCAGGATTCTTTCATGCCGCATCTTCACTTGCCACTGTTCCTGAAAACAGGCTGAAACAGTACATTGAAAAGAGAGGCGGATAACCCTAATCATTTTTCTGCCATGAATATAGGAATTCCAAGGGAAATCAAGACCCGCGAGACCAGGGTGGCCTGCACTCCCGCGGGCGTGCGGCAGCTCGTCGGTGCGGGGCATCGCGTGGTTGTCGAGTGCGGTGCGGGCGAGTTGAGCGGCTTCAGCGACGAGAAGTACCGGCTGGCCGGGGCGGTGCTCGCTTCCTCGACTGAGGAGGTCTGGAAGAGTGAGCTGGTCGTCAAGGTGAAAGAGCCGCTGGCGGAGGAGTACCGCTTTTTCCGGAAAGATCTGATCATCTTCACCTATTTGCACCTCGCCGGTGTGCCGGGTCTTGCCAAAGCGCTTGTGGATTCAGGCGTTACCGCGATCGGTTATGAGACCGTCGAGGTCGGCGGGCGTTTGCCGCTGCTGGCGCCGATGAGCGAGGTCGCTGGAAAGATGAGTGTGCTCATGGGCGGCTACTACCTCTCAAAACACAACGGTGGCGAGGGGAAACTGCTCTGCGGTGTGCCAGGCGTGCTGCCCGGCAGGGTGCTGGTGCTTGGCGGCGGCGTCGCCGGGATGAGCGCCGCGCGGATTGCTGCGGGACTCGGCGCGGAGGTGACGGTCATGGAGACCAACCACGACCGGATGCGTGAGCTGGAAACCCAGCTTCCCGCCGAAGTGCATACGATCTACTCGAACGAACAGCATCTCGAAGAGCTGTTACCGGGAACCGACCTGTTGATCGGCGCGGTGCTGCTCCCCGGCGCGACTGCGCCGAAGCTCGTTACGCGCGGCATGGTTCAGTCAATGAAGCAGGGGGCGGTGATCGTTGATATCGCTATCGATCAGGGTGGTTGCGTCGAGACCTCGCGCCCGACCTCGCACCTCGATCCGGTCTTCATCGACCATGGAGTCGTGCACTATTGCGTAACCAATATGCCGGCTGCCTATCCCGCAACCTCCACCGAAGCGCTGACCGGCGTGACACTGCCCTACGTCCGGCGGCTCGCCGATCTCGGGTTGGAGAGCGCAATGGTGGTGATGCCCGGTCTCGCGGGGGGGCTGAATGTCTACAACGGCGCCATTACGCAGAAAGCCGTGGCCGATTCAGTTGGATTGCCCTGTCAAGAGAATCCGTTCGCTTGAGGGTGTAGTGGTGACTCTGCAAGTTCTTTCAGATTTTTTCACTCACGGCACCAGCAGTTTGAAGCCGGTGGCTTTGTCGGGCAGGCGGCGGGCTTTCGAACCGAGCAGCTCGACGAGGATGACCTCCATGACATGCCACACCTTGACGCCGTTACGCACGCAGCCGGTGACGGTGTTTTCCTCACGGCCGCACGCCATGTGCAGGTGAACGACCGGTGCGCCGGTGTCGTCGGGGAAAAGGGTTCCTGTGCCGACAACTTCATGCGCGTCGTACAGTTCGTGCACCATCGGATTGACCGGTAACGCCCTGCTCTCCTCCGGGCCGACGACCAGCCGGCTCTCCTTGTCCGCTCCGCCAACCACGTTCAGGTAAGCCCGCTCGATTCCCTTTTCCTTTGCAAATCGCTCGATCTCTTCGTGAAAGATGTCGCCATCTTCAAGCCTGATGATGAACACTCGTCCCTGTGTTGCTTCGGAGTATTTCATGGTCTGTAAGTTCCGGAAATTGAGCCTGTTCCTGTCGGTTTTTTGTAAGGTAGCGATTCGGCTGTATCCGGCAATGATGCCGCAATGGTTTTAACTCGGCTCCTGTTACGGATTGAGACGCCAGATGCTCCAGTTCAGGTAGGTCGCGAGCAGGCACCAGCAGCAGTAAGGGATGAGCAAAGCTGCTGCCAGAGGGCTTGTCAGGAAAAAGAGCCCGATGATGATGACCAGTGTCACATCCATGAACAGCAGGTCGATGAGGGCGGCAAGGATTTTCTTTTTGCCGAAAAAGATCGACGTCCACGAAAATCCTGCGGCGAAGTGTACTGCCAGCAGCGGAAGCGCTACGCTGAAAAATGGCTTAACCGGTGTGCGGAAATAGATGATAAGCGCGATGGCGATGAGTAAGTACAGGATCGACCATACCGGCCAGAACAGCCCTTTCGGTGGTGTCAGTTTCGGTTTGACCAGCCCGTCATACCAGCTCTGCATGTTTCATTCCTCCTTTTTCTGGAATAATTTCATGCAGTCACAAATGGTTCCGATGCGTGAAGTTGCCGTCAGGGATTGAAGGTGATTTGCAGGCTGTCGCCTTCGGCTTCCGTCATGGAGTAAGTCCCTTTTCTGCGGATGACCAGCCCCTTTTGAATCCCTTCGGGAATCATGCGTCCGGTGACGGCGTCAGCCTCGGCAGTATCGCACTCGGTGTTGAAGAACAGGTCGAGCGCGTTGGGATCGGTGGCGTCGAACTGTAGCAGGAAGTCGTTGTGATTGATGAAGACCAGGTCTTCATAGGCGTAGGTGACTTCGTGGCCGAGTGCTTCGATCATTGCCATGACCTCGCCCAGCGGGCGTAACGGAGTTTGTTCCATGTTTATCGGACGGTTGGATTACGGTTGCTTCCTGTCTCTTCTTCTAACGCGAAAAAGTTTGTTTTATTTAATAAATAAGATATAGCTTAAATGTAGTCTAAAAAAATAAGTCGATTATTTGCAATAATGTATGAAAAAAAGGGGGCTTTATGGCCGGAAGTGCATTGCAGACATGGGAGAAGGTGCTTGAATACGCATCGGTGCCTTTGCACGGAACCATGTCGCGGAAAATTAGGAAAGGGGTCAAGCTGCAGATCAACGAGGGAGCGGTCTATGAAAATGCCGTACTGTTCATCAGCGACCTGTTTCTGCGGGTGACCGAGGAGTCTGCGGACACTTCGGTTAACACCTATTACAGCATCGATTCGATCGCGAGCATCCGAACCTACAGCACCAAGGAGTAAAGATTTGAGCGATTTTTCTAAGTTGCTATTTATAAATGACTTATAGGTGCTTTGATGCCTATAAGTCATTTATAAAATGATGCTGCCCGCCTTATTTTTCTTTTCCCTTTCAACACTTGCGACAAAGCCTTCAGGTCTTCCCTGCGCGGGCAAACCGAGCATTTTCCGGGCGTGGTCGAGGGCGTCATCGATGTTCCCGAAGATGTTCTCCTCGCCGATTTCATCCGCGAGACCGTATTGCTGCATTGCAAAGAGCGGCTGGGCGTGAACGCCGGAGAGAATGAGCTTTGTGCCGGATTTGCGGCAATCCTTTACCAGCTCCCGCAGCATGTTCAGGCCGGTGGCATCGATGCTCATCACTTTGCGCATCCTGAGAATCCGGATCGACGGGGCCTTGCCGACTACGTGCATGGCATCCTTGAACTTCGAGGCTGCGCCGAAGAAGAATGGGCCGCTGATTTCGAAAACATCTACCCCATCAGGGATGCTCCGGGTGACGATGGCGTTCGGGTCATCCTCGTCCTCGGCATCTTTCAGCTCGCTGGTGATGACACCGACGTTGCTCATGCTGGCCATGCGCTTCATAAAGAGGATGACCGAGAGCAGCATTCCCACCTCGATGGCGATGGTGAGGTCGAAAATCACCGTCAGGCCGAAGGTGGTGAGCAGCACGGCCACGTCGCTTTTCGGGCTTTTCAGCAACTGCCGGAAGACGTGGTGCTCACTCATGTTCCAGGCGACGACAATCAGAATCGCCGCCAGCGTGGGCATCGGAATAAGCTTGGCCCACGAGCCGAAGAGGAGCATGATCGCCAAGAGCGTGAGGGCGTGAACGATGCCTGCGATTGGCGTACGGCCGCCGTTCTTGACGTTGGTCGCCGTGCGGGCAATCGCGCCGGTGACGGGAATGCCGCCAAAGAGCGGCGAAACGATATTGGCCACGCCCTCGGCGACCAGCTCCATGTTCGACTTGTGCCGTGCACCGATCATGCCGTCGGCTACCACCGCCGAGAGCAACGCCTCGATCGCGCCGAGCATCGCGATGGTGGTGGCGGGCATGATGAGGTGGCGGATGGTCGCTATGTCGAGCGACGGAAAGCTCGGCGCGGGAATCGAGGCCGAAATGTCGCCGAAGCGCGTTTCGATGGTATCGACCGGGAGATGCAGCATCCGCACGGCCAGCGTGGTGACGATGAGGGCGATCAGCGGGCCGGGAATTTTCCGCGAGATTCTCGGCCAGAAGATGATGATCATCAGCGCCGCCGCGCCGACCATGATCGTTTCCGGGCTGGCCGTCGGCAGGGCTTTGAAGTAGGCGGCCCACTTTTCGATGAAGTCGGCGGGTACGCTGGCCATTTGCAGGCCGAGGAAATCCTTGACCTCGCTCGAAAAGATGATGATGGCAATGCCGCTGGTGAAGCCGACAATGACCGGGTAGGGGATGAACTTGATGAGCGAGCCGAGCTGCGAAAAGCCCATGATGAGGAGGATCACGCCCGCCATGATGGTGGCGATCATGAGGCCGTTGACGCCGTATTGCTGGACGATGCCGTAGAGAATGACGATGAAGGCTCCGGTCGGACCGCCGATCTGGACGCGGCTGCCGCCGAGCAAGGAGATCAAAAACCCGCCGACTACGGCGCTGATGAGGCCCTTTTCGGGCGAGACGCCAGAGGCGATAGCGAAGGCGATGGCAAGCGGCAGGGCCACGATGCCGACGAGAATTCCGGACACGATGTCACGGCCGAGCTGCTCTCTGGTCAGCTCGGGAAGAACGGTGAAGAGCTTTGGTTTGAACATTTGCAGGAAATGGTCTGATGTGAAGGAACGGCAGTGCTCTGCAACCGGCGGTCGGCAAATCGATGCATCCGCATGAACGGGTAATGCCCGGAAGGTCTCGACTCTCCGGGTGCGTTCTGGTATGCTGTCGGTCGCCTGTCTCACTCTCTCCGGCAAGGTTTCACCGGGGCGGCGCAGGAACTGTCAACTCATGTACAATGTATGGTTTTCAATGGATTATCAATGGCCACGCCAAAAATTTCAGAGGCATTTGCGCTTTTTCTCTGGCTATTTTACTCTTACACTATAGTGGGTTCTCAAAAAAACACCCTGCCGGGCTGCGGGGTGCGCGTAACGATTTGCCATGATTCTCTTCTCTGTTTTATCGGTTCTGAACAAGGTGTTTCATGCATCAGTATGAATTTCTCGGGCAACTGGTCCTGATCGGGACTCTCGCCATCGTCAACATTCTCGTGCTCCAGAAGATCCGGATTCCTCCGGTGATCGGTCTGATTTTTACCGGCGTCATGCTCGGACCGACCGGGTTTCATGTCATCAGGGACAGCGGTCTGATTTCGACGCTTGCCGAGATGGGCGTTGTGCTGCTCCTGTTTACCATCGGGCTGGAGTTTTCGGTCGATGATCTGAAGAAACTCCGGAAGATCGTCGTGTTTGGGGGAACGGCGCAGATTGTTCTGACCGGTCTGGTCGTTGCCCTTCTGTCATACTGGCTGATGGATGCGATCGGCAAGGTGATCGGCAGCAAGGAGGCGCTTGTGCTCGGCTTTTCGTTTTCGGTGAGCAGTACAGCTCTGTGCCTGAAAATTCTTTCTGACCGGGGTGAACTTGGTTTCGATCATGGCAGGATCGCCCTTGGCATTCTGATCTTTCAGGACATGGCCATCGTGCCGTTGATGTTCGGATTCAGTTTCCTGACCAGAGGGACCGTTATGTCACTCGAATCGTCGTTCGAGGAGATCGCGCTCGTGCTGCTCTTTGCCATCGGCATGTTCGGCGGATTTCGGCTTTTGATGCCCCAAGCCGTCAGGGTGATCACCGAGCTGCACGCGGGTGAGGTGCTGGTGCTTGGCGCCCTGGTGCTCTGCTTCGGTGCGGCGTGGCTCGCCTCGCTGATCGGCCTTTCGCTCGCGCTTGGTGCGTTTATGGCCGGGATGGTGATTGCCAGCACCGACGGAAGCCACCGCATCAGCCGCACCATCGATCCCTTCCGTGAGGCGATGACCAGCATCTTTTTCGTCTCGGTCGGTCTGTTGCTCGACGTGAACATGATCGAGTTGCCTTGGCTCATCGCTATCGCCCTCGTGGTGCTGCTGGTTAAAGGGTTGATCATGACCGGCATTTCGATGGCACTTGGCTTTTCGTTGCGGGTCAGCCTCATGTCGGGCATGGTGCTGGCCCAGATTGGCGAGTTCTCCTTCGTGCTTGCCGGTACGGCCAAAAGCGCAGGCCTGCTCGACCAGCACATGTTTCAGTCGATGCTTGCCATCATCGTTGTGACCATGATTGTCACTCCGGCGCTGATTTCCGCCGCGCCGAAATTTGCTGCCCAGGTCGCGCCAGCGCTCGGCTTTATGCCACTCGCATCCAAACCAGAGCCGAAACAGCCTGTGCGCGCCGCTGCCGGGCCTATCGCGTGCAAGGGTGAAATTCACGCCGCCATTATCGGATTCGGCCTGATCGGCAGGAATATCGCCGCCGTGATGAATGCCACGAACCTGGCCTATACGGTGCTCGATACCGACCGCAAGACCGTCAAGACGATGCGCCGCCAGGGCGAGCCGCTTTTCTACGGTGACTGCACGGAGCGCAAGTCACTGTTGCGTATTGGCGTCGATCACTCCCGCGCCGTGGTGATCTGCATTCCGGAAATTGATGCTGCCGTGCAGTGTATCCGTCTGGTGCGGGAGATCAATCCCGGAGCCTTCATTATTGTGCGTTCCCGTTCACTCGAATCGACGAACCGCTTTTACCGCGCCGGTGCAGACGCTGCCGTGACCGAGCTGTTCGAGACCTCGATCCAGATGTTCTCCGAACTGCTCAAGCATTTCAGGGTCGAGCCTGAAACGATTCTCGCCCAACAGGAGATCATCAGGCGCGAGGGCGGCAACATTTTCCGTGAACTGTTCACTGAAACGGATGGCTCCGGCAACGATCCGGCTAAAAAAATCTCAAAATGGCGCGGGCTTCGTCACGTCTGAAACATGATGGCAAAATAGCGTGCAATCGTGATTTTTACATACAGTTGACGGTACTCTTCCTCTGAACTTCATTTTGAAAAGTCATGGATAACGTACCGGAACCATCGTCTGAAAAATTCAGAGCTTATCGCCAGAAGCTTCTCGATCAGCTCGAAACTTCGAGCCAGGGCGAACGGCACCGGGCTCAATACGAGCTGGAGCTGATGCGCAACAGCCATTTCGTCAAAGCGGGCGGCCTGCTGCATCACTATCACGATTCGGGGCCGGAAAATCCGCGCGGTACCGTGCTGCTCATCCACGGCTGGGATTGCTGGTGGATGTGGTGGCATCGCATCATTCGGGAGCTGAACGCGGCGGGATACAGGACGGTCGCCTACGACATGAAGGGGCACGGGTGGTCGGAAAACGATCCGGAGAACCGTTATCAGATCGCTGATTTTGTGCGTGACCTCGACGGGCTGATCCGGGCGATCGGGTTGAAAGATTTGCATATCGCGGCATTTTCGTTCGGACCGTTCGTGGCGCTCGACTATGTCAACAAGTACCCGAACAGCGTCCGGTCAATGGTGTTTTTCAACTTCGGTTATCTTCCGAACAGCGAATTCATTTCGAAAGCCGCGCCTGCCACGATCACTTTCATCTTCAACATCATGATGCGGAAGCTCACCTGGTGGCTTCCCGCCTACATCTTCGCCCGCCTCGTGCTTTCGCGGAATTCGGTCATGATGCACGACATCAAGGTCGGCTTCGAGAGCCTCGGATTCTGTGCATCAGAGGCCATCGAGCAGACTACCAGGCAGATTACCGATATGCACACGACGACAATGCTTCCCGATATGGTTCGTTCAGTCAGCTTGCCGATCCATTTTGTGGCGGGTGACGGCGATGTCATCATGACACCCGAAAATACCCGGAAACTTCAGGAAATGGCCGTTTCAGGGACTTTTGAATGTGTGCCTGATTGCGGCCATCTCATCACGCTGGAGCTTCCACAAACTGCTGCGGAGATTGTGCTTCAGCACATCAGCAGCAATTCGTGAGCGAGCGGTCGGCCTTGCGCACCGCTTCGACGAACTGCTTGATCTTCAGTGCATCCTTGATGCCGGGCGCCGACTCGACGCCGCTGGCCGTATCGACGCCCCAAGGCCTTACCAGCATCACGGCGTCGCCGACGTTCCCCGGCTTCAATCCGCCCGCAAGCAGCGCCCAGCTGAAATCACGAGTTTCTTCAAACAGTGACACGGCAGTCTGTGCCTTGATGCTCTCACCGGTTCCTCCGGCCATTACCGGGCTGTAGGCGTCGAACAGAAAGCTCCGGCATCCTGTTGCATCGGCGAACTCCCGCACCTGCGAAACCTCGAACCCCGGACTTGGCCGGAAGACCCGGATCACCCGCACGCCTTCGATCCGCAACGTCTTATCAGCGTCGTACTCGTCCGAATGGAGCTGCGCCGCCTGAAGGTTGCAGAAGCGGCAGAGATCGGCGACCTCTTCGGGCGACTGCTCGACGAAGACCCCCACGGCGCTGACGAGCGGCGGCAGCCGGGCGACGATGGCGCGGGCGGCGTCGGCATCGATGCGGCGCGGGCTGCTCCGGCTGAAGTTGAAGCCGAGCGCGTCCGCGCCCCAGAGCGAGGCTTCGAGGGCGTCTTCGGGGCGGGTGATGCCGCAGATCTTGATTTTCGTCATGGGCGAGGCTGATGGTTCGTTCATGAAAGTGAAAGTTTCACTACGAAGGTAAAAAAGCCTGCTCTCTTTTTCACGCTTCATCCCGGCTTCATTTTGTGTTTTAAGCTATTTATCCGTATAATTGAAGCCGTTTTCAGAACGATCTTCCCCGAACGATGGGGCGTCGCCAAGTGGTAAGGCATCGGCCTTTGGAGCCGACATCCGCAGGTTCGAATCCTGCCGCCCCAGCAAAGAGCCGGACTCCGTAACATTCCATCCGGCAAGAGCATAGCCCGCCATTTCCTTGAAATTCCATTCCCGGTACTCGTGCCCTGTCAGAACATCGGTGAACAGAACCGGCATTACTATTGAACCATGAAAGTGCTTGAACCGAACCCTGTCGCCGCCTCGTTTCGTGACGCCGTTCGCCGGCAGATCAGCGAGGAGCAGCTCACGATCAACATTGTTGGTATTCTCGCCTCCGACGATCCCGCCTCGATCACTTACGCTGACTATACCCGCGTCGGATGCGAAGATGTAGGTATTCATTTCGACCTCAGGAAGTGCGAGCCGGAATCGGTGAGAGCCGTTCTTGAAGAGGCTAACCGGAATAGCGCTGTCCACGGCATTTTCGTTTACTACCCGATCTGGGGCGACGAGCGCGATGCGGAGCTGAGGGATCTGATTTCGCCACACAAGGATGTCGAGGGGCTGTCGCCGCACTGGATCGAAAAGCTTTACGCCAACGAGCGTTTCGACGATGTGGGTGGCAAGTTCAAGGCGATTCTGCCCTGCACGCCGCTGGCAATCATCAAGCTGCTTGAAGCGACCGATGCGTATCAACCCTACGGTTTGCCTTTCGCTGGTCAGCAGATCACCATTTTCAACCGCTCGGAGGTGGTCGGAAGGCCGCTCGCCTATATGCTTTCGAATGATGGCGCGCGCGTTTACTCCTTCGATATCAACGGCGGCTTTGTCGTCGATGTCAACAGCTCCGATCACGAATCGCGCCCCGTCACGCGCGAAGAGGCGCTCAGCCAGTCGGACATCGTTATCACCGGCGTGCCGTCGCAGCACTTCGAGAAGGTTCGTGCAGAGGAGCTGAAGCCGGGCGTGATCTGCCTGAACTTCTCCTACATTCAGAACTTCGAGCAGGAGGCCAAAGAGGCCGCCTCGCTCTACATTCCGAGGGTCGGCCCCATGACGGTGGCCATGTGTATGCGCAACGCCCTGCAACTTTATCGAAACTACCACCATGAAGTCTGACGGCACGCTCGGCTGGAGCGCAATCTCCACCTATCTCGACAGTCTCGCCAGTGCTGACCCCACTCCCGGTGGCGGCGCTGCGGCGGCAGTCACGGCAGCGCAGGGCGTCGCCTTGCTTTCGATGGTCTGCAACCTGACCATTGGCAAGAAGAAGTTTGCCGACGTGGCGGATGAAGTCCACTCGATTCTCGAAAAGTGCGAAACCGCTCGCCGCCAGATGCTTAACCTCGGCGACCGCGACATGGAGGTGTTCGGCACCATCATGGAGGTTTATAAGATGCCGAAATCGACGCCGGAGGAGGCTGAAGCCCGCCGTGCGGCGATCCAGCTTGCGCTCAAGGCAAGCTCGGAGGCACCGTTCGAACTCTTCAAGCGCTGCCTCGCCATGCTGCCCCTTGCTGACCGCCTTGAACAGATCGGTAATCCCTCCGTTCTGAGCGATGTTATTGTTGGCCGCTACCTGCTGGTCGCCGGGTTGATGAGCGCAATGGCGAACGTCGAGGTCAACCTCGCCAGCATCGACGATGCCGAATTCTGCAAAGCGAAGCGCGAAGTGATGCTCCCGGCCATCGGAAACCTCGGAATGAGCTGGCGGGGGCTGGCTGGCGTTTAATTGGATCTGATTGATTTGTCTGATCTTGTCCGATTTTTAAACAAAAAAGCAGCCTTTGCGGGGCTGCTTTTTTTGTGCAATGATCTTCCGGAAAACCGGGGATCAGTAACGGTAGTGTTCCGGCTTGTAGGGACCTTCGACCGGGACGCTGATGTAGTCGGCCTGCTCTTTGGTGAGCGTGGTCAGCTTGACGCCAATCTGCTCCAGGTGCAGGCGAGCCACCTCTTCGTCGAGCTTTTTGGGCAGGCGATAGACGTCAACCTTGTAGTCGTTCTGCCAGAGTTCGATCTGGGCGAGCGTCTGGTTGGTGAAGGAGTTGCTCATCACGAACGACGGATGGCCGGTGGCGCAGCCGAGGTTCACCAGGCGGCCTTCGGCGAGCAGGTAGATGCAGTTACCGTTTTCAAAAACGTACTTGTCAACCTGCGGCTTGATGTTGATCCTGGTTGCGCCCTTGAAGTTGTTGAGCGCATCGACCTGAATCTCGTTGTCGAAGTGGCCGATGTTGCAGACAATTGCCTCGTCTCTCATCTGCTTGATGTGGTCGAGGGTGATGACATCCTTGTTGCCGGTGGTGGTGACGAAGATGTTGCCCTCTTTGACAGCCTCTTCCATCGTGGTGACTTCAAAGCCCTCCATGGCAGCCTGCAGTGCGCAGATCGGGTCAATCTCGGTGACGATCACGCGAGCGCCATAGGTGCGCATCGAGTGGGCGCAGCCTTTGCCCACGTCGCCGTAGCCGAGCACGACGACCACTTTACCAGCGATCATGACGTCCGTGGCGCGCTTGATGCCGTCGGCGAGCGATTCGCGGCAGCCGTAGAGGTTGTCGAACTTCGACTTGGTGACCGAGTCGTTGACGTTGATGGCTGGGAAGAGCAGCTCGCCCTTCTCCATCATCTGGTACAGGCGATGCACGCCGGTGGTGGTCTCCTCGGAGACGCCCTTCATGCCGGCGGCAACCTTGTGCCAGCGCTGGTTGTCTTCAGCGAAGACCTCTTTAAGCTGGGTGAAGAGCGCTTTCTCTTCGGCGTTGCCCGGGGTTTTGTCGAGCATCGACGGATCGTTCTCGATCTTGTAGCCGAGGTGGATCATCAGGGTTGCGTCGCCGCCGTCATCGACGATGAGGTTCGGGCCGAGGCCGCCTTCGAACTCGAGAATCTGGCGGGTGCACCACCAGTACTCGTCGAGGGTCTCACCCTTCCAGGCGAACACCGGAACACCGGCTGCTGCGATGGCTGCTGCGGCGTGATCCTGCGTCGAGAAGATGTTGCAGCTCGCCCAGCGCACGTCCGCGCCGAGTTCGACGAGCGTCTCGATCAGGACGGCGGTCTGGATGGTCATGTGCAGGGACCCGGCAATGCGGGCACCCGCGAGCGGTTTCTGGCCTTGGTATTTCTTGCGCGTAGCCATCAGGCCCGGCATCTCTTTTTCAGCGATTTCGATCTCTTTGCGGCCCCATTCGGCAAGCGAAATATCGGCCACCTTGTAGTCGAGCACTGCTGCTTCTGTTGTCATGATGTCAGCGTGTTTTCAGTTTTTTCAGAATAAGGGGAAGCCTCCGGGACACATGTCCGCAGAGGCTTTCAGAGGGTTTTGGATCAGAGGCCCAGAGCGGCTTTCAGCTCAGCGACCTTTTCGGTCTTTTCCCACGGAAACTGTTCGCGACCGAAGTGGCCGTAGGCTGCCGTATCGCGGTAGCACCAGCCGTGCGGACGGTCGAGGTTGAAGCGGCGGATGATGGCCAGCGGGCGGAGATCGAAGATTGCCTCAGCTTTCTCCTGGATCTCTGCGTCGGAGAGGCCGTGCTTGCTGGTGCCGTGGGTGTTGATGTAGATCGAGACCGGACGGGCCACGCCGATGGCGTAGGAGACCTGCACGGTGCACTTGTCGGCCAGACCTGCGGCAACGATGTTCTTGGCCACGTGGCGGGCTGCGTAAGCCGCGCTGCGGTCAACCTTCGACGGGTCTTTGCCGCTGAATGCGCCACCGCCGTGCGGAGCCGCGCCGCCATAGGTGTCAACGATGATCTTGCGGCCGGTCAGACCGGTGTCGCCGTGAGGACCGCCGATTTCAAAGCGGCCGGTCGGGTTGATGTGGAACTTGGTGTTCTCGTCGATCAGCTCGGCAGGGATCACCTTCTTGATGACGTTTTCGATGATGTCGTTCTTGATGACGGCCTGGAACTCGGCTTCGCTCATGCCTGCCGGTTCGGGATCGTGCTGCGTCGAGACGACCACGGCGTCAACGCGGAGCACGTTGTCGTTTCCGTCGTATTCGAGCGTCACCTGGCTCTTGGCGTCGGGGCGGAGGTAGGTCATGATTTTGCCCTCCTTGCGGATTTCGGCAAGCTTTCTGACCAGCTCCTGCGCGTACTGGATGGCGGCAGGCATCAGCTCGGGGGTTTCGGTGCAGGCATAGCCGAACATCATACCCTGGTCGCCAGCGCCAACGCGGTCGAACTCGTCCTGGATCTCTTCCTTGCGGTCAACGCCGCGGTTGATGTCGGGCGACTGCGAGTGCAGGGCCGAGAGGATGCCGCAAGAGTTGGCTTCAAACATGTATTCACCCTTGGTGTAACCGATGTCGGTGATAACCTTGCGGGCGATGGTCTGGACATCGACGATGCCTTTGGTGGTCACTTCGCCGCCGACGATCACCTGGCCGGTGGTGACGAAGGTTTCGCAGGCAACGCGGGAGTTGGGGTCTTGCTTGATGAACTCATCCAGCACGGCGTCGGAGATCTGATCGGCTACCTTGTCCGGATGGCCTTCTGAAACTGATTCCGAGGTAAAGTAATACCTTGAATGTGACATAGTTTCCTTTTCGGTTTTTTGTTAATCGAACGACAAGAACGGCAGGGGTCCGGCGGGTTTGCCAAGAGGGAATTCTCGTGAAGGTGAATGTCTTTGGGGACAGACGGGACACGGGAAGCCTTCCGGCAAGCTCCGGGGACGAAATCCCGCGAGAGAGCTTTTGGCACCGTGTCCATAGGTAATGGGGATGCCTGAAAATCAACGATAAATGTACGAATTCGAAATTTGCCATGCAAGTTCAATGTGGCGGGCTAGGTGAATTCTTCTGTGTCAGGAACCGGTGGACGATGTGGATAAAGAGGGGTAAATAGTTAGCATGAAGTTCACAATACTGAGTGGCAATGGATGGCGGCAATGGTTTATTTTCTCGGGTGATCAAGGTGTTTTGCAGAAAAACCTTACCAAATAATCTGTGATGAGCATTGGTAGCTTGTTCAGGAAAACCAGCACCGTTTTTGCGCTGTTCGTGCTGCTCCAGCTCCCGACAGCGGCATGGGCCAAAGCGTGGAAGTTCGGGGTGATGGGGGATACGCAGTGGACAGCGGCCGATCCTTCGGGGCAGAATCCGCACACCGTGCCGGTTTCGATCATCCAGCAGGTGAACCGGCAGTTCATCGATGCTGGCGTGAAGTTTGTCATCGAGGTCGGCGATCTGAGCGACGACGGCAGGGATATTTCCGAGGAGCAGCGGGTCGCGGCTGCTCAACCGCTGATCGATGCAGGCATCGGGTTTTTTGCTTTCCGGGGCAATCATGAGGCAAAAAGCTCAGAGAGCGGATACGGAGCGCCTGGTTTCCGGAAGCGCTATCCTCAGACTCGCGGCGGCGGTTTCAGAAAAGGGAATGGCGACTTCTTTACCGTCGGCTCCAATTTCAGCAGCCCTGTTATAGTCAGCCGCGATCTCGACGGGCTGAGCTACTCGTTCGATTGCGGCGAGGGCGAGGAGAGGGCGCGTTTCGTCATCATCGACAACTGGCCGTTACCGAATCGACTGGTCGCCAATTCGACGCACTCCCCCTCCGGCTACACCATCGCTGACCAGCAGCCGTGGATCAGCGCCCGGCTCGACAGGCGTAAGCGGAAAGCGCCGCACGCTTTCGTGCTGTCGCACCAGCCGCTGATTGGCGAGAGCCACCAGGATACGGTTTTTAGCGGCTTCGCCAATGAGCATCCGGAATGGCAGAACCGGTTTTTCGAGAGTTTGCAACGCAACGGTGTCCAGCTTTTCATCTGCGGCCATGACCACATCCACCAGCGCTCGCTCATTACAAGTCCCGACGGCAAATCGAAGGTCGAACAACTCATCGCGCAATCGAACAGCAGCAAGTTCTACACGCCGAAATCCCTTGACGACCCCAACTGGTTCGGTCAGAAAAACCGCGAGATTTCGATTTCGCAGGAGCACCAGACGGTCGGCTACTACATATTTACCATCAATGGTCCGAGCGTGACGGTCGATTACTGGGCCGACGACCAAGGTCACTGGCAATCCGACGCCAACTATCCGCAAGGCGTTGGCCGTCCGGACACCGGCGTGACGCCGCAGTTCCGTTTTGTCAAAAAGGAGAGCTGGAGCTACAGTCTTAACGGCAGGCGATTCCTTATCCCGCAGGGGGCGGGCTACTCGGTGGTGCGGAATCGGTTCAACGGTTGCGAAGCGTGGATTCTCGATGGTGTCAACACAAGCGCGTCGAGAGATGCCAGCCTAGACACCGGCGGCAAGGGGCGAGCGCTGACCAAGGTGGTCAACACCGGCTGGATTGCTGCCAAACCGTCCAGGCATAGTGGCAACAATCCGGCAAGCGCTGTTTTTCAACTTAGCGGACTTGGCGAGTTGGGCAGCGATCACGCCGATAAGTATGTACTGTCGATGAGCTATGACCCGGCAAAGGTTCGTCAAAAAACCATTGCCGGCGGCGGGTTCGGTCTTGTGACGCAAGACACTGCCGGGCGGTGGCTCAACGCGGTCGATGCCAATATCGGCGGTTCCGCAACCTTCATCGACGGACCGTGGAAGCGGGGTTACGCACTCGGTTCGTACGGTGTCGACCGCAAGCATCACCGTGCCTGGGCGGTACTGAACCACGAGGGTGCTTTTGCCGTTGCGAATTTTTCTGCACATTGAGGCTCAAGCCCTCGCGCCGTCAATTCAAGAATGAATAACTGAAATGGAGGTCTGATAACCGGAAATGTCCTGCAACCGGAGACAACCATGCTTCTGCAAAAATCCAAAGTTCTGGTACTCAACGCGAGTTACGAACCGCTGAGCATCTGCGATGCTCGCAATGCCGTGCTGCTGCTCTTTTGCGGCAAGGCGATGATGGTCGCCAGCCATCCGGAGCACCGTATCCGCACGGTGACGGAGAACTTTCCGCTGCCGAGCATCGTCAGGCTGATGGTTTACGTGCGAATCGATTACCGGGGCGCTGTGCTGAACCGTAAAAACCTTTTCAGGCGGGACGGGTTCAGGTGCCAGTATTGCGGCTGCAAGAGTGACTCGCTGACGGTCGATCACGTCATTCCGAAATCACGCGGCGGCGAAGACACCTGGGAGAACCTCATCACCGCCTGCAAGCCCTGCAATACGAAAAAGGGAAACCGCACTCCATCAGAAGCGGGTATGGCCATGCTGAACAAGCCGGTCAGGCCGAGCCATATCACGCTGATGCGTCAGCACTATCTGTCGATCTCCGATGAGTGGAAGCCTTACCTTTTCATGAGCTGAGCGGCGCGAGTACCTTCCGGCCGCTATCCATGCGCTCATCCCATTCTGATTTCCGAATAATCGCCGATGTTCAGCTCGTGTCCCATCGCCGATACAATGGCATTGTTGCCGACGATCGAACGGTCAAGCATGATGTCGCTAACCTGCGACTTGCGTCCGATGATGGAGTTCATGATGATGGAGTCCCTGACGACGACATGTTCGGCGATTGTGGCGTTTGGGCCGATGATGGAGTTTGTGACGCTGGCGCTGTCGGCAATGAAGACCGGCGGATTGATGATGCAGCCGGGGAGTGATTTTTGCCGGGTATCCCTCTGTAAGAGAACTTCGTTCGTTGAGAGCAGCGTTTCAGGTTTGCCGCAATCGTACCATCCCTGCACCGGGAAGGTTGAAAAGGGTTCGCCGAGATCGATCATGTGCTGCAGGGCGTCGGTAAGCTGGAATTCGCCTTTGGTGCGGATGTCGTTGGCTATGATGTAATCAATGCTGTTGAAAAGCGTGCCTGCCCTGTGCACAAAATAGAGGCCGACGATTGCCAGATTGCTCACCGGTTGCTCCGGCTTTTCCACGAGCCTTACGATCTTGTCGCCCTCGGTGACCACCACCCCGAAGCGCCTCGGATCTTCAACCTCTTTGACTCCGAGCGTCGAAATGCAGCTTCCGAGTACCGGCTTCAGATCGACATCGAAAATGGTGTCTCCGAGGATGATGAAGAGTGGCTCTTCATCGATCACATGCGGTCTGCACATATGGACTGCATGGGCGAGCCCGAGCTGGTCGGCCTGGGTGACAAAGGTCAGTTTGATTGAATAGTGTGAAGTGAGGTACTCCTCGATTTTTCCCCCCAGATAACCAACGATGATCACGGCCTCATCAATGCCCGATTCGATGAGTTTGTCCATGATATGACCGATGATCGGCTTGCCGGCTACATTGAGCAACACTTTCGGTTGGGAAAAGGTATGCGGACGAAGACGGCTTCCGACGCCGGCAACGGGAATGATGGCTTTCATGTCAAGGGTCGCTTTTGATTGACTGAAATATGTGCATCAATTTACTTCAATTGCAGGAGATTATCATCATTCGGAAGTCGGTGAAAAACACATCGTTCAGGTAATCGGAGAAATTGCGTTCTTGCAGGTGGAGCTGTTTTTGCAGGCTTTTGTATGGTAAAAGATCATTGTGACATCATGGTGAAACAGTCATGGAAAAAAGCTGAAATCTTTTATCTTTTGCACGGTTTTGTTCTATAACAATCGTTATAGGAAGAGTTGTTTATGTAACGTTTTACTTCTTTCAGGCGATCATGGCCAACGGAACGGTTAAAATATCGGAACAGTCAGGCGTGCTGCCAATTGCCGGTGATAAGATTGTGCTGATTACCGCCCGCGGTTCCGGGCGCTGGATCATCCCCAAAGGGTATATCGAGAAGGGTATGTCACCCGTCGAATCTGCGGCGAAGGAGGCATGGGAGGAGGCTGGTATTATCGGAACCGTTCGGCATGAAGAGATCGGTACCTACTCATACCGCCGTCCGTCGGGCATCTTCTCGGTCAAGATTTATCCTCTCGAAGTTGAGTCCCTGCTTGAGCAGTGGGACGAGATGCATGTGCGCCAGCGACGGCTTGTCACGCCCGGAGAGGCTATAGAGATGATTTATCACGAAGAGCTGAGGATTCTCGTAACTGATTATCTGATAAACCGTTTCGATTTTTGATCCGCTGACCTTCGCGCCGTTTGCTCTCGGTTTTTTTTTGTGAAGAGTTTCTGAAAATTTTGTTTGGTGATTTCGGCTCAAGTCGTATATTATGAGCCTTCCGTTAAGACGGGGCATGGCGCAGCTGGTAGCGTGCCTGCTTTGGGAGCAGGAGGTCCCGAGTTCGAGTCTCGGTGCCCCGACCATGGAGAGCTGCGACAGGATTATGTGCCCGTAGCTCAATGGATAGAGCATCAGCCTTCTAAGCTGAGGGTTACAGGTTCGAGTCCTGTCGGGCATACAGGAAGAGGATTTTTCGCTTTTCATGGTGATTGTAGCTCAGGTGGTTAGAGCGCCAGGTTGTGGCCCTGGAGGTCGGGGGTTCGAGTCCCCTCATTCACCCCGGTTCTGTAATGGGCTTCCGCAATTTAACGGAAAGCGTTTTTGGATTGAACGGCCCCATCGACTAGTGGTTAGGTCATCACCCTTTCAAGGTGGTAGCACGGGTTCGAATCCCGTTGGGGTCACACCATAGCTCCGATAAACTTCGCGGTTTTGACGTGAGTTCAGTATATACGCTGGTTATCAAGCTCTGTGCTGTTGCAGGTTCAGAGCTTTTTTTATGAGGTTGCGGCATCTCTGGACATCGCTGGCGGCTTGGCTGCTGTGCCTCGCGTCGTCTCTGTATCGTTCCTGACGATTTCCCGAGATGCTTTTCATGAATGCATTGCACTAATACCCACCCATGAAAATCTCCGTCAACTGGCTCAAGGAGTTCATCCCTTCTTTTTCATCCGAAACAGCAGAACTTGTCGATTATCTGACCTTTGTCGGCCTCGAAGTTGAAGAGGTTTTCGAGCAGAAGCTGCCCGACGAGAAGGTGGTTGTCGGCAAGGTGGTCGAGGTGAAGCCGCATCCCAACGCTGATCGCTTGCGCATCTGCATGGTCGATACCGGCGAAGGCGAGTTGCGGCAGATCGTCTGCGGCGCGCCGAACGTCGAGGCTGGCATGACGGTGCCGGTCGCCACCATCGGCGCGACCTTGATCACTGTTTCCGGTGAAACCTTCACGATCAAGCCCGCAAAAATTCGTGGCGAGCACTCATCCGGGATGATCTGCGCTGCCGACGAGCTTGGCTTGTCCGACGATCACACCGGGGTGATGGTGCTCGACGAAGCGTGCAAGATCGGCAAGCCGCTGGCGAACTATCTCGAGGCCGACACGGTGCTCGACATTGCCGTGACGCCGAACCGCCCCGACGCGCTCTCGCATCTCGGCGTGGCCCGGGAGCTTGCCGACTGCCACGAGATCGTTTATCCGCAGGCGCCGGTAATCGAGTTTACGCGTGGCGGCGGACTCGTGGAGGTGCAAGACGAGGAGGCTTGTCCCTACTACACGGCCACAGTCATCAAGGGAGTGACGGTCGCGCCTTCACCGCGCTGGCTGGCCCGGCGCCTCGAGCAGATCGGTCTGCGCCCGAAGAACAACATCGTCGATATTACCAATTACATTCTGCACTCGTTCGGCCAGCCGCTGCACGCTTTCGACTATCACCGGCTTGCCGGAAGCCGCATCGTCGTGCGCAGCGATGCCGATAGCCGGTTCATGGCGCTCAACAATGTGGAGTACCAGCTCCAGCCAGGCATGACGGTTATTTGTGACGCGCGTGAGCCTGTGGCTATCGGTGGTGTGATGGGCGGCTTCTATTCGGCGGTCACCGATAAAACGACCGACATTCTGCTCGAAGCCGCGTACTTCAACCCGGCCTCGATCAGGAAAACCGCCAAGCAGCTTCAGCTCTCCTCTGATTCCTCCTATCGTTTTGAACGTGGTGTCGATCCATGCGGCGTGAAGCGTGCCGCCGAGTACGCCATCGCCATGATTCTTGAAATCGCTGGCGGCAAAGTCGATTCTGCCGAGGCGTGGGGTAGTATGCCTACCGCGCAGAAGATCGTGTCACTCCGGCCCAAACGCGTCAATGCTGTCCTCGGCAGTTCGATCACCGCTTCCCGGATGGTTCGACTGCTCGAAAAAATCTGCATCAAGGCGGTCTCGCAAGGGGCTGTGTCGGACGATGTTGATTCTATTGCATTTTCTGTTCCCTCGTTCAGGGTCGATATCGAACAGGAGATCGACCTGATCGAAGAGGTTGCCCGCCTGTACGGGTACAATAATCTGGAGCCTGCATCCGCGATGGTTTCCAGCTATCCGGTCAGCCGCAAGGTGCCAGAATATTTCCCTGATTATCTACGAAACATCATGATCGGCCTGAACTTCAGGGAAGCGCTTACCAATCCACTGATCCGGAAAGCCGAGGCGGAGTGCTTCAGCTCTATGCCGGTTAGTGCACTCAATCCGATCAGTGAAGAGCTCGAAGTGCTTCGTCCGAACCTTGCCCCCTCTCTGCTCAAAGTCGTCGGGTACAATATGCGGCACGGCAATCGCGATCTTCGCCTCTTCGAGGTTGCGCACGGATTTGAGAAGCAGCCGGAGGCCGAGCGCGGCAATGAGGGGCCACTTTCGGCATTTTTTGAAAAGGAGCTGCTCTCGATGGTGATAACCGGCCGACGTGAACCCAGAAGCTGGAACCGTCAGGACGAGAACGTCGATTTTTACGATCTCAGGGGCGCAGTGGAGATGTTGCTTGAAAAGCTGAATTTACTTGAAAAATCAGCTTTCAATATTTATAATAGCCAAACTATTGGCATTGAAATCACCTCGACGGAAAACGGGAAAACGTCCGTTTTGAAGGCGGGTACGGTTCAAGAGGTCAGCAAGGAAGTGCTCGATGCTTTTGGCCTTGATCAGAATGTGTATCTGGCCGAGCTGGATGTTACGGTGCTGGAGCGATGTTTTGAGTCAGGCGTGATCTATGAGCCCCCGTCGAAGTTCCCCGTGGTTGAAAGAGATCTTTCATTCGTGCTTCCCCGTCATATTCCGGCGCAGCGCCTGATCGATCTTGCAAAGGCGAGCGATCCGCTGGTCAGGTCGGTTCGGATTTTCGATGTGTTCGACCGAGGAAAAGCTCAGGGAGAACCCTCAACGCGAAGCGTGGCACTTTCTCTTGAGCTTGCCGACCGGTCGGGAACCATGAACGAAGAGGCGATCAGCGCCGTCGTCTCCAAGGTGAGTGACAATGCCAGAAGTGAACTTGGTGCGGTAATTCGGCAAGTTTGATCCAGTCCGGTTTTATGGATGCAGCAAACGAGCATAATGATCATCAGTTGCTTGCGGGCCTCGAAAAGAATGTGGGGCGGCTTGTGGAGCAGTTGTCCGAGTGCCGGAAAGAAAATGAGTTGTTGAAATCTGAGGTTTTGAGCCTTCAGAACATATTGCGGTCATTCAAGCTGCCAGGCACCGAAGGAGCAGAGGTGCAGGTGCCGGGGACTTCCGGCGAAGGATTTTCCTACGCCGACAAGCTTCAGATCAAACAAAAGCTCGTGATGATTCTGCAAAAGATCGAGAGGGAACTGAGGGGAGAGAAAGCCGGATTTTAATGTCCATGGAAAAGATCAGCGTCAATGTGTATGGCGACAGCTACCCTTTGCGGGTAGAGAACAGCGAACTGACCGGAAAAGCGGCAAAAGATGTCGATGGCGTCATGAGGCGCTTCGCTGCCAAAGCTCCGGATCTGGAAGCGAAAAAGCTGGCCGTTTTGGCCGCGATCCAGTTTGCTGAAAAAAAGAACGAACTGGAGGAGGAGCTGTCGCAGCTCAGGCAGAAAATGGCTCATATCAATGAATTTATCGAGCAGAATTTGCACTAAAGCGTTACATTGAAAGCAAGCGAAATATCCGCACCACAGCAAGAGGTGTTTTGTAAGTAAAAGAACTAACAGGATAGAACAGGGAGCCAAACTCTTCATTTTGATTGCAGGCCTTGCTGCCTGGCGGTGATGAGCTGCTGGCATCGGCGCTTTCCAAAGCGTCGCATTGGAAGCAAAAAACCTGAAGGAGGCGCCCACCGTGTTTAAACGGGTTCTTGAATCTTACACATCTCTTGAGGGTGCGGTTTTTTTTGTTCAATTTTGAAAGGCCGGTCTTGTTTTGGCCGGTTGAAAAAGGAGGATAGTTAATGGGAATCGTCATAAATCTGTTTCTCATTATAGCGGCATCCGTGGTCTTTTTTGCGGTCGGTTTTTACATCGGCCGATTCTTTCTGGAACGTATCGGCACCACCAAGGTGCTCGAAGCCGAAGAACGTGCTGTGCAGGTCGTTCAGGAGGCCCAGAAAGAGGCCAATGACTACAAGGAACTCAAGGTCAACGAGGTGAACCAGGAGTGGAAGAAGCGCAAGCGTGAGTTTGACAGCGAAGTAACCATCAAAAACAACAAGTTCGCCCAGCTGCAGAAGCAGATTCGCCAGAAAGAGGTGACCCTGGGTAATCAGATGCGGGATGTCAAGGAGGCTGAAAAGAAGCTCCAGGAGCAGAGAGAGGAGCTGAAGCATCTGACCGAGAATGTGCAGAACCGCTCTGCTGAGCTCGAAAAAATCATCTTCGAGCAGAACCAGCGGCTTGAGAGCATCTCGAACCTTACCGCCGAAGAGGCTCGTCAGATGCTCATTGACAACATGATCGCCAAGGCCAGGGAAGAGGCTGCCGAAACCGTTCACCAGATTCACGAAGAGGCCACGCAGAAGGCTGACCGGATCGCCGAAAAGATCATGCTCACCGCTATCCAGCGTATCTCCTTCGAGCAGGCTACCGAGAGCGCCCTGTCGGTGGTGCATATCCAGAGCGACGAACTGAAGGGGCGTATCATCGGACGCGAGGGGCGCAACATCAAGGCGTTCGAGAACGCAACCGGCGTGGATATCATCGTCGATGACACTCCCGAGGTGGTCATCCTCTCCTGCTTCGATCCTCTGCGCCGTGAAAGGGCCAAGCTCACTTTGCAGAAGCTGCTTGTTGACGGCATTATCCATCCGGTGGCCATCGAAAAGGCCTACCAGGACGCGAAGAAAGAGATCGAGGATGTTATCATGTCCTCCGGCGAAGAGGCGATTTCGTCGCTTCAGATTCCCGACATGCCAGCCGAGATCGTCAACCTCATCGGCAAGATGCGCTTCCACACCGTCTATGGCCAGAATCTTTTGCAGCACAGCCGCGAAGTGGCCATGCTGGCGGGTTTGATGGCCGCCGAACTGAAGCTCGATGCCAAGCAGGCCAAACGCGCTGGCCTCTTGCACGACATCGGTCTGGTGCTGCCTGAGACCGAAATGCCACATGCGCTGGCTGGTATGGAGTTTCTCAAGAAATTCAACATGTCGCCGGTGGTGCTCAATGCAATCGCCGCCCATCACGGTGAGGTTGAGAAGGCGTCGCCCATCGCCGACCTGGTTGATGCGGCTAACGTTATTTCGCTCTCAAGGCCGGGCGCACGCGGCGCTGTGACCGCCGAGGGCAACGTCAAGCGGCTCGAAAGCCTCGAAGAGATCGCCAAGACCTTCCCCGGTGTCATCAAGACCTACGCCTTGCAGGCGGGCCGCGAGATCAGGGTGATCGTCGAAGGTGACAATGTCAGCGACTCCCAGGCTGACGTGCTTGCCCACGACATTGCCAGCAAGATTGAGTCGGAGGCGCAATACCCCGGCCAGATCAAGGTGACCATCCTGCGCGAAAAACGCTCGGTCGCCTTCGCGAAGTAACAGGATCAAGCAGATCGGTCAGGTCCGGCTGATTTGAAAAGCAAAAAAAGAGGCTGCCTCGGGAAATCCGGGCAGCCTCTTTTGTTTGTGGCCGTTGCGCCTTACATCACCCCTTTGGTCGATTTGATCTCCGTGCCTTCGATTTTCACGGCCTGCTTCATCGCGTAGGCCAGTGACTTGAAGAGTGCCTCGATCATATGGTGCGTATTCCGGCCCTCCAGCACCGCGAGGTGCAGGTTCGCATTCATCGTCCGCGAGAGCGAAACAAAGAAGTGCTCCACCATCTCGGTTGAAAGTCCCTGAATCACCGGGCGCGAAAACTCCGCCCTGAAGACGCAATAGCTACGGCCACCGAGGTCGATCGAGCACTGCGCCAGTGCCTCGTCCATCGGGATGATCGCCCAGCCGTAGCGTCCGATACCTTTTTTATCGCCAAGCGCGTCCATGATGGCTTTGCCGAGCACGAGCGCTACATCTTCGACGGTGTGGTGGTCGTCCACCTCCAGATCGCCGCTGCACCGTAACTGTACGTCGATGCCGGAGTGGCGGCTAAAGCTGGTCAGCATGTGATCGAGAAAGAGCACGCCGGTTTCAACAGATGACCTCCCCGTACCATCGAGATTGACGGTGGCAGAAATGTCCGTTTCAGCAGTTTTGCGGCTGTGTGAGGCGATGCGCTGGTTCATGGGTGTCGATTCTGGCATGAATGATGCTATCTGAAAAATTTGTTAATAAGGCCAATGACGAGGCTCAGGATGATCGACAGTACGATGGAGCTGCCGAGCGGGAAATAGAGGCGGAAATTCTCTTTTTCGATATGGAGGTCGAGCGGCAGGTGGCCGAACCATCCCAACCAACCGTTTCCTCCCGATTTCTGAACAAGCAAGACAAGCAAGCCGAGTGCAGCGATCGATGCACCAAGCAAAATGAGCATTTTGCCAATTCCTGAAAACGGGTCTTGCATATTGTGAAAAAGTTGCTAAATTAAGCCCACATTGTTGAAAGATACGATAGTTAGCCGAAATTTCATCAGATAGCAGGACATGCTCAACGGTTTCGTCGTCATTTTTGCCTTGCTTGCAGCACTTCTGCTGATCGTGTCGGTGCTGTTGCAAAGCCCCAAAGCTGGCAGTGGTCTGACTGGCGGTATTTCAAGCCTTGGCACCGTGCAGACTCTCGGCGTCAGGCGTACCGGTGATTTTCTGAGCAAGACTTCGGCAATTCTGGCTGGCGTCATGATGGTGCTTTGCTTCATTGCCCAGTTTACGCTTCCGGCACGCAATCAGGGGGACGCAGGCAGCAGCATCCTGCAGAAGAGCGCCCCGGCGTCGCTTCCGGCTAACAATCTTCCGCAGTCGCTTCCGACTGGCAATATTCAGCCTGTGGCGGCTCCAGCAGAACAACCGGCAGCACCGGCAAAATAAGATTTGCACTCGTAGCTCAGTTGGTAGAGCAACTGACTCTTAATCAGTGGGTCCAAGGTTCGAGTCCTTGCGAGTGCACCAGAGATAGAAAGCCTTACAGAACGTTACTGTAAGGCTTTTTGTTTTATGTATGTTTCGATGAATGCATAGGCAGATCCCGGATGGACGAGTTTAGAACGCTCTCTTGCACCAGCGGGTGAACGACATCCTTTTGGCTCTGAAATATGTCGTAAGAAAAGCGCTGACTCGTATTACGGTTGTTCCGCTGCGAATGACAATGGTTGATGGTGTTCAGATAATTTGCTTACCACTCTGCCGAGTGCAGCCCTACGATCTCCTTGTACGCAATTGCGGTGGCGCAGGCTGTTACCGGCGCCGAAACCAGCAGTCCGACGCCGAGGGCGAGCGCGCCTAGCACATTGACGAGGAACAGCACAAGCGCGAAGACGAAAAAGGCGAACCAGTTTTTCGTGACGATCTTGCGGCTCGTCTCCATTGCCTGCCAGAACTCCATACCGTGATCGATGACCAGAAAGGTTGTCAGCATGTAGCCGATGGCGAGATAAATGCCTGGCAGGATGAGCAGCACCAGCCCGATGGCGACGAGGATGCCGCTTGCCAGCCCGGCGAGAAAGAGCGGCAGGAAATAGTTGAATCCCTTGAAAAAGTCGCTGAACTGAAGCTGTTGGCCGGTCATGATTCTGAACGCCGCGATGGCGTATCCGGCGTAGAGCGGCGCGGCCACGGCTGAAAAGAGCAGCGAGCCGAAACCGCCCATTTTCGAACTCACGAGGGAGGCCGCAAAGCAGATAAGCGTGAAACCGATGAACTCGCCGATGTTCCCTTTGAACATTTCCCAACCTTTCTGCACATAGTCTGATGTGTTGACTTCATACCCTTCCGCGATGAGCTTGTCAAAATGCGCGGGGTCGACCTTCTCTCCAAAATCAAATGGTGCCATGGTTCCTCTCCTGTTTTTTTTGTTTAATTCTGCCGATGACCGTAATCAGGAAGAAAACACATATCCTCAGTTCTGATGATACCAGCCGGTGCCATGGAAACCATCTCGTGCTGACGGCATGAAGATATGTGCTCTTTTATACGTAATCTACTCAAGGTTCTTCAGTGCGCAAAGCTTTGCGTTGCCGGATGCCTTCTGGTTCGCCCGGTGGCCGCTATTGCAGAAAAATCGTACTGCTGTATATTGTGAGCGGTTCGCCTTGCGGGAAAGAGGTCTTGGCGAGTAACGGTTTAACAAACATTTAATGAAAATTTTCGATCGATACATTCTGAAGGAGCATCTTGGCACCTTTTTTTTCGCGTTTGTAACGATCATGTTTGTGTTCATTCTCTCCTTTCTTACTCAGTTTCTTGAACGCCTGATAGGCAAGGGGCTCGATTTCAGAATCATACTCGAAGTGGTGGCGCTGCAGTCGGCCTGGATGGTTGGGCTGGCTGTGCCGATGGCAGTGCTGGTTTCGACAGTCATGGCCTTCAGTTCCCTGACCAACAGCTCGGAGTTGACGGTGATGCGCTCAGGCGGCATTTCGATTTATAGGCTTGTTGCGCCAGTGCTGCTCGCCGCGCTTGCCTTGTCGCTTATGATGGAGCGCTTCAACAACGTTCTGATGCCTGAGGCTAATTACAAGGCCAATGCCCTGTTTGCCGATATAACCCGCATGAAACCTGGTCTCGGTATTGACAAGAACGCCTTTTCCGATGTGATTCAGGGCTACTCCATTATGGTGCGGGATATTGACAACGAAACTGGAGAGCTTCGTGATATCGTGCTCTACGATCGCGGAAGGCCGGATGTTCGCACCGTGATCATGGCGGCAAGGGGGCGTATCCAGTTTTCGCACGATTACAGTCATCTCGTGCTGACTCTCGAAGATGGTCAGATTCACGAACTTTCTCTGCCGGCGATGGATAGGTACAGGAAAATGGTTTTCGCCAAAAACCGTTATGTTTTCGACGCGACCGGATATGGCTTCGAACGCACCGATGACGGGAACCGGCGTCGGGGTGGCAAGGAGCTGTCGGCGGCTGATCTCTTGTCTATAGCCAGGGAGTTTCGTCTGAAAGGCCGGGTTGCAGAGAGCTCTATCGACAAGGAGATAGCGCAGTTGAAAAAAGATGTGGCGGCGATTCGTAACCGAAGTGATGCGGACGCCTTGTTATCGCCATCAACGTTGCCGCCAGCTGTGACTGGCCGTGCCATCGAATTTGTCGATACGATGATTGGAAATGTGTCGTTACGCATCGAGCAGATGCAGCAAAACCGGAAAGCGTTCAGCGACTACATGATCGAGTATCACAAGAAATATTCGCTGGCCTTTGCCTGCCTGGTGTTTGCCGTAGTTGGCGCACCGCTTGGCGTTATGGCGCGGCGCGGCGGATTCGGTGCGGGTGCGGCGCTGTCGCTTTTCTTTTTCGTGCTCTACTGGGTGCTGTTGATCGGCGGGGAGAAGATCGCCGAACGAGGTCTGCTGTTACCGGCTATCTCGGTCTGGCTGCCCAATGTCGTACTGGCAGTTACCGGTCTGTTCATGATGTACCGTCTGAGTAGCTCGGCCAGCGATTCGGGGCGGTGAATTGACCCATGCACCGGCCAGTTCGCCTGCTTGACTTGGAGTTCAGTCCATAATTGCGAGGTGAAAAGATTCAGGTCGTTGCCGGACTCCGTGACCGGTAGTTGCCAAAATTTTTTCTTTGTTTTTTAACTCTGATTCTTGTGAAAAAAAAGAATAAAAATATATTGTTATATGATTAAAATTAAGAAGCATGTGATTTAAGTATTAGGTTTCAGATTAATGCCCGACATCCCAGACCCTGTCAAATCTTCATCCGTCCTCTTTGTTTCTCCATCTTTTGTTGTTCCCGCATCTCTTATAGTTTGTCAGTTACCCCTTGTTTTTCATCCATCATTAGTATCAATTCTATGAATAATCTCGAATTGTCACTGATTGTTGGCGTCGGGGCCCTGTTCGCAGGAATGCTCGGCTCGCTGACAGGACTCGGCGGTGGAGTGGTCATCGTGCCGTTGCTCACAATTGGACTTGGCATCGATCTGCGCTATGCCGTCGGGACCTCGCTGGTCGCCGTCATCGCGACCTCATCTGGCGCTGCTGCAGCCTACGTCAAGGGGGGTTTTCGAATATTCGCATCGGTTTGTTCCTCGAAGTGGCCACCACCATCGGCGCTCTGGTCGGCGCATTTCTTGCCGGTATGCTTGCGACCAATATCATCGCCATTATTTTCGGTCTCGTGCTCCTCTATTCGGCATACCTGTCAACCAAGGCCAAAGAGGATCACTCCGATGATGTCAACCCCGATCCGCTGGCGACAAAGTTCAAACTGAACAGCAGCTATCCTACCGAAGAAGGCGTCAAGCACTACAGCGTGCACAACGTCGGTGCAGGCTTCGGCCTGATGTGGCTTGCGGGAATTCTTTCCGGCCTGCTTGGCATCGGCTCGGGCGCGGTCAAGGTGCTCGCGATGGATCACGCTATGCGCCTGCCCTTCAAGGTTTCCAGCACGACGAGCAACTTCATGATCGGTGTGACCGCCGCCGCCAGCGCCGGCGTCTATTTTCAGCGCGGCTATATCAATGCGGGGCTGACTTTTCCGGTCATGCTCGGTATTCTTGCCGGTTCGTTTATCGGTGCAAAACTCTTGATGGTCGCCAAAACGAAATGGCTGCGCATTATTTTCGGGGTGGTGATTTTCGCGCTCGGCCTCGAAATGATTTTCAACGGCATAACCGGGAGGATCTGAAGATGAACGCACACCCCAAACCCGAAATGAACGATCTGCGCATGAAGGGCGTTATCGGCAATCTTCTGCGTGTTGGCGTGCTTCTTGCTGCATCGATCGTGCTGGTCGGCGGCATCCTTTTCCTGGTTCACCACGGCGGCGAACTGCCCGAATATCATATTTTTCACGGCTCCTCATCGCCATTGCGCACTATTCCGGGAGTCATTCATGGTCTGATGACATTCCAGAAGCGGGCCATCATCCAGCTTGGCTTGCTCCTGCTTATTCTGACGCCGGTTGCCAACGTGCTGTTTACTGTTTTCGCTTTCTGGGAGGAAAAGGACAAGCTCTATGTGGGCGTCTCCTCGCTCGTTTTTCTTTTTCTTCTCTTCAGTCTTTTAGGCGGCAAGTTTTAAATTCGCTGCACGCTTGTTTCAGGGCCGCTTCAACGCGGCCCGTTTCATTTTCATCAGGACGGAATAGGCTTTTTCCTGCCGTTTTCATCTACGCTGACAAAGGTTATCCGAGTGGTGAACACCAGCTCTCTGCTACCGGTGGTGATCTCCTCCCGGGTCACATCCACGATATATTCCACCGAGGTGGTGCCGACATGGTTCTTCTTCGACTCGAAGCAGAGAATGGTGCCCTGCCGGATGCTTTTCTTGAACTTGATGTTGTCCATGCCAACCGTGACGAAGTTGCAGCCGGGGTAGTCGAGCGTCACGGCGATATAGCTGACCTCGTCGATCCATTTGAGCAGATTGCCGCCGAACAGGAAACCGTAATGGTTGAGGTGTTCCGGCATCACGAGCTTGTGTGTTTTCATGGGAATAGGGAAAGAGTTAGGAAAATTGGGACTTTTGGGATTAAAAAGTGAAAAAGGATTTCCCTCGCTTTTTTCAATTCATCATTCATCATTCCTTTATCGGCTTGACCATGAACACCTGCTCCCGTTCGATGATGACGTTGCCGGGGGTTTTGCGGTCTTTTTTGAGGTATTTTTTTTGTGTGCAGATGACCGGCACCAATTCGGAGTGCTTGGCCGCCGAGTGCCAGGCGGCGATTTCGGCGGCGCGGCGGATCTCCGAGGTGTTGTGCATGGCTGCGCCCTTGAGCACGCAGTGCGAGCCTGACGCGCCTCTGGCATGAAGCCAGATGTCGTCAGGTTTGGCGAAGTCGAAGGTGAGTTTCTCGTTGTTCGCGGAATTTTTTCCGATGTAGAGGGTGATTCTGTCGCTGATCGGTATCGTCCTGAACGGCGGCGTCTTCTCCTTCTCTTTCCGGTTTTTTCCGGACGCGGTCTTGCCAGAGGGTGATCTCGCCTCGAGTGCTTGCTGCAATTGGTCGGGGGAGTCGGCTTCGTCGAGCCTTGCGAGTTTTTTGCGAAGCGTGTCCAGTTCCGTGCGGAGTTCCGCGTGGCGGAGCTTTTGCATCTCGGCTTTTTTGCGATTTTTCGTCGCTTGCGTGAAGTGCCACGTGGCGTTCTCCTGGAGGTTGAGTCCCTTTTTGACTGGAATCGTCACGTCGGGCGAGCCGGGGTCGAAAAAATTCGGCACTGCGATCGTATTGCTCGAAGGCTCGGCGGTGCCGATCATGCCGGTGAGCAGGTGGCCGTAACGCTCGTTGCGCTGCGAAACTTCCTCCGGATCGTGCCCGGCGCTGGCGTTTAGCTCCTTTTCGAGCTTGCCGATTTTCGCCGTCAGTTCCCGCCGCATCGCGACGGCGCGTTCCCGCAAGTGCAGGTAACGGTACATCTTGCGGCTGTAGTGATTCAAGGCGTCGATAACGCTCTCAAAGGTCCTCGCCTCGTCCTTCTCCGCCGGAGCGAAGAGCGAGAAGGTGGGCGGCTCTCCAGGGTTTTCGATGACGCACGGCGTTGGCGAGGCGAGGTCGTAGAAGAGGGCGACGAACGCTTCGTGGAGTTGTTCGGGCGCTTCGCCCTCGGCAGTCGCCAGAAGCCGACGGACGAGCTTGCGGTCGAAGCCGGGCAGCATCGCGAGCAGCCGCCGGTCGAGCTGTTTCGTTCTGTCGCTCTCTTCGAGCTTTTGCCGGAAAAGCGCCGGGGCGGAGGCGAGCTGTTCCAGCGCCCGGAAATACGGCGTTTCGGCAGTCGTTTCCCCGAACGGTGTGTTTTCGAGCTTTCGCTTGTCCTTGAAGGCATCCACGATTACGCCGTTGCGCACGAGCAGCATGTTGGTTTCGGCGCTGAACATTCGCAGCACGAGCGTGTGGCCGTCGTCGAGAAAAAAGTTGATTTGCCGGTCGGCGGGCGAGATCGCCACGCCAGCCACCTGCCGTTCGTTTATCACGGTCATGATACCCGCCGTGTTGCGGTTTTTGCGGTTCAGCCCCTCGCGCGTGTAGAGCGAGAAATGTGGGGATCGGACCGTGACGATGAGTTGCAGATGCTCGCCCTCCGGCGTGACGAAGGCGAGGGTGAGTTCGTTTTTCTGCTGCGAATGGATTTCAAAGAGGTAGCCGCCCGCAAGCTGTTCGTGCAGCTCAGCGGCTGCGTGATAAAGCGTGAAGTAGTTGCGGAGCATGGGCTGGAATGGTTGCGAAGGCGCTTTCTTTCCTCTATTTTCCTGAAACAATCTAAACACAAGATAGCAATGCAGGAAGAAAGCAAAAGTGGTTGCTGCTGCGGATCGTCTGGTCAGCACGATAGCGATGGGGCAGAAAAGCGGCTCGGGTGGCACGAATATTTCATGTGCGTCGCGCACCTCATTTCACGCCGGGCGACCTGTACCCGGGGGCATATCGGCGCCGTGATCGTGCGTGACAACAACATTCTCTCGACCGGTTACAACGGTGCACCCTCTGGCCTGCCACACTGCAACGAGACCAACTGCAAAATCTACCGCAGCACCCACCCCGACGGCACGGTCGAGGAGAACTGCGTCAACACGATTCACGCCGAGATCAACGCCATCGCACAGGCGGCCAAGCACGGCGTATCGATCAAGGATGCAGATATTTACATCACTGCCAGTCCATGCATTCATTGCCTGAAGGTGCTTATCAACGTGGGCATCAAAACCATCTACTACGACAAGCCCTACAAGATCGAGCACATCGCCGAACTGCTGCGTTTGTCGGGCATCAAGCTGGTGCAGGTCAACGCCGTAAACTGTTAATTGGAAAGATGGGAATGGTGACGAATCCGATAGTGGCGGCGCGTCTGGAGGATGAAACTTACATGCGGCGATGCCTTGAACTGGCCGAGCGCGGCGCGGGCAGCGTGAGCCCGAATCCGATGGTCGGTTCGGTGGTCGTGCATGACGGGCGCGTCATCGGCGAGGGGTGGCACCGGCAGTACGGCGGACCGCACGCCGAGGTCAACGCCATCGCATCGGTCGAGGACGAAGCGCTGCTCCGGGAATCGACGCTTTACGTTAATCTGGAGCCGTGTTCCCACTACGGCAAGACGCCGCCGTGTGCTGACCTGATCATCGAAAAGCGCATACCGCGCGTGGTTGTCGGTTGCCTTGATCCGCACGAAAAGGTGGCAGGCAAGGGCATCACGAAGTTGCGTGACGCGGGTATCGAGGTGACGGTTGGCGTGCTCGAAGCGGAGTCCGAGCGGCTCAACGAGGCGTTCATGACCTCGCATCGCAAGGGCCGCCCCTTCGTAGCGCTGAAAACCGCCCAGACGCTCGACGGGCGCATCGCCACTTCGCTTGGCGCGTCGAAATGGATCACCGGGGAAGCGTCGCGTCGCGAGGTGCACCGGCTGCGGAGCGTGTATGACGCCGTGTTGTGCGGCGCTTCGACCGTTATAGCGGACGACTCCGAACTGACTGTCCGCCTGTGCGATGGCCGTCAGCCGCTTCGGGTGCTGCTTGACCGGCGGCTTCAGGTGCCAGTCGAAGCGCGGATTTTCAACAGCGAGGCGAAAACGCTCGTCTTTGCGCTGCGTGACGAAGCCGATCCCGCTCTTGTCAGCCAGCTTGAAGCGCGAGGTGTCGAGGTGGCAACCGTCGGTGAGGCCGAAGGCAGTCTTGATCTCGGGGAGGTATTCGCGGAGTTGCACAAACGCCGGGTGCTCTCAGTGATGGTCGAAGGGGGGAACAGGTTGTCGGCGGCGATGGTCAGATCAGGTTTCGTCGATAAATACTATATTTTCATCGCTCCCAAGCTGTTCGGCGGCGACGGACTGGCGAGCTTCGGGGCGCTCGACGTGGCCCGTCCCGATTACGCTGTCAAACTCAGCTTCAGCGCAATCCAGCGGTTTGGCGAAGATCTCCTTCTCGAAGTATATCCGGTACGTTGATGGCCGGATTTTTTAAAAGCAAAAGCAATGGCAAGAAGTCCCGCCGAAGCAATAACAGTAGCGGCAGAGTCAATACTTCATCCGGAGGGTTCATGAATAACAACGATCTTGGCAAGCTCCTGATCCGCTTGTGCGTCGGGGGCCTTATGCTGTTTCACGGCGTGTACAAGCTCATTCACGGCTACGGCTTCATTGCGGGCAAACTCAAGGCTGCGCATCTGCCTGTCTGGCTGGTTGCGGGCGTGCCGGTTGGCGAAGTGTTTGCTCCGCTGCTCATCGTGTTGGGCATTTACACCCGTCCTGCGGCGCTCATAGAGGCATTTCTCATGGGCGTAGCCGTCTGGCTCGTCCACATGGGCCAGCTTACCGCACTCGATCAGCACGGTGGTTACGCCCTTGAACTGCAAGCATTCTACTTTTTCGGCTCCATCGCCATTTTCTTTCTTGGCGCTGGTCGCTACAGCGTCTCTAAAGGTATGGGAAAATGGAACTGAGGTTTCGCCAAGTACGAACTGCTGACTGAATTCTGTAATTCTGTCGTTATTTCTTGTCCGAATTACAGAATTCAGTACTGCTGAGATGCTCGCCGAGAATGCTCTTCGATATAGTATTAAACAAGGTGTGTGACCGGGACTCGCGGCATTGGCGTTCGGCATTGCAGATCGTCAGGTGGCGCTGACTTTCCGCAGTTTGACGATCGCCGCTTTTTTTGCGCGGCGTCCCTCATCCCACTCGCTGCCGAACATAGCCGCCTCACTAAGCTTTTCCATGATTGCTGTCAGGTTTTTGATTTCCCGCCTGTCAGCGCTGACAAGTTCAGGTTTCACTTCAATTTTCAAAATCTCATTCTGCACACACTGGATTGCATCGAGAAATTTATCCTCTTCGATGTGCTTGAGGATGAGTTGCGCTACACTTACTGTCATAGACGAACTATGGTTACATTTTGTGTCGCGGTACGAATGTAGTTCTCATACCGTGACACGATGATTGAAAAAAAAGAAAAGGTAAACTTTTTGAGTACTTGCGATACGGGCACTTTTCGATCGATATACGAATTTGTACGAAGCGAATATATCAGGTACAAATAAAAATTACTAATCGTTTTTTATGACCTCGAAATAACTGCTGCAAGCAACAATTTTTTTATCGAGAAACCGGGATTCTGTCGATAAATTTTTTTCTATTAATCATTTAGATGGATCCGCAACTAGGCGTCTTCACTTTGATTTCACAAATTAAGACGCCATTCATGTGCTTTTCCTTGTCATGTTTTTCTGTAAAAATCACCTCTGCAATAGAATGATTAGCTTCGGTTGATAAATCAACAACCTTTGACAAGTTTGAAACTGATCTGGTATCGGTAAAAGGTTATCGATGGAACAGACATTAGTGCCCATTTGAGTTTCTGGTCGTCATCGATCGCTATGATTGCTCCTTCGACGGTCTGATCCGGTTCCGCAATCTGGTCTTTTACGTATCCCATGTATCGAAGCACCTGTCCGACAACGACATCTGATACCCTGCCTTTTTTGAGCTCGACAACCAAGAGTTTTTTCTTGTCTTTGCTGATTGCCAGAATATCGATTGTTCCGGCATCAGTGTCATATTGCTGTCCAACAGGCTCACCCTCTTCTTCAAATATCGAGTACTCTTTGCTGAGCTCAGTTTGGTTCCAGTTCGCCACAAGAAATGCTTCGAGATGTTTTTCCATTGCGAAGGCGTAGGGGTCTTCAATGGTATTGTCACCCGTGAGTATCGAAACCGGAGCTTCTGCATCAGCCATAAGCTTTTCGATTTCATCACGATAGCTGGATATGTTACTGACAGTGCCAATCGAGCCGGTAGAGTTCTGCAATGCTTCGCTCATTGCCGAACGGTCTATGGTGGCATTGAGCCAGCGCACCTTTCGGCGATGGGGCAGATAATTGCCTTTTGCGTAGTAATAATCACCCAAGCCCTCGCCCAACCTGTAGGTGCCTGAGCCGTCTGGACTCAGGACAATATCCCCTTGCTTAATGCCTTTTGCAATTGTCCAGAGCGCACCACAGGCAAGACCTGCGCTGATTTTTGATTTTGCGGGATTACTGGAGAGAAATACTGGGATATAGGTTTTGTTGAAATCTTTCCATTGGTCGGGCAATTTTCGGGTCAAATCCTCGTTGATGGTAAAATCGGCTCCAATGCAGCCGTCATGGAAGCAGTTAGCAGCATGAGAGCAGCCTTTTCCCAGCATGACTCGGTAATAGTTTTTCATGATTGTGCGGCTATTTGATCTTTCTTTGCCCCCATGTGAGGCAATGGGATTTGTTGACGTGAACCCTATGCAGTAGATAACACTAAAAGATAGCATTTAAGGTGGTGATTCATCAGTTGGAAAAAATGAGACGCAATGTTGATTTGTATTCTATCCATAGCTTGCTCTGTGCAATCCGATGCCGATTGAAAATCTGCTGCTGATGCGCTACCTTGTTTCGCAAGCTGATACTCGAGGCAATGCTATCGGCAGTGCGGTCAGTGAAACAGAATACACTAAGCACCATCGTGAATCACGTTTTTGAATTCAGCAATGTCACCGCTTACCGGGGAGGGACGCAGGTGTTTGACGGGCTTGACCTGAGTATTCGCAAGGGAGAGAACACAGCGATTCTTGGGCCGAACGGTTCAGGGAAGACGACCCTGCTGAAGTTGATCTCTCGCGAAATCTATCCGGTTCATGCCGATGACTGCCGGATGACGGTCTATGGTCGCGACCGCTGGAACGTCGAGGAGTTGCGCTCGCGGCTCGGCATTGTTTCCCATGATCTGCAACAGCATTACGGGGTTTATGCCAAGGGGCGGGATGTGATGCTTTCAGGCTACTACTCGAGTATCGATACGTGGCCACATCAGCTTTTCAGCGCCACCGAAATTGACCGTGCCGAGGAGCTGATGCGGCAGCTTGGCGTCGAAGAACTCGCTGACCGGTCTTTCGGCAAAATGTCCACCGGCCAGCAACGGCGATTTCTGCTCGGACGTGCGCTGGTGCATGGGCCTGAGGCGCTGCTGCTCGACGAGCCGACCAGCGGCCTCGATATTTCGTCCTCGTTCCAGTACCTCGATACGGCGCGAAAGCTCATGCAGCAAGGCACGCAGCTCATTCTCGTTACCCACCACATTCACGAAATACCACCGGAGATCACGCGAGTCATCTTCATGCGCAAGGGGCGAGTGGTGGCCGATGGTGACAAAGAGGCCATGCTGACCTCATCGAACGTTTCCGGCCTCTTCGGTTGCGGCGTTGAGCTTATCGGGCGCAACGGCTATTACCAGGCGGTACCGGTCGGTTGACATGATGAATTGAAAGGGGGACGGAGAAGCGAATCTTCCTCTTCCATCCTGTTTGTTTTTTCTCAAGGAACGGAACGCCATCGCTTCCGGTTTATGGTGCAACTGCTTCTGAAATCTTCATCTAACCTCAACCATTGACTTATTATGGCAACCATTACGCTCAAGGGAAATTTCATTCACACCGCAGGTGAGCTTCCGGCTGTCGGCAGTCAGCTTCCAGCATTTACCCTTGTAAAAAGCGATCTTTCAGAGGTTTCGCCTGCCGATTTTGCTGGCAAGAAGCTCGTGCTGAATATCTTTCCGAGTCTTGACACGGCTGTCTGCGCGGCTTCGGTGAGGCGTTTCAACAAAGAGGCCGGTGAGCGGGGCGATGCTGTCGTGCTCTGCATTTCCGCCGATCTTCCGTTTGCTCAGGGGCGCTTCTGTACGACTGAGGGGCTCGAAAATGTCGTTTCCCTGTCGGTGTTCCGTTCGCCCGAGTTCGGCCAGAATTATGGCCTGACCATTACCGATGGTCCGTTGAAAGGGTTGCTCTCCCGCGCGGTGATCGTTGCCGATGCTTCCGGCAAGGTGCTTTACGTTGAGCAGGTGCCCGAGATCGTGCAGGAGCCGGATTACGACAAGGCTCTGGCTGCGCTCGCCTGATTGTCTGCTGACATTTTCCTCTATGAAGCCATGTCGTCGCGTGACCGCATGGCTTCTGTTTTTCTTCCCGATTTTTCATTTCAGCCACAGTATCTCGCCCGTGATTTGACTGGTATTACGTCTGTACTTCGTATCTTTTTCTCACATTGTTTCCTCTTGGTTTTTCGCGTTCCTCACTCATAACGCAACCCCCAAATCCATGCCACATCCCGATTCTCCAGCATTATCGCCGGTTGAACGCAGCCTTGCAGAGATTCAGCTCACTGAACTGACCGCAGGCAAAACTTACTATTCATCTCCATCCACCTGGGAGGATGAGGTGCTGTACTTCCTCATACTCGACCGTTTTTCGGATGGCAGGGAGCATGGCGGCTTCAACGATGTCAGCGGAAATCCGGTCGTTGCGGGCGAGACGCGTACGACCCCGCTGTTTCGCATCGAGACCGACGCGAACAACGCCGAGTGGCAGCAGTGGTTCGAGGCGGGCCGGGGTTGGTGCGGCGGCACGATTGCCGGGATGCGCGACAAACTCGGCTACCTGAAGCGACTTGGCGTGACGGCCATCTGGGTCAGCCCGGTATTCAAGCAGGTGACGGGCGGTGACTCCTATCACGGCTACGGCATCCAGAACTTTCTCGATGTCGATCCGCACTTCGGCACGCGCGAAGAGCTTCGCGAGTTCGTGGCCGAAGCGCACCAGTGCGGTATCCGGGTGATCCTTGACATCATTCTCAATCATGCCGGTGACGTGTTCAGCTATCAGGACAATCAGCCGTATTTTTATTACGAAGGGCGGCAGTGGCCGGTCAAGGGCTACCGGCTGAATCAGGGCGATTCTGGTTCGATTCCATTCGGCGGTGGCCAGGAAGCCCATTCGGGCATCACGATGGATGCGGCGATCTGGCCGGTCGAGTTCCAGAGCGAGGTGACCTGGACGATGAAGGGCGAAATCCGCAACTGGGACGCTTTTCCTGAGTTTCTCGAAGGGGACTTCTGCTCGCTCAAGGACATCGATCACGGCTGGGCGCTGGACGATCCAGCGCAAAGCTGGGACCTCGAACGGCGGATCAGTCTGTTTTGCCCCTCGACGACGCTCGATCACCTTATCAAGGTTTATCGCTTCTGGATAGCGTATGCTGACATCGACGGTTTCCGGCTCGACACGGTCAAGCACATGGAGCCGGGCGCGGTGCGCTACTTTGCCTTGGGGATCCACGAGTTCGCGCAGACGCTCGGCAAGGAGAACTTCCCGATCATCGGCGAAATCACCGGCGGGCGCTCCTACGCGATGCAGATTCTCGATGTGACCGGCCTCGACGCGGCGCTCGGCATCGGCGACCTGCCCGACAAGCTCGAATTCCTCGCCAAGGGGTGGCGCAGTCCGGGCAACCCCGAAACCGGCGAGCAGGAGGGGTATTTCGACCTCTTCTGTAACAGTCTGCTCGACGGCAAGAACAGCCATCAGTGGTACTCGAAGCACATCGTCACCATGATTGATGACCACGACCAGGTGGGCGAGCAGCGCAAATACCGCTTCTGCGGCGACTCGCCCGAAAGCTGGAAACTGCTGAAAGCCGCGCTGGGGCTGAACCTCGCCACAGAGGGCATCAGTTGCATCTACTACGGCACCGAACAGGCGTTCAACGGCGCCGATCCGCGCACGGGCGACCGCTCGTGGGGCGACGTGTTCCTGCGCGAGTGCATGTTCGGCGGGCCGTTCGGATCGCTGCAAAGCACGGGCCGCCACTTCTTCAACGAAGAACACGAGGTGTACCGCTTCGTGGGCAGGCTGGCGGAGTTCCGCAAAGGCGAAATAGCCCTGCGCCGGGGACGGCAGTATCTGCGGCAGGTGTCGGCGACGGGCAGCGAGGGCGATTTCTTCTATCCCCAGCCGGTGAATGGCCAGATGCGCTGGGTGGTCGCCTGGTCGCGCATTTTCGCCGAGACGGAGTGCCTGTGTGCCATCAACACGAGCCTCGAAAAAGAGTTGACGGTGTGGGTGGTGGTCGATCACCAGCTCAACCCGCCCGGCAAGACAATGCGTTGCGCTTTTTCGTCATCGCCGGAGCAGGAGGGTGAAGAAGCGGAGGTCGCGCCGATCTGTGGCTCGGCGGTGAAGATCACCGTGCCACCGGGCGGCTTTGTCATCTATCGCTGAGATGCGGTGTTTGCCAGGCTGATCATGCAACGTGGCGGAGTCTGGAGTTTTTCCCGCCCCGCCTTTTTTATTACTATTCCAAAGGAGAACTGACATTCTTGTCTACCATTCAAGAGTATTGAGCAGCGGATTGGAACACCCGCGATTCATTAAGGATTGTCGAAGTATCATCACTTTATTATCAAGGATCGTAATAAAAATATGTTCACAGGAATCGTCAAGGATGTGGGAACGGTCGAGAGTACCGCGTGGCAGGGGAGTGGGATGCGGCTGAAGGTGCGCTACACTTCGCAGGCGGAGTTCGGTGATCTCGGGATTGATGAGAGCGTGAGCGTCAATGGTGCTTGCCAGACGGCGGTGGCGGTGGGGCCGGGGTGGTTCGAGGTCGATACGGTGGCCGAGACCCTCAAAAAGACCACGCTTGGCTCGTTCCGCCCGGGCACGCCGGTCAATCTCGAACGGGCTGTGCGCCCGATGGATCGCCTCGGCGGCCACTTCGTGCTGGGCCACGTCGATGGCGTCGGGCGCGTGACGCGTATCGAGGAGGTGGGCGGCAGCCGAATGATTTCAGTGGCGTTCGATACGCGCTTCGACCAGTGGATCATCTCTGCCGGTTCCATCGCCATCGACGGCGTGAGCCTCACGGTAGCTTCGGTCGAGCCGGGGCTGTTCACGGTGGCGATCATTCCCTACACCTTCGGCCACACGACCATTACCGGCCTCGGCAACGGCAGCCAGGTGAACCTCGAATTCGACATTCTCGGCAAGTACGTTGCCCGGCAGAAAACGGCTGCCGCGCCGTCGCAGGAGCCGAGCCGCATCACCGAATCGTGGCTGAGCGGCCAGGGGTTCGCATGAAGATCGAAGCGCCAGATCAGCCCGACCTGTTCGGACTTCCATCCGGCAAGCGGGACTCAGTGAAGCTTTACCAGCCACTTGCCGAACGGGTGCGCCCGCGCCACATCGACGAGCTGTTCGGCCAGGAGCACCTCGTCGGCGCGGAGGGGCCGATCCGGCGCTATATCGAAGAGGGCCGGATTCCCTCCATGATCTTTTGGGGACCTCCTGGCTCCGGCAAGACCACGCTCGCCGAAATCTGTGCCGGGTCGCTGAACTACCGTTTCGAGCAGCTCTCCGCCACCGACGCGGGGGTCAAGGATGTGCGCCGGGTGCTCGACACTGCCGACAAGACGCGCCGTATCGAGGGGCGCCAGACGCTGCTTTTCATCGACGAAATTCACCGCTTCAACAAGGCGCAGCAGGACACGCTGCTCCACGCCATCGAGCAGGGCCTGATCGTGCTCATCGGCGCGACCACCGAAAACCCGTCGTTCGAGGTCAACCGGGCGCTGCTCAGCAGGATGCAGGTATACATTCTTCAACCGCTCAGTGAGGCCGAGGTACGGCAGGTGATCGAACGCGCCATCGCTGACGATCCGGTGCTTTTCGCTGCCGGAATCGAGGTTTGCGACATGGAGTTTTTGCTCGCCTACGCCGCTGGTGACGCGCGCAAGGCGCTCAATGCGCTCGAAGCCGCCCTGCCGCTCGTGCCGCGCGGAACCGCGCCGGTGGTGATCGACCGCAAACTGCTCAAACAGGCGCTCCAGCACCGCGCTCCGGCCTATGATAAGGGCGGCGAGGCGCACTACGACACGGTGTCGGCCTTCATCAAGTCGATGCGCGGCTCCGACCCCGACGCGGCGCTCTTCTGGATGGCGAAGATGATCGACGGCGGCGAAGACCCGAAGTTTATCGCCCGCCGCATGGTGATTTTCGCCAGCGAGGACATCGGCAACGCCGATCCCTACGCGCTGACGCTCGCCGTCTCGGTGTTTCACGCCGTCGAGCTGATCGGCCTGCCCGAAGCGCGCATCAACCTCGCGCAGGGGGCGACCTACCTGGCCTCGTGCCCGAAGTCGAACGCGAGCTACGAGGGGATCGGTGCTGCGCTGTCGGACGTCAAAAAGGGAGCTGCCTCCGCCGTGCCGCCGCTCTACCTGCGCAACGCTCCGACCGACCTGATGAAAGAGATCGGCTACGGCGAAGGCTACCGCTACCCGCACAGCTACCCCGGCCACTTCGTCGAAGAGCACTACTTTCCCGAACAGATGGAGCCAAAAGCCTACTACCGCCCCACCGGCGAAGGCCGCGAAAAGTTCATCCGCGAACGGCTGGAGGGGTTGTGGAAAGATCGGTACGGGGATTGATTGTATCACGCCGGAGGCGGTGCTATATTTTGCAGCACCTTTCAATAAACAGGATTCAGCTATGACCCTGCACAGAATTATCGCACTGCTCGTTCTCTTTTTCGTGTGCTCTATCCCCGTCCACGCAGCGGACGCGCCGGAGCCGTCCGGGAAGCAGGCGCTGGTTATCAGCCTTGACGATGCTGTGCGGATCGGGGAGCAGCATAACCGGGAGCTGGAGATTGCGGGGCTGGACAGGCGGATGGCAGGAGAGAAGGTTCGGGAGTCGTGGGCTGAAGTGCTGCCGCATCTTTCTGCAAGCCTGACTTACACCCGATCGCTGAAGCCGTCGGTGCTGTTTCTGCCGTCGAGCATTTTCGGTGGCACGGGAGGTACGCAAGCAATTGAGATCAGTTCGGACAACTCCTCGGTCGCGGCGCTCAATCTCAGCCAGAACATCTTCAAACTCTCGGCTTTCGCGGGAATCAAGGCTTCCGGGCTGGTGCGCCAGATCAGTGACCAGTCTTTTCGCCAGACCAATTCCGAAGTAGTCACCTCGATCCGACGCGCCTATTACGACGTTCTGATCGCCACCGAAAAGCGCAAGTTGGTCGAGCAGAGCATCGCCCGCTGGGAGGATGCTCGCAAGGACACGAATGCCCTCTTCCGGCAGGGCGTCGCCGCCGACATCGATACCCTCAAGGCGTGGCTCTCGGTCGAGAATCTCAGGCCAGAGCTGATCCGAGCACAGAATAACGAGGCCATCGCGGCCACCAATCTGAAGCGGATCATGGGCGTCGATCAGGAGAGGCCGCTGACGCTGACGAGCACGCTGACGTTCCGGCCGTTGGAGCTGCCGAAAAGCATTGCGGCGGCGTACAGCGAGGCGCTCGACAAGCGCCCGGACGTGCGGAGCCTCGCGCTTCAGGCCGAAGCCGAGAACGCGAAGGTGATGGCCGCCCGCTCCGAGGGGCTGCCGGTGCTGAGCGCTTTTGGGCAGCTCGAAGCGCAGACGCAGTTCAACGACAATATCCCGCTCGACGCGACGCGCTGGCCGGTTTCATCGACGGCGGGTTTGCAGCTTTCGGTGCCGATCTTCTCCGGCTTTGCCACGAGCGCGAGGATTCAGCAAGCAAAAATCGAGCGATTGCAGACCCGCACTCGCTTCGAGGATCTGAAATCGCAGGTCAGGGCGGACGTCGAGGTGCGCCTCTCCAACGTCGTCGAAGCCCGCAAACGCATCGACGTGCAGTTGAAAACCATCACCGTCGCCGAGCGCAGCTACAAAATCACCATGCTCCGCCTGCGCGAAGGCATCGGTTCGAGACTCGAACTCACCGATGCCGAGTTGCAGCTCGACACCGCCAAAACCAACTACCTGCAAGCGGTGTACGACTACCTCGTTGCTTCGGCGGAGCTAGAGAAGGCGCTGGGGAGGATCGAGCCTGTGGACTCGAAGATGTGAGAGATGGTAGTGATGCATGATTGAATTGTAGGGGCGGACCTGTGTGTTCGCCCTTTCTGCGTCAGAATGTATCCAGAAGAGCATAGAAATTTCATTTCATCATCACCGCCCGAATCACCATGCTTGATGCTTGTCGCGGATCGCGTCCCACCGCGAGCGATTCGGCAGCGCGTATGCATGATCGCACAATCCCGCCGATGCCGAACCTTCGTCCGTTAATCTCGCGATCCAGCTTTTCGCTGTACCAGACGTTGTAGAGCGTGTCGGGGAGCCATCTGCTGATATCGAGAATCGACAGACCGTGCTTTTCGAGCAGCTTGCCGAGCGTGTCGGGGGAGAAGTGGTAGAGGTGGCGAGGGGCGTCGAGAGCGATCCAGTTCGGGCCGTAGCGGTGGGCGTCGCGGCTCTCGATGTTCGGCAGGGCTATGACGAGCTGGCCCTCCTCCGCGAGCAATTTTCGGGCGCGGTCGAGCGCTTCGCCGATGTGGTGCAGGTGTTCAAGGGCGTGCCAGAAGACGATGCGGTCGAAGCGGCGGTCGTCGAAATTCGCATTGCTCAGGTCAGATTCGGACACTTCGAGACCGGCGCTTCTCGCGCTGGCCGCCGCCTGCGAGTCGAGTTCAACGCCTCGGAGATTTTCCGGCGGCACGCCGAAATCGCGGTGAATCCGCAGGAGCAGGCGTCCGGTCGAGCAGCCGACTTCGAGCACCTTTGCCGACTCCGCCGGTTTGCCGAATCCTTTCATCACGATTTGCGCTTTTCGACCAAGCAGAAGCGACGCAGCGAAAAGGTAAGCGCGATCGCGCAGGGTGCGGGCATTTCCATCATACAGAAAAGGATCGTAGGCTTCGGCTGGGTAGTGTGCTGCTACTTCGTTCGGGTCAGGTCGGGGATTGAGCATCACGAGGCCGGATTCCGTCGATTGCGCAAGCTGCCACGACTTGCCGCACAGGTCGAAGCGGTCGGGTGCTTGCAGGAGGGGTTTGAATTCCCTGCTTCCGGTGATTGGGCAGGGGACGGTTTCCATCTTCCGGAACTATGGCTTTTTTTGTTTGCTCTGAAGCTTCTTGATCGCCTCGCGGAGCTGGATGTAGGTCTGGCGCAGGTCGTTGCTGAGCACCTTGGTTTCGCCGAGCACCGGCATGAAGTTGGTGTCGCCTTCCCAGCGGGGCACAATGTGGAAGTGGATGTGCTCGTCGATGCTGCCGCCCGCAACTCTGCCGAGGTTTGCGCCGAAGTTGAAGCCGTGTGGCTTTATGGTCATCTTCAGCGCCTCCATGCAGAGGTTGGACAGGTTGAAAATTTCGACCATCGTTTTCTCGTCCAGATCACCGAATTCGGGAGTTTGAAGGTAGGGGATGACCATGAGATGGCCGCAATTGTACGGGTAGAGGTTCAGGATGGCGAAGCAGTATTCGCCGCGGTAGAGCACGTAGCGCTCCTCGTCCTGTTCGGGCGGAATGTCGGCGAACACCGATTTACCCTCCTCCGGAGTGAAGGGTTTTTCTTCCTTGAACGACTGCATGTAAACGTCGCGCCACGGAGAGTACATTCTTTGCATAGGAAATTTCTGCTGATCTGTTGTGCGCTATCCAGTTGCTGCGTTTGCCCCGGAAATCCGGGATACTAACGACTATCAGAGTTTTCAGGAGTGCCCTGATGGAGGGAAAAAGGGAGGCATTCAAGAGAATCGAATGCCGTGTACCAAAGGTGGGACTCGAACCCACACGAGCTTGCGCCCACTGGATTTTGAGTCCAGCGCGTCTACCAGTTCCGCCACTTTGGCATGAGATCCAATGAACAAATGAACAGTGCGAGAGAAGGGACTCGAACCCTTACGCCTCACGGCACTAGTTCCTAAGACTAGCGTGTATACCAATTTCACCACTCTCGCTCAATGAAGCGCTAATATACGTGGTTTCCCGATATTATAAAGATTTTGATCGAATTTTCCCGATTTTGTCCCGATGAGCGGAAAAATCCTTTTGGATGCGGTTCCAACCAAAATCGAGATCGCTACCAAAACGGATTTGCCTGGTTTTAGATAGCGATTTCGAGAAAGTGAATCTGCGAATCAATGCTTGGCCGAGGCAGGAGCGGGTTCGCTTCAGCGTTCTCTTGTTTTCGGTTTCTCAGGGAAAGGATTATCTTTATTACTGCCTGAAGTGCGCCATCTGGATTATTCACCGTCATTTTGCCTGGTTTTGTTTTCAATGCAGCTCGATACTCGCCGGTTCGCCTCTCTGGTCTCATGGATCATCAGTCCTGTCGTTGTGGCCCCGGCAGTCTATCTGCTTATCGTTCTGTATCGTTATTCGGCTAAATCAAGTCATCTCGACTGGTTTCTGGTGCTGTTCCTTTCGGCCACCATTGTGCCGATGTTTCTGATTTACGGACTCAAGAAGATTGGTCGGGTCTCCGATTACAATATCAGTTTCCGGGAACAGCGATTCCTGCCGCTGCTGGTGCTGGTGGCCGTGAACCTGATTGGGTACGAACTGATGAAGCAGCTCGACGCTCCGCGCTTTCTCTCCGCGATTCTGCTTTTCAACGCAGTCAACACGGTCTTCATTCTGCTGGTTACGCTTCAGTGGAAAATCAGCATCCATCTCTTTTCTCTTACCTCCTCGATTGCGCTTCTCGTACTCTCTTTCGGGCTGCCCGCGCTTGTGCTGCTCTGTTTCGTACCGCTCCTGATGTGGTCGCGCATGTATCTCAAGGCGCATAACTTTATGCAGACGCTTGTTGGCAGCCTCATCGGTTTTCTCTTGACGTACGGTGAATTCAAATGGTGGCTTGCACTGTGAGTAAACGGCGTTACAGCGTGGTGCTAGTGACATACGGGGAGGTCGAAAAGCTTTCAGTGCGCGAACTCTGGCCAAGTTCGCGGAAGATTCTCTTTGTTATCACCCGCAAGATCGTCAAGCTTCCCAGGCTGCTGATCTACATGATTGCCGATTACCGTTCGGCCAGGCACTACCTCGACTGGAAATTGCACCGCTACCGCTCCCGCCTCGTAGAGATCAATCGCAGCCAGGCGCTTGGCGTTGAGGCGGCGCTTCGGCGCGATCCGCGATTTGGCGGACAGGGTGACCAGATCGATGTCGCTGACGCCTACTATTTCGTGCCGCCTTACCTCGAAGAGGTGCTCGACCGTTTTCGGGGCCGTTCAGATGGCATCGTCGTGGTGCCGATGATTCCGGTCGAGTCTGCCTTTTCGTGTGGGCCGGCGTGCCAGATGGTGATCGATCACTTTGGTGAAAATCATCTTGGCCTGGTGAGAGTGGTGCGCGGTCTCTGGAAGGACGAGGAACTGCATCGTCTTTATCTCGATCACCTCTTCGCGTCGATTCCGGCGGCGTGGAGCGGGGCGGGACGGACGGAGAAGCAAGGACTTGTGCTGGTCATTCACGGCACCATCGTCAAAAACCGCAAGGGCGAAAAGCCCTCCGTTTTTACCGGCCTCGACGAGACGATGGCGTTTTTCCGGCTGATGAAAGAAAAAATCATGGCCGATCCCCGCAATGTGTTTCAGGATGTGAAGATTGGATGCCTGAACCACAGCAGAGGGGGAGAGTGGACGACCGAAACCGTCGAACTGGCGCTCGACGAGTTTGCCCGAGAAGGATTCAGCTCGGTGGCGATGTTTCCTTTCGGCTATTTTGCCGACAACAGCGAGACCGATTACGAAGCCAAAAAGCTGCTCGACCGTTCTTCCGCCTCCCGGAAGCACTATGTCCCCTGCGTCAACGATTCACCGGCGTTCGCCGGATGGCTGGCGTCGAGGATCGTTGACGAGATCGAGGTGCTCGACGTCCAGCGCGAGGTTTTCGGCGATGGCGCGTCAAGGAAATGAACAAAACAACAGCAGAGCATGAATACTAATATATCCGGTCAGGAGATGAGCAAAACGTCACCAGAGCACGAGTTGAAGTACCGGCAGGCGCTTGATTGTATCGAGAATCAGGAATACGGCCAGGCGATTTCGATACTCGACGAGCTTGCCGGCCCGGTGTCGCGCGACGCGAAGGTGCGCTATGCGCGCGCGGTGGCGTTGCTCTCAAACGGGGAGTACCGGCGCGCGGGTACTGACCTTGCGTTCACGGTTGCACTCGACCGGTCGAACCTTGAAGCGTACCGGCATCTCGGTTTCGTTCTGCTGACCATGGGCAAGGAAGAAACGGCCATCAAGGTGCTCGAAGATGCGCTGCGCCGAGACCCCCGTTTCGTGGAGGCGTGGTGCGTGCTGGCCGACGTCCACATGGATCTCGGTGAGCACGAAAAGGCGCTCGAAGCGCTCGACAGGGCGCACGAGCTTCAGCCCGGCAATGTCGAGGTGCACTGCAAGCTGGCCATGTACTATATGTCGCGGGGAGACATGCGCGGTCTTCGAGCCGAGTACGAGGTGCTCAGGGAGATCGAGCCGGACGTGGCTGCCCAGATTGCCGAGCTGCTGCCGTGATGTATAGTAATAATCTGGCAGAGTCTTGAATCTCACTCAAAACAATCAGATTGCGATGAAACTGTTTCCGGACGAAGACAAAAAAAGAATTTCATGAAAGGGGGGCTTCCGGTCGTTCTGGGGGTTGTCTGGACGCCCATAATCTGGATGGTTCTGGCGGCCTTTTTTGGGCCTGCGATGGAGCGAGTCATCGGCGTATGGCAGGTGAATGTTGCCATTCTCGTTGTTGCTACACTGTTGGCTATGGTTGCGCTGATCCGGCTGTTCAAAATGGTTGTGTTAAAAATATTTGGCAAGACTGGTTGATTTTTTGATAAAAGTCATTTCTTTATATTCTTTGTTTTAAAAATTTCGGATCAGGAGGGTTCTACAATATTCGGTCTGCCCTGAAAAAAATCAGCTTTTTATCTGAAGATTGAGAAAACTTTTTTTATATTGGCGGCACCTAATTTAGAGGCCCTTCAAGCCTTTCAGAGAAAAGGGAGCTTGTTACTCCCTTTACCAATAAAGTCAAACAACAGAACATGGATCAGACGTTAAGCGGTTTCGGTACCGTATTCGTGTTTCTCGTACTCGGTATTGTGTTCGTCGTGGGTGGTTACCTGACGGCGAGAATGCTCAGGCCGAGCAGACCCAACCCTGAAAAGAACTCCACCTATGAGTGCGGTGAGGCTGCTGTCGGTAGCGCCTGGGTCAAGTTCAATATCCGCTTTTATGTCGTTGCCCTCATCTTTATCATCTTCGACGTTGAAGTCGTCTTCCTCTATCCTTGGGCTACTGTTTTCAAACAGCTTGGTACTTTCGCGCTGGTCGAAGTGCTGATTTTTGCTGGTATTCTTGTACTCGGACTGGTCTATGCCTGGGTCAAGGGGGACCTTGACTGGGTTCGCCCGACTCCGAATATCCCGAAAATGCCGGAGATGCCTGCTCGTCACTCCAGAAAAGCGAACGGATAATCTTTCAATCATCATCGATTTTACGCTATGGGTTTGCTTGACGCCAGAATATCGAACCGCAACGTGCTGGTGACTTCGGTTGACAATGTGATGAACTGGGCTCGCCTCTCTTCCCTTTGGCCGATGGGTTTCGGTCTGGCCTGCTGCGCTATCGAGATGATGGCCACCAACGCTTCGAACTACGATCTCGAACGTTTCGGTATTTTTCCGCGCTCCTCGCCCCGCCAGTCCGACCTCATGATTGTGGCCGGAACGGTCACCATGAAGATGGCCGAAAGGGTGGTGACGCTTTACGAACAGATGCCCGAACCGCGCTATGTGCTGTCGATGGGAAGCTGCTCGAACTGCGGCGGTCCCTACTGGAATCATGGTTACCATGTGCTCAAGGGTGTTGATCGTATCATCCCGGTCGATGTGTACGTTCCCGGCTGTCCTCCGCGTCCCGAGGCGCTGATCGGCGGTCTGATGAAAATCCAGGAGCTGATCCGGATGGAGGGACTTGGTATTTCTCGCCAGGATGCCCTGAAGAAGCTTGCCGAAAAGAGTGTTGATCCGCAGCAGGTGATCGACCAGGTTCGTAAGTCGGCTACGGCATAACCACTATTATCTATCAAGAGTCAAGGGAATGGAAGAAGCAGCAAACCAAATGTCGCCAGCGGTGCAGCAGAGCAAAGCCGCATATGATAATATAAAGGAGCGATTTGGCGATGCGATATCGGAGTTCGACGCCAATCCGACCATGCCGTTCTTCGAGGTGCTCGATGTCAGCAGGTGGGTGGACATCGCGCTTTACATGCGCGACAACTCTCTCCTTCAGTTCAACTACCTTGCCTGCCTGTCGGGCGTGGACTATCCCGAAGAAGAGAAGCTTGGCATCGTCTGTAATTTCGAGTGCATCGGCAAATACACCCACAAAATCGCCGTCAAGGTCAAGTGTTCGCGCGATGGCGGCTCAATTCCGTCGGTATCGTGCGTGTGGCACTCCGCTAACTGGCACGAACGCGAAGCCTACGATATGTACGGCATGGTCTTCGAGGGGCACCCCGACCTGCGAAGGATCCTTTGTCCGGAAGACTGGACCGGTTTTCCGCTTCGCAAGGATTACCAGGTTCAGGAGACCTATCACGGCATCAAGGTCCCGTACTGACGCCATAACCCGTAAACAAGCATTTCCCGAGTCATGCAGGAATTAGGTAAAGCTGAAACGAACTCCACCAGGATCATCCGTCAGGATGACAAGCGCGTCATTATCGAAAAGGATCTCGATATCGAGTACATGGTGCTCAGCATGGGTCCGCAGCACCCGTCAACGCACGGTGTGCTTCGTCTCGAATGCATCACCGACGGCGAAGTGGTCGTCGAGGCCGAACCCTATCTCGGCTATCTTCACCGCTGCTTCGAGAAGTATTGCGAAAAGATTGACTATCCCGCCATTGTGCCCTACACCGACAGGATGGACTATCTCGCTGCCATGAACAACGAGTTGGCTTACTGCATCACCGTCGAGAAGCTGCTCGACATCGAAATTCCCCGCCGCGTCGAATTCATCCGCGTCATCGTCGCCGAGCTGAACAGGATTGCTTCGCACCTGGTGGCCATCGGCACCTACGCCATCGACCTTGGCGCTTTCACGCCGTTCCTTTTCTGCTTCCGTGACCGCGAGCACATCATGAGCTTGCTCGAATGGATATCCGGCGCGCGTATGCTCTATAATTATATATGGATCGGCGGGCTGGCCTACGACGCGCCAGCCGACTTCAAGAAGCGCGTTGCCGAGTTCGTCGCCTACTTCAAACCCAAAGCGAAGGAGCTGTACCAGCTGCTGACCGAGAACGAGATTTTCGTCAAGCGCACCTATGACATTGGCATCATGCCTGCTGACGTAGCCATCAACTATGGTTGGAGCGGCCCGATGCTGCGTGGTTCCGGCGTCAAGTGGGATTTGCGCCGCAACGATCCCTATTCGGTCTATCCAGAACTCGATTTCGATGTCCCGGTTCCGGACGGCAAATTCTCTGTCGTTGGTGATTGCCTCTCGCGCCACCTTGTTCGCGCGCTTGAAATGGAGGAGAGTCTCAATATCATCGAGCAATGTCTCGACAAAATGCCGGAAGAGCCGAACTTCAACTCGCGGGCGCTTATTCCCAAGAAGATCAGGCCCAAGGCAGGTGAAGTCTATGGCCGTGCCGAGAATCCGCGCGGAGAGCTTGGCTACTACATCGTCAGCGATGGAAAATCGACCAGCCCGCTGCGTTGCAAGGCCCGTTCGTCGTGCTTCGTCAACCTGTCAGCGATGAAGGATCTCTCGAAGGGACAGTTGATTCCCGATCTGGTGGCCATCATTGGCAGCATCGATATCGTGCTGGGTGAAGTTGACCGCTGACCGTTTTTAAGACAACACTTTTATTTCAAGAAGGTTCGCCTGTTGATATGAGTTCATCACCATCTCTCAATACCTGGTCCGACGCCCTTTCAGGCTTCTCCATCGGCTGGTTTCCGCTCGGGCTGGTTATCGTTGCGGCTATTCCGCTCGTGTTCATCGCACTCTACGCGCTGACCTACGGTGTGTATGGCGAGCGCAAGATTTCAGCTTTCATGCAGGACAGGCTTGGCCCTATGGAGGTTGGTTTCTGGGGTATTCTGCAGACGCTTGCCGATATTCTGAAGCTTCTCCAGAAAGAGGATATCGTGCCGACCGTGGCCGACAAATTCCTTTTCGTGATTGGACCCGGCATCCTGTTTGTTGGCTCGTTCCTTGCCTTTGCCGTTTTGCCTTTTGGCCCGGCCTTCATCGGCGCAGATCTGAATGTTGGTCTGTTCTACGCTGTCGGTATCGTGGCTATTGAGGTTGTCGGTATCCTCGCTGCCGGCTGGGGTTCCAACAACAAATGGGCACTCTACGGCGCGGTTCGAAGCGTTGCCCAGATTGTCAGCTATGAAATTCCGGCTTCCATCGCGCTGCTCTGCGCCGCCATGCTGGCCGGTACGCTGAGTATGCAGCAGATCACCATGATGCAGGCTGGCCCCGGCGGCTTCATGCACTGGTTCCTCTTCACCAATCCGATCGCCTGGCTGCCTTTCCTGATCTACTTTATCTCCTCGCTTGCCGAGACCAACCGCGCACCGTTTGATATTCCTGAAGCTGAATCCGAGCTTGTCGCCGGTTACTTCACCGAGTACAGCGGCATGAAGTTCGCCGTGATCTTCCTGGCCGAGTACGGCAGCATGTTCATGGTGTCGGCGATCATCTCCATCGCGTTCCTTGGCGGCTGGACTTCGCCGCTACCGAACATCGGCAGCCTTGAACTGAACACCATGACCAGCGGCCCGGTCTGGGGCGCCTTCTGGATCATCATGAAAGGATTCTTCTTCATCTTTGTGCAGATGTGGCTTCGCTGGACGCTTCCCAGGCTCAGGGTCGATCAGCTCATGTATCTCTGCTGGAAGGTGTTGACGCCGTTCTCCCTGGTTTCATTTGTGCTGACAGCTATCTGGGTGATCAACCATTAATCGTGAGGCTGGCTCAAGAGAGAATACAAAGGCAAGAAAGACGAACAACAAACTATGAATGAGTACTTCAGCAATATAAAGACCAGTGCGACGACCATCGCGACCGGCATGGGCATCACCCTCAAGCACTTCTTCAATGCGGTCAAGCGCAAGGGCGATGCGGGTATTGATGATGCCGACTATTTTGGTCAGGTTGACGGTCTGTGCACCTTGCAGTATCCTAAGGAGGCGATTCCGACTCCACCGCGCGGTCGCTACCGGCTGTATTGCAATATCAATGACTGCATCGGTTGCCGCCAGTGCGAGCGCGCCTGCCCGGTTGAGTGCATCACCATTGAGACTATCAAGACGACCAACGATGATCTGGAAGCTTGTGGCAAGACCTCCGGCGGCCAGCAGAAGAGAATGTGGGTGCCGGTGTTTGATATCGATACCGCCAAGTGCATGACCTGCGGTATCTGCCAGAGCGTCTGCCCGACCGACTGTCTCTATCACACTGCTGTGGCCGATTTCTCTGAGTTCGACGTGAAAAACATGATGTATCACTTCGGCAACCTTTCAAAGATCGAGGCCGAAGCCAAAAGGAAAAAGCTTGCCGAACAGCAGGCTCAGGCGGCAAAGGAGAAAGCTGCAGCAGGTGGCGCTCCGGCGGCAAAACCTGCGCCGAAAGCAGCTCCACAACAGCAACCGGGTGGAGCCGAATAGGCTTCTGGCAGGAATCGATTACCAACAAGTGCAGATAACCATGAATCAACTGACCATCGCCATCATCTTCTACATCTTCGCAGCCGTTACGGTACTCTCGGCGGCGTTTGTGGTCTTTTCGAAAAATGTCATCTACTCGGCATTCTCACTGCTCTTCACCTTTTTCGGTGTGGCGGCCCTCTATGTTTTTCTGAGCGCGGACTTCATCGCCGTGACCCAGGTTGTTGTCTATGTCGGCGGCATTCTAGTGCTGCTGCTTTTCGGTGTCATGTTCACCAATACCATCATGTCAACAGAGCTGAAGGCTGACGTGCTGAACGTCGTGCCAGGCATCCTTCTGACGCTGCTCCTGATTGTCGGCATGCTCTTCACCTTTTATACGACCGGGAACTGGATGCCGGGACCGGTGCAGCTCAATGGTAGCGTTGTCGAGAGCATTGGACTCGAAACCATGTCGCGCTACATGCTGCCGTTTGAAATGGTCTCCATCGTGCTGCTGGTCGCCCTGCTTGGTGCGGCGTACCTGGCCCGCTACGACAAGGCAAACAAAAAAGAACATTAAGGAGTCTTCATGCTAACGGAACAGTTACTGTCGATCGGCGTCAACCATTTTCTGACGATTTCAGTCATTCTTTTCGGTCTGGGCATGTTTGCCGTCATGACCCGCAAGAACGCCATCGTGATTCTGATGGGCGTTGAGCTGATCCTGAACGCGGCCAACATCAATTTCCTGACATTTTCCAAATACAACGGCGGCATGGAGGGCGTGATGTTCAGCCTTTTCGTGATTGTGCTGGCTGCCGCCGAAGCTGCCATCGCGCTGGCAATCGTGATCAATATTTTCAAGACCTTCAAGACGGTCGATGTATCCAGCGTGGACACCATGAAGGAGTGATCCGCAACGGTAAAACACTTATAGCTGCAAATTCTTTGTAAAACGAAACATGATGCACAGTTTAATCCAGTTATCCATCGCCGTTCTGCTACTGCCGCTGCTCTCGTTTGTGGTGCTGATATTTTTCAATCGCAGGCTCCCGCGTGGTGGTGATTTTGTTGGCGTCGGTCTGCTTGGCACGACTCTGGCTATAGCGCTGTATATCTTCTGGACTGTGATCGTTCAGCATTACGATCCGGCGTTCAGGCTCGCGTGGGATTTCACCTGGCTTGATTTTGGCAATGTGCCCGGCGTCGGACCGCTGCAGGTCAAAATGGGTATTGTGATTGATAACCTGACGGCGATCATGCTGGCGATGGTTTCGCTCATCAGCTTCCTGGTGCATCTCTACTCGACCGGGTATATGAAGGGGGAGACCTATTACGGACGCTTTTTTGCCTACCTTGGCATCTTTACCTTTTCGATGTTCGGTATTGTGCTTTCTGACAATCTCTTCTCGATCTACATGTTCTGGGAGCTTGTCGGTCTGTCATCATATCTTCTGATCGGTTTCTACTTCCACAAGGACAGCGCCGCCGACGCACAGAAGAAAGCCTTTCTTACCAACCGCGTCGGTGACATCGGCATGTGGCTCGGTATCCTGATTCTCTATTCGCAGTTCCATACCTTCGGTTACCAGGAGATTTTCGCCCATATCAAAAATGGCGATTTCCACATGTCGCAGGCCTGGTTGACCGCTGCTGGCGTGCTGCTCTTTATGGGCTGCGTCGGCAAATCGGCTCAGTTTCCGTTGCATGTCTGGCTTCCTGACGCTATGGAAGGCCCGACGCCAGTGTCCGCGCTTATCCACGCAGCGACGATGGTCGCCGCCGGCGTCTATTTCGTCGCCCGCATCTTTGTGATGCTGACTCCGGATGCGCTGCACGTGATCGCATTCATCGGCGCCTTCACCGCTTTCATGGCGGCGACCATCGCCATTACGCAGCACGACATCAAGCGCGTGCTGGCCTACTCGACAGTTTCCCAGCTCGGCTACATGGTGCTTGGCCTTGGTGTCGGCTCATACTCCGCCGCGCTTTTCCATCTTTTGACGCACGCTTTCTTCAAGGCTTGCCTCTTCCTTGGCTCTGGCGCGATCATTCACGCCATGCATCATGAGCAGGATATGCGCTGGATGGGTGGTCTCTATAAAAAAATGCCCTGGACGTTCGTCACGTTCAGCATCGCGACGCTTGCTCTCGCCGGTCTTCCGCTTACCAGCGGTTTTCTCTCGAAGGATGCCATTCTCGCCGGTGCGCTTGGTTTCGCTCAGGTCGAAGGCGGCGGGATTTTCTATCTCGTTCCTGTGTTTGGCTTTGCCGCTGCGGTGATGACCGCTTTCTACATGGGTCGCCAGGTCTGGCTGGTCTTTTTCGGCGAGAGCCGCACGCACCTCAAACCTGCCGAGGAGCATGGTCACGACGCTCACGCTGCGCATGGTCATGATGCTCACGGTCACGATGATCATGGTCATCATGAGGTTCACGAGGTTTCCTGGAACATGAGACTTCCACTGGTTGTTCTTGCCACGCTTTCAGTCTTTATCGTTTTCTCGCCCGATCCGCTCGATGGTGGCAAGGGATGGTTCATGCATCTGGTTCAGACGCCTGCGACGGTCGTCGTATCGACCGGGTCCGCGCACGAAGGCGCGACTCTGCATGTGCCGGAAGCTGGTAAACTGCTCGCAGAGGCTCACACCGACACCCAGCATGTCGAAGCAGCGCCTGCCGCTCATGCGGAGGCTGCCTCGCACGAGGCAGGGGGGCATGGGCCGGTGTATAACGATCCCCGTCAGGCCGAGATCGCGCACATGACACACGCCAATCACTATAACGCGATCAAGCTTTCATCGCTGATGCTGGTTATCGGTATCGGCATGGCCCTGATCGTCTATGTTTTCAGGGTCATCGATCCTGAAAAGACCGCGCAGGCCATTCGTCCGCTCTACCTCTACTCGTTCAACAAGTGGTACTGGGACGAGATTTACGACGCGACCATTATCAAGGGTTCCATGCTGATCTCGAAGATTCTCGCCTGGTTCGATGCCAATATCGTTGATGGTATCGTCAACGGCGTGGCGACTTTCTTCAGGAAGTTCGCTTTCTTCAATGGCAGCGTTGACAAATATGTGGTTGATGGGCTGGTCAATTTCACAGCCTTCACCGTCCAGACAACTGGCGCCGTTTTTAGAAAGATCCAGACAGGAAAGGTGCAGACCTATCTGGTCATGGTGGTTGTGGCTGTTTTGGGCTGGTTCGCCTTCTACTTTGCGCACCTCGTGAAATAATCGAACGATTTAATTTACTCTCCGAACATAACAGGTACTGAACATGCTGAGCTTAATTGTATTTCTGCCGATCATTGCCGGACTCATAATTTTGGCTGTGCCCTCGTCGCAGAAGCAGATCATCAGGATCGTCTCGCTTCTTGGCGCTCTCGGCCAGGGTGTGCTCGCCGTCCTCATCTGGCGCCAATACGACCCGACCATGGCGGGTATCGTAGCCGCACCCGGCGGATCGCCTGTCGGTTCATTCCAGATGATCGAACGGATTCCGTGGATTTCGCTTGACCTCGGCTCGTTCGGTCCCCTGAATATCGAGTACTTCCTCGGTGTTGACGGCCTTTCGATCACGATGGTGCTTCTGACCGCCCTGATTTCAATTATCGGCGTGCTTTCGAGCTGGCCGATCCAGAAGCAGGTCAAGGGCTACTTCATCCTTTACAACCTGCTCAGCACGGCCATGATGGGTTGCTTCGTGGCGCTTGATTTCTTCCTTTTCTACGTGTTCTGGGAATTGATGCTTCTGCCGATGTACTTCCTCATCGGTATCTGGGGTGGCCCGAACCGTGAGTATGCAGCCATCAAGTTCTTCCTCTACACCCTGTTCGGTTCGGTGTTCATGCTGCTGGTCATGATTGGTCTCTACTTCAGTGTCACCGATCCGCTGACCGGCCATCACACTTTCAGCCTTGTCGCCATGGCCGATCAGGCCAACTATATCAAGGGATCGATTCTTGGCCCTGACAGCGTCACCTGGAGATATGTCGCCTTTATTGTGCTCTTCGTCGGTTTCGCTATCAAGGTTCCGATGTTCCCCTTCCACACCTGGTTGCCTGACGCTCACGTCGAGGCTCCGACTCCTATTTCGGTCATTCTGGCCGGTGTTCTGCTGAAGCTCGGTACCTACGGCATGATGAGAATCAACTTCCCGCTCTTCCCTGAAGTATATCAGGCTGGCCTCTATGTTATCGGCGTGTTCGGCGCGATCAACATCATTTATGGTGCGTTCTGCGCTCTGGCCCAGCAGGATCTGAAGAAGATGGTTGCCTACTCGTCCATCAGCCACATGGGCTATGTTCTGCTCGGTTTGGCCGCAGCCAACAGCGAAGGCATGATTGGCGCGCTCTACCAGATGTTCAACCACGGCACCATCACCGCCATGCTCTTCCTTCTGGTCGGCGTGATCTACGACCGTGCGCACTCCCGTCAGATCGAGAAGTTCGGCGGGCTGGCTTCCTACATGCCGGTCTATACCGGTATCGTCATCGTTGCATGGTTCGCCTCTCTCGGCTTGCCTGGCCTCAGCGGCTTCATCTCGGAGGCGCTCGTGTTCGTCGGCGCATTCAGCGCTCCGGTTACCCGTCCGATCGCTATGGTTTCAGTGCTCGGTATCGTCTTCGGCGCGGCCTACCTGCTCTGGTCGCTGCAGCGCATGTTCCTCGGCAAGCGCAAGCCTGATGCCCTGTACGATCTCGAAATCGATGCGCATGGCCACGAGCACATCCACTTCCACGACTGGAAAGGCAAGCTCGATCTCGACGCCCGGGAGCTGACCATGCTCGTGCCGCTCGCTGTCATCGTCATCGCGCTTGGTATCTATCCGATGCCGGTTATGGGTCTCATTACGACCAGCATCAACAAACTTGTTCAGGTTCTCGCTCCGGTTGCCATGTCGGCCGTGCATTGATTTGGTGTTCCGTTTAAAAGCATAAACGTTGGAGAAATATGTTCGAAATGCCATCAGGCGCTGAAATACAGAGCATCATCTCGACCCTCAAGGGCGGTGCCGGATATTTTATACCTGAAATTTATCTGTCAGTGCTCTTCATGGTGCTGATATTACTTGATCTCGTTACAGGTAAAAAGAATCGCGGATTACTTGCCACGGCTACCATCGCCGGTTTGCTCGGCAGTGTCTATTTTATTTTCAAGCAGCAGGCGATGCCGGATACGCAGTTCTTTTTCGGCATGTACGCACTTGACCGGTTCGGGATCTTTTTCAAGTACTTTTTCGTGGCATCGGGCATTCTCGCCGTGCTGACCACCGTGATCGACGGCCAGCTCAAAAAGCACGAGTCGGGTATGGGAGAGTACTACGCTCTCTTGGTCGCCATGGTTGTCGGCATGATGATGATGGCTTCTTCGACCGACCTGTTGATGATGTTCCTTGCCATGGAGCTTGTCAGTCTTTCAGCCTATGCGATGACCGGCTACCTCAAGCGCGAACCCCGCTCGTCGGAAGCCGCCCTTAAGTATCTGGTGTACGGCGCGGTGTCGTCGGGCATGCTCTTGTACGGCTTCTCCCTGATCTACGGCATGACCGCCGAAACCAACATTATCCGGATCAGCATGGTGCTGGCTGCGCACGGATACGATCAGCTCGTGATGATTCTTGCCGTGCTGCTCATCATGGCGGGTTTTGGCTACAAGATGGGTGCAGTGCCGTTCCACTTCTGGAGTCCCGACGTTTACGAGGGCGCACCTACTCCGGTGACCGCCTATCTTTCGGTTGCCTCAAAGGCTGCCGGTTTCGCCATGCTTATGCGTTTCTTTTTCGTGGCTGTGCCTCACGGCTTCGATATGTACGTCAGTGCGCTGCACATCGACTGGCTTTCGATCCTGATGCTGGTATCTGCGGCTTCGATGATCTACGGTAACGTCGTGGCTATCTGGCAGAAGAACGTCAAGCGTTTGCTCGCCTACTCGTCGATCGCTCATGCCGGTTATCTGCTGCTCGGTATTATCACCATGGATCAGCTCGGCACACAGGCTGTTCTTGTCTATCTTGCTGCCTATCTCCTGATGAACTATGGCGCTTTCTATGTGGTGATTCTTATCGCCAACCGTACTGGCAGCGAGAACCTTGATGACTACAAAGGTCTCGGCAAAAGGATGCCGTTGCTCGGCGCGGCCCTGACGGTGTTCCTCATCTCGCTTGTTGGTCTGCCGCCGACCTTCGGCTTCATCGGCAAGCTGATGATCTTCTCGGCGCTGCTCGCCAAAGGCAGCCTATTCATGTGGCTTGCTCTCATCGGCATTCTGACCAGCGTCATTTCGCTCTATTACTACATGCTGATTCCGCTCAACATGTATCTGAGGGAGTCGAATACTGCTGAGGATAGCGTGATCGAGACTGGTATGGGCGCGAAGCTTGTTACCGCCTCGCTGATGATTCTGACACTGTGGTTCGGCCTGTTCTTCCAGCCGATCGCCAACTATGCGAAATATTCAGCGGCTATTTTCGGAGCATTCCTGAACTGAATTATTTGACATACGTTGCCTTTTAAAGCCTTAGAAAGCCCGGTGAATTTGACTGATCACCGGGGTTTTTTTTATTTGATGATGATGGAATGATTAATAAATTTCTATCAGGTTCCTGGTTTTATGAATAACGATCGTTAATTATATTTGCTGATATTGAGGTGATGCTCAGCCGGTACACGAGGAAAGGCGCAGGCTAAAGCCTCTTTTTCCCGGATATCGTGAACTATCATTAACATTCACGGAGGTGTACATGCCCACCAAGCAAACATTTGCGGAGGTGTTTCAGTCTCGCGGTCTTTCCCGGAGAGATTTTCTGAAGTTTTGTTCTCTTACCTCGGTCTTGCGCCATCGTTAGTTCCCAAGGTCGTTCACGCCATGGAGACCAAGCCCCGCATGCCTGTCATCTGGCTTCACGGTCTCGAATGTACCTGCTGCACCGAATCCTTCATCCGCTCCTCCCATCCCATCGCCGCCGATGTCATCATGAACATGATCTCACTCGACTACGACGACACGCTCAGCGCCGCAGCAGGTCATCAGCTTGAAGAGGTCAGGAAGAAGATCATGAAGGATTGCAAAGGTCAGTACATTCTCGCCGTCGAGGGAAACGTGCCCACGAAGGATGATGGTGTGTATTGCATGGTTGGGGGGGGGACTCGTTCCTGAATGTGCTCAAGGAGACCGCAGCCGGTGCTGCTGCGGTGATCGCCTGGGGCGCCTGCGCCTCGTTTGGCTGCGTGCAGAATGCCGATCCCAATCCTACCGGAGCGCAGCCGATTGACAAGATCATCAAAGACAAACCGATCGTCAAGGTGCCGGGTTGCCCGCCCATTGCCGAGGTGATGACCGGCGTGATCACTCATGTGCATACCTTTGGCAAGCTTCCGGAGCTTGACAAAATGGGGCGGCCGAAAGCGTTCTACTCCACCAGAATTCACGACAAGTGCTATCGCCGTGCCTTTTACGATGCTGGTATGTTCGTGCGCGGATTTGACGAAGAGTCCACCCGGAAGGGCTGGTGCCTCTACAAAATGGGATGCAAAGGCCCGACCACTTACAATTCCTGCTCGAAGATTCAGTGGAACGAAAGCACGAGCTTTCCCATCGGTTCAGGGCACCCCTGTATCGGCTGCTCCGAACCGGGATTCTGGGACAAGGGTCCATTCTACACGAGGCTGGCTGACGTGTCGTTTCTCGGCACGGATACCACCGCTGACAAGATCGGCATTGTGGCAGTCGGCGCGGCAGCGGCCGGCGCAGCGGCTCATGCAGCGCTCACCGCAGTGAAGAAGAAGCAGCACGACAAAGAGCAAGAACAGTAAATCAAGGGAGTTCAAGGCATGGCCAAGAAAATAGTTGTCGATCCGATTCCCCGTATCGAGGGGCATCTGAGAATAGAGGCGAAAATGAACGATGCCAATGTCATCGAGGAGGCGTATAGCACCGGCACCATGTGGCGCGGCATCGAGGTGATCCTCAAGGGGCGCGATCCACGCGATGCATGGGCTTTTGCCGAGCGTATCTGTGGCGTCTGTACGACGGTGCATGCCCTCGCATCGGTGCGCTGCGTCGAAGATGCTCTTGGCATCGAGATTCCGCCGAACGCGCGTATCATCCGGAACCTGATGAACGCCACGCAGCAGACGCAGGATCACCTCGTGCATTTCTACCACCTGCACGCGCTCGACTAGGTCGATGTGGTCAGTGCGCTCAAGGCAGATCCGAACCAGGCCTCGGCTATCGCCCAGAGCATCTCGCCTTGGCCGAAATCGTCGGTCGGCTATTTCAAGGATTTGCAGCAGCGCCTCGTGGCCTTCGTCGAGAGCGGCCAGCTCGGCATCTTCTCGAACGGCTACTGGGGCCATCCGGCCTACAAGCTGCCGCCGGAGGTGAACCTCATCGCTGTGGCGCACTACCTCGAAGCGCTCGATTTCCAGAAGGAGATTGTCAAGATCCAGACTGTTTTCGGCGGCAAGAACCCCCATCCGAACTACGTCGTCGGTGGCATGGCTTGCGCCATCGACCCGAATAGCGACACGGCGATCAACATCGAGCGTCTCAACATGATCAAGAAGATCATCGACGATACGCAGACCTTCATCGACCAGGTCTATGTTCCTGACCTCATCGCCATCGCCGGGTTCTACAAGGAGTGGCTCTACGGCGGCGGTCTCGGCAACTTCATGAGCTATGGCGACTTCCCGGAGACGAATCTCAACGACTTTAAATCGCTGCTTTGGCCGCGAGGCGCCATCCTGAACAAGGATTTGTCCACCGTTATCGACGTTGATCCGCGCGACATGTCGCAGATCAAGGAGGAAGTCGGTCACAGCTGGTACACCTACTCCAAAGGCTCCGACAAGGGGCTCCACCCGTGGGAAGGGGAGACCAAACCGAACTACACCGGCCCCAAGCCGCCATTCGAATTTCTCGATACCGACAAGCAGTACAGTTGGCTCAAGACGCCGCGCTGGAAGGAGCATCCGGTGGAGGTCGGCCCGCTCGCCCGTGTGCTGGTGGCCTACGCCAAAGGCGACCCGATGATCAAGGAGACGGTCGGCGCGGTGCTCGGCAAGCTTCAGGTCGGTCCCGAAGCGCTCTTCTCGACGCTTGGGCGCACCGCCGCGCGCGGCATCGAGTGCAAGCAGACCGCCGGATTTATGGGCCATTTCTACGACCAGCTCGTGGCGAACATCAAGGCGGGAGATTACAAGACCTTCAACAGCGAACGCTGGGAACCCTCAACCTGGCCAAAAGAGTGCAAAGGCTTCGGCTATACCGAAGCGCCGAGAGGCTCGCTTGGCCACTGGATCAGGATAAAGGACGAGAAGATCGACGAGTACCAGATTGTGGTGCCTTCGACCTGGAACGCTTCGCCGAGGGACAATCGAGGCAACTCGGGTGCCTACGAAGCGGCCCTGAAAGGTACGCCGATGGCCGATCCTTCAAAACCACTCGAAATCCTGCGGACGGTACACTCGTTTGACCCCTGTCTTGCCTGTGCGTCCATCTGTATGACATGAATGGCAACGAAATCACCAGGGTAACCATCGTTTAAACGGAGAACGACATGGGCAGATTAATCGAGGAAATCTACGTCTGGCGTCTGCCGGTTCGGCTTTACCACTGGGTCAATGCGTTCAGCATCGTTGCGTTGGTGGTTACCGGCCTGTACATCGCCTCTCCGGTGATCAATCCGCCGCTTGGTGAAGCGGTCTGGCAGCACAACTTCGTGATGTGGCGCTATGTGCATTATTGCGTTGCTTTTGTGTTTACCGGCAACTTTCTGTACAGGATGTACTACGCGTTGCTTTCGGACGATCGATATGCAAAGTTCGGTGGATTCAGGCCGTGGTCTCCTGCATGGTGGGGCAAGCCCTTCAAGGAGCAGGTTGCCTCATATCTGTTTTTGCGGAAGGATGAACCGAACTATGTCGGACACAACCCGGTTGCGGCGCTGTCACATTTCATTTTCATTTTCTGCGGTTCGACTTTCATGATTCTGACCGGCATGGCTATGTACGCCGAGAATCGTCCTGGCAGCTTCATGGACGCGGCGTTTGGATGGGTGCTGCCGCTCTTCGGCAGCAGTTACAACCTGCACTACGCGCACCATATCGTCGCCTGGATTTTCCCGTTCTACGTGATCGTGCATCTGTACGCCGTCTTCCGTCACGACATTGTGGATCGCACCAGCGTGACCTCATCGATTATCACTGGCTACAAGCACAAGGTGGAAGATGAAGCGGCGGCGTGATGAGAATGATGAATGTTGAATTATGAATTGAAGAGCAGGGCGGTACTGACAAGTCGGTACCGCCCTCGGCATTCTTCCCAAAATCTCACAAGTCTCAATTGTCCCAATCGTCCAATAATCATTTACCATTTCCCCTTTTGAATAAAATCAACATTGTTGGTCTTGGCAATCTTCTCTTCGGTGATGAAGGTTTTGGCGTGGAGGTCGTACGGGCGCTTAAGGCTTCCGGCGATTGGCCGGAAAACGTTCAGTTCGTGGATGGTGGCACGCAGGGGCTCTACTTGCTCGATTATTTCGAGTCATGCGATGCCTTGATGGTTTTCGACTCGATCATCCCGGTCGAGTTCGAACCGAAGGTCTATTGCTATCGTAAAGAAGAGCTTCCGGCGTTCATCCATCGCAAGATGTCGGCGCATCAGATGGGGCGCAGCGAACTGCTCGCCATCGTGAAGCTGCATGGCCGGGAACCGTCGGAGATCGTGCTCATCGGTGCGCCGCCGCACGATCTCGGGCTGGGCAATGGCCTGAGCGAGTTGATGCGCGAGCATCTGGCGCGGGCCGTCGAGCTGGGGCGCGAAGTCCTGCGGGAGTGGCTAGCAGAGTGAAAGGTTCGGGTTCTCCGTGCCTTGTCATTGAGAGCCCGAACCTTTGTCGATTTGTGTCTTGAGAAATGTAGGGTGGGCGGTCAGCGGTTGCCGATCAGGCGCAGGAACTCGCTTCTCGTGGACTGGCTGGTCATGAAATCTCCGGACATGGCGGAGGTTGTCGTCACCGAATTTTGCTTCTCCACGCCGCGCATCACCATGCACATGTGCGTCGCTTCAATCACCACGGCCACGCCGCGCGGATTGAGCACATTCTGGATAGCGTCTCGGATCTGCTGGGTTAGCCGCTCCTGGACCTGCAAACGCCGCGCGAACACCTCTACGACTCTCGGAATCTTCGATAAGCCCACGATCTTGCCATCGGGAATGTAGGCCACGTGCGCCTTGCCGAAGAAGGGAAGCATGTGATGCTCGCACATCGAGTAAATGTCGATGTCCTTTACTAGCACCATCTCGTCGTACGACTCCGTGAACACCGCTTTTTTGAGCAACTGCTCCGGATTTTGCCGGTATCCTTTCGTCAGAAACCGCAGCGATTTGGCGACCCGCTCCGGAGTCAGGAGCAATCCCTCACGTTCCGGATCCTCGCCGATGCCTTTCAGTAGGGTTTGAACCGCACTTGACATCGAGCCGAGCCGCTCCTCTTCCTGCCGCCCGCGAGCCTCTTCAAAACATTCATCGATGTCGCACTGCGAAAGCGCGGAGTGGGTGTGATGGTTATTCTCCAAGGTAGGTGACACTGTTTTTTCCTGTTTCATGTATTTTAACTTCATGGAGGCTAACCTCCTGTTTGATAATGGTTTCCAGTCGGGATTTGAGAATCTCCCAGACGGTGACGGCAAGAATTTCCGTTGTCGGCACATGGCCTTCGAGTTCGCTCACCTCATGGTTCAGATGCCGGTGGTCGAAGCGCGCCACAATCTCCTCTTCGAGAATTTTCTTCAGCTCCTTGAGATCGAACAGATAGCCGGTTTTTCGGTCGATAATGCCCGATAGGGTGATTTCAAGCAGATAGTTGTGCCCATGTCCATACTTACCAGAGCATTTTCCGTAGAGTTGCCGGTTCTCCTCGTCCGATAGCTCCGGATTGAACAGACGGTGGGCGGCATTGAACTCGATTTGGCGTGTAACGTAAATTTTTCTTGGCTTTTCGAGGATGTCGTTCATCAAGGGTATCGCTGGTGTTTCATTGACTGTCTTCCAGCATCTGCCGGATGACGGGGATTGGATGTGATTTTTCAGTTTAACCCGGCCTGCCAGTTATAAGTTTCAGTGTTCAGACGGTTGAAAACACCATACTCTTGAGCGTCTGGTGACAACGATACAACATCTGGCGGTGGAAATGAAACGGTAAACGGGGAATGCCTGTTGTTAACAACACCAAAAACGCCGGAGCTGTTGTTGTGTTGAACGGCTCAGGCAATTAGATTTATGCGTCGTGACAGTGGTGATGCGAAAATTTCACGAACAAACAATCCAAACTCTTATGGCTCAAACACTTGACGATCTTATCAGGACAAGCGAACTTCCCGTATTCATCGATTTCTGGGCAGATTGGTGCGGTCCGTGCAAAATGGTGGCCCCCTCGGTCAAACAACTCGCGAGCGAGTTCAAGGGAAAGTTGACTGTGGTCAAGGTTAACGTCGATCAGCAGCCTGAAGCCGCGGCCCGATTCCAGGTTCAGGGCATTCCCGCGCTCATGCTTTTTGCCGGAGGCGAACTTAAATGGCGCACGGCAGGAGCGATTCCCTACCAGCAGATGCGCCAGGAGGTGCTGAAGGCGATAGGGTAGGTAGTGCGGTGGCTTGCCGTAGATGTTGTGGACGACGTGGCTATCGTGAACAGGGAATAAAAAATAAGGGCGGCTACAGTGGGCCGCCTTTATTTTTAGTGTCAATCATTTCGCCGGTTCATGACCGTCACATAGTAGAGCAACTGCATGATCGCTTGTGCGGCAGCGGCTACATAGGTCAGGGCGGCAGCATCGAGCACGGCGTTCACGCCCGCCATCTCACGCTGCGAAACGATGCCCTGCGAAACCAGCAACTCCTTGGCGCGTCGGCTGGCATCGAATTCCACCGGCAGCGTCACCAAAGCGAACAGTGCCGTTCCTGCGAAGAGAATGATTCCCGCCCACGCCAGCGAGCTTCCAAGCACGCCGTGCATGAACAGGCCTACCATGAAGAGGATCGGCCCGAGATTGCTGCCAATAGAGACTACGGGCACCATTGCTGAACGGATGGCGAGAGGTGAGTAGCCGATTTTATCCTGTAAAGCATGGCCAGCCTCATGGGCAGCTACACCAACCGAGGCGATGCTTGGCAGGCTGTAAACCTCCCCGCTGAGTCGCAGCACCTTGTGACGCGGGTCGTAGTGGTCTGAAAGCATGCCGCTGGTCATCTCGACGTTCACGTTGTCCAAGCCGCCGCGCTGGAGAATACGCAAGGCAGCCTGCGCGCCGGTAACGCCATTCTGGGTCGCCACCTGCGAATATTTTTTGAAAGCTGATTTCACCTTGAACTGCGCCCAAATGCCGAGTAGCAGGGGCGGAAGAGCGAAGAGAAAATATGCTGGATCGAAATAAAACATGGTTTTATCAAAAAATTATTGAACGGGTTTAAACGGTAAATCTCCTCTAAAAAACAACAGAGGGGGAAGAATCGTTTCGATGAACAGCGGCGGAACCTGGTGCTTATCGCGTTACGAATCTTCCGGTTATGCCAAAGTTGGACGATAAATCTCCGAATCTTTTGTATTGCGCAAGCGAACAATAAAAAAAGCCGCCCTATACTGACTAGACGGCTTTTTTAGTGGTGGGGACAGGACTTGAACCTGCAACCTTCGGGTTATGAGCCCGACGAGCTACCAATTGCTCCACCCCACGATGTTACGGACAACAATTTAGCACGATAATCGGTTTTTCCAACAAAATATCCGGAAAATCGAAAATATTATGGGTGAGCTGTATTTCTGACGGGATGGTCAACGCTATTTAGATGGCGAGGCCAACACGCATTCGCACGAATGCAAAACGCCCGGAGGATTGTCAAGGCTTCCGGGCGTTGCAGATTTTCCCACACCCGAACGCTCTGTCAGGGCAGTGGCGGCGGCGGATTGGTGTGAAGGCTTCGCGCTGGTGGGTCGTACTGCTTCAGGTCATTCGGATCGATGACACCTTTCTTGCCTCTCAGGTCGACAGGTGTGTCTGAATTGGTGTCGAATCCCTGGCTTGCGCCCTCCCTCGCGCCTTCGTCGCTTGGTTCTCTTGTGGCGGCTTCACTGTCTCTCGATATATCAATCAATTGATCGAACGCTCCCGCATGCAGATTTGTTGGTGTGAACGCTTCTGAAACTGCAAGGAGGAGCAGCATGCTGAATGCTTTTTTCATCACAGTGGATTTTGAATTGTTTTTGTCTCGGATATAAAAGAACATCTCTTGAAATATATGCAATATCTGTTAATTTAAATAGTGTACGGCGTTTATTTAAAACAATTTCACAATCTGATGTGATCAGTCAGTACCGGCATCGTTACAGTCTTTTCTGCGGCTCCTGTGTTTTCGGGACGGTTGTTTTAAGCGGAGTGAGAGAGAAGTGCGAATCGCGCCATTCAGTTCTGCCTGTCGCATCCAACCGGTTCTGTTTGAACATGAAGTATGCTGTTCAACAAGTTTCCAGAGTGATTTCTCTGTTGGTTCTTTTCACCTCATTTCATGGCAGCGCTGCTGCAATTTCCTGGTCTCCGGGGCCGCGCCAGACTGGCGAAGTCCTGCTTGACGAGGCGGTGACCGGCCTGGGCGGATTTGTCATTCGCGTCGGAAGCAATGGGTGTACCTCCAAAAACTCTTTCGATGTGCTGGTGAAAAAAAAAGCGGGCATCACCAGTTTGGCACCGCATTACGAGCTGACGATTGTTCGCAAAACTCCCGACGAGTGCAAAGCGATTGTCGAGGATGGTGTGGTTATTGCCTACGATCTGAAAAATGATCTCGGCATCTCGGGGAACTACACTTACTCTATTACCAACCCCGTTTCGTCCGCTCACCCCTTCGCGGATGTCAGTGGCTACTATCTGCCGAAAATAGTCAAAGATGCGGCGATGGATGTTCCTCTTCCCCGTGAGGTTCGACCCGAACCATTCGAGCAGTTCACCGCCAGGCCGGACTTTTTTTCCTGCCTCCTGCCTGTGGACTGGGCGCGGAGTGCCGCTGATCCGGAAGGTGACGCAAAAGCCGGGATTTATCAGGTTCAGCTCACCAGAGACGGGCTTGCCCGGCCGGAGGATGGTGAAAAGTACTATTTTCCGCGCCCACTCATCTATGTCGGCTACTATGCCCCCGGCAACCGTGAGGGAAAAACGTATGCAAACTATCTGGCCGATTACGACCGGTTGCTGAGAAAGAATGCGGGCAGCAATAAATCATGCTACAACAAGCCAAGAAAGATGACCATCGCTGGACGGGAGGCGACCGTTACCGATTACGAGGTCTGGCAGGAGCTCCCGCGTGGCCCGTTGTTTACCACGAAGTACTGGCTGAAGGCGCGTTTCGTGGTTGTCAAAGCAAGGCAGGGATTTTATGTGCTGGCGTTCAAGAGTCCAAAAGAGTTCTATAATCAGAACTTCCCTACATTCCAGACAGTGCTCGATTCATTTGCACCGAAACGTTAAGCTGACTTCGCCATGCCGGATATCAGGATAAAACCGACGCGCTTCACGTTGACCATGATGCGAATTGCATCGGTTATCGTGGCGCTTGTCGGCGCGGTTATGATCGCGGGTGTTGTAAGCAACGGTCTGCTTGAAGAGGGCGGCGAGTTTGTCATCATCTGGATCGTGGCCTGCGTCGGGATCATCGGGTTTGCGCTTTTCATGGCGTTCAACCGGAAGGTGATCCATGACGGGATCGTCAGCATCGAAGACGCGGGGGAGTCGCAATCCTCTTCTGATGCCCAAAGCGTGGAGGCTCGGCTCAAAACGCTTGACGGACTCAAGCGTCAAAAGCTTATCAGTGACGAGGAGTACCGGAAGCAGCGGGAGAAGATCATTCAAAGCGTGTGATTTCGCTGATTTTATCAATCAAACAAAGGAGTGGAAATGAACAATCAGATCGACAGGCCTGAAGGGAAGCTTCGTTCCGGATCGACCAGAGGCGAGCGCTTACTTGCCATCGGCCAGAAGCTTGGCATCGCGATTCCGGCGGGGCTGCTGCTTTTCTGCGGCGTGAACGCTTCGGCGATGACTCGCGATGCTGCGAAAATATCCTTCTCGCCGGACGCTGCGCGCGAGAACGAGGTGGCCCGGCATCTCACGGAGATTACGAACAATCGGGGTGGCGTGCTGCTCGCCGACGAAGACAACCCGCTGCACGGAAACACCCATGTCGATACCCACAGTCCCAATGTGCATAATGATTATTCCGACAGCGGCAAGCACACCAACACACATGGTGACGTGCATACCAACACACATGGCAACGCGAATCGCTACTGAACGATGCCCGGCATGACGACCAGAGAGGAGCTCCTCGGCAAACTCGCTCAGGCGGGTACGCTGATCCTGATTTTTCAGCTGACCGATCAGTGCGTGCTCTCGTGCCGGTATTGCTTTGCGAAAGGCTCCCATCCAGCCGGGAGCCTTTGCATTCCGGACGACCTGCTCGAAGCGGCCATCCGGAGCGCGTTCGATACGCGCCACAGCGAGGTCTCCTTTGAGTGGACGGGAGGAGAGCCGTTTTTGGCAGGCATCGATTTTTATCGCAAGGTCGATCGCCTCCAAAAGAGGTACGCCACCAAGCCCTACGCGAATACCATCCAGACGAGCGGCTACGTGCATGACCGGGAGTTGATCGCCTGGCTTGCTGGGCACGGTTTTCACATCTCCTCGACTATCGATGGCCCGCCGGAACTGCACGATTCCCAGCGCCCAGCGAACGGCGGTGGCCCGTCGCTTGCTACAGTGCTCGCAACGCGCGAAACGATCATCGAGCATCAGGGGCACTGTGGCTGCATCTGCACGGTCACGCGGAACAGCCTCGGCAAGGAGGGGGCGATTCTTGATTTCTACCGTTCGCTCGGCATTGAGGCCTTTCACAGCAATGCGTATCACTATTTTTCCAAAAATCTTGTTGGCGACGAAAGCCTCGCGCTCGATGCCAACAGGTACGCTGCGTATTTCATCGCCCAGTTCAACGCCTGGTTCGAGGGCGGGCGCAAGCTCCCGATGCCCGGCACGCTCAACTACATTCTGCGCTCGCTGGCTGCAGGAGCCGGCTTGAAGCAGTCGGTTTGCACCTTCGGTGGGCGCTGCCTGACCAATTTTCTCGCCATCACGCCCGATGGTGAGGCGTGGCTTTGTCCCAAGTTCGCGGGTTTCGACGAGATGCGCCTCGGCAACGTTGGCAAGATGGCTATCACCGACATCCTTTCCGACGCAAATCCCGCCATGGCGCGCCTCATCGACGAGCGTCTTGAGGCGATGCACACCTGCGAAGCGGATGAGTGCCGCTTCCAGTACCTCTGCAACGCGGGGTGCCCCTACTACTCCTTCATCGCCAGCGGAGGCCGGAACATCGCCGCGAAGGATTCCCTTTGCGCAGGCAAGCAGTTGCTTTTCGAATATCTCGAATCGGTGGTCGAACTGATTGATCCCGTCCAGCTTCCCGAACCTCGCCCCCCCGAACATGCGTAACATTATCCGTCGCGCGGAGGCCGTCCGCCATTTTTTCGTCGCCGCGTTGCTCGCTCTGCTTCTTCTGCCCGCCGAAGCCCCGGCACGCATGGCTGAACACCTGGCTGAACGCATGGCTGATCCGGTCGGCAAGACCGACTCTTATTTTTCCGATAACGGAGTCTGGGAAATTGCGATCACCTACGGGAACCTCTTCCACTCGTGGAGCCTGAAGAAGAACGGGCAGGAACTTTGGCATCGCGCGCTGATGAACGAACCGGGCAACGCGGCGGTTTCGGACAACGGCGAACTGATTACGTTGCCGCTCTGGGGCTGGCGCGACGAGGGGGGGTCGAGTGGCATCGCCGTGTTCAACGGGCAAGGCGAACCGGTTCGAGAGATCATGTTCCGAAACGTGGATGGCAGCGAGAGTCTGCGCTGGGTGCGCCGGATAGCGATTGCTCCCGAAGGCTCGTGCATCGCCATCGGCGAGAACAGGCGGGAGGCTGCGCTGGTAACGATGTTCGATGCAACCAGCGCCAAGATTCTCTGGGAAACCCAAGCAGGGCTGCCTGAGATCGACGATCTCAGGGTGAGCGCCAGAGGAGAGTACACCCTTGCGGCAACCTCGAAGTACGGCACGGGCAACATGGAGTTCGTGCTTTTCGACAAACAGGGTAACGCGATGTGGAGCGAAAAAAGCTCTCGAAATCTTTCGTGGGAAGTCAACATGTATGTCAGATTTCTTGCCGACGGAAAAGGTTTTGAAATATACGATTTGAAGTCCAAATCCTGGATGAAACGGCGATTTCCCGCTCAGAGACATTGACTTAAAGCTCTTGATCATTCAGGAATTTTTGGCTATTTGGGACGTAAGCCTGAAAAAGCGGGAGCACTTGGTTGTGGAAAAAATGATTCAAATCAACCAAGGAGGTTCCACGCATGAAAACCAGGCATTACAGTACAGAACAGATCATCAGCACCTTAAAGGAAGCCGATTCCGGCATACCGGTCAAGGATCTTTATCGTCAACACGGCCTCAGCGATGCGACGATTGACAACTGGAAATCGAAGTACGGCAGCATGACGGTCAGTGAAGCCAAGCGCAACGCTGTCAGGCACTTGCATGAACACTTCGGGCGGCGTTTTAGAAAGCTCTGTATGCTGATTGGGCTGAGCCGTACAAGTTGGCATGACAAACCCAAACCGGATACCCATGAACCGCTTCGCCAGCGATTACGGGAGTTGGCCGATGAGCGGAAGCGTCGAAAATTCGATAACGCCCCTGCATTCATCGGGAAAGCTCTTGATGCATGGGCGCATCGTCATGGAGTTAAACTGGTGTTCAATCGTCCGGGCAAACCGGTCAACAACACCTCTATTCGAGAGATCATCGGGCAATGGCAGGAGGATGACAATTCGATCCGCCTGCACAGCTCTTCAGGAAGGCTGACACCGGAAGAATTGATGGTTCAGCAAACGGATTTTTACCAAAAAGAAGTGGTCTTATAGACGGGGGCATGTCATACCCTTGAAAAGGCGCCCGGCTTTTGATCACGCGGTCATGACCATGGATGCTCACCGGCCGTTCTGCCGGTTTACTCTGATAGGTTCAAATTCACGATTACCAGGTGATCCGGTCATAAACGGTAACGGCGTGCCAGGGGAACTATCTCATTTTCTTTGTTATTGTTATCGTTGTTGATGAATTCGTGAATTCACTCTTTGCACAATGATTCTCGCAATGATGACCAGGTTCCTGAAATTCAGTGTCATGCCGCTGCTGGCCGTGATGATGTTCGTGGCGATCACTCCTGTCCGAGGTGAATCGGTGCAAATCCGGAGCATGTCGCTGAAGGGGAGTGTCAATCCCGGTAGCGCAGCATACTTTCTTCGTGTGCTCGACGAGGTGAACCGGGAGAACGGCACCTTGCTGCTGGTTGAACTCGATACGCCAGGTGGGCTTGTCGCTTCGCTTCGCCAGATGGTTCAGGGGGTGATGGCTTCACGGGTGCCCGTGGTGGTCTATGTCGCGCCGTCCGGGGCGCAGGCGGCTTCGGCGGGGGCGCTGCTTTTGCTTTCATCGCATGTGGCGGTGATGGCTCCGGGCACCGAAACCGGTGCGGCGCATCCGGTCGATATAAGCGGCGGCGGCGAGAAGGAAAGTGTGATGGGCAAGAAAATCGAGAACGACCTCGCAGCCTTTGCCCGCAGTCTTGCGCAAAAGCGTGGCCGCAGTCCCGAATGGGCTGAGCGGGCCGTGCGGGAGAGCATCGCATCGACGGCATCGGAAGCGCTCGCGGCGGGCGTGATCGATACCGTGGCGGCAAACCGTAAGGAGCTGCTCGCCTTTCTCGACGGACGCAGGGTGCAGACGACGGCCGACGAAGTGACGATTCACACCGAAAATGTGCCGGTCAAAGAGGCCGCGCCCACCTTCGGCGAAGAGGTGATGATGACCATCGCCAATCCCAATATCGCTTATTTCCTTCTGCTGCTTGGTCTTGTCGGACTCTGGTTCGAACTCTCGACCCCCGGCGCGATCATCCCCGGCGTGGCCGGAGCGATTGCTCTCGTGCTCGGCGCGTGGGCCATGCAGCTTCTGTCGGTCAACGTCACCGGCCTCCTGCTTATTCTGCTTGCCATCCTTTTTTTCGGACTTGAAATCTTCGTCGTCAGCAGCGGAGCGCTCGCTATCGCCGGTCTGGTCGCGCTTTTCATCGGTTCGGTCATGGTGTTCAATCAACCGGAGATCGGGCTGGTGATAAACTGGTGGGTTTTTCTGCCTCTTTTTCTTTCATTTTCGGCGACAGTCCTGTTACTTGTCTTTGTGGTGCTTCGCTCAACGCGGAAGAAGGTGCTCTCCGGCATGGAGGGGCTTGTTGGTGAAACAGGTACTGTTGAACGTGCTATCGGAGAGGGCAAGGACGGCAAGGTGTTCGTGCATGGCGAGTTGTGGGATGCTTCGGCATCCGGCCCGGTTTCTGCCGGAGCGCGGGTCGAGGTGACGCGGGTCGAGGGGATGAAACTCAACGTGAAACAAATCAACAGGGAGGGGTGATATGCTTTCGATGAATATCCTGGTTTTACTGGTGCTTGCGGTGGCGTTTTTCGTCTCCGCAGTCAAGATTATGCCTGAATACGAGCGGGCGGTCATTTTCCGGCTTGGCCGGATCATCGGGGCCAAGGGGCCGGGCCTCATCATTCTGATTCCTTACATTGACCGGATGGTGCGGGTCGATCTGCGCACCGTGACGCTCGATGTGCCTCCGCAGGACATTATCACCCGCGACAACGTCTCGGTCAAGGTGAGCGCCGTGGTCTATTTCCGGGTGCTCGACCCGATCAAGGCGATCATCGATGTGGCCGATTTCCACTTCGCCACCTCGCAGCTTGCCCAGACGACCCTGCGCAGCGTTTGCGGTCAGGGCGAGATGGATAATCTGCTTGCTGAGCGTGACGAGATCAATGAACGCATCCAGTCCATTCTCGACAAGGATACCGCGCCTTGGGGTGTGAAGGTCGGCAAGGTCGAGGTGAAGGAGATCGATCTTCCCGAGGAGATGCGCCGGGCCATGGCCAAGCAGGCCGAGGCCGAACGGGAGCGCCGCTCGAAGGTCATCAACGCCGAGGGTGAGTACCAGGCGGCGCAACGCCTGGCTGATGCGGCGGAAATCATCACGCAAAATCCGGCAGCCTTGCAGTTGCGTTACCTCCAGACATTGCGTGATATCGCAACCGAAAACAACTCGACCACGATTTTCCCGGTACCGGTGGACCTCATCAAGATGTTTTTCGAAAAGAAATCCTGAACCGTTTTTTTCAACCATCAAACGATATGGCCATGATTACCATCAAGTCGATTCTCTGCCCGATGGATTTTTCCGACGCATCGAAGAGTGCGTACCGGTATGCTTGTGAGTTTGCCAAATCGATGGGATCAAAGGTGATACTGCTCAACGTGATCGAGCCCCGGCCGATAGCCGCGGAGATGAGCCTGACCTATATCCCGCTGGAAGAGGATCTTGCTGCCGCCGCAAAGGAAGATTTCGTTCCGCTGGTCGAAGAGGCCAAATCGATGGGGATCGATGTGAGCGCCGATGTCATCGTCGGTATGCCAGCCGAGGTGATACTCCAGCAAATTGTCGATTTCGATGTGAGTCTTGTTATCATGGGTTCGCACGGCAAGACGGGCCTTAGCCGCCTCTTGATGGGCAGCGTTGCCGAAGCGGTGATACGAAAAGCTGTCGTTCCCGTGCTTATTGTCAAGGCGAATGAAAAGGAGTTTATCAGCGAAAGGTAGGGGGGGGGCTGATCGGTTGGATCAGAATGATCCATCTGATCCGACCGATCTGCGGAAAGCCCTCAGCAGCTCCGTGGCTCCGGTGAATGGGCTGAGGCTTCCGGCGAGCACTTGCTGCTCGACCTCTCCTTTTGCTGTTTTGACTTGTGGGGCGCGGTAGAACTCGCGTTTCAGGCGCTCTTCGGCGATGGCGTGGAGCAGGTGGCGCAGCTGCTCCCGGCGCTGTTCGCTCCACTCGCCGCTTTGTTGCATGGCTGCGGCAAACGCTTCGACAGTTTTCCACACTTCGCTGACGCCTGAGCCTTCGAGGGCGGAGGTCAGCAGCACCTTCCGTTTCCATCCCGAATGCTTCTCCGGCAGGAGCCGGAGCGCCGACTCGAAATCGGCTTTAGAGTTTTCGGCGATTGTCTGCCGTCCGGAGTCCGCCTTGTTGACGGCCACGAGGTCGGCGATCTCCATGATGCCGCGCTTGATGCCTTGCAGTTCGTCGCCGGAGCCGGGGAGCATGAGCAGCAGGATGAAGTCGACCATCGAATTGACCACGATTTCCGACTGACCGACGCCAACCGTTTCGACGATAACCACGTCGTATCCGGCGGCTTCGCAGAGCAAAATCGTTTCGTGCGTGCGGGGCGAGGTGCCGCCGAGAAAGCCCGAGGAGGCCGAGGGGCGGATGAAGGCTTCCGGGTGGGCGGCGAGCTGCTCCATGCGCGATTTGTCGCCAAGGATGCTGCCCTTCGAGCGCGAGCTGCTGGGGTCGATGGCGAGCACCGTGACCCGCTTGCCCTGTCGGACGAGGTCAAGGCCGAGCGCTTCGATGAAGGTGCTCTTGCCCGCACCCGGCGCTCCGGTGATGCCGATGCGGATCGAGCTGCGTCCACCTCCGAGGCAGCGGTCGAGAATCTCGTGCGCCAGCCGCTCGTGCTCCGGGCGGCTCGACTCGACCAGCGTGATGGCGCGGCTCAGAAGGTGGCGGTCGCCGTTCCTGATGCCCTCGACGAACTCCTCGACTGTCGGTTCATGTCGCTGTCTGCCGCTCATCGCCTCGTCCTTTTCGACTATTGGTGATGCTCGAGCAGCAATGCGAGCAGCTTGATGGCTGCTTCGGCGGTCACCGTGCCGGGGCCGAAGACGCCCGCGACGCCGCATTCGTAGAGGTAGTCGTAGTCGCGTTCCGGGATGACGCCGCCCGCGATCACGAGAATGTCGCTGCGCTTTGCCTCTTTCAATCCTTCCACCACCTGCGGCACCAGCGTTTTGTGACCGCCCGCGAGGCTTGAAATGCCGACGATGTGCACGTCGTTGTCGAGCGCCTGCCGGACGACTTCCTCCGGCGTCTGGAAGAGCGGCGAAATATCGACGTCGAAACCGATGTCCGCAAATGCGGCGGCAATCACCTTTGCGCCGCGATCATGCCCGTCCTGGCCGACCTTGGCCACGAGGATGCGTGGGCGGCGGCCTTCGTATTCGGCGAACGAATCGGCAAGCTCGCGGGCCTGCAAAAAGAGGCTGTTGTCCTGCATCTGCGACTGGTAGATGGTGGTGTTGAGGTTCGTGGTCGCGCGGTAGCGTCCGTAGATTTTTTCGAGCGCTGAAGAGATTTCGCCGAGCGTGGCGCGCTTGCGGGTGGCCTCGACCGAGAGGGCGAGCAGGTTGCCTTCACCGGTTTCGGCGCACCGTTCGAGCGCTTCGAGCGCCGTGTGAACCGCCTCGCCATCGCGCGTTTGCTTCACCTCATCGAGGCGGGCAAGCTGCTGGCGAAGCACGGCGGTGTTATCGACTTCGAGCAACTCGATCTCCGTCCGGTGCTCCGTGCGGAAGGCGTTGACGCCGACGATGGTCTCCTTGCCGCTGTCGATTCGCGCCTGCTTGCGTGTGGCGGCCTGCTCAATCTGCATTTTCGGCAGCCCCTGTTCGATCGCCTTCACCATGCCGCCAGCGGCTTCGATCTGTTCGATGATCGCCCACGCTTTTTCGGCGAGCTGGCGCGTCAGCTCCTCGACGTAGTATGAGCCGTTCCACGGGTCGATGGCGCGGGTGATGTCGGTCTCATCCTGCAAGTAGAGCTGCGTGTTGCGGGCGATTCGCGCCGAAAAGACCGAGGGCAAGGCGATGGCTTCGTCGAGTGCGTTGGTGTGCAAAGACTGCGTGTGGCCGAGTGCGGCGGCCATCGCCTCGACGGTCGTGCGGGCGACGTTGTTGAACGGATCCTGCTCGGTGAGGCTCCAGCCGGAGGTCTGGCAGTGTGAGCGCAGCATGAGCGATTTCGGGTTTTTCGGCTCGAACTTTGCGACGATTTTTGACCAAAGCAGTCGCGCAGCTCGGAGCTTCGAGATCTCCATGAAGTAGTTCATGCCGATGCCCCAGAAGAACGACAAGCGCGGCGCGAAGGCGTCGATGTCGAGGCCGGCGTCCAGGCCCGTGCGGATGTACTCCAGGCCGTCGGCCAGCGTGAAGGCGAGTTCCAGGTCGGCAGTCGCCCCCGCCTCCTGCATGTGGTAGCCCGAAATGCTGATGGAGTTGAACTTCGGCATCCGCTCGCTCGTGAACCGGAAGATGTCGGCGATACTCTTCATCGACGGCTCCGGCGGGTAGATGTAGGTGTTACGCACCATGAACTCCTTGAGGATGTCGTTCTGGATGGTGCCTGTCAGCTTTTCCGGCGCGACGCCCTGCTCCTCGGCGGCCACAATGTAGAAGGCCATCACCGGCAGCACCGCGCCGTTCATGGTCATCGACACCGAGATGTCGCCGAGCGGAATGCCGTCGAAGAGAATCTTCATATCCTCGACCGTGTCGATGGCCACGCCCGCCTTGCCGACGTCGCCGACGACACGCGGGTGGTCGGAGTCGTAACCTCGGTGGGTTGGCAGATCGAACGCGACCGACAGCCCTTTCTGGCCAGCCGCGAGGTTCTGGCGGTAGAAGCGGTTCGACTCTTCGGCGGTCGAAAAGCCCGCGTACTGCCGGATCGTCCACGGCCTCGACGTAAACATGCTGGCGTATGGCCCGGCGATGAAGGGCGGGAATCCCGGCGCGAAGTCGGGCGTTGGCTCTGCCGGAGCTCCATAGCTCGCGTGAACCGCAATGCCCTCCGGCGTGGCCCAGGTTTTGCCGCCAGTTTGCCGCGTTGCCGGATCAGCTACCGCGAATGGATCGATGCGCGAAAAGTCGGGTCTCATAGCACTCCGGTTTTGTGTTGCAGCGAAAGCAGGTTGGCGAAAGCGTCGCATCCGGTATAGATGAACCGGTCGAGTCCCGCTTTGAGCAGCGTTTCTGCGTTTTCGGGTGGCTTGGCCGCCATGACGATAACCGTCTCCTTGCGCAGCTCCTGAATCGTTTCGCAGACTTTCGAGACGCTCGCGAGATCGCTCTGGCCGCTCCAGCAGAGAACGACGATGTCAGGTTCATCCCGGAGTAGTGCGCGGCAGTTGCAGGTTTCGGGATTGAGCGTCACGGCTGGCAGCATCTCGAATCCTCCGGCACGCAGGAAATCCTCGGCAAACGCAGCCACGCGCTGGCTTTTCGACGGCTCGCCGTGAAGCCACAACGCAGCGCGAGGCGTCGTACCTCCGGCGGCGGTGTGCGCAATCATGCGCATCCGCAGTTGCTCGAACAAATCGGAGGTCGCATCGCTTTTTTGCAGCGCCGCTACCACTTCGGGCGATGGCGGCACGGTGTAGCGGTTGATGCCAACCAGCGTCCGGCGGCGGGTGTTGATCGCCTTGCGCCGCACGTCTGCCGCCGGGGCGATCATCGCCGTGACGCTTCCGCTCGCCTCGGCAGCGCGGAGGCCGCCATCGGCTTCGATCTGTTGGAAAAGCTTCCAGCTTTCGCGGCAGAGCGTGGCGGTCAGGGTTTCGATGTAGTACGAACCGGCGGCGGGATCGATGACGTGGCCGAGGTTCGACTCCTCGCGGAGCAGGAACTGGATGTTGCGAGTAATCCGCTCCGCAAACTCCATGCTGACCGAACCGGCAGGGTCGAACGGTGCGAGTTGCAGCGTGTCGCATCCGCCGAGAATCGCCGCGAGCGCTTCAGTCGAGAGGCGCAGGATGTTGGTGTAGGGATCGAGCGTCGAGATCGAGCGGATCGAGGAGCGCACGAACAGGCGCGGCTCAGACATCGCATTCGCCGGAACTCCATATGCAGAAAGGAGTTGCGGCCACATCGCGCGAATTGCCCGTAGTTTTGCGAGTTCGGGGAAGTGGCTGGTTCCGTTGGCGAAGACGATCTCGATAGCTGCCGCAGCTTCGGCGGCATCGACCCCTGCGTCGGTGAGACGGCTCAGGCAATCGCTCACGCCTGCCAGCGCGATGGCCAACTCCTGTGTGATGGTTGCGCCGGATTCGTGGAAGCGCACCGTATCGATGGCAATCGTGCGGAATCCGGAGCGTTTCAGCTCCGCTGTCGTCAGCGGAAGGTCGGCATCCGGATTCGCGAGCGCGTCGAAGAGTAAGGTGCCGGAGTTCGAGGCGAAGCCGGGCAGCGCCGAGAGCGAGTCGAGCAGCTCCGCCGGATCGCCGATGGCTCCCGAAAAATAGAGCGCCACCCGCGCCAGATCGATTGTCCGGAGCGCTTCGAGCAGCCGCGCTACTTCGCCGCTCTCCGGCACCTCATCGAAGCGCAGCTCGATGGCGTTTGCGCCTCCCGCTACGGCTTCGTCGAGCAGTGCCGGATCGTCCAGGATCTTGCTGGCCGAAATCTGCTGGCAGATTCGCCAGCGGTTCGTCGAGCGCCGGAACGGCACCTCGGGCGCGGGCGCGGCGGTCTGGCGGTTGTGCCACGGCTCCATCGTGAAGCCATCGGGAGTCTTCCAGACGATCTTCGAATAGTCCGCGCCTTTCAGCTCTTCGATCACTTTCGATTTCCACTGTTCGTAATCGACGGCGGGAAATCCCGAAAACAGCGATTCAGTTTCGTTCATCGGTCAGATGGTTCAGCTCTCCTGGTGGAGCGCATGGTTGTCGATGATTCCGGCGATGCGGTCCTTCAGTTCGAGTGGGTGGGCTACCATATCAACGAACCCTTTCGACTGAAGCCAGCCGGTGGTCTGGAACTCTTTCGAGGTCTTTTTGCCGGTGTACTGCTCGATGACGCGCTTGCCCGAAAAACCGATGTTGCCCGCGTTGTGCTCGAAAATCCTGATGCCGCGCGAGCCGAAGCCGATGGCCACGCCGCCGAGCGTCGGATCGGTGACGATGGTGATGACCGGCAGTCCGGCCTGCTCGACGAGCGAAAGCGCGAGGTGAATCTTCGGAATGCTCACCATCGAGGAGCACCCCTCGTGCATTCGTGCGCCGCCGCCCGCTGCCTGGATGATGAGCGGGCGGCGATTCTCGATGGCGATTTTCGAGGCTCGCCAGATCTTTTCGCCGGTGGACATGCAGAACGAGCCGCCAAGGAAGCCGAAGCTGGTGGCGCAGAGCACCACTTCGCGGCCATCGACTGTGCCGTTGCCGGTGATGAGTGCCGTTGTCATACCGTTTTTTTCACGCGCCTCGCGGAGCTTGTCGGCATATTCCGGGAAATCGAGAATGTCGCGGTCAACGATGTAGCGCGTCTCCGGGTGCTCGGCAAACGAATTCTCGTCGAGCAACAGGCCGATGTAGTCGTGTGCGGTGAGCCGGGTGTAACGGAAGCCGCAGATGCAGCAGACGAAGTTGTTCGCGAGCAGCTTGCTGTAAAGCACCGGATCGACGATTTGCTGTTTTTCACCGTTCCGGCAGCGCTTGTGGCGGGCGATGAAAAGGTTCCGCTCCGGCTTCGGGATGAAGTTCGAGACCTGTTTTTCGTATCTCACGATCTCCTCCTCGGTGGTCGTCTCCCACTGGCCGATCTTCTGCCAGCGCTCGATGCGGCGATGCTGAAGCGATTCGGCGGGCGCTTTGCCGAACGCCTCAATCCAGCGTCCGACGGTTTCCCTGAACGACTCGCGAGCTTCGCTTGGAAAGCGGTGCGCCGGGCCTGCCGGTTCGGGAATCAGCTCGTCCACGATTCCGTTTTTCAGCCCCTTCTTCGAGGTGATCTGTGAAATTTCCGCCGCGAGGTTTGCCTTGTCTCGCGTGCGGAATAGAATTGAAGAACACGCTTCTGGCGAAATGACCAGGTAGGTCGAGTACTCCATCGCGAGCACCGCGTCGCAGCCGGTCAGGGCGATGGCCCCACCGCTACATCCGCGATTGATGATGACCGAGATGGTCGGCACGGTCGCTTCTGCGAGCGCCTGCATGCAGCGTCCGATTTTCCAGGCGATACCTCCGGCTTCCGACTCCTCGGTCGGGTCGGCTCCGGCGGTGTCGATCACCGTGATGACGGTGCGCCCTTCGCGTTCTGCGATGGCGATGGCATCGACCGCTTTTGCGTACGCAGCGGGGGTCGGCATGCCATGGTTCCATTTTCTGACCTCAGATTGATCCTGCATGATCCGGGTCAGTTCGCCAAAATCGGAGGTCAGCCCGGACTGCTGGCCGATGAGCATCACCGGCCAGACCTTGCCGTTGCGCAGGAGTTCGGCGCGGTGTGTCTGGATCAGGCAACTGCCGTGAAGATCGTTCGCAAGGCACTCCTCCACGTTGTCGAACACCGCGAGGTAGTCGAGGTACTTCGGGCGTTCGGGGTGAAACGAGAGCTGGTATTTTTCATATTCCGACAACCGTTCGATGGAGTCGGCGCTGTAGCTGAACCCTTTTGTTTTCTCGAAAGGCAGGAAGAAGTGTTTCACAGGCAATGGACGGATTAATGATCTCGGGTTTGGGGCACGTCTAAAAACTTGTTCCGAGCCCCGATTGCTGCGTTGGGTGGTGCTCGAAATCCTCACGTACTCTCAGCACGCTCCGGTTTCTGCGCTTTAGCCGCCTTGTACTCGTTACTCTCACGACACTTTTTAGAGTGTACCCTTCGGTTCAACGAATTCGACAAGCACGCGGCTGGTATCGCGGGGATGGAGGAAGACAATCTTCTTGCCGCCCGCGCCTGCCGACGGTTCGCCGAGGGAGGTGATGTCAAGGGCAGAGACCCGTTTGGCCTCTGCGTCCACGCCATCGGTCGCCAGGGCGATGTGGTGCATGCCAGCGCCGTTCTTCGAAAGGAATTTAGCAATCGGGCCGTCATCGCCAAGCGGTTCGAGCAGTTCGATTTTTGTCTCTCCTATGGGGATGAACGCTGCTCGCACCTTTTCGGATGGCACCTCGTGGATCGTGACCGTTGAGCGGTCACATCCGAGCAAGTTCACCCAGGTGTCGATGGCGCTGTCGAGATGCTCAACCGCTATGGCGATGTGGTCGATTCTGTGGATCATGATGACAGTTCAGTGGTTACGCTGATGTTTTCGCGTAGCCGATGGTCTGGAGCGCCTCCCTGATTTCGTCGAGGATTGCCGGATCGTCGATGGTCGGCGGTATGGTGTAGGCCTCCGAGTTGGCGATCTTGCGCATCGTGGCGCGGAGGATTTTGCCTGACCGGGTCTTCGGCAGGCGCTTGACGATGATCGCTTGCTTGAACGAGGCGACCGGGCCGATGTTCTCGCGCACGTACTCGATGACGTGTTTGACGATCATCTCCGGCGGCGTGTCGACGCCCGATTTGAGCACGAGGAATCCCAGCGGCACTTCGCCCTTGAGGTCGTCGTGCACACCGATCACCGCGCTTTCGGCCACGTCGGGATGCTCGCACAGCTCCGCCTCGATGGCGCCGGTCGAGAGGCGATGGCCCGCGACGTTGATGATGTCGTCCGTGCGCGACATGATATAGATATATCCATCCTCGTCGATGTAGCCGGCGTCGCTGGTCTGGTAGTAGCCGGGGAAGCTCTTCATGTAGCTCTCGACGAAGCGGATATCGGCCCGCCACAGGGTAGTCATCGTGCCAGGCGGCAGTGGCAGTTTCACCACGATGTCGCCCATCGTGCCGGGTGGCAGCTCTTCGTGCGCCTCGTTGAGCACCTTCACGTCGTAGCCGGGCACTGCTTTCGACGCCGAGCCGTACTTGACCGGGCCGGGTTCGATGCCTTGGCAGTTGGCCGCGATGGCCCAGCCGGTTTCGGTTTGCCACCAGTGATCGATCACCGGCACCTGGAGCTGCTTTTCGGCCCAGCGCACCGTGTCGGGATCGGCTCGTTCACCGGCGAGGAAGAGCGTCCGGAACTTCGAGAAGTTGTAGCGGCGGATGTAGTTGCCCTCGGGATCCTCCTTCTTGATCGCCCGGAAGGCGGTCGGTGCAGTGAAAAGCACCGAAACGTCATGTTCGCTGATGATACGCCAGAAGGTACCGGGATCGGGGGTGCCGACCGGTTTGCCCTCGAAGACGATGGTCGTGCAGCCGTGCAGGAGCGGCGCGTAAACGATGTAGGAGTGGCCGACCACCCAGCCGACGTCGCTCGCCGCCCAGAAAACCTCGCCAGGTTTGACGTTGTAGACGCTTTCCATCGTCCATTTCATCGCCACCATGTGGCCGCCATTGTCGCGCACGATGCCCTTCGGCTGGCCGGTGGTGCCGGAAGTGTAAAGAATATAGAGCGGATCGGTTGCTTCCACCGGCACGCATTGTGCTGGTGCGACGCCGAGCAGCGCCTGCTTCCAGGTCATGTCGCGCTCTTCGTTCAGCTCCGCCCTGAGCTGTTCGCGCTGATGGATGATGCAGATCTCCGGCTTGAAGTGGGCCAGCTCGATGGCGAAATCGAGCAGGCGTTTGTAGTCGATGATCTTGCCGTGCTCGATGCCGCAGGAAGCCGAAACGATCACCTTCGGCTTGCAGTCGTCGATGCGCACGGCCAGCTCGTGTGATGCGAAGCCGCCGAAGACCACCGAGTGGATTGCGCCGAGCCTGGCGCAGGCGAGCATCGCCACGAGTGCTTCGGGAATCATCGGCATGTAGATGATGACCCGGTCGCCCTTGCGCACGCCGCGCGCCTGAAGCGCACCGGCAAACAGCGCCACCTTGTCGCGGAACTCGCGGAAGGTGAACTTTTCGATGGTGCCGGTGACGGGGCTGTCGTAGATCACGGCGGTCTGGTTGCCGCGGCCTTCATCGACGTGCCGGTCGAGCGCGTTGTAGCAGGTGTTGGTGACGCCGCCGGCGAACCAGCGGTAGAACGGCGGATTCGAGTCGTCGAGCACCTTGTTCCACGGCTTGTACCAGTGGAGATTTTCTGCAAGTGTGCCCCAGAACTCTTCCGAGTTTTCAATCGACTGACGGTGAACGTCGCTGTAGCGTGGTGACATACTGCAAGCCCCCTTGAACTATGAGGTTAATGATGGTAAGGGAGAGACGGACTGCCGGATGACGGAGCTGCGCAAGAAGGAGAGCTGCTGTAAATCCTGCATGTCCTCGAATGGCTGGATGTTGATCTGAAAACTAATGGTAACGAAAATAACAGATTACATCAATGGAAAGATTGTCGTGTTGTCTTGTGATTTCAATAGAGTCGTTCGGCCGCTTCACCTCGATCTACCGGACGAAGCAGGTTGAACAGATTTATCAGATCGGCTACGGAGAGCGCTTCCGCTCGTAGTTTGAGCGTGGATTCCGGTACTCCTGAAGTGTCGTAGTACTCCTTCAGGTTGTTCTGGAGCGTTTTCCTTCGTTGATGAAAAACTCTTCGCACAAAGAGCCGGAAGCCTTCGCTGTCTTCGACCGGATCGTGCGCTTTCGGCACCATGCGGATGACGGCGCTGTCCACCTCCGGTCGTGGCTTGAAGACGGCTCGGCCTACCTTGAACAGATATGTCACGTCACAGAACGCCTGCATCTGTACGGCGAGGATGCCGTACTCCTTCGTGCCGGGCGCGGCGGCGATGCGCTGGGCGACTTCGTGCTGCATCATCAGCGTTGCCGAGGCGATGAGGTGCCGGTTGTCGAGCAGGCGGAAGAGGATCGGGCTGGTGATGGAGTAGGGAATGTTGCCGAGCACCAAGAGTTTGCCGCCAGCTGCCAGCGGCTCGAGCGGCACTCTGAGGAAGTCGCCCTCGATCAATTCGATCTGCGGGTGCTCCTCACGGATGAAACGCGCCAGTTCAGGGTCCTTCTCGATGGCGGTAAAGGAGGGGATCACTTCGAGAATCGCCGTCGTCAGAGCGCCGAAGCCGGGGCCGATCTCCAGCACCCGGTCGCCCTTCCTGATGCCCGATTCACGGACAATCTTCTTCGGGATGTTCCTGTCGAGCAGGAAGTTTTGGCCTAATTTTTTTTTGCCGCTATATGCGTATGCTTATATTCAACTTTCGTCATCGGAATGGGCTTTGTGATCGCAACTCAATATCAATGGCGGGGTTAACCCGGCAGGCACTCAGGTACTGCATAACTTTTTCAAATTTAAGGTATTCTGTCATTAATGGGAGAGAAAATTACCATCGAACAGACCGCGAAGTATTCTTCACGGGGCAACAAGGCCACCCGCACGGGATTCGGCGAGGCGCTGCTTGAAGCCGGCCGCGAGAATCCGTCGGTTGTCGCTCTCTGCGCTGACCTGACCGGCTCGCTGAATATGAACCTCTTCCGTAACGAGTTTCCGGAGCGCTTCATCCAGACCGGCATTGCCGAGGCGAACATGATCTCAATGGCCGCCGGCCTGGCCACCACCGGCAAGATTCCCGTGGCGTCGAGCTTCGCTGTGTTCGCGACCGGCCGCGTCTTCGACCAGATCCGCCAGTCGGTCTGTTACTCCAATCTCAATGTCAAAATCTGCGCTTCGCACGCTGGCCTTACCCTCGGCGAAGATGGCGCGACTCACCAGATTCTCGAAGATATCGGCCTGATGCGCAGCTTGCCGCGCATGACCGTCGTGGTGCCGTGCGACTACAGCGAAACAAAACGTGCCACCAAAGCGATCATTGAGCACAAAGGCCCGGTCTATCTGCGTTTCGGACGTCCGAATGTGCCGGATTTCACCGTTGATGAGGACGGCTTTGAGATCGGCAAGTCCATTGAGCTGAACCCCGGCAAGGACGTCACGGTCATCGCTTGCGGCATCATGGTCTGGAAGGCGCTCGAAGCGGCCAGAATCCTTGAAAAAGAGGGCGTGTCGGTGCGCGTCATCAACATGCACACCATCAAGCCGATCGACACACTGGCCATCGTGCGCGCAGCCAACGACACCGGCGCAATCGTCACCGCCGAGGAGCATCAGATGTACACCGGTCTTGGCGAAGCGGTAGCCAACGTTTGCGCCCGCAACATTCCCGTGCCGATCGAGATGGTTGCCGTGGAGGATACCTTCGGCGAATCGGGCAAGCCGGACGACCTGCTCCGCAAGTACAAGCTCACCACCGAGGATATTCTGGAGAAAATTTACCTCGCGCTGCGCAGGAAAGACTAAGCTTTGATCGGTCGGATCAGACAGATCAGTTTGATCCGATCAATCTAAAAACACGACCGCAACCCCAAGGAGAACTACCACGATGGCGATGCCCAATTTTGGCGATATGATGAAGCAGCTTCAGGAGGCTGGCGCGAAGATGCAGGATGTGCAGAAGCAGCTTGAAAAGCTTGTCTCCGAGGGCGAGGCTGGTGGCGGCATGGTCAGGGCGAAGGTCAACGGACGGCAGAAGCTGCTTGAACTCACCATTGATCCCGAGATCATGGATGATGTCGATATGGTGCAGGATCTTGTCGTGGCTGCCGTGAACAAGGCGCTCGAAGCATCGGCGCAGCTTGCGCAGAGCGAAATTCAGAAAGCAGCCAGTGGCATGATCAACCCTGCCGACCTGATGAAGCAGTTCGGCGGTCAGGGATAATCTCTCCGGTTCATGCGTTACAGCTCAGGAGCCGTTGAGGCGCTTATCGAAGAGTTCGCGAAGCTGCCCGGCATTGGCCGCAAGACAGCCCAGCGCCTCACCATGCATGTGCTGCACGAACGGCGCTCCGAGGTCGAAAAGCTTGCCAGCGCACTGATCGACGTCAAGGAGAAGGTGATCCGCTGTTCGGTTTGCCAGAACATCACCGATCTCGGCGTTGACCCCTGCCACATCTGCACTTCGACCGGGCGCGATCGCACGGTCATCTGCGTCGTCGAATCGCCCACCGAGGTGCTCGCCTTCGAGAAAACCGGACACTACAAAGGATTGTACCACGTGCTGCACGGGGTGATTTCGCCGCTCGACGGCGTTGGCCCCGACGACATCAAGGTGCGCGAGCTGATCGCCCGCATTGGCGTGGATTCGACCGGCGGCGTGCGCGAAGTGGTGCTCGCGCTCAATCCCACCGTCGAGGGCGAAACGACATCACTGTACATCAGTAAACTGCTCAAACCGCTCGGCATCAACGTCACCCGCATCGCCAGAGGCATTCCGGTCGGCGCGGAACTCGAATTCATCGACGAAGCGACACTCTCGCGGGCGATGGAGGGGCGCTCGGCCATTTGAGCCGCCGCAGTTGCAATAACAGTTATTCAGTCATACTCGTTAGTAATGAACGGAGAGAAAAAAAAGGTTTTGATCATCGGTGGCGGACTTGCGGGTCTCACCGCCACCAAGCGGCTCGTTGATCGCGGATTTCAGGTCAAGGTGCTCGAAAAACGCCCTATCTATGGCGGCAAGGTTTCGGCCTGGAAAGACGAAGAGGGAGACTGGATCGAGTCCGGCACCCACTGCTTTTTCGGCGCGTACAGCGTGCTCTATGATCTCATGAAGGAGATCAAGACCTACCATGCCGTCAGCTGGAAGGAGCACCAGCTCACCTACACGCTCGAAGGGGGCAACAGCTTCACCTTCAACACCTGGGACCTGCCCAGCCCGCTGCACCTGCTTCCGGCGATCATCAAGAACGGCTACTTCACCATCGGAGAGATGGCCTCTTTTTCGAAATCGCTCATTCCGCTGGCGCTCCAGAAAGCCAACTACCCGCCGACGCAGGATCATCTGACCTTCGCCGAGTGGGCCGAGCAGAAAAAATTCGGCAAGCGGCTGATGGAAAAGATGTTCCGCCCGATGGCGCTCGCGCTTAAGTTTATTCCGCCGGAGGAGATTTCGGCCAAGATCATTCTCGACGTCACCGAGACCTTCTACCGCATTCCCGATTCGTCGTGCATGGGCTTCCTGAAAGGTTCGCCGCAGGAGTACCTGCACCAGCCGCTCGTCGATTATTCGACGCAGCGGGGCGCGGTGTTCCAGAACAACATCACGGTGGATGAGCTGCTTTTCGACGGCCAGCAGATTCGCGGCGTGCAGTTGCGCAATGGCGAGATTCTCGACGCGGACTACTATGTCGCGGCGCTGCCGATCCACAATCTCTGCAAAGTGCTGCCGTCGTCGCTCAAGCAGCACGACCGCTTTTTCGGCGATCTCGACAGGCTCGAAGGGGTGCCGGTCATCTCGGTGCAGCTCTGGTACGACAGGGAGATCACGCCGATCGACAACGTGCTCTTCAGCCCGGACGGCGTCATTCCGGTTTACGCGAACCTCTCCCGCACCACGCCCGACTACCGCACGCTGCGCGGCGAGCGCTTCGAGGGCAAGACGCGCTTCGAGTTCTGCGTCGCCCCTGCGCGTGAGCTGATGGGGCTGACCAAAGAGGAGATCATCGCGCGGGTTGACCGGAGTGTCCGGGCTAACTTTCCGAAAGAGTCGCAGGGGGCGAAAATCCTCAAGTCCACGCTGGTCAAGATTCCCCGTTCGGTCTATGCGCCGCTGCCTGGTATGGAGCAGTACCGCCCGACGCAGAAGACGCCGGTCGGCAACCTCTTCATCGCGGGCGGATTTTCGCAACAGCTCTATTACGATTCGATGGGTGGGGCGGTGATGAGCGCCAATCTGGCGGTCGATGCGCTTGTGAAGGCGGCTTCGGGGAACGGCCATTGAGTCTCGAAAAATTTCCTGAAACTTTTCGATAACGTTTTAAATTTGTTCTTTTTGTCAATTTAAATGTTATCTTTGCATTCCTGTTTGAATGATCCTCGGGTCATCAGGCCCTTGTAGCTCAGTGGATAGAGCAGCAGTTTCCGGAACTGAAGGTCGGCAGTTCGAATCTGTCCAAGGGCACAAGGTTCAACAGGGCACTATCGGGGTGTGGCTCAGCTGGTAGAGTGCTGCGTTCGGGACGCAGAGGTCGTGGGTTCGAGTCCCGCCACCCCGACACCAAAGGCGGTTACAGCAGGTACTGTAGCTGCCTTTTTCTTTTCTGTCCGGACCGGATGGATTAGTACATCCGCTTTGGCTTTTGAGACAGCCTTTTCACCCCTCACTCCTCGAAATCGAACAGGCCTCCACTCGAAGATTTCGCTTTTTTCGGACTCCGCATAACCTCCGGCACGGCGGGGAGTTCGTCGGCGCGGAAGCAGTCGCTGGTGAGGATGCCATCGAGCAGTGCGGCCTGGGCGGGGTAGCCGTCGATGGTGGCTTCGAGCACCCAGAGCAGTTCGGTGGTGAACTGGCTTGTCCAGCGTTCGGGGCGAATGTCGTCGAGCGGCGAGGATTTTTTGCCCGCCCCTTTCTTCATGCGGTACTTCAGCCACGACTGCACCACTTTCAGTCCCGACACTTCAAACGCCAACACATCCTGCGAAACGGGCGTGAACTCGCCGCCGCCGACGTGCAGCGTGTGCGTTGCTTCGTTGTACTCGAACTTTTCGGGATAGCCATCGGCGTCGCCGGGTACGGCTTTGGTGCATCTTGCCGCGCCGCTCGGCACCTGCCCGCTTTTCCGGCCATCAGGCACGTAGCGCTCGCCGTAGGTGTGCAGCCAGAGCAGCTTTGCGCCGATGCGGCGCGCCTGCTCGAACAGCTCGCCGTCTTTGGTGAGCGGCACGCGCAGCTCGCGGGTTTCGAGTTCTTTGTGGAACTGCGCCGTGAATGCCGGTTGCGCCAGCACGCCATAGACGTATGCGAGAAAATCTTCCGGTGTTACCGTGCGCCCGTACGCTGAGCCCAGCAGGTCGAGCAAGCCCGGCAGAATGTTCGCCTCCGAAGCGTTGGAAGTTCGGTAGAGGGGGATTGCCGCTTTCGCGCCATACGATCCACGAAAATGATGAGATACTCCCCAAAAATAGGACGGCTGGTTAAATTGGATCAACAAAAACCCAGCAGTCACTATGAAACAAACACGCCGCAAGTTTACGCCTGAATTCAAAACAAAGGTCGTCCTGGAAGCCCTCAGTGAACGGCTTCCCATGGCAGAACTCGCCCAGAAGCATGAGCTTCATCCGAACCAGATCACTCAATGGAAACGGGAGTTCCTCGACAAGGCCTCCGATGTCTTTTCGAAAGGTGAAAAGGCTAGGAAAACCGAGCAGGATTATCAGCAGGAGAGCGAAGAACTCTACAAAACCATCGGCCAATTGAAGGTTGAGGTCGACTGGCTCAAAAAAAAATTGCAGTCGTAAAATCGCTCTCGGAACGACGCTCCATGGTTGAGAAAGAACATAGCGGTATGAGGTACTCCCCAGTTATAGGACAGCTATCGAGAGAAAATAAGTTTGTTCATGCGGCTTTCGGAATCAGTCGTTTATTGGCAGAATAGACTTTTGCCGGAACCTGACCATCAAGCGCTTTGTGGCGACGAACCGTGTTGTAGTCGTTGAACCAATGCTTCAGGCCTTTGTAGAGTTCGAGACCATCGGCTGGTGGGTTCAGGTAAATGTACTCATACTTGACGCTCCGCCATAACCGTTCGATGAAGACGTTGTCAATTGCTCGGCCTTTGCCATCCATGGAGAGTGCAGACTTGGACTCTGTGATGACGGCTTCGGCAAAGACCTCGCTGGTGAACTGGCTGCCCTGATCGGTGTTGAGAATCTTGGGTGCCCCGTGCAACCGCACGGCTTCAAGCAAGACCTCGGCACACCATTTGGCATCCATGGTATTCGACACCGACCAGTTCAGCACATAGCGGCTTTTCAGGTCGATGATGGCCATCAGGTACATGAATCCATGGGCCATCGGCACATAGGTGATATCAGTTGCCCAAACATGGTCGCTGTGCTTGATCGCAAGTCCCCGGAGCAGATACGGATAGACCTTATGGCCCGGCGCCGGTTTCGAGGTGTTCGGCTTGGGGCCGATGGCTTCCAGACCCATAAGGCGATAGAGCCGCCGTACCCGTTTGAGGTTGATCTTGTAGCCTTTGTCCATACTCAGCCATTGCCACATACGGTAAACGCCGTAGTATGGCCTCAGCAGGTACTGCTCATCAATCAGCCGCATGAGCTCACGATTCAGCTTCGAGGTCTTTATCGGCTGATAATACAGGCCTGATCGGTGGATCGAAAGCAGGTCGCACTGGCGTTGCATGCTGATACCGCTATGTTCTTTCTCAACCATGGAGCGTCGTTCCGAGAGCGATTTTACGACTGCAATTTTTTTTTGAGCCAGTCGACCTCAACCTTCAATTGGCCGATGGTTTTGTAGAGTTCTTCGCTCTCCTGCTGATAATCCTGCTCGGTTTTCCTAGCCTTTTCACCTTTCGAAAAGACATCGGAGGCCTTGTCGAGGAACTCCCGTTTCCATTGAGTGATCTGGTTCGGATGAAGCTCATGCTTCTGGGCGAGTTCTGCCATGGGAAGCCGTTCACTGAGGGCTTCCAGGACGACCTTTGTTTTGAATTCAGGCGTAAACTTGCGGCGTGTTTGTTTCATAGTGACTGCTGGGTTTTTGTTGATCCAATTTAACCAGCCGTCCTATTTTTGGGGAGTATCTCAGTTGTCGTTAGTTCCGGCAGAGTATTTCAAGAAGCTGAAAAACACCGATGGAATCTGGGAAGTTCGGGTGACGCAAGGTAACAATGAGTTCCGGCTGCTTGGCTTGTTCGATGACGGCAATCTGGTGATTTTGATCAATGGGTTCGCCAAGAAATCGCAAAAAAACTTCGCCTGAACAGATAGCGTTGGCGGAACAACGAAAGAGTGAATATCTAAGGAGAAAAAGCAATGGATGACCTGCAACGTGCAATCGAGAAGCGCAAACACACCGATCCTGAATTTGCCGAGACCTTCGATAAAGGTTATGAGGAGTTTAAAATCGGAGTGCTTTTAAAAGAGGCGAGAAAGAATACTGGATTTACCCAGGAAGCGTTAGCCAAAAAATTGAACACCCGGAAGTCGGCGATTTCGAGAATTGAGAATCACGCCGATGACATCCGGCTCTCGACGCTGTATAACTATGCAGAAGCGTTGGGTAAAAAACTTCACGTTACAATTCAGTGAGGGTGCCGCTTGTCAATGCTCAGCCGCCAGCCATCGATGATTTCCCGCATGGGTGCATAGCGTTCGCTCAAGTGTGTCGATGTGTTGCCGATGTCGTTGTGTTACCGACGGCCGATCTGAAGGTCATAATGCGTCACGTTTTTGTTTGCTACGGGTTTTAGGAATATTTTTTGTGCTTAGAATCGTCAATTAAAAAATTATTGAAATGGATCAAAAAATAATAGATAAGCTTAAGCAGCTGCTATCGTTGTTGACAGAAAAACAGCGAGCTGAAGATATTATAGAAATAACAAGAGAAGATGAAATGATTTTCCAACTTTTAGAGAGTCAAGGTAACGAATGTATCTCATACTCCATAAAGTCTTTTAATTCTGGATATCTGTCTGAAAGCGAAGGGGCTATTTGTTTTTGGAGTAAAAACTTGAGTGGAAATTGGACTGTTAATTCGTTTAACATAAATAGAATGCTGAATGCAAATTGGGAAAAAGAATGATGTCCATAAAAAAAGGCTAAAGTGATAACTTTTTTTATGTGTATGCTATTGCAAATGCACTTCGCTTTTGGCAATCGCGCATACATTATCGACTGTTCTGATTCACATTTCTCTTTCCATCAGCCCATACACTCCCCCCCCTCCAACTTAACAACACATTTGAGTTTCGAGCCGAAACGGAACTATATTGCGTCTTGAAGTCCGCCAGCGGAGCCGACGAGGTGTCGATGCGGCGGTCATCTGAAAGAAATTCTTTAAGTCTCAATAAAATAGTGTTTTACGTGCTCTTATGATTCTTGTTATAGACAATTACGACTCGTTTACTTACAACCTTGTCCAGTACATCGGCGAACTCGGAGCCGAGGTGGCGGTGTACCGGAATGATGAACTCACCGTCGAACAGGCGCTGGCGCTGAAGCCGGAGAAGATCGTCATCTCTCCGGGGCCAGGGACGCCTGCCGATGCGGGCATCTCCATTCCGCTCATCAACGCCGTCAAAGGCAAAATTCCGCTCTTCGGCGTTTGCCTTGGCCACCAGGCTATCGGCGAAGCACTCGGCGGCAAGGTCGTCCGCGCCGGGCAGATCATGCACGGCAAGACCTCGCAGATTTATCACGACGGCAAAGGTGTGTTCCGCGGTCTTTCCAATCCTTTTACGGCAACCCGTTACCACTCGCTCGTCGTTGAGCGCGAAAGCCTGCCAGCAGAGCTTGAAATCACGGCATGGACTGAAGACGGCGTCATTATGGGTCTCCAGTCCAGCGAATTCGGCCTGTACGGCGTGCAGTTCCATCCCGAATCGATCATGACCTCCGTCGGGCACGACCTCATCAGGAACTTCCTCGAACTCTGATTGCCACATGAACGACCACGAACGCAAACAGCAGGGGTGGACCGTACCGCCACCGAAACCCTTTACTTCGGAAGAGTTATCGCTCCTGCCGGGCAGAGAGTTCATGGCCGACGGCTGGCGGGTGTTCAAGATCATGGCCGAGTTCGTCAACGGATTCGAAACCATGTCGCACATCGGCCCGGCGGTCACGGTGTTCGGCTCCACAAGGGTCAAAGAGGGTGACGCCGAGTACCAGCTTGGCGAAACGATGGGAAAGCTGCTCGCCGAAACCGGATTTGCCGTCATCACCGGTGGCGGCCCCGGCGCGATGGAGGCGGCCAACAGGGGAGCGCAGAGCAAAGGGGGGGCATCGGTTGGCTTCAACATCAAACTGCCCAACCAGCAGCGCCCGAACCGCTACATCGATTACGACAAACTCGTCACCTTCGAGTACTTTTTCATTCGCAAGGTGATGTTCCTCAAATACTCGCAGGCCTTCATCGTGCTGCCGGGCGGCTTCGGCACGCTCGATGAACTTTCCGAGGCGATTACCCTCATTCAGACCGGCAAGAGCCAGAAATTTCCGGTCATCATGATGGGCGCCGACTACTGGGGCGACTTCTACGGCTGGATCAAAAAACGGATGCTCGACGAAAACGGCTTCATTAGCGAGTCAGACCTCGACTTCATCTTTATCGAGGATGATCCTGCCAAGGTCATCGAAATCATTCTCAGCTTCTATCCCGAAGGGTACAGCATCAACTTTTAGTCTGGTACTCCATTCGCCCTCACGCTACCGCATTGCGTTTCGATTTTGAGGCGAATTTTTTTTAACGGGGTAAAAATTTTTGGCATTGCATCCTTTTCTCAATGCGATGAATTGTTTATCCTGTTAAATTATTCACGATTGTTATTTGTTGCCCATTCGGCCAATACTTTTCTTTCGTGTTCGGTCATCCTGATCGGCGGAAATCCCGGAATCGCGCCGTGTGCGGACAGGCCGTCCGAACCGGCGAGTCTGGATGCCGCTCTTGCGATCTCGCGGCGATCCGCGTCCGGAAGTGCGTCGAAGCGCGCAAAGTTCAGTGCATTGCGGGCCTGCCGGACTTTGCCGGTGACATACCACGAGAGCGGTGCGATGTAAGCGGTTTGCGGCCATCTTGTTTCGCTGGAGTGGCAGTCGAAGCAATGCGATTTCAGAACGGCAAGTACGCTGACAGGAATTTGCGACGGCAGTTTCGAGGGCTGATCGATCCGGCTCAGCGGGATGAACTGGATCAGAATCGATGCGATGATGATCCAGCCGGCGACGATGCCGCTTTTGTTATTCATTTTGTTCGCAGCCATTGAAAAATCTGAGAGTTATGGAGTGGTAACAAGGTTAAAAGAATTTGTAATACATTACAAGGTACCGGTGTTTCTTGCCGGGTAGGGTTTGGATTTGCCCCGTAACCGGTTCTCACTTTTACTCAACACCATCAAGAAAACAAGTTATCGATGATTTTTCCATGTGAAAAAGCTGTATGGTACTATCTGCCACAAATCAGGGCGGATCTGGCCAAAGAGCTGGTAAAAACGGGCATGACTCAGTCCAGTGCTGCCAAAATGCTGGGGGTCACGCCGGCGGCGGTCTCTCAGTATCTGCACAAAAAGCGAGGCGGGCAGAACATCAAGTCCCGCGTGTACAAGCAGGAGATTGGTAACGCCGTGGACAAGCTCCGTGACGGCGCGGCAGAACCGGAGTTGTACTCCATTGTCTGCAAATGTTGTCAGATACTGAAAAAAGACGATACGGAAATCGGTGGCAGTTGTGGAGATGGAACAGCAGGTTGAATTATATGTCTGGAAGTAAGAATTCTGTAAAAGCCGGTTCGGCGCCGGTCGGTTTCATGGAGGCGGCGTTTTTCACTCTGGTGGTTATTCTGGCCGGATTCGGTATAGAGCTGCTCTCGTCGGGCGGCGGCATCGACATACCAGGCTGGCCCTTTAATCTTGTGTTTCTGCTCTTTTTCGGCGGGCTGATTTTCGCCGTCGGGTTGATTTACCGGGAGCATCCGCTGGTTGCGTGGCTTGGCGGCATTCCGCTGGGGCTGAGCCTGATCATCGGTCTCGCCCTGCTCTCCCTCGTTGGCGGCGTGTTGCCCCAGGACAAGTTTCCGCCTGGCTCGATCGTGGCCATGCTGCGGCTGAACGGTATGTTTTCGAGCTGGCCGTTCGCGCTGGTCACGCTGCTTTTTCTCTTCAATCTCGGCCTCTCGCTGGTTTGGAAGACCATTCCGTTCAGAGTCGCCAACCTCCAGTTCATGCTTTTTCACGGCGGCTTCTGGATCGCGCTCTCCTGCGGTCTGCTCGGTACGACGCAGCTCGAACGCCTTGTCGTGCCGCTGTATGAAGGCAAGGCGAGCGACGTGGCGTACAATCGCGAATCCGAAGAGGCGATTCATCTGCCCTTTTCGATCTACCTGAAAGATTTCCAGATCGAACAGTATGCGCCAAAATTCGCCCTGTACGATCCCGAGCATGACCGGCTTGTCGAGCCGAAATCGAAGCTCGTTCCCGAAATCGCCAAAGGGGTCAGGGGCGAGTGGCCGGGCCTCGGTTCGGTGACTGTGCTCGACTATCTGCCTAACGCAATGCCTGGTGCGGATGGCGTACCGGTAGTGGTTGACGGCAAGAAAGGAGTGGCTTTTGCCCGGGTGAGGATCGATGAAAACGGCAAGGTTTCTGAGCACTGGATCAGCTCCGGCGGGCCAACGGTGAAGCCACTGTTCGTGCCGATGGGCAGCTATTTCATCATTATGGCCGATGGCGCGCCCAAGGCGTTCCGGTCGGAGGTCACGCTGATCGGCGCTGGTGGCGAGCGGATAACGGAAACGCTCGAAGTGAACAAGCCGGTCGATTTTCACGGATGGAAGCTTTACCAGTCGGGGTATGACGAGAGCGCCGGGCGCTGGTCAACGCTGAGCCTCGTCGAGGCGGTGCGGGACCCGTGGCTGCCCGCGGTCTATCTTGGATTCTTCATGATTATGGCTGGCAACGTTTTGTACTTCTGGAAAGGCTTTAAAAAGATGGAGGAGGCATGACCCTGGTAGAATTTCCGGCAATAGCCCTCGCGGCGGTCGTGTGCTGGGCGGTAGGGAGCCTCTTGCAGATTCCGGCGAAAAACTCCAAGGTGTTATGCACCCTCTCCTGGCTTTTCATGTTCTCAGGAACCTTGGTTCTTGTATGGTTTCTAGCCTCTTACTGGATAGCTCTCGATCGTCCGCCGCTTCGCACACTTGGTGAAACGAGGCTCTGGTATGCGACGCTCATTCCTGCCGTCGGTTTCCTGGTTGAGTACCGCTACAAGATCGGCTGGCTCAAGTACTACTGCATGGGGCTGGCGACGGTGTTTCTCGGTGTCAACTACATGCACCCCGACGTCTTCGAGAAGGCCCTTATGCCTGCGTTGCAGAGCCCGTGGTTCGTGCCGCACGTGGTGGTTTATCTGGTAGGCTACGTGCTGCTGGCGGCCTCGGCGGTCTCCGGCTGGCACAACGTTTTCCTCAACTTCCGTGGCAAGCGTTCTACAAAGGGGGAGTCGATGTCTCACTATCTCGCCCTGCTTGGATTTGTGTGGCTCACCTTTGGCCTGATTTTCGGCGCACTCTGGGCCAAGGAGGCGTGGGGGCACTACTGGACCTGGGATCCGAAAGAGACCTGGGCCTTCATCTCGTGGCTGGCCTACCTCGGCTACCTGCACCTCGTGGCGCGAAAGACCGATCCGCGCAAGCTCCAGTGGTATCTCGGTATGGCGTTTTTCGTGCTGCTGGTGTGCTGGTTCGGCGTGAACTACCTCCCCTCGGCGCAGAACAGCGTGCACACCTATTCAGGCTGAGGCCGGGAAACGGCAAGTAACCGGTAGTGGACGAAGAGGGTTTTGCGATTCTCTTCGTCCTTTTTCTTTTTTTACAGCTCCACGATCAGATGTGACTCCGTCGAGTATCCTTCGAGCACTCTGACCAGTTCGCCAATCAGCGACGGGCCGTATTTGTTGAGGTAGTAGAAGATGTTGATGCTTCGCTCCTGCGGCTTGCCATTCGGGAACAGGTTCAGCTCCGCCTTGTCGAGCTGCTGCAGCAGCTCATCGTTTTTTCGCCTGCCTGCACGGTATGTTTTCTCCTTGATGTTGTCGATGATTTTGGCAATCTGGCCCGATGAAGCCGCCAGGGTTGGTTGCAAGGTCGGATCCATCTTGACGAGCATCGGTTCCAGCGTAGAGAGTGAGTGAGCGACCTCCGATTCCACCTGCTCGAACAGCGCGTCGATGTCCACACTATCGCCGCCTGAAACCATCGATTTCCGCAGCTCCTGCACATCTTCGAATACCGCTTCGTACACCTGTCTTCGCGAAAAGCTCGGCCTTCCGGTGGATTTGAGGACTTTGTCCATCGTGCGGGCAATTTTCGGCTCGACCAGCGTGAAGCTGCCGCGCGGAATCACGAAAGGCATTACAAGATCGAAGTGTTCGTAGGCCTTGCGGAACTGCGCCAGGTAACTGATTTCGCCGGGGCCGCCGATGTAGGCGAAGGTGGGCAGCACGGTGTCCTGCACGATCGGGCGGAGGATGACGTTCGGGCTGAATTTTTCGGGCTGATCCTGGCAGATTTCAATCAGCTGGTGGCGCGTGTAGCGCTGGCGGTCTGGCAGGACGAGGAAGTTGTCGGGCGATGGCTGTTCGATCTTCAGCCGTTGGCCGAGCTGGTTGAGGTAGAAGAGGTTGACCGCGCGCGGCTTGGTCTGCGCCGGGTAGCCCATCGATTCGAGAATCGAGCTTTGTGCCACCACATCGTATGAAGAGGCGGGCGCGGTTTCGATCTCCCTGCAAAACACTTCGCCGGCCAGCTGCTTGAAGCGCGGGTCGTTTGCCGAAATGAGGATCAGCGGGTGGTCGCTGAAGAGCCGGTTCATCGTGCGTGCGAAGGCGATCTCGAAGGTGATGCCGGGGTCGTAGCAGGCTCGGAGCAGTTCAGCGATCTCCGGCTTGAATTCCGTGTCCGGCAAGAGGTCGAGGAACTGGCAAACCGTCTCGCCGATACTCGCGCCGAGCAGTGTCGAGCCGGCCATCTGGTCGGGGAGGCGGTGCGCGCCTTCCGCCGTGATCTGTTCGAGGCCGCTGCCGGAGAAGAGCACGGTCGATGAGGCTTCGTCGAAATCGTGGTCTTCGCTTTCGATCCAGAAGAGCGGCACGAAGTCATACTCGGGGAACAGTTCCTTTTGCTTGCGGGCAAGAATTACGGCAGTCAGCGCTTTATAGATGGTGTAAAGCGGGCCGGTAAAGAGGCCAGTCTGCTGGCCGGTGACGATGGCCATGCAGCGCGGCGAGCGCAGCTTTTCGATTTCGCGCTGCTGGCGTTCCGAGCCGCCGAACAGGGTGTTCTGTCTCGTCAGCAACTCCACCAGAGCCTCACGCCTGAAGTTGCGGGATGCAAGAAGGCCGAGGTGACGGTAGTAGTCGGCGTCCTTGCGGTAGTCGAGATGGAAGCAGTTCGCGAGCAGCTTTGTTCGCGCCTCGCTTTCGGAGGTATAGTCGCAGAAAAGCTTCGAAAAACCCTTTTTTGGCGTCTGGATGCGCTGGTAGTTGATAAGAAAAGTGTTCACGCGCTTACTTCTTGATGGTGTTCTGGAGTCTCCAGGTTTCGAGTTCGCTTCTGAAGCGATGATCGGTCATGTCACAGGCGATGGGCGTGACGGCCACATAGTTGTGCCGCACAGCGTATTCGTCCTCCGCGAGATCATTGTCGTGTAGCTGGAGAGAGCCGGCAAGCCAGTAGTAGGGATTGCCGTACATGTCGTGCCGCTCAATGGTCGCCTCTTCCCATCGCGAGCGGCCTTGGCGTGTGAACAGGATGCCGCGAATCTCTTTTTCGGGTACGTTGGGGATATTGGCCGACAGAATGGTGTCGGGCGGCATTCCCCGCTGAAGCGCCTCGCGCGCCAGCTGCCGGGCGAATTTGGCTGCGTAGGTGAAGTCGGCGTTTTCGTAGGTGGTCAGCGAAAAGGCGAGTGACGGCACATTCTGGATCGCTCCCTCGCGGGCGGCGGCTACCGTTCCGGAATAGAGGCTGTTCATGGCGGTGTTGCTGCCATAGTTGATGCCTGAAACGATGAGGTCGGGTTTCGAGTCAAGGATGTGGCTCAGCGCCACCTTGATGCAGTCTACGGGCGTGCCGGAGACAGTATAGCCGAAAAAACGGTTGTTTTTCTGGTACTTCCGGATGCGTAGCGGTTCGCCAAGAGTCATGCCGTGGCTTTTGCCGCTTTGAGGTTCGGCGGGCGCGACCACCGTCACGGAGCCGAGCTTTTTCATCGAGGCAGCTAGCGCGTGCAGACCGGGGCCTTCGATGCCGTCGTCATTACAGACAAGAATATGCGGTTTCTGCGGTTTGGTGCTTGTCGTCAAAAGGTGTCGATGTTATGGTTTCAGATGATGTCAGAAGTCATGGCCCAGGCTGAAATAGAACACTGTTTCGGAGAAATCTATTTTGGCGTTATCCTTGACTTCCTCGTTCTCAAAGGCGAACGGCTTTGCGACGGTGAACTGCGCCGGACCGATCGGCGTATCCCAAACCATTCCAGCGCCTGCGCCCTGAATCAGCTTGCCGATCGACATCTGCGCTCGCCGCTCCCAGACATTGCCGATGTTGTACGACAGCGTGAGCGAGATCGGGAACACGAGTTGCATCGGGACTTTGTAGCGAAGCATGGCTCCGGCAACGGCGATGTTGTTGCCGATCAGGTCGCTGTCTTTCAGTCCGATAAAACGGTAGCTGTACGAATTGCCCGTTCCGCCAAGGAAGAATTTCTCCGAAAGCGGAACCGCCTTGCTGCTGGTTCCGGCAAGGGCTGTCAGTTGGAGCGTGGTGGCTGAAGTGATGGAGAAGTTCTCCTCATGCAACGCCGAGAATTGCCAGAAGCTCTCCGCATTGTTGAGAAGAGCGGAGGTCGATGTGTACCGGATATTCGTATATCGTCCGCCCGAAGGCAGGAATGAACTGTCACGATTGTCGAAGGTGAACTGCCCGCCAACAGATGCGAGGTTGACGTTTCCGGTGGCGAATGGCTCATCGATGTTGTCCCTGATATACGACTGGGCATTCTGTAAAGTGAAGTCCGCCGCCAGACGGCCATTCTTGCTGATTCGGGTGCCGAACGAAGTCGTAATGCCGTAACGCTGGATGCCGAGCGAGCGGGCCTCTCCGGTGTACTGCAAGCCTGATTGCCCGATGAGTGCCAGCTGGCGTGTTTCGAAGTCACGCTGATCGAAAAACGCCCTTGTGAACATGGTCAGCGGTGTGCTTCCGATCCGGGGCATGCTGAATTCAAGATTAAAGCGATTGTTTTTTGTCCAATTTTAGCCCATCCTCCGGCAGAGTTTCCGGTGCCATAGAGGTTTTCATTCCTGAAGTCGAGCAGGAGTTGGGCATTCGAGGTGTCATCATAGCGCACGCCGATGCGCAGAACCGAGGGCAGTTTCTCGTCGAGCTGGACGTGGAGCGTGCCGTTGCTGCCCTGTTCCTGCTGGCTGGGGCTTTCCGTGCTCAGCGAGACCCGGTTGAAAACGCCGGTTCCGTAGAGGTTGTCGAACGTTTTTTCAGCATCCGCATAACGGAATGCCTTTGTGGAATCGACAGCCATTTCCCGCCGGACGGTCAACGGCTTGGTGAGCTTTCTGTCCTGCTCGATCTCCACCTTGTCAATTTTGCCCGAAGTGAGCTGAACGGTGAGCGTCTTGCCTGCGACAGCGGCGTGTTCGATGCCCACGAGGCTGTACCCCTTGTCGCGGTAAAGCCGGATCAGCTTTTCAAGTGACCGGGTTGCGACCTCGCTGGTGTAGAGTTTTCCGTTTAGCGGCAGGAATGCGTTATCGATCGCTTTTTCCGGAACCGCACTGGCCGGGCCGCCTGTGACCTCGATCTTTTCGATCCTCGGCAGCGGTTCGAGCACGAACGCTACGCTTTTCGCGCGGCGGTCGAGCCGGGCGTGAACCCGTGTGAAAAGGCCGGTTTGAAGCAGTTCGTTCAGGATTTTTTTGACACGGGTTTCGCTGCGTACGATGGCCCTCGCCGTTCTCGCCTGTTCGATGTACTCCGCTGCATTCGGGAAGCCCTCGATGCTTTTACTGAATCCGGCAATATCGATATCGTTTTGCGGACTGATCTGGATGTTCCGTTTGATGACCGGGGCGAGCAGGCGGCCCTTGGCGTAACCGGCGGCAATCATTTCGCCAATGTCTGAAAAGTCGGTCGCCTTGTGGTTGCTGATGTCGGGGGTGATGACCATATCGGCCTTTTCGAGCTGTTGCGGGTACTGAATCTGCGTCAGGATGGTCATCGCCTGGTCGGCGGCTTTCCACGGTACGTCGATTTCACCGCTGTCGGTGTACATCCTGCCATGCGTGTCCACGGCCACCTTGTAGCCTGCATCAAAATGATCCAGCTCATCGACGGGGAGGTTGGCCACCAGCCCTCCGTCGGCCAGCTTCTGGCCGTTCCGTTCGGTTGGCAGATTGAGAATCGGAATGGTGCTGCTGGCGCGCATCGCCTCCGAGAGCGGCCCCGAGGTGAGCGTCACACGGCGACCCGACAGCAGGTCGGTAGAGATCGCCCGGAACCCGACAGGCAGGTCGGAAAACGAGTGACCGGTGTGATAGGGGGCGTTCAGTATAAGCAGGTCGATGGTTCGGGTGAGCGTTTGTGCCGCGCTCAGCGATTTGGGCACGACCAGCTTGAATTTCTCGAAACGGATGGCGATGGAGGCGCGGTCCCGGATGCTTTTCTGTTCAAGATAGGTGTTGGTTCTGGGCGCTTCGTTATCGAGCGAAACAAGCTTCTGCCAGGGGAGAGCGTGTGCCAGCGATTCAAGTTCCGCGGCGGTGTAGCCCGAACTGTACAGCCCGCCGACCAGAGCGCCCATGCTGGTTCCGGCGATGAAGTCGATGGGCACGTTCTCCTCCTCCAGCGCCTTGAGCACGCCGATCTGGGCGATGCTGTTCGCCCCGCCTCCCGACAGGGCCAGCCCGACGGTTTTGCGCAGCGGGCGCATGGCCGGAAGAATTTCGTAACGGTGATTTGGTGTCGCGAGCGTGTCGGGCCAGACGATGATCGCGGCAGCTCGTGCTTCGCGCAGCGGCAGCATGGCGACAACGGCAATCGGGAGCAGGAGAGCCAGCTTTACAAACGGTCGTAAAAATGAGAGATGCAAAAGCTGCTGTCGTTTGCGGTTCACAAGGGACTCCGGGCACAGCCTGTTTTTTGGGAAATCGTGTCGAGTTTATATCTTAAATTTCAATGTAAACTCTTTAGAGGTAATAATAAAAATGGTCTGGTTCAAACGGGCGATTCCTTCGATACGAACAAAGGACAAGCGAGATACCCCGGAAGGGTTGTGGTCGAAATGCGATGCGTGCGGCGCTGCTCTGCACAAAAAACAGCTTGAAGATCACCTCTATACCTGTCCGCATTGCGGTTTTCATTTCCGCATTTCGCCAGATCTCTATTTTTCCTTCCTGTTTGACGACGGGAAGTGGGATGAGTTCGACGCACAGCTCAGGGCTGCCGATCCGCTCAAGTTCGTCGATACCAAGGACTACCCTGAGCGCGTTCGCTCCACGATGCAGAAATCGGGCAAAAGCGAGGCGTGCCGGAATGCAACCGGCAAGCTTGGCGGCTCTGATACGGTCATTTCGGGTATGGATTTCAGCTTCATCGGCGGTTCGATGGGTTCGGTGGTCGGCGAGAAGATCGCCCGCGCTGCCGACAGGAGTGTGGAATTGAACGCGCCGCTCATTGTCATTTCGCAGTCCGGCGGCGCGCGCATGATGGAGGGGGCGTTCAGCCTCATGCAGATGGCCAAGACCTCGGCGCGGTTGACGCGTCTCGGCGAGCGCGGCATCCCGTTCATCTCGCTCATGACCGACCCGACGATGGGCGGCATCAGCGCTTCGTTCGCCATGCTCGGCGACCTGAACATCAGCGAGCCGAAAGCGCTCATCGGTTTTGCCGGGCCGCGCGTCATTCGCGACACCATCAAACGCGATCTTCCCGAAGGCTTCCAGCGTGCCGAGTTTCTGCAGGAGCACGGCTTCGTTGACACCATCGTCCACCGCAAGGATTTGCGTGCGCAGCTCATCAAGCTGCTCGGGCACATGAAGTGAGGGGGAGAAGAGATACTGATAGGTCGAATGGGAGGGAAAAGGGAAAAGAAATTCTTTTCCCTTTTTTCATTCATCATCCGTTTTTCCACCCAAGCGCCCGGCTTGTCACCGGGAACTGCTCGGTGAAAATCGCCTGTACGGCTTCAGCGATATCGCGGTGCTCTTTCTGAGTGGCGGGGTCGGTGCGGACTTCGAGGTAGTGGATCCAGCTTCGCACGGAGCCTTTCATGTAGAGCCGGGTCTGCGTGGCGAGCGGCAGCAGTACGCGGGCGCACTCTTTGGCGATGCCTTTCTCCAGCGCCTCTTCATAACTCTCGAACGCGAGCTGCGCGATTTTGTCCTGCGCTTCGTCAAACCACTTTATGGTCGCCTCGTCGAGATCATCCAGCGAGTTCTGCCTGTTTTTCACATCCTGACGCCTCGGCTCGTACTTTTCAGTGGTCTGCGCTTTGGCGTATCGCTGTGAAAATTCCTGGAAACAGAAGCTGCGATGGCGCAGAATCTGCGGAGAAATGGCACGGGAGGTGGTGATTTCCACGGTCATGTCAACCATCTCGAAGACGCTCCAGTGCTTGTTCTGGATGCAGTAGGCGAGCAGCTTTTCGTAATCCGGTGTCTCCTGGTGCGGGCTCGATACGCGAGCGCAGTAGGCCATGAGTCCTTCCGGCGTGAGCTGGCGGTGGTCGATTTCGATGAGCGGGTTGGTGACGGAGATGAGGCGTACCTGCATGGTTATCTGACGGTCTTGAATGGTGGTATGAAGCGTTCAATATACCAAAAGTCGAAGAGGCGATGGAGGTGCTGTCGTAATAATTTAAGGAAAGCGGAACCGGATTTCTTGAAATCTTGTTCCGTCTCTGTATTTTAGGTGTTCATTGAACCACTCTGCGGAATTTGAACGTATATTTCGCCGGGCAACAACAAAAAAAGTTCACGCACATGGCAAATATCAATTTCGGTTTCGACCATCACGCCAAAAAGCTCTACTCTGGAGCGATTGAAAACAGCATCAACAGTCAGCTTGTGCCGATGGTCATCGAGACCTCGGGTCGTGGCGAACGCGCATTCGATATCTTCTCCCGTCTGCTCAGGGAGCGCATCATTTTTCTTGGCTCTCCTATCGACGAGCATGTGGCCGGTCTCATCATGGCGCAGCTCATCTTCCTCGAATCGGAAGACCCGGAGCGCGACATCTCCATCTACATCAACTCGCCTGGCGGCAGCGTTTCGGCAGGGCTCGGTATCTACGACACGATGCAGTACATCCGCCCGGACATCTCGACGGTGTGCGTCGGCATGGCGGCCAGCATGGGTGCGTTCCTGCTCGCCAGTGGCACGACCGGCAAGCGGGCCTCGCTGCCGCACTCGCGCATCATGATCCACCAGCCTTCGGGCGGCGCGCAGGGCCAGGAGACCGACATTCTCATTCAGGCCCGCGAGATCGAAAAAATCCGCCACCTGCTTGAAGACCTGCTCGCCAAACATACCGGTCAGGATGTGGTGAAAATCCGCGAGGACTCCGAGCGCGACCGCTGGATGAGCGCCACCGAGGCCAAGGAGTACGGCCTGATCGACCAGATTTTCGAGAAACGTCCGGCTCCGGCTAAAGAGGATTGAGATAAGCCGGACAGATCGGGACATAACGATTTTCAGACGCCTCCTTGCCGGGTGGCGTCTGTAATTTTCAACCTTGCTTTGAACCAGACTCATGAGTGACCATTCCGCGCAGAATCTCGATAAAACCTATAACCACCACGAAGTAGAGGAGCGCTGGCGAAGCGCGCACTGGGAGGCGCTCGGCGCGTTTCACGCCGAAAGCTCGCGCGTGCTCGAAGGCGGCGCGACGCCCTACACGGTGCTGATGCCGCCGCCGAACGTGACCGGCAGCCTGACGCTCGGCCACGTGCTGAACCACACGCTTCAGGACATCTTCATCCGCTACGCCCGCATGAGCGGCAAGGAGGCGTTGTGGCTGCCCGGCACCGACCACGCGGGCATCGCCACGCAGACGGTGGTGGAGAAGAAGCTGCGCAAGGAGGGGGTCACGCGCCACGATCTCGGACGGCACGATTTTCTCGACAAGGTGTGGGAGTGGCGCGAGGAGTACGGTGGCCTGATTCTGCGCCAGCTCCGTAAGCTCGGCATTTCGTGTGACTGGCGGCGCAACCTTTTTACGATGGACGAACGCGCTTCCGAAGCGGTCATCAACACCTTCGTGGCGCTCTATCGCGAGGGGCTGATCTACCGTGGCCGCCGCATCATCAACTGGTGCCCGGTGTCACAGACGGCGCTTTCGGACGAAGAGGTCATCATGAAGTCGCGGCGCGACAAGCTGGTCTATGTGAGCTATCCGCTCGCCAAGGATCCGTCGCGCTCAATTACGATTGCGACCGTTCGTCCCGAGACGATTCTGGCCGACGTGGCCATCGCAGTCAATCCGAATGACGAGCGCTATGCAGACCTGATCGGCGAGCTGGTGGTGGTGCCGATTGCCGGACGTCACGTACCGGTCATCGCCGACGACTACGTCGATATCGAGTTCGGCACCGGCGCGTTGAAGATCACCCCGGCGCATGACCCAAACGACTACGAAGTGGCCAAACGCCACAACCTGCCGGTCTTTTCGGTGATTGGCAAGGATGCCCGCATGACCGACGAGTGCGGCTATGCGGGGATGGATCGCTTCGAGGCCCGCGACAAGATCGTTGCCGATCTCGAAGAGCTGGGTCATCTTGTCAAGGTCGAGGAGTACGAGCACAACGTGGGCTACTCCGAACGCGCTGACGTGGTGGTCGAGCCGTACCTCTCCGAGCAGTGGTTTGTCAAGATGCAGCCGCTCGCCGAACCGGCGCTCAAGGCGGTCAACGACGGCGAAATCCGCTTCCACCCCGAGCACTGGATCAACACCTATCGCCACTGGATGGAGAACATCCAGGACTGGTGCATCTCCCGCCAGCTCTGGTGGGGTCACCGCATTCCGGCCTGGTACGACGACAAGGGCAATGTCTGGGTTGCGCCGTCGTACGAAGAGGCGTGCCACCTGGCGGGCACCGACAAGCTTTCGCAGGACGAGGATGTGCTCGACACCTGGTTCTCGTCGTGGCTCTGGCCGCTGACCACCCTCGGCTGGACGGGCCTGCACAGCGACAACGACGACCTGCGTGCCTTCTACCCGACCGACACGCTGGTGACCGGCCCGGACATCATTTTCTTCTGGGTAGCCCGCATGATCATGGCCGGGCTGCACTTCAAGGGCGACGTACCTTTCCGCGACGTTTACTTCACCAGCATCATCCGCGACATGAAGGGGCGAAAGCTCTCCAAGTCGCTCGGCAACTCGCCCGACCCGCTCAAGGTGATCGACACCTATGGCACCGACGCCCTGCGCTTTACCATCGTCTACATCGCGCCGCTCGGGCAGGATGTGCTCTTTGGCGAGGAGAAGTGCGAGCTTGGCCGCAACTTTGCCACCAAAATCTGGAACGCCTCTCGCTTTGTCTTCATGCAGCGCGAAAAGCTCTTCTCCACCCGCGAGGAGTTCGTCGAAGCTTTCGCGGGCTTCACGCCCGACCGCGCATTGCTCTCCACCGCCGGACTCTGGCTCATGTCGCGCTACAACGCGATGCTCGAACGCTACCATCAGGCGATGGCCAGCTTCAAGGTGAACGACATGGTGAAGATCGTGCACGAGTTTTTCTGGGGCGACTACTGCGACTGGTACGTCGAGGCGCTCAAGAGCGAGCTGGCGGGCGAGACCTCTGAGGAGCGGGGACACCACGCGGTGTGTCTGGCGGTCTCGGTGCTCGAAGGAGTGCTCAAGGCGCTGCATCCGGTCATGCCATTTATTACCGATGAGATCTGGCATGCCATCGCGCCACGCGGCAACGAAGAGACCATCGCCAAAGAGGTGATGCCGCAGCCTGATGCGTCGTGGACGGCGGAAGACGCCGCCGCTTTCGATCTGGTGCGCAACATGGTGTCGGAAATCCGCAGCCTCCGCTCGGCCTTCAACGTGCCGCACGATTTGCGAGCCAGCGCGGTCATCCGGGTATCTTCACCCGGAACGCTCGCTGCTCTTGAAGCCGGCCGCAATATTTTTCCTGCCCTGACACGGTGCGAAGTCGAACTCGGCGAAAGCGTCGAAAGACCCGCCCACTCGGCAGCTTCGGTGGTTGATGGCAATGAACTTTTTATCAGGCTGGAAGGGTTAATATCGTTCGAAAAGGAAAAAGAGCGTCTGCAGAAAGAGATCACGAAGGTCACTGCCTACATTGGATCGTTGGAGAAAAAACTTTCAAACGAAAAGTTTGTTTCAAACGCTCCAGCCGATGTGGTGGCGAAGGAGAAAGAAAAACTCGAAGAGTCGCGCTCAATGGTGTTGAAGCTGCAAGAGAACCTCGAAGTTCTCTCGTGATTGCTTAGTATTATTTTTAAGCGTAAAACAGAAAAGTCCGAATTTTTTCAGATATTCCATGTTTGATTTCATCTGTTCGGAATCCTGTGCTTTTGCTGACATGCTTCGGTTTGCAGTGTGCAACAGGAGTACATGATCCGTGGTAGTGCCATGAAGTTCGAACAAGGATTAATTCATGAGGCAATTGAAAATCAGTAAACAGATTACTAACAGGGAGAGTCTCTCCCTTGATCGTTACCTTCAGGAAATTGGCAAGTACGATCTGTTGACGGCCGAAGACGAGGTGAAGCTTACCATGGCCATCAAGGAAGGTTACGATATGCCGGTTGATACCGTCGAGTACAAACGTGCCAAGCGGGCGCTCGACAAGCTGATCAAGGGTAACCTGCGCTTTGTGGTTTCGGTGGCCAAGCAGTACCAGAACCAGGGGCTGACTCTTGGCGACCTTATCAATGAAGGCAACCTCGGCCTCATCAAGGCGGCTAAGCGCTTCGACGAAACCCGAGGCTTCAAGTTCATCTCCTACGCGGTGTGGTGGATCCGCCAGTCGATTCTCCAGGCGCTGGCTGAGCAGTCCCGAATCGTGCGCTTGCCGCTCAATCGTGTTGGTACGCTCAACAAAATCAGCAAGGCGTACAGCCAGCTCGAACAGGAGTACGAGCGTGATCCGAACACCAAGGAGCTGGCCAACCTGCTCGACATGGATTCGCAGGACGTCGCCGACACCCTCAAGATTGCCGGACGTCACGTTTCGGTCGATGCGCCCTTCGCGCAGGGTGACGACAACCGCCTGCTTGACGTGTTGCAGAACGACGGCCACATGCCCGACCACACGCTGAACCGCGATTCGCTCACCCTCGAAGTCGAACGTTCGCTCTCCGTGCTTGCACCGAGAGAGGCTGACGTTATCCGCTCCTACTTCGGTATCGGCATGGACAACCCGCTCACCCTTGAGGAGATCGGTGAAAAGTTCAAGCTTACCCGTGAGCGCGTCCGCCAGATCAAGGAAAAAGCGATCCGCCGCCTCCGCCAGTCCGCCTACAACAAGGTGCTCAAGGAGTACATCGGAAGCTGAGATTCAGCGAGGACATAAAGAATTCATCAAAGCCGGCAGCAGTATCGCCGGCTTTGATGTTTTATGGGGGCCGAAGAAAGAATAGGTCTGATAAGTCTGATAGGACGGATGGGAGAGACAGGACGAATGCAACGAGGAGGTCAGCTTTTACAAAGATGCACTAACTCTCCCTCCCCAACTTCCAGCTCAGCACTCGCGTTTCCGTTGTGGATTGCGATTTCGATCATTCCGCTGCTGCCGATGTAGGCGAGCGGCTGGCCGGGCTTCACTTCGCCGTAGGTTCGGACTATGGGCAGTGGTGCGGAGTTGCCGACTGTGACTTTCCAGTCTTCGCCGCCCGCGATCATCGAGGCTTCAAACGAGGTGATGAGGTTACCGAAGTGGTCGGTCGCAATCACTTCACCTTGCCAGCCGTTCCCTTCCTCCAATGGGCGGTTTTTCCATAGCTCGATTCTTGTGCAGTTCGCGACGTCAATCGCTGCGCCGAAGGCGTCCAAAGGCACACCAGTGGCGAGGTGGGCAGCGGCGGGGCTGAAGAGGTCGCGGCCGTGGAAGGTGGCGCTCGGGTTTGCGAGCTGGTAGGTCGGTTTCGTCAGCTCGTGGCATTTTGCGTTCGCCCAGCGCTCGAAGACTGGCGTGAGGAGACCGTTGTCCGGTGCAATGAAAAAGTATGGTCCGGCCTCGACGCCGATGGCCCGACGGGCGGTGCCGACGCCGGGATCGACCACGCTGACGAAGATCGTCCCGTCCGGAAAATAGCCGACGGAGCGATCGAGGTGGAAGGCGGCCTGGCGGACGTTCTGGGCGCTGATGGAGTGGGTGAGGTCGATCACGCGGGCCTCGCGGCAGATGGTGGCGATGACCCCTTTCATCACGCCGACGAAGGCATCTTCGAGGCCGAAATCGGTCATGAGTACGATGAGCGGTGGCTGGAGCATGGCGTCAGTGGTCGGCTGACCGGTACAAGAACGCACCGGCTGTGATGAAGAGCATATCGGGCAGCCAGGCGGCGAGCACGGGATCGAGCAGACCGTCGTAACCGAGGCTGCCGATGGTTTTGAGCATGCCGAGATAGAGAAGCCCGATGAGCAGGCTGATGGAAATCTCCACCGCCAGACCGCTGCGCTTTTTCTTCGAGGAGAGCGGTACGCCGATCAGCACGATGATCATGCTGGCCAGCGGCAGGGCGAGCTTGGTGTGCAGCTTGACCGTCGCCCGTTCAAGTCCTGATAGCCCCGAACGCGCTTTTTGCCAGATGAAATCGACGTGCTGCACGATGTTCATTTCGTCCGGGTCGGTGTCGATCATCTTGAACGTATTGGGTGCCAGCGAGAGCTTCAGGGTGTCCGCGCCCGGCTTGGTGGCGAGCGTTTCGATGCCATTCGAGAAGGTGCGCTTTTTCGTGTTATACAAAATCCAGTATTTCTTGCGGGTGATGATCCGGAGCGAATCAGCATCGATGCGCTCAACGATCTGGCTTCCGTTGAACGTTTCGAGGGAGACAGTTGCCGCGCTTTTACGGTCGGGGCCGATCTCGGCGACGGTCAGGATGCGGTTTTTCGACTCACGGATGTGTAGCGGCTCTTTGCCGTTATCCTGTTGTTTTTTCAGGTAGCGTTTTTCGAATCCTTTCGACCAGTCGTACATCGCCGGGGCGATGAAGCAGGAGTTGACTGTGTTGAACGCCGTGATCACGAGCGTTACGACAAGAAACGGCTTCATCAGGCGCGACAGGCTCATGCCCGCCGATTTGAGTGCGGGCAGTTCGCTCTGCATTGAGAGCTTGCCGGTCACGAAAAGCGAGGCGAGCAGTACGCTGAGCGGCGAGGTGAGCAGAAAGGTGTCCGGCAGGCCGCTAAGGTAGTAGATGATGATCCTGCCGAATGGGATATGCCGGTCCAGAAACCGGTCGAGATTTTCGACCAGATTGATCAGAATGAACAGTGCGGCGAAACTCGCGAGCGCGAAGAGGAAGATCGTCAGGAACTGCCGGGCGATGTAGCGATCGATGATCGTGAAATTGCCGAAGCCGGGCAGCTTCAAGAGTGGATTCTCCCGGTTGCCCGCTTCGTCCAGTGTCGCTTTGGCGTCTTTCATCAGGTGAAATTCCCCTCAGTAGCCGAAAATCTCCCTGAGTGTCAGGAAGCTGATCTCGCCGTACTTGCGGAGCGTTTCGAGGTCGAGCTGCTCCTTTTTACCGAGCACCAGCATGATCTGCGGCTTGTTGCGGAAGCGGGTTTCGTGGAACTGCTCGATGTCGCTGAAACTCATGCCGGGCACTTCGCGGAACACGTCTTGCCGGATGTCGCGGTCGAGGCCGAGGCGTCGCGCCTCTTCGAGGGTGAAGAGCACATCGGCCTTGGTGAGACGCTCGGTACGGATCTTCTGGTCGATGCCCGCCTTGGCCGAAGCGAACAGCTCTGGCGATTCGGGCAGCTTCTGCATCAGCTCGCCGAATCCTTCGAGCGCCTCGGGCAGCTTGTCGGACTGAGTGCCGATGTAGCTGAACACGTAGCTGTGGCGATCCTTCTCCTTCGGCAGGCGATAGACCGAAAAGACCGAGTAAGCAAGTGCTTTCGCCTCGCGCATCTCCTGGAACACCACCGACGACATGCCACCGCCGTAGTATTCGTTGAAGAGCGTGACGAGCGGCACCTTCGAGGCGTCGTAACTCTCGCTTCTCGACAGCATGATGATTTCGGCCTGCGTCATGTCGTAATCGACCACATAGACGTGATTTTTCGTCGTCTCCAACTCCACGAACGGATCGCTTTTCGGCACTGGCTGGAACGTTTGGCCGAAGTGGCGCATGGAGCGCAGTTCGGTCATCAGCGTTTCCGGTGAGTCTGGGCCGTAGTAGAGTACGCGGTGGCGATAGTTCATGAAGTTTTTGATCTCCCCGAGCAGCTCTTCAGGCGTGAGCTTGTCGATCTCCTCGTCGCTCAGGACGTTGGTGAAGGGCGACTTCGGGCCGTACTTGCCGTAATTGACCATCGCCTCAAAGAGGATTTTACGTTTCGAGAGCTTCTCGTCAGCCCGCTCCTTGCGGATCCCCTCCTTGAGCTTTTCGAGCGCCGGAGCGTCGGGCTGCGCGTCACGGAGCAGCTCGTCGAGCAGAGCGATGGCCTGCGGGAAGTTCTCCTTAAGGCCTGAGAGTTTCAGGTAAACGTAATCATCCGAAGTCAGTACCGTGAACTCCGCGCCAAGCTTGTACAGCTCCTGGCTGAACTCGGCGGGCGAGAGGCGCGAGGTGCCGAGGTACGACAGGTAGTCGAGCGCCGTGTCGATCTTGCGGTTCAGGTTCGAGCCGGCGTCGAACATGAGGTAGAGGCTGTACAGCTCGTTCTCTTTGTTCGGTACGTAATTGAGGCTGATCTCAGGCGTGAGCTTGTAGTAGCCGATATCTTTTTTGAAATCGACGAACACGGGCTGCACCTCGGTGCTCTTTTTCGCGAGCAGGTTTTCGGCGAACACCGACGAGCGGTCGCGATTGACCTTGATCGGCGTGATCGGCGGCTTCTGGATTTTGGCCTCGCTTTTGCACTGGCCGTGTTTTTTGTAGACGGCGACGTAGTTCTGGCCGTAGTGCTGCTTGGCGAACTCGACGATCTCGGCCTTCGTGATCTTTTCGAGTCGCTCGAAGCGGTTGACCTGCCGTGCCCAGTCCATGTCCCAGACGAAGGTGTCAACGAACGCCTCCGAGCGGCCACGGTTCGACTCGTACGCTTTCAGCTCTTCGAGCTTGAGGTCGTTGATGACCGCCGTCACCAGCCAGTCGGGGAACTCGCCTTTCTTGACGAGGTCGAGCTGTTCGAGCAAGAGTGCCTTCACCTCGTCGAGGCTCTGGCCATCGCGCGGCTTGGCGCTGAGGATGTGCGCCGAATAGTCCTTCATCAGCACCAGCATCGAGCCGCCTTCGAGTACCTTCTGCTGCTGGTTGAGGTTCAGGTCGATCAGGCCGGCAGTCTGGTTGAAGAGAATCTTGTCGATCAGCGCCAGCATGTCGGCGTCATCTGAATCCGCGCCGCCGAAGCGGAATCCGAGCACCAACTCCTCGGCCTCCGGGCCGGTGACGGTCTTGACGACCGGTTTGGTGATGGGCGGTTCAACCGGCGGATGGAACTCCGGCACTGGCTTCGGTTCGAGTTTCGAGAACTTCTGGTCGATCAGGCGGATCGTTGCGTCGGGATCGAAGTCGCCCGCGATGCAGATCGCCATGTTGTTCGGCACGTACCAGGAGCGGTAGTAGTCGATGACGTTCTTGATCGATGGTTTTTTCAGGTGCTCCGCCTTGCCGATGGTGGTCTGCGTTCCGTAGGTATGCTTCGTGAACAGACCTTCGAACAGCTCCTCCCAGAGCTTGCGGCTGTCGCTGTCCATCGTCATGTTCTTTTCTTCATACACCGTTTCAAGCTCCGTGTGGAAGAGGCGCATCACCGGATTGCGGAAGCGCTCGGCCTCGATGGTGAGCCAGCGGTCGAGTTCGTTGGAGGGAATGTCGTTGATGTAAACCGTCTGTTCCACCCAGGTGTAGGCGTTGGTGCCCTTCGCGCCGATGGAGTTGAGCAGCTTGTCGTACTCGTTCGGCACGGTGAACTGCGCCGCGACGTTCGAGATGCTGTCGATGTCGCGGTAGATCGCCGCGCGATGCTCCGGATCGCTGGTGGCGCGGTACTTTTCGTACAGCTCGATGATTTTTTCCAGCTCGGTGTGCTCTTTGGCGTAGTCGAGCGAGCCGATGGAGTCGGTGCCTTTGAAGAGCATGTGTTCGAGGTAGTGCGCCAGTCCCGTCGTCTCTGCGGGGTCGTTCTTGCTGCCCGCCCGCACGGCAATGGAGGTGTAGATTCGCGGCTCGTCGTGGTAGGGACTCATATAGACCGTGAGGCCGTTTTTCAACTTGTAAATCCGCGTGTGTAGCGAGTCGCCGGGGACGGTGGTGTATGGATAGCTTTCGTTCTGGTTCGTCTTGGTTTCAGGTATCATGGATGTACAGGATATGAGATGGAGCAGCGCCAACCCGAAGGTGAGGATTCTGCCCGTTGATTTCAGTAATGAGCCGTTGGACATAGTTCTTCATGGTGGTCATAGAAAGAATCAGCCCGATCATGGTTTCAGCCGCTCGTTCTGGTTCAAACAAAAACCTACATTACGAAAATTCCGGCAAAGTGACTGCAAAAAACAGGCAATCACGGCAGGTGCCTCATGTTATGAGGGTTGGCTGCAAGAACTATCAGCAGGAGCAATGAGTTCTTGTAGTGGTTATTAATAAACGGTATCGAGCATTGCAGGAGAGTTTGAGCCTATGATTTTGGGGCAAGGAAACAGGGGGGAGAGTTCAGGCTTGTAAGCCCATACAGTCCGACGGGCGATCAGCCTGCGGCCATCAAGGCGCTGACCGAGGGGGTGTTGCGGGGAGACAGGTGGCAGACGCTGCTTGGAGTGACCGGCTCGGGCAAGACCTTCACGATCTCGAACGTCATCGCTCAGATCAACCGTCCGACGCTCGTGCTGAGTCACAACAAGACCCTCGCCGCCCAGCTTTACGGCGAGCTGAAACAGTTCTTTCCGCACAACGCGGTCGAATACTTCATCAGTTACTACGACTTTTACCAGCCCGAGGCGTATATCCCGTCGATGGATAAATACATCGCAAAGGACCTTAAGATCAACGACGAAATCGAGCGGCTCCGTTTGCGCGCGACCAGCGCGCTCTTGAGTGGAAGGAACGACGTGATCGTGGTCAGCTCGGTGAGCTGCATCTATGGTCTCGGTTCGCCGGAGGACTGGATGGCGCAGGTCGTGGAGCTGCGGCAGGGCATGGAGATGGATCGCGACGAGTTCCTGCAAAAGCTGGTGTCGCTGCACTATTTCCGTGACGACGTCGATCTCTCGCCAGGGCGCTTCCGTGTGCGCGGCGACGTGATCGACCTGGTGCCGGGTCACGAAGAGCTGGCGCTGCGCATCGAGTTTTTCGGCAGCGAGATCGACTCGATCCAGACCTTCGACCCGAAAACCGGCGAGATCATCGGCAGCGAGAAGTACGCCTTCATCTATCCCGCCCGGCAGTTTGTTGCCGACAGCGAAAAACTGGAGGTGGCGATGCGAGCCATCGAAGACGAGCTGGCGGGGCGTTTGAACACCCTTCGTGCCGAGGAGAAGCTGGTCGAGGCGCAGCGCCTTGAAGAGCGCACGCGCTACGACCTCGAAATGATGAAAGAGCTTGGCTACTGCTCCGGCATCGAGAACTACGCCCGCCACATCGCCGGGCGCAAGCCGGGCGAGCGCCCATGGTGCCTGCTCGACTACTTTCCGAAGGATTTCCTCGTTGTGGCTGACGAGTCGCACGTTACCCTGCCGCAGATTCGGGGCATGTACGGCGGTGACCGGTCGCGCAAGACGGTGCTTGTGGAGCATGGCTTCAGGCTCCCGTCGGCGCTCGACAACCGCCCGCTGCGCTTTGAGGAGTTCGAGGAGATGGTGCCGCAGGTGATCTGCGTTTCGGCAACCCCCTCCGCACACGAGCTGATGCGCTCCGGCGGCGTGGTGGTCGAGCAACTTATCCGCCCCACAGGCCTGCTTGATCCGCAGATAGAGGTGCACCCCGTTGCCGGGCAGATCGATCACCTGCTGGCGCGAGTCCGGGGGCGCATCGCCAAAGGGCAGAAGTCGCTGGTGCTGACGCTGACCAAGCGCATGTCCGAGGATCTGCACGCCTACTTCCGCAAGCTGGGTTTGCGCTCGCAGTATCTGCATTCCGAGGTCAAGAGCCTCGAACGGATGCAGATACTGCGCGAACTGCGTGCGGGAGACATCGAGGTGCTGGTTGGCGTCAACCTGCTGCGTGAGGGGCTCGACCTTCCGGAGGTTGCGCTGGTAGCGATTCTCGACGCCGACAAGGAAGGTTTCCTGCGCGACGCAAAATCGCTCATGCAGATTGCCGGACGCGCGGCGCGCAACGTCGAGGGGCTGGTGCTCTTCTACGCTGACAAGATCACCGATTCGATGCGCGAGGTGCTCGACGAAACCGACCGCCGCCGTCGCATCCAGCGGGAGTACAACGAAAAGCACGGCATCGAGCCGCGCTCCATCATCAAGTCGGTTGATCAGGTGCTCAACACTACCAGCGTGGCCGATGCCGAGGAGCGTTATCGCCGCAAGCGTCTCGGATTGCAGAAGCGTCCGGAGCTCGAACTGCGCGGTGTGCTCGACAGCATGAGCCGCAGCGATGTGGTGCTGATGGTGGCCGAGATGAACGCCGAGATGCAGAAGGCTGCCGAACAGACCGATTACGAAAAAGCAGCCTATTTGCGTGACGAAATTCTGATGCTTCAGGAGCGCATCGAGCAAATGGCAGAGTAAAACCCATTGACCTGAAGCGTCGATTTTATATCATAATAGTTTAGAAAATCAGGCGATAACAAATCTTTATTACGGAGAGGCTTACCTCCATGCTGGCCCAGATAGAACAGGAACATTACGCCAAACTGCACGAAATACTGCGGCTTTGCCGGGCGAACCTCAAGAACTACGACGAGTCGCTCATCCAGCGTGCATTTTTCATGTGCTACCGGGCTCATGAGGGTGAAAAACGCGCATCCGGGGAGCCGTTTTTTTACCATCCGGTCGAGGTTGCCAAGCTTCTTGTGACCGAACTGCCGCTCGATGGCGTTTCCGTTGCGGCTGCGCTCTTGCACGATGTTATCGAGGACAGTGGCTACACTTACGATGATATCTCTGCCGAGCTTGGCGCTGAAGTGGCCGACATCGTGGAGGGGCTGACCAAGATTTCCGAAATCATGGTCAATCGCGAAACCACCGAGGCCGAAGGGTTCCGCAAGATGCTGCTCTCGATGGTCAAGGATATTCGCGTCATCCTGATCAAATTCTGCGACCGCCTGCACAACATGCGCACCCTCGACTCGCTGCCGGAGCACCGCCGCCTGCGCATGGCGCTCGAAACGCGCGACATCTACGCGCCGCTCGCCCACCGGTTCGGTCTCGGTAAAATGAAGGTCGATCTGGAGAACCTTGCCCTGAAGTACATCGATCCCGAGATGTATGACTTTCTGCTCAAGAAAGTCCGCCTGAGCAGGAACGAACGCGTGGCCTACCTCAACAAGATGATCGCTCCGATCAAGGATGATCTTGAAAAACAGGGATTTACCGTCGAATTGCAGGGCAGGGCCAAGCATCTCTATTCGATCTACAACAAGATGCGGATGAAGAACAAGGAGTTCGACGACATCCACGATCTTTACGGCATCCGCGTCATCATCGATACGGAGAAGATTTCGGACTGCTTTGCTGTTTACGGCTACATCACCCAGCAGTATCCGCCGATACCGCAACACTTCAAGGATTACATCTCCATTCCGAAGCATAACGGCTACCAGTCGCTCCACTCGGCGATCATCGGGCCGAAAGGATACGTCATCGAGTTGCAGATCCGGACGCGCCGGATGCACGAATTCGCCGAACTTGGCGTCGCGGCGCACTGGCGCTACAAGGAGAAGATTTCCAAGGATGACGCGGCGGTCGATTCATTCCTCAAGTGGGCGAGGGAGCTGATCAAGGATGCCGATTCAGCTTCGGCCTTCATGGAGGGGTTCAAGCTCAACCTCTACCACGACGAGATTTACGTTTTCACGCCGAAGGGCGACATGAAGATTCTACCCGCCGGGGCCACGCCCATCGACTTTGCCTACGCCATCCACTCCGAAATCGGCAATGGCTGCATCGGCGCGAAGGTCAACGGCAAAATCGTGCGGTTGAACGCCGAACTGAGATCGGGCGACCGTGTCGAGGTGATCACCTCGAAGAGCCAGAAACCGAAGGCGGACTGGCTGAAGATTGTGGTGACGCACCGCGCCAAGCTTAAGATCAGGGCGGCCATCAACGAAGAGCGCCGCCGGGAGATCGAAAAGGGGCGGAGCATCTGGGAGAAGATGCTCTCCGGCAGCAAGAAGCTTTTCACCGAAAACGACGCTATTCGCGCCATCCGCCAGCATGGCATCAAGACGCCCGCCGATCTGTTCAACGCGCTCGCCAAACAGCAGATCAGCAGCGAAGAGGTGCTGGAGCGCATTACTCACCCGCACAACAAGAGCGGCGAAATGCAGGAGAGCAACGTTCAGCAGAGGGGGCCGCACAAGGATTTCGCCGAGATCGCCCGCGAGGTGCAGGAGCGTCTTGGCCACCAGAAGGACGAGGTGACCATCGCCGGACTGAACAATATTTCCTACTCCTACGCCAAATGCTGCAATCCGGTGCCGGGCGATGACATCATCGGCTTCGTAACTACCGAAGGCACGGTCAAGATCCACCGCAAGAACTGCGTCAACGTCACCAACGAGAATTCCATCAAGAGCGAGCGCATCGTCTCGGTTGCGTGGAACCGAAAGGTTGACACGGAGTTCCTCGCCGGCATCCGTATCGTCGGCGAAGACAAGATCGGCATGACCAACCAGATCACTGGTGTCATTTCCAAGTTTGATACGAACATCCGAACTATTGTCCTGAACGCCAAAGATGGCATTTTTACCTGCAACCTGATGATCTTTGTCAAAAACACCGACAAACTGATGACGCTGATGGACAAGCTGAAGAAAGTACAGGGAGTGTTTACCGTAGAGCGGTTGTCGAACTGACAGTGAGGGAAATAATGGGAGACAGGTATGGGCAGCTCTTTGTGGCAGCCCATCGCATTTTTTTCTGACGAACATCAACTCATCGCCTCACTTCGCGAAAGCCCACATTGTTCGCATTACTCCATCAGATACCCGTACCTTTCCAGAATTCTCTTTGCTTCGGTACTTCTCAAATAGTTGAAAAACAACTTCGCTTCGCTGTTGGCAGCTCCGATTGAAGTGAGTGCCATGGTGAAGGGGGTTCTTGTGTAGAGTGCGTGCGGTACGGTGAAGAGGATTTTTGCTTTTTTGGCCGTCAGCGCTTCGGTCAGGTGAACGAAGGCGGCATCGACTGTGCCGGATTCAGCGTACATCATGGTCTGTGGCATGTCGCGCGTCATGACCAGCTTTCCGGCCAGCGGTTATTTGGTTGCCTCCATTGCCATTTCTCCTGCGGTCGCGCTGTTCGGATTGCCCATCGCGATTCTGCCGAGTCGCGCCAGATCGTTCATCGACGAGACCTTGAGCACCGGATTGGCAAGCAGAAAGGTGAAAAGCAGGGTTCTGAGGTGTTTGAGCATGGTTGTAGGAGGATTGCGTTATTTATTTTTTGGTCATAGCGCTGGGCGTGATTCTGATTGAAGTGGGCGTGCAGTCTGTTCTTTGTTTATCAGTTCACGCCGATAATCACGTCCGAGGCTTTGAAAATTGCGCAGGCTTGCTGGCCCTCTTTGAGGTCGAGCCTGCTGGTGCTGGTTTTGGTGATGATGGCGGAAATGCTGTTGCCGCCGCCGATTTCGAGGTCGATTTCGCTGTTGACCGAATCCTCGATCACGCGCTGTACGATGCCGCTGATGATGTTCCGCGCGCTCAGCTTTTTGCCATGCAGGTCGCAGCCCACCATGACCGAACTCGACTTGACGATGGCGTAAGCGCTCATTCCCTTTTTCAGACTGAGGTTATCGACCGCGCCATTGGTGATGGTCGAGACGATCTGTTGACCGCCGTTGAGTGTGATGACGATCTCGGCGTTGACCGCGCCCCGGGTGAGTTCGGTGATGACGCCGGAGAAGCTGTTTCGGGCGCTGATGCGCATCGATATCCGGCGCAGAAACTGGTAGAGGTTGCCGGTGTCGCCGAGCCGCTCTTCGAGGTTTTCGAGGAACTTGCGGTGCTCCTCCTGCACGATGCGGTACTTTTCGATCACCTGCCGCCCCTCGCGGGTGAGCACGGTGCCGCCGCCGCCCTTGCCGCCGGTCATGCGGTCAACCAGCGGTTTTTCGGAGAGGTTGTTCATCATGTTCACCAGATGCCAGGCGGTTTTGTAGCTGATGCCGACCGCTTTTGCCGCGCTGTTGATCGAACCGAGTTCGTCGATCTTTTCAAGCAGGGCGATCCGGTCTCCGCCGAGGAAGCGGCTCTGCGATTTCTGGAACCAGATCGAACCTTCGATGCCGATGGGGTCTTTTGTTTTGCTCACGCGAATTTTCCTGTTGCATTGTTAGTCATACGGTAATATAGAACACCGGATGAATAAATCCCGGCGGGAACCAGCCGCCGGGAGGGTGTAACGGAGAAAGAACAGGAGAACATATTCGGGAGGGAAACGCGGCTCAGTAGTGCACCGCGACCGAGGCGATCACCGTGAAGGGCGCTCCGGGCTGGTAGGAGCTGTTCAGGGTTTTGTAGTCTGACGTGCTGATCAGGCTCACATATTTTTTGTCGAACAGATTGATGAACGAAAGCGAGCAATCAACGTTCCGGAACCCGAGCATTGCCTTGCTCCAGGTGAGGTCGAGGTCGAAAAGCGTTGCGCCATCGACTTTCTGGGTGTGCTGCACGTCACCGTAACGCGCCGAGGAGTAGCGGACGACCGGCGAAATCGTGAACTCGCCGACGGTGTAGCTGATGATCCCTTTGGCCATGAACTCCGGGGCGTCAGGCACCTGGTTGCCTTTGACATCGATTAGTGCGCCGGTTTCGGACCGGATATTTTCATCGAAGCAGAAGCGGTTCCACGAGAACGAACCGTAGCATTTCAGCGCGCTCGATGGTTTGTACTCGCCTTCCAGTTCGAAGCCGTAGCCGGTGGCGTCGGCGTTGTTCATCGGGTAGGAGATACCGAGATCGGGGTCGAGAAAGATGGCCTGCTTGTTGTTGTGCATGGCGTAATAGATGGTCGGCGCGATGCTCCAGTCGCTGCCGTTCATCTTCAGCCCTAGCTCAAGGTTGCGGGAAATCTCCATCTTCCGTTCGTCCCAGAGCTGCTGGAAGGTGATGTTGTGAGCTGAAAATGTGACATACTGCGAGATGAAGTAGGGATAAATATCCACATGGGTGACGTAGTTTTCGCCGTAGGCCAGGTGCACCGACGAATTGTCTCCAATGCTTCGGGTGATCGTCACGTCGGGAAAGAGACGGCTGAAAGTTTTCGTCGATTCAGCGCTTTTGGCCGCGACGATGGCTGGATCAGCGGCGAGTGCATCGTCATAACTGACGTCGCCGATGCCAGTTGTGGCATACGTGAGAATCGATGGCAGGGTGTAGTTGACGTACTTTACGCCGCCTTCGAGCAGCCAGCCGCCGGTGCGGTATTTTGCCTCGATAAACGGCTCGTGCAGCTCGTGGTTCGAACTGTTGGAGAGAATCGCCCAGCCGCCGAACAGGAGTGAATTTCCGCTGACGGTGTAGTTTTTCCACGAGGTCGGCGGGCCGGGGCGCTCCTGCGTATGGTAGAGGTAGCCGAAGTCGAGATCGACCTTGCCGAGCTTCGTATTGTATTCGGCGAGGATACCCTTGAGGTCGTGGTCGATGTCCCAGCGGCGGACTTTGCTGCCGGTTATCGATTCCATGTAGTAGCCCTTGTCGCTCCAGTAGTAAGGCTTGATGTTGAGCTTCGAGTTGTTGCCGGTTTTCACTTCGAGGTTGGCCATCACCACCCAGTCCTCGAACTCGTTCTTGTTGTAGCCGTAATAGTCGTATCTCGCCGGATCGTTGCTGTAATCGGTTTCGTAAGCGCTGTCGAGATTCTGGATTTCGGCGTAGCTGAGCGCTTTGTACGGGTGGATGTTGCCTTTGCTGTACGTGGCGAACGCTTCGAGTTTCACCTTGTCGCTGAACTGTTCGGTCATGCCGAACATCAGGTTGTTGCGGTTGCTTGCACCGTAACCCTTCCACTTATCGGCATAACTCGTCGAGCCGGAGGCGAACGCTTTCAGGCCGCCGCCGAGATCACCGGTGTCGATGCGCAGGTAGGTGCGGCTGAAGTTGTCGCTTCCCCGGCTCTGCTTGAAGGTGACGCCAAATTTGTCTTCGGGGCGCTTGATCTCCATGTCGATCTTGCCGCCTACGTCGGCGATGCCGAGGCCGATGTTTGCTGGCATGACACCGCTATAGACCGCGATGTTCTCGAAGTTTTCAAGGTCGTAAATCGTCACCCCACCCCCCGGACGTCCGGTGACCGGCAGCCCTTCGACGTTGGCCGTTGTGCCGGGGACGCCGCCAGCGGTCGCCTCGACGCCCCGGAACCGGAACGACTCGTGGTAGTTGACGATGTCGGCCAGCCCGTAGGGATCGACGCTCTGCTGGCTGATCGAGGGCATCATGTTGATGACTTTATAAACCGACATTTGCGACGGGTTGAGTACGGCGGACTCCTTGCCGGTGACGTTTTGCAGGAGGTCGCCCTTTTTGCCGGAGACCGTGATTTCAGGTGCTGTCCAGGTGTGGAGTGCGAGCAATTCCGGGTCTTCCTCTGCCTTCGCCGTAGCGGAGAACATGGTTAACAGGACGATAAGTGATGTTTTTTTCATGACCAGTATTCCGGTTTACAAATAAATCGTTTGGTATATAGGGTTATAACGAAGTGCAAAAAAACAAGCCGTTTTCTCTCTTTTGGTTACGTTGTATTCGATATGTAATAAAAGTAATAACGAATGACAAAAATAATGAGGGATGCTGTGTGTTTCCAGTTAACACATGGCAGAGCCCCCGGCTTCCTGAAGGGAAAGGAAGTTCTTAATTAATTATGTGATCCTCGCAGACATCGCCCTCTTCGAGCGCATCGAGAATTTCATCGACCTTGTCTTCGCTGTCGATTTCGCCGTACCAGAAGTTCTCAGGATAGACGACCAGCACCGGCCCTTTTTCACACAGGTTCAGGCAGGCCGTGGCCGAAACGGCAACGTCGCTCATGCCGCGGTCGGCAAGCTCGCTTTCGAGGTAGGGAATCAGGTTGAGCGACTCTTTTTTGTGGCACATGCCCTGTGGCGCACCCTGTGCCCTGAAGCTCGCGCAGACAAAAATGTGATGTTTCGGTTTGTCCATGATGGTTGTTTTTTATGATTGTTATGGTTGGGTAGTCCCATATTCAGCAGGGTTTTAACCCTGCGGATATTTGCACTTACATTTTTTTCAGTTGCCCCGGTTTTTAAACCGGGGATCGGATCTTAGTCGCAGCCGTTGCCGTCGCCGCTGCAGCTTGTTTTGCAGGCGTGGATCTGGCTGCTTTTCATCAGATGTTTCAGGTTCTGGCCGGTAAAGACGCCGTAAACCGCCTCTTCGATCACCCCTTCGATCGACATGACGTCGATGCCACTGGCTTTGAGCACCGATTGCGGCGAGTTGCCAGCGCTGTTGACCAAGACGGCGCGGCAGTCGGAGAGCTTCGCGGCGAGCGCTTCCCAGCGGTTCTTGCCGCCGCCGGGGGGCGGGGCGGGGCGCGAATCGACCAGCGTGCAGCTCTTCTTCTTCTCGTCGAGCGCGTAAACGAGGAACCGGTCGGCTTCGCCGAGGTGCTGGTTGATGAGCACGCCTTCGAGGCTCGCCACGGCGATGTACGGGCGATGTTCGTCCGGATTCTTTGGCATCAGCGCCGCTTCGGCGAGCTTCGCCATCATTTCGTCGTTGTTGATTTCGCCGATGATGCCGACCGCGTCGGCTCGGCAGCGGGCACAGTGCTTCATCTGCGGCAGGAGCTTTCCGGCCTCCTCCTGAATTTCCCTGACCATCATCGGATCGGGTTCGGGAATGTTCTCGAACACGGTTTCAGTCGTGTTGTAGTAAGGCAGCGCGTTCAGAATGTCCGCACCCATCGAGGCGACCTGACGGGCCACTTCGATCACGTGCTTGTCGTTGACGCCGGGTATGATGATCGAGTTGACCTTGGCCGTGACGCCGAACCTTTTGAGCTTTTGCAGGGCGGCGAGTTGGTTTTCGAGCAAGAGCTCGGCGGCCTGGCGGTCGCGGTACATCTTCTTCTGGTAGCGTACCCAGGCGTAGATTTCCTGAGCGATCTCCGGATCGATGGCGTTGATCGTGAGCGTCACGTGGCTGACCTGCAACTCCGCCAGCTCCTCGATGTAGGGCAGCACGTCGAGGCCGTTGGTGGCCACGCAGAGCAGCATCTCCGGGTATTTCTCGCGCACGAGCCGCAACGTTTCCATCGTTTCGTTCGGGTTGGCGAACGGATCGCCGGGGCCTGCGATGCCCACCACCGAGATGTTCGGCGAGAGCTTCAGGGCGTTGTCGAGGTAGTAGAGCGCCTGTTTTGGCGAGAGCACCTTGCTGGTGATGCCGGGCCGGTTTTCGTTCATGCAGTCGAACTTCCGGTTGCAGTAGTTGCACTGGATGTTGCATTTCGGCGCGACCGGCAGGTGTATTCTTCCGAAGGTGTGCCTCGACGAGTCGTTGAAGCACGGATGGTTCTTGATATTGAGTGTCATGATGCCTCCCTTCAGGTCATGATTGATTCTTCATTACATATAGGTGTAGCCGATCGGTGACGATTTCTGGCGCTCTTCGATGACGGTATTGACGATGCGGTCGAACAGCTCCTGCGTACCGCGATAGCCGAGGTGGTGCAGGCGCTGGCCGCCAAAGCGGTCGTGAATCGGGAAGCCGATTCTGATGAGTGGCAGCTCGTGCTTTTTTGACATCGTGAAGCCCTTGCTGTTGCCGATGAGCATATCGGGCTTGAGCCGCTCCGCTTCGTGTTCGATGTCCACGAAGTCAACGCCCTCGCGCGCTTCGATGCCCTGTTCCTCCATATCTGGCACAAGCTCCAGCAGGCGTTTTTTCATTTGGCCGCTCTTGCCGCCCGAGGCGCAGAGCACCGGCACGACGCCGATTTCGCAGAGGAAAGCGGCCATCGAGATGACCAGATCTTCCTCGCCGTAGAGAATCGCCTTTCTGCCGAAGATGTACTTGTGGCCGTCCGCGTAGGCGTCCACGAGGCGGTGGCGCTCGTCTTCGTATTTTTCAGGCATCGGTTGTTCGGTCAGCTCTTCGAGCAGTGCGAAGAAGCGGTCGGTCGCCTTGATGCCGATCGGCAGGGGCAGGCTGTGGCGCGCCACGCCGAAGCTCTCTTCGAGGTAGCCCGCCGCCGACTTTTTGGCTTCGAGCGTCGAGCTGAACTCGATGCTGGCCGAGGCGCTGCCGCTGTCGGCAATGACGCTGGTCGGCGTGCCGCCGGGCGGAATGCGGTGGTACTCGCCCCACGGGCCGCCGTCGAGCGTCTGCGAATAGTCCGGCAGCAGCATGAAGGGCATCCCGAAGTCGGTCAGAATCTCCTTCATGTAGCGGATGTCTGCCGGTGAAATCATTCCCGAAAAGAGGTTGAGCATGTTCTTTTTCGTGCCGCCGGTGGCGAAGGTCTGGACGGCGGAGCGCACGGCGGCGTGGAAGCCGTCGATGTGGCTGCCGCTGTAGCTCGGCGTGGAGGCGAAGATCATCGCCGGAATGTTGCCCGCGCCGCCCATGATCGCTTCGTACTCCTTGAGAATCATCGGTACGTCGTCGCCGATGGTCTCCGACAGGCAGGTGGTGGCGATGCCGATCACCTGTGGCTTGTACTGCTGCGTCACGTTTTTGAGGCCCAGCTGCAGGTTGTGGCTGCCGCCGAAGACCGCCGTCTCTTCGTTGAAGTTCGAGGAGGCGATGTCAATCGGCTCCTTGTAGTGGCTGATGAGGTAGCGCCGGATGTAGGTGGCGCAACCCTGCGAGCCGTGCAGGAACGGTACGCACGATTCGATGCCCCGGAAGGCCAGGCATGCGCCGAGCGGAGTGCAGAGCTTGCAGGCGTTCTGCGTGGCCGTTTTGGCCGTCATGGTCGATGCATTCGTGGTCATTTGACACCTCCTTTTCTCGGGGCGAACTGCCACACGGGGCTCATCACCGATTCGTAAACCTCCTTGGCGAAATAGTACATGCCGATGAATCCGGCGAGCGGAATCTTGCGCTCGTGGTTGTGGTCGCAGAAGCCGACGCCGAGCTTGAAGGCGATGGGGCGCTCCTTGACGCCGCCGATGAGCAGGTCGGCCTCCTTTTCGAGCACGAACTTGGAGAGCTCGACCGGGTTGGAGTCGTCAACGATCACCGTGCCTTCGTCGCACATCTCCTTCAGGTTCTTGTAGTCCTGCTTGTTGCCGGTCTGCGATCCGGCGAGCACGACCGACATGCCGATGGTGCGCAGGGCCTTGATGAGCGAGAAGGTCTTGAACGCGCCGCCGACGTAGATCGCAGCCTTCTTGCCGGTCAACGCGGCCTTGAACTTCTGCATCTCGGGGTAGTATTTCCTGATCTCGTCGCGCACGATCTCCTTGGCCTTCTCCATCAGTTCCGGCCTGTCGGGGAAGTGCTGCGCCACGTCGTAGAGCGATTTGCTCATATCCTCGAAGCCGAAGTACGACACGCGGATGTACGGAATGCCGTACTTCTCCTCCATCTCCTTGGCGAGGGTGGTCATCGAGCCGGAGCACTGCACCACGTTGAGCGACGCGCCGTGCGAGCGGCGGATGTCGCCGATGCGGCCGTCGCCGGTCATGGTGGCGACCACCTGGATGCCCATTTTTTCATAATATTCCCGGATGATCCAGGCTTCTCCGGCGAGGTTGAATTCGCCGAGAATGTTGATGCTGTATTTGCTGATGCCTTCGGTCGAACCCTGGCCGATCAGCTTCATAAGAGCGTGGCAGGCGGCTTTGTAGCCATCCTTCTTGGTGCCCTTGAATCCTTCGGAATGCACCGGCAAGACCGGGATTCCTTTCTCTTTTGCAACTTTTTTGCAGACCGCATCGATGTCGTCGCCGATGAGGCCGATGATGCAGGTCGAATAGATAAATGCCGCGTTGGGCTGGTACTGGTCGATCAGTTCGATCAGCGATTTGTAGAGCTTCTTTTCGCCGCCGTAGATGACGTCCATCTCCTGCAGGTCGGTCGAAAAGCTGAGTCTGTGCAGTTCGGGTCCCGACGACACCGCTCCCCGGATGTCCCAGGTGTAGGCGGCGCAACCGATCGGGCCGTGGACGATGTGAATGGCGTCGGCTACCGGATAGAGCACGACACGTGAACCGCAGAAGACGCAGGCCCGTTGGCTGACCGAGCCGGAGAGGCTGGTCTTCTCACAGGCGATGTCAACTTCCGCGCTACCCGCACTCTTTTCATAGACCTGTTTTTCCCTGCCCTCGAGCAGGCTGATGTTCTGCGTATCCATTACTTCTTTCCCTTCATTGTCGTCCGCCTCCCGTTATCGAAGGCGGACGGTTGTCAATCTTTCAGTCAACATGTCTGATACGTTGTCGTCGTGAGGGGTTCGCGGACAAGCCGGACGGGGTTCTGGAATCCGCCGTCCGGGCGAGCCTCTGGATCGCGAACCGGCTCCGGCAGCGCGTCACATAATCAGCTCGAACCTCTCCTCCGGCGACGTGCGATCCTGACGATCCATGAGCACGCCGAGGATTTTCTCGACCAGCCTGAGCGAACCGCTGTACCCTACGTTCGGGAAATAGCTGTGGCCGATGCGGTCGAGAATCGGGAAGCCGAAGCGCACGAACGGGATATCTTCGTCACGTGCGATGTACTTGCCGTAGGTGTTGCCGATAAGCAGATCAACAGGCTCGTTCTTGATCCACTGGTGCATCAGAAACATGTCAGCCTGCGGGCCGTTGCGGAAGTTCGCGCCCGGAGCCCTTTCGAGAATCTCCTTCATGCGCTTTTCGAACCTCATGCCCGGTGTGCCGCTGACGATGTGCGCCGGAATCATGCCCAGGTCGAGGAGGAACTCGGTGAGCGGGATGAGCTGGTCGGGGTCGCCGAACAGCGCCACCTTCTTGCCGTAGAAGTACTGCTCCATGTCGGCCATGACGTCCACCAGCCGGCCGCGCTCGGCGGTGATTTCGTCCGGCACCTTCACGCTGCCAGCCTTGCTGAGGGCCATGATGAAGCGGTCGGTTGCCGACAGGCCAATGGGCATGTCAACCGTCTCGAACGGCACCTTGCACTTCTTGTCGAGCGCGATTGCTGCCGGTTCGGCGCTGACGCAGCCGAGGGCGAGCGAGCACTTGCTGTCACCGGCGCTCATCAGCTCGGCGATGGTGGTGCCGCCTTTCGGATAGAACTCGTGCTTGCCGGTCTGCGGCGCGTCGAGCACGTCGGAGGTGTCGGGGAAGAGCACGATTTTGACGCCGAGCCGCGAGGCGAGTGACTTGATTTCGCGCATGTCGGACGGCTCCATCCAGCCCGCGATGACGTTGACCTGATCTTTCTTTTCGCCGGTCGAGACCGCGAACTGCTCGGCCATGCCGGTCACCATGTTGGCGTAACCGGTGATGTGCGAACCCACGAAGCTCGGGGTGCTGGCGTAGATGACGTACTTGCCTTCAGGAATCTTGCCGTCGTCTTTGGCCTTCTTGGTGATCTGCTGCAAGTCGTCGCCGATGGTTTCGGACAGGCAGGTGGAGTGCACCGCAATCACATCCGGCTCATAAACCGAAAAGATGGTCTCGATTGCCGAAAGCAGGTTGGCCTGTCCGCCGAACACCGAAGCGCCTTCGGTGAACGAGCTGGTGGCGGCCATCACCGGCTCTTTGTAGTGGCGGGTCAGGGTGCTGCGGTGGTAGGAGCAGCAGCCCTGCGAGCCGTGGCTGTGGGGCAGACAGCCGTGAATGCCGAGGGCGGCATACATGGCGCCGATCGGCTGGCAGGTCTTCGCCGGATTGATCGTCAGCCCCTCGCGCTCTTTGACCTCTTTTGTGGTATGACGTAATAACATCGATTATTCTCCTTTATAATATTTTACATCTTATGATGCGACGTAGCTGGCTTCCAGCGAATCCGATTCAGCTTTCTCCCAGGGCGCTTTAATCATCTTCCAGACCGGGTTGTTGACCATGCGGTCGATGTCCTTGTAGAAGTTCACCGCACCCTTGAAGCCGGTGTAGGGACCGCCGTAATCGTAGCTGTGAAGCTGCTTGAGCGGCACTCCCATCTTCTGGACGACATACTTCTCCTTGATACCGGCGCAGAAGATGTCGGGCTTGTACAGCTCGATGAGCTTTTCGGACTCGTAGTGGCTGACGTCATCGACCACGAGGGTCTTTTTCATCATCTGTTTCATCATGCCTTCGTAGCCGTTGATCTCAAGGCCCTTGGCTTTCAACTCTTCGAGTTCGGCTTCGGTTTTTCTCGGGTTGTACAGCTCGGGATCGGCGGTGACCTTCAGCTCCTCAATGTTCTTGCTGTCGGCATCGATCTTGATTTTGGGCAGCACTTCGCGGCCTTCGTAGTCATCGCGGTGAGCGAACTCGTAACCAGCGGCGAGCGTTGTCATGCCAAGCTCCGAGAACAGATCCTGGTAGTGGTGCGCGCGCGAGCCGCCGACGAACAGCATGGCGGTTTTGCCTTCGGTGCGCGGGCGGATCTCGTCGATGATCGCCTTGACTGCGGGAACCTCTTCGGCAATCACCTCTTCGACGCGGGCTTTCAGCTCCTCGTCACCGAAATACTCGGCGATCTTGTGCAGCGACTTTGCGGTCGATTCAGCGCCGACGAAGTTGACCTTCATCCATGGAATGCCGTACTTGGTCTCCATCATGTCGCCCATGTAGTTGATCGAGCGGTGGCACATGATGACGTTGAGGTCAGCCGTGTGCGCGTTCTCGATGGCTCCAACCGTCGAGTTGCCGCTGAAGGAGGCAACGAGCGTGATGCCGCACTTCTCGAGCAGACGCTCGATTTCGAAAGCGTCGCCGCCGATGTTGTACTCGCCGAGCAGGTTCAGCTTGAACTTGCCGGGTTTGACTTCGTTGTTGTTGCCGACCATGTGCTTGAACACACCGTTGTTGGCGATGTGGTGACCAGCCGACTGACTGACGCCGCGGTAGCCTTCGCAGCTGAAGCCGAAGACGTTGCAGTCGCCGAGCTTCTCCTTCATCTCTCGCGACACGGCTTGTACGTCGTCACCGATGAGGCCGACCGGGCAGGTCGAGAAGATCGCGATGGCTTTCGGGTGGAAGAGGTCATAGGCCTCCTGGATCGCCACCTTCAGCTTCTTTTCACCACCGAACACCACGTGCTCTTCCTGCATGTCGGTCGAGAAGCAGTAGGTGATGTAGTTTTCATGCTCCGGGGTTTCCGGTCTGGTCTGGTTACGGCGGGTCAGCCATGCGTAAAAGCTGCAGCCGATCGGGCCGTGAACGATGTTCACGATATCGCGCGTCGGGCCGAGCACCACGCCCTTGCAGCCTGCGTAGGCGCAGCCGCGCTGCGTGATGATACCCGGCACCGTACGAACGTTGGCCTGCACCTCGGGAACCGTCTCCGGGTCGTTGATCACGATCGACTTGCTGCGCTTTTTGGCGACCTTGGCCGGGTATTTATTGATCAGTTCCTCCTTGATTTTGGAAGGATCTGGTATGAGTACTTTCGCCTCCATGCTAATGTTCTCCGTTTACACCTTTAAAGTATTGTCTTTGTTCTGCCTCAGTTAAGCGCTAAGTCGCCTTCCTCTCCGGTTCTGACCCTGACGGTGTCGAGAATCGGCGTCACGAAAATCTTGCCGTCTCCCGGCTTGCCGGTCTGGTTGGTTTTGATGATCGTGTCGATAGCCGTCTGGCAGAGATCATCGGGAACCACCACGGTCAGGATTCTCTTGGCAACAAGCCTCGGAGCGTTACCGAGCTGGGCAATCGCTTCCGGATGACCGGCTTCGGCGCCCTGAAGAATATCGAAGTGAACCTGGCCCTTGCCGCGTCCCATCACCCTGCCGGTGGCCGTAAAGGCCGGGATGCCAGCGTCGATGAGCGCTTTCCTTGGTTTCGTTCACCTTGTTGATGCGTATGACTGAAATGATCTCTTTCATCAGGCCTCCTTTGCTTCGAGCAGCGTCTCGCTTTCCTTCATTCCAGAGCTGATCGTATAGACCTCTTCGACAGCCGACACGAAGATTTTACCGTCACCGAACTTGCCGTCGCCGGTCTTGGCGTTGTCCATGATGGCGCGGATGACGAAGTCCTTGTCGGCGTCCGGCACGACGAGGAACAGCATCTCTTTCGGCAGTTCGTCATAGACCACATCGCCGACGCGCAGACCGCGTTGCTTGCCCCGGCCAACGACCGAGATTTTGGTGACTGCCGGGTAACCGGCGTCAAGCAGGCCCTGCATGACATCCTGTACTTTTTCCGGCCTGACGATGGTTCTGATCATTAACATGTGTGTGTTCTCCTCTTTGTTAAATGCTATAATTTTAAGAGATTACGGTTTTTTGCGACTGATCGTCGGCCGGTTAGTTGGCAATGCCATATTCGATCAAGAGCGATTCCAGCTCGTCGATCGAGAGTGGCTTCGGAATGACGAACATCTTGTTTTCGTCGATCTTCCGGGCCAGGGTGCGGTACTCGTCGGCCTGTGGATGGGTCGGATCGAAATCGATCACAGTTTTCCTGTTGATCTCTGCGCGCTGAACCATGTTGTCGCGAGGCACGAAGTGGATCATCTGGGTGCCGATCCTGCGAGCCAGCTCCTCGATCATCTCGCGCTCGTTGTCAACCTTGCGGCTGTTGCAGATCAGGCCGCCGAGGCGCACACCGCCTGCATCGGCGTATTTGAGGATACCTTTGCAGATGTTGTTGGCTGCGTACATGGCCATCATTTCGCCAGAGCAGACGATGTAGATCTCTTCGGCTTTACCGTCGCGGATCGGCATGGCGAAGCCACCGCACACAACGTCACCAAGCACATCGTAGAACACGTAGTCGAGATCCCATTCATCATCGTAAGCACCGAGCTGTTCGAGCAGGTTGACCGAGGTGATGATGCCGCGGCCAGCGCAACCGACGCCAGGCTCAGGACCGCCGGACTCAGTGCAGCGGGTGTTTTTGTATCCCTCTTTGATGATGTCTTCGAGTTCAACCTCTTCACCCTCCTCGCGAAGCGTGTCGAGCACGGTTTTCTGCTGAAGACCGCCGAGCAGGAGGCGGGTGGAGTCAGCCTTCGGGTCGCAACCGACGACCATCACTTTTTTGCCTGCTTCCGCGAGACCGGCAACCGTGTTCTGTGTGGTTGTGGATTTGCCGATACCGCCTTTACCATAAATTGCGACTTTTCTCATGGTTGTACTTTTTTGTGGTTTGTTCCTCTTGTCTAAAATATTCAGGCCACTGTTTTTCTGCACCTGAATAATTAAAGATTAATGAGCAATTGCTGTGCCAAAGTGAGGAAATCGGCTGATTTTATTTGAGATATTTTGAGTTGAAGCGGTAACCTGTTGCAGGAAATCGAGTTAACGATTCGAGGGTTTGCGGGATCGATGCCGTGGCCAGACTCTTGTTTTTGTGCCAGGTGGAAAACAGATAGGCGAGTTACCTACAATTGTGTAGAAAGGAGGTGTCGGTTACAAAATGGTAGGAATTGTGATTAGCGTCGTACCCGCTATCATTTGGGTCAGGACGCCTCTTCGAGTCACATTTCAGGGATTTCTGTAACCGGTTATCAGGAGAGCCGGGCGTTTCGGCGAGAATTATTCAAGGAAGCAACGAAAACGTAGGAAATTGCGGTTTTGTGCTTTTTCGATGAGGAACCGTTGCAGATGTGTCGGTGTTGGAGCTGAAAAGATGGTGGTTGGCCTGTTGTCTGCTTGGCGAGTGGCCGATAGCACCGGATATGAACATCTAACGACTTCAGAAATCCCCCCAGCCATGAAAACCTTTCTTCATCGCCGACCTATGATCGGCCGCGAGCATTATCAGTCATCACACAGCGAAGCCGACAATGCTGTGTCTCCAATCGGCAAGCCGCGAGCGTTTCCGGCAATCTCGTCCGGCGCGACGGCCATCGGTGCACTTGCCATCGGAGCGCTCAGCATTGGCGCACTCGCGATTGGCGCGCTGGCTATCGCCCGCCTCGTCATTGGCCGCCTCGTCATTGGCCGCCTCTTCGTAAAAAAAGCGAAGATCGAAACGCTCGACATCGGCACGTTGCGAGTCGGCAAGCTGGAGGTGACGGAGAGAGCGGGAAGCGGGGTGGAATCGAAAGAGACGGACAGCAAGTAATCTAATTCTTCGTGTATCAGAAATTTGCAAAGTGCAGCTTATAAGTTGTCCTGTGAAACGCTTGGTTAGACGTCTTGTTCGCCAATACTTTGGAGCAAGGCAGCATATTGATCTTGATCTTTCTCCTGAATTTTTTGTAGGATAAATTTTGCAACTGTTCTCATTTCTGGAACTGAGGTACTCCCCAGTTATAGGACAGCTATCGAGAGAAAATAAGTTTGTTCATGCGGCTTTCGGAATCAGTCGTTTATTGGCAGAATAGACTTTTGCCGGAACCTGACCATCAAGCGCTTTGTGGCGACGAACCGTGTTGTAGTCGTTGAACCAATGCTTCAGGCCTTTGTAGAGTTCGAGACCATCGGCTGGTGGGTTCAGGTAAATGTACTCATACTTGACGCTCCGCCATAACCGTTCGATGAAGACGTTGTCAATTGCTCGGCCTTTGCCATCCATGGAGAGTGCAGACTTGGACTCTGTGATGACGGCTTCGGCAAAGACCTCGCTGGTGAACTGGCTGCCCTGATCGGTGTTGAGAATCTTGGGTGCCCCGTGCAACCGCACGGCTTCAAGCAAGACCTCGGCACACCATTTGGCATCCATGGTATTCGACACCGACCAGTTCAGCACATAGCGGCTTTTCAGGTCGATGATGGCCATCAGGTACATGAATCCATGGGCCATCGGCACATAGGTGATATCAGTTGCCCAAACATGGTCGCTGTGCTTGATCGCAAGTCCCCGGAGCAGATACGGATAGACCTTATGGCCCGGCGCCGGTTTCGAGGTGTTCGGCTTGGGGCCGATGGCTTCCAGACCCATAAGGCGATAGAGCCGCCGTACCCGTTTGAGGTTGATCTTGTAGCCTTTGTCCATACTCAGCCATTGCCACATACGGTAAACGCCGTAGTATGGCCTCAGCAGGTACTGCTCATCAATCAGCCGCATGAGCTCACGATTCAGCTTCGAGGTCTTTATCGGCTGATAATACAGGCCTGATCGGTGGATCGAAAGCAGGTCGCACTGGCGTTGCATGCTGATACCGCTATGTTCTTTCTCAACCATGGAGCGTCGTTCCGAGAGCGATTTTACGACTGCAATTTTTTTTTGAGCCAGTCGACCTCAACCTTCAATTGGCCGATGGTTTTGTAGAGTTCTTCGCTCTCCTGCTGATAATCCTGCTCGGTTTTCCTAGCCTTTTCACCTTTCGAAAAGACATCGGAGGCCTTGTCGAGGAACTCCCGTTTCCATTGAGTGATCTGGTTCGGATGAAGCTCATGCTTCTGGGCGAGTTCTGCCATGGGAAGCCGTTCACTGAGGGCTTCCAGGACGACCTTTGTTTTGAATTCAGGCGTAAACTTGCGGCGTGTTTGTTTCATAGTGACTGCTGGGTTTTTGTTGATCCAATTTAACCAGCCGTCCTATTTTTGGGGAGTATCTCATTCTTAGATTTTTCCGCTTTTCTCATGGCTTCATTCAGCGCATCAATGGCTTTACACTCATCGTCATATTTGATGTCGTTTATGAATGTATAGACTTCATGAAGCCGGAGAGCCGCACAAGCTTTCGATTGGTCGGCGCTAAGCGAAGCTGTAAACCGATTTGACTCGTTTCTGAGTTGTTCAAACGAATCCCTAACCGCATTCAAATCTTCTTCACCCGACTCAGGTGCATCAAATTCGAGAGGTGTAAAAATGTCTTCTTTTCGTTTCTCAGCCTGTTCTTTTATGGCGTCTAGGCTATCACAGTAAGATGTTGATAGGGTTGATAACTGTTCTGCCAATGCATCTAATCCAGCAGCAAATTTGGAGTAGAAATCCGAGTTCTTGATTTTCAGTAGATTGGTAACTCGGGATCGCTCATGTTCAATCGATTCAAGTAGATTTTCCAATGCTTGACGAAGCACTTCGGACTCCTGATTAAAATGCTTGTCCAGCTTCTCCCACAAATCCTTAGGTAGGTCGCTGCCACAAAATGCACACTTATCTCTTTTCTCTTGATGGTGCCCACGACCAGTCCTTACCCACGTTGCCAGAGCTGCATCGTTTAGCAATTCTTGAATTGGATCAGATGCCTGAATCTTTTTTTCGATTAGCTCTTTAGCCTTTGAAGCAATCGCAGAATATTGAAGGTTGAATGAGGATGATTCAGAAATCTCCGATTTAGGTTCTTCTCTGAGGAGGTCATGAAACTTACCCACCTGATCATCAGTGATCGGTGAATAAGTATCTTGAATAACAGTAGAGATGTCTGTTTTTATTTTTTGAACATTGTAGTTGGCATCTCCAAACGATTTATTGTGCTTAATTCCAGAGTCGGCCTTATTGGCTTTGTTACGTAACTTTCCCTCCAATTCTAACAATTTATCATCATGAGCTTTTCGAGCTTTTTTAAATTTTTCTTCAGCCCGGAGGAGTTCTCCCAACAATCCAGACTTGTCCTCTTCGTTCCCAAGTTCGGCTTCATACTTTTCGATCTCTTCCTCAAGTTTTGAGGTACTCCCCAGTTATAGGACAGCTATCGAGAGAAAATAAGTTTGTTCATGCGGCTTTCGGAATCAGTCGTTTATTGGCAGAATAGACTTTTGCCGGAACCTGACCATCAAGCGCTTTGTGGCGACGAACCGTGTTGTAGTCGTTGAACCAATGCTTCAGGCCTTTGTAGAGTTCGAGACCATCGGCTGGTGGGTTCAGGTAAATGTACTCATACTTGACGCTCCGCCATAACCGTTCGATGAAGACGTTGTCAATTGCTCGGCCTTTGCCATCCATGGAGAGTGCAGACTTGGACTCTGTGATGACGGCTTCGGCAAAGACCTCGCTGGTGAACTGGCTGCCCTGATCGGTGTTGAGAATCTTGGGTGCCCCGTGCAACCGCACGGCTTCAAGCAAGACCTCGGCACACCATTTGGCATCCATGGTATTCGACACCGACCAGTTCAGCACATAGCGGCTTTTCAGGTCGATGATGGCCATCAGGTACATGAATCCATGGGCCATCGGCACATAGGTGATATCAGTTGCCCAAACATGGTCGCTGTGCTTGATCGCAAGTCCCCGGAGCAGATACGGATAGACCTTATGGCCCGGCGCCGGTTTCGAGGTGTTCGGCTTGGGGCCGATGGCTTCCAGACCCATAAGGCGATAGAGCCGCCGTACCCGTTTGAGGTTGATCTTGTAGCCTTTGTCCATACTCAGCCATTGCCACATACGGTAAACGCCGTAGTATGGCCTCAGCAGGTACTGCTCATCAATCAGCCGCATGAGCTCACGATTCAGCTTCGAGGTCTTTATCGGCTGATAATACAGGCCTGATCGGTGGATCGAAAGCAGGTCGCACTGGCGTTGCATGCTGATACCGCTATGTTCTTTCTCAACCATGGAGCGTCGTTCCGAGAGCGATTTTACGACTGCAATTTTTTTTTGAGCCAGTCGACCTCAACCTTCAATTGGCCGATGGTTTTGTAGAGTTCTTCGCTCTCCTGCTGATAATCCTGCTCGGTTTTCCTAGCCTTTTCACCTTTCGAAAAGACATCGGAGGCCTTGTCGAGGAACTCCCGTTTCCATTGAGTGATCTGGTTCGGATGAAGCTCATGCTTCTGGGCGAGTTCTGCCATGGGAAGCCGTTCACTGAGGGCTTCCAGGACGACCTTTGTTTTGAATTCAGGCGTAAACTTGCGGCGTGTTTGTTTCATAGTGACTGCTGGGTTTTCGTTGATCCAATTTAACCAGCCGTCCTATTTTTGGGGAGTATCTCATTTTGTATTGTCTTCCCCTAAGATTGCGAATGAATTGATGGTCTGCTCGTCATCAACAATGAAGCGCAGGTTGTCCCGGACAAAGTCTTCATTGAAAACCCGAACGACTTGACCATGTGTGCTTAATGAGTTTTGCGTGGCATTGCTGCCACCTTCAAAAGACAGCTGAAACTCAGGTGAACTATATTTGTTTGAGATTGAACCGGTTTCGAGAGCCCTGAAAATCCGTGATAAGGTTGTTTTTCCCGAATAGTTTCGGCCATAAAGAATATTGATCTTTTTAAACTCAGCGATGTTATTGCCGCCATCCCTCACAGATGACGACCATCGAAAGTCCAGAAAGACAGCCATGTTTTTGATCAAATCAATTTTCTTTATCCCGTCGCTCATGACAGCCTCTGATTATGATGTCCACCAATGTTTAGACTGATCTACCTAATTCAGAAAAAGGCAGAAAGCTTTTTTCTGTATAGCCCGGCAATACACGCCGCTTAACTCAAAGAACGCTTAACACCAGTTCAGTAGTAAATGTAGAATCAAATCACCTATCGCCAATTCCGTCGGTCGTGTTGCATCGGGTCTGTACTGCTCATTCGGAAGGCCGTCTCGGGAGGGGCACTGCATAAGCTCGACGGCGAAGCTTACGATTTATATCTACAAAGAATACAAGTTTTTTTACAAGCTCAAAATCCAAATCTCAACAGGAAACGCCATTCACCTGATTCCCCGAATGAGTGCGGAGTAAATCAAGTGAATGGCGTCACGATTTATCGACACGTCCCCTTCACGCCCGGAACTTGCGGTAGTCGATGTTGAATTTTTTCATCCTCAACCCCATGATCCGGTCTGACAGGCCGAGCTGCGAAGCGGCTTTGGTCATGTTGCCTTTGGTGCGTTTCAGTGCCTCGATGATCATCTCTTTCTCGATCGCGTCGAGCTTCTGCTGCAAGTCGCCGGTGTAGGGTGTGCCGCTCGACTCGGCGGTCTGGAGCGACGGCGGCAGGTGGTAGCCGTGGATGACATTGTCCTCGCTCAGAATCACCGCGCGCTCGATGCAGTTCTGCAACTCGCGCACGTTGCCGGGCCAGTGGTAGCGCATCAGCATGTCGATGGCCGTGGTCGAAATCCGCCGTACACCCTTGTGGTTGGCCTTGTTGAACTGCTCCACGAAATAGTCCGCCAGCAGCAGGATGTCGGTCTTGCGCTCGCGAAGCGGCGGCACGGTGATCGGGAAGATGTTGAGCCGGTAGTAGAGATCCTCGCGAAAGTTGCCCTGCAGGATCTGCTCTTCGAGGTTCCGGTTGGTGGCGGCGATGATGCGCACGTCGGTCTTGATGGTTTTCGATCCGCCGACTCGCTCGAACTCCTTCTCCTGGATGATCCTGAGCAGCTTGGCCTGTGTGGGCAAGGTAAGTTCGCCAACCTCGTCGAGGAAGAGCGTGCCGCCGTCGGCCAGCTCGAAACGTCCGCGCCGCTGTGCCGAGGCGCCGGTGAAGGCTCCTTTTTCATGGCCGAACAGCTCGCTTTCGACAATGCTTTCCGGCAAGGCCGCGCAGTTGAACTTGATGAACGGCTTGCCATTCCTCATGCTCTTGAAGTGGATGGCGTTGGCCACCAGCTCTTTACCGACGCCGCTTTCTCCGAGAATCAGGGCGGTAGCGTTGGTCTTGGCTATCTTGTCGATCATCCTGAAGAGTGACATCATCGGTTTGGCGTTGCCGATGATGTTGGCTGGCCGTTCCGCTTCGGGCAGCTCTTCGTCGACTTCTCCATCGATGATCTGGAATCCCCGGGCAGGTGTTCCGGCTCGCTCGTGCGCGCCATCGATGCTTTTTTCATCGTCGAGTTGCTTGATGCGAACCGCCTGGGCGATCATGGCCGCGATGATGGAGAGCAGATCGACATAGTATTGCAGAACATCGATCCGGTCACTTTTGCGCCGGAGCTTCTTGTCGCCATTTTCAGCGGGAACGGAAATTCGCCGGTCAGCGCTCAGCGTGCCGATAACCTCGCATCCTACCTTGATGGGCACGCAAATGAAGCACAACTCCTCCTTGTTCTCTTCAGCTCTGGACTGGGTGCGATCGAGAAAAAGCGGCTCTTCATTGATGCGGGGCACAACGGAGGGACGCCCTGTTTTGACCACCTGGCCGATGATGCCTTCGCCAACCTTGTACCGGGCAAGCTGACGCTGCTCGTCGGTCAGGCCGAACGATTCGTTGATGACCATCTCGCCGGTGGTGCGGTTCAGAATGGTGACCATGCCTCTGAGCATGTTCATATGTTCCGACAAGATGAAAAGCACCAGCCGGAGTACCTTGCTGATGTCCTCCTCGTTGTTGACAGTCCTGCTGACCTCGGCGAGAAGACTGATGCTGCTCTGTTCCTGTTCCTGGGCTATGAGCATGAAAACGGTTCGAGTTAAGCGTGTTTGACAGAGTTTTGTTCACGGAGCGCGTCGATCTCGTCCGTCCGGAGCGCCCGTTTGAGCCGGTCAGACTGACTTCTGATCAGATCGAGCAGTTCGCGAGCCTCCTCTTTCGAGACCTCGACGCCTCTCCTTTTGAAATGGGCGATGACTGCCGCTGTGCCGGAGTGTTTTCCGATGACCATTTCAAAATCGTTGCGGCCAACCTGTGACGGCAGAAATGGCTGGTAGGAGAGCGGATCCTGCAACAGCGCTGCGCAATGAATGCCCGATTCGTGCTGAAAGGCCGAACGTCCGACCACCGGTTTCTGCTCCTGAATGGCTCGTCCGGAAGCTGCCGCCACGACGTCGCAAAGCCGGGAGAGCATCGAGGTGTCGAGATGCGTGCCGAACTCTCCATTCAACGCGAGCGCCATTGCCAGCTCTTCGAGGGCTGCGTTGCCTGCGCGTTCGCCGAGGCCGGTTACCGACACGCTGACCGCTTCGAATCCCGCGTTGAGCGCCGTAAAGGCGTTGGCGGTCGCCATGCCGAGATCGTTGTGCGCGTGGAACTCCAGTGGCAGCGATGAGCTTTTGCGCAATGCGTCGCCGAGAGCCATCACCGACACCGGCGTGGCGATGCCCACCGTATCGGCAATCCTGAAACGTTCGGCTCCGGTCTCTTTTGCATCGGTCAGAAAACGTTGCAGAAAGTCGATGTCGCTTCTCGTGGCGTCCTGCCCGCCAACGCTGACGAAATCGAACAGTTTGCGAGCTTTGGAAACCAGCGAATGAAGCTGCTCCCGAATCCAGTCATCCTCTTTGTGCATCAGTTCCAGGTAAAGCCGGGAGGCCGGAAAACTGATGTGCACCGCATCGGTGCCGCACGCCGCAGCCAGCTCGATATCCGCCATGTTGGCCCGGGCCCACGATGTGAGGCGCACCGGCAGTTTCATGGCGACGATCTCGCGAATCACCTCCCGTTCCGCCGCGCTGATCGCCGGGTAGCCCACCTCGATCTCATCGACGCCGGTCTCGGCCAGCAGTGCGGCGATGCGCTTTTTCTCGTGCGGGTTGAACACCACGCCAGGCGCCTGCTCTCCGTCCCGGAGGGTCGTATCGATGATCCACGGTTTGCAGATCACTCCGGGGCTGGTTTCAGTTCGGGTTGACACTGGTGTTTTTTCTGGCGTATTGACTTTTTTAATCCTTTTGATTTAGGTGAATATAAAACTAATCCTAAAAATATTAGGGTATAAAACGATTTTAAGAGAAAAAAGCAGACATTATAGTAGTGTGGCGACGGTATGTGCCGGTGAAGAGAAGGCGCGGCGCGAGTGTCGAAGGACACGGCGGCCCGCCTGGAGATGTGCCGCCGTGCCGGGGGAGAGCAGTGATGGAAGCTTCAGGCGTTCAGTGATGCGACATACGGCAGTTCACGATGCTTTCCGGCGGCATCGAGTCCGTAACCCACGACATAAACATCCGGAATGGTGAAGCCGGTGAAGTCTGCCTTGACGGGCGTGGTGCGCGCCGAAGGCTTGTCGAGCAGGGTGCAGACATGCAGGGATGCAGGATTGTGGCCGCGCAGCTCTTCGAGAATGCTGGTGACGGTCAGCCCGGTGTCGAGGATGTCTTCGACGAGCAGCACATTCTTGCCCTCGACATGCGGATCGTGGTGATGATCGAGCATCACCTTGCCGCTGGAAGCGCGGTGCGTGCCGTAACTTGAAGCGCGGATGAACTCGATGCGGCAGGGAATGGTGAGATGGCGCACCAGATCGGCGGTGAAAATGAATCCGCCTTTTAGCACGCAAACCACAGTCAGTTCGTCGATGTCGGCCAGCTCGCGTGAAATTTCCGCGCCCAGCTTGGCGACCCGTTCCTGTATCTTTTCCGCCGCGATCAGCTCTGTAAGTCTTTCTGTATTCATCGTTTCATGGGTCTTGTTTTCAAACTCGCTGTGATGAATATACACTTTTCTACGCCAGATCAACTCGGGTGCGTTTCTTTCGAAATCGATTTTTTAGCCTCGTTCTGTTTTTGTGCCTTTCGCCTGGTCTGGCGTTGTAGTCATGTCCATCTCGTCCATACCGTGTATGTGTTTCCGAGTTTTCAGGAACGTAACGACTTGCCGGCTTGGTTAATGTTGTCTATCGTGTATCTTGGTCTGAGTTTTTGGAGCTGATGGTGATGGTTGCCGTTTGTGCCTGTAATTTTTAGGAGGATTTTTTGCCATGATGCCGAGGCCTGTGTGTACCATTCTTGCTCTCAATACCGGCTCTTCGAGCATCAAGTTTTCGCTGTATGAGAGCGGGACGCACGAGGAACTGCTCTTTTCCGGATCACTGACCCGGATCGGTTTGCCGGACGGACGTTTCTCCGTGACCGACCCCGATGGGCGATTCATCGATTGCGAGCGGGTCGATGTTCCCGATCATGCCGCGGCTTGTCGCTACGTGTTTTCCTGGATCACGCAACACGGCCCCGGAATACCGGACGCTGTGGGCCATCGGGTGGTGCATGGCGGGCCTCGTCACATCACTCCCGAAAAGGTGACGCCCGAACTGCTTGACTCCATCGCTGAACTTGTCCCCTATGCTCCCGAACATCTGCCACAGGCGCTGAACGCCATCCGCTACGCTGCATCCGAGCTGCCGGGTGTGTTCCAGGTGGCCTGCTTCGATACCGCATTCCACAGCACGATGCCGCCGCTGGCAAAGCTCTGCCCCATTCCGGAGGAGTACCGGAATCAGGGGGTGCAGCGGTACGGATTTCACGGCCTTTCCTACCAGTACATTCTCAGTCAACTGCAAGCCGAGGGCGATCTGCTCGCCCGGAAGGGGCGCGTCATCCTTGCGCATCTCGGTCACGGGGCGAGCATGGCGGCGGTGCTCGACGGGCGGAGCGTCGAGACGACAATGGGCTTTTCGCCTGCGGGTGGCCTCGTGATGAGCACCCGCACGGGTGACCTCGATCCGGGCGTGGTGCTGTTTCTCTTGCAGCAAGGGCATCTCGATTCCGCTGGTCTCAGGGATATGGTGAACAAAAAGTCGGGCCTCTTCGGCCTCTCCGGCCTGAGCGACGACATGCGCGACCTGCTCGATGCCGAATCAAAGAACGAACAGGCGCGGCTGGCTGTGGAGCTGTTCTGCTACTCGGCGCGCAAGCACATCGGTGCGCTTACGGCGGCGCTCGGCGGGCTGGACATGATTGTCTTCACCGGCGGCATCGGTTTTCATTCGCCCGAGATTCGCGAGCGCGTCTCGGCGGGACTCGAATTTCTTGGTGTCCAGGTCGATCATGAAAAGAATCTGAATCATTCCAAAATTATTTCGACAGATGCCAGCCCGGTTGTCGTCAAAGTTATTGAGACCAACGAAGAGGTGACGATTGTCAGAGAGACAAGACGTGTGCTCGAAGGTGGTTGATGTGATGCCGATATGGTGTGGTTACCGGTTTGGCATTGAATAACGAAAGAGGGGCGGCACCGGTTCACTGGTGCCGCCCTGCTCGTTTAACGTGAAGCAATTGATTGTAAATCTGAAAAATAGAGCTCCGGATGAACTCCGGACTCAGCATAAAACAACTATCAAATCAACAATACTGATGAATGAAACGACGACTCCGCTCTCCCCTCGCGAACTCGATCTGATGAACGCGTACTGGCGGGCGGCGAACTATCTTTCCGTTGGCCAGATCTACCTGATGGACAATCCGCTCCTGAAGGAGCCGCTTTCCAAAGAGCATATCAAGCCCCGTCTGCTCGGCCACTGGGGCACCACTCCCGGCCTCAATTTCCTCTACGTGCACCTGAACCGCATCATCTGCAACCGCGATCTGGACATTGTCTATATCGCCGGGCCGGGGCATGGCGGGCCTGCGCTGGTGGCGAATGTCTGGCTGGAGGGGACGTACAGCGAGTACTATCCCGACGTGTCGTTCGACGAGGCGGGGATGAAGCGCCTGTTTCGGCAGTTCTCGTTTCCGGGCGGCATTCCGAGCCATGTGGCGCCGGAGACGCCGGGATCGATCCACGAGGGGGGCGAACTTGGTTACTCGATCGCGCACGCGTACGGTGCCGTATTTGACAACCCCGATCTCGTTACGGCCTGCGTGATCGGCGACGGCGAGTCGGAGACTGGCCCGCTCGCCACAGCGTGGCACAGCAACAAGTTCCTGAATCCGAAGCGCGACGGGGCGGTGCTGCCGATTCTGCACCTGAATGGCTACAAGATCGCCAATCCGACCGTGCTGGCGCGTATTTCGCACGAGGAGCTGGAGAAACTGATGATCGGCTACGGTTACAAACCATACTTCGTTGAGGGGGATGACCCGGCGACGATGCACCAGATGATGGCTGCGACGATGGATCGCTGCTTCGATGAGATCGCCGAAATCCAGCGCCGGGCGCGGGTCGATGGCGTGACCGAGCGACCGATGTGGCCGATGATCGTGTTCCGCTCCCCGAAAGGGTGGACGGGGCCGAAGGTGGTGGACGGCAAGCCCGCCGAGGGGAACTGGCGCTCGCACCAGGTTCCGTTTAGCACGGTGCGCGACAACCCGGAGCACATGGCGCTACTCGAATCGTGGCTGAAAAGCTACCGCGCCGAAGAGCTGTTCACGCCCGACGGCGTGCTCTTGCCGGAGTTGCAGAAGCTGGCTCCGCGCGGCAAGAAGCGCATGGGCGACATTCCGCACGCCAACGGCGGCCTGTTGCTCAAGGAGCTGCTGATGCCCGATTTCCGCGACTATGCGCTCGATGTGCCGAGGCCCGGTGTAGTGGAGGCCGAGTCGCCGAAGCCGATGGCTCGATTCCTGCGCGACATCATGAAGATGAACGAAAAGGCGGCCAACTTCCGCGTCTTCGGTCCGGACGAGACTGCCTCGAACCGCCTCGGCGACCTCTTCGAGGAGACCGACCGAACCTGGGTTGCCGAAACGCTGCCGAGTGACGATCATCTCTCGCCCGATGGTCGCGTGATGGAAATACTTTCAGAACACACCTGTCAAGGGTGGCTCGAAGGCTATCTTCTCACGGGTCGCCACGGCTTTTTCTCCTGCTACGAGGCGTTCATTCACATCATCGACTCGATGTTCAACCAGCACGCCAAGTGGCTCAAAGTGACCGACAGCGAGATTCCCTGGCGCCGGCCAATCGCCTCGCTGAACTACTTCCTGACTTCACACGTGTGGCGGCAGGATCACAACGGCTTTTCGCATCAGGATCCCGGCTTCATTGACCATGTGGTGAACAAGAAAGCCGAGGTGATCCGCGTCTATCTGCCGCCGGATGCCAACACGCTGCTTTCGGTGACCGACCACTGCCTGCGCTCGCGCAACTACATCAACGTCATCGTGGCGGGCAAGCAGCCCGCGTGGCAGTGGCTCGACATGGAGGCCGCCGTGCGGCACTGCACCAGCGGCATCGGCATCTGGGAGTGGGCCTCGAACGATGCGGGCGGCGAGCCTGACGTGGTGATGGCCTGCGCGGGCGACGTGCCGACGCTCGAAACGCTGGCCGCCGTGAAAATTCTGCGCAAGCTCGCGCCGGAGCTGAAGATCAGGCTGATCAACGTGGTCGATCTCATGACCCTGCAACCGAAGGAGGAGCACCCGCACGGTCTTTCGGATCGCGACTTCGACGATCTCTTTACCACCGACAAGCCGATCATCTTCGCCTACCACGGCTATCCGTGGCTGATCCACCGCCTGACGTACCGCCGCACCAACCATCCGAACCTGCACGTGCGCGGCTACAAGGAGGAGGGCACGACAACGACGCCGTTCGACATGGTGGTGATGAACGACCTCGACCGCTTCCATCTGGTCGCCGACGTGGCCAACCGCGTAGAAAGCCTGAGGCCGCAGGCAGCGTACATCAAACAATACGTCCGCGACAGCCTGATCGAGCACAAGGAGTATATCACGAAGTACGGCGAAGATATGCCGGAAGTGAGGGATTGGAAATGGGAGGATTGATTTGACATGAACAGAAAAGCGTCCCGACTTGTCGGGACGCTTTTCTGTTAGAGAGAATGTTTAGAATTCTCCAAAAACATCATCAACACGTTGTTGCCAACGTTTTGGATCGCATCTCAAATCCATGACGGCAGCAACCAGAATGGTATTTTCTTCCACTTCATAGAGAGTCCCGAAAGGAAATTGGTCAGTAAAGCAGCGTCGGCCACGCATGCTAAAAACTGGCCATGCCTCTGGGAAACGCCTGATACGCTCAAATGTCCTCTGAACCTCTGCGGCAAACTCGTACCCGAGTCCGGGAGACTGAGAGTTGTAGTAATCCACAGCTTCAGCAAACTCAGCTTCAGCGCAAGACAATACCAGAAGCATCATCTCCTGTTGATCCTCGCCATGACCTCTTCAACCGAAGACGCCGTTATTTTGCCCTCCTTGTAGGCATCGAGTCTCGACTCGAATTCAGTTGCCCATGCAGCATTGATCTCGGCTTTGCGAGGATTGTCGAAACTTTGAAAGAGGCGTTCGATCATTTCTGCCCTTTCAACGGGCGTTAGCCCGAGGGCATCGTTCATTATTTTTTCGGCGGTCGCTGTCATTTCGTGTTCCTGTTTTTCGTTCAATGCTATGAAAAATATCCAACGAACTGTCAAGCTACAAATCGGGGAAAACGGAAGGGCAGTCCTGGCAAGTGGGGCCTGCCCCTCCATAAGGGAGAAGAACCCTCGCCGATTACTTCACCACCGGCGGGAATTTGGCCATGATTTTTGTGAGCATTTCATCGAGGTCGCGGTGCATCTGGATGGAGGAATCGTAGTCCTTCAGGATGCCTCGCGCGATGCCTGCCCATGCGACTTCGCCGCTTCTGGAATCAATGATGTCAATGATGAGCGTGCCCTCTTCATAGTGGCTGAACGCCGGGTAAGGGTAGGGATCGTACCAGTAGGGCGGGTAGTTGCGCCATCCCCAGCCGGGGTAGTAGCCGCCGTACCCGAATCCGACCGGCTCGATAACCACTCGCTCGCGGACCTGTGCGTGAGGAAAGACGGTGAAATCGACCGGCCCGGACGCTTTCATTACAAAGCCTTTGGTGGCCAGTTCACGGTCAACCACTGATTTGATGTTTTTGTAGATCAGCGGATTGCTGGCAAGAATGTCGTCGCTGATGCCAGAACTGCCTTTATCGCTCCATCGGTAGGTTTTGTAGTGCTCAAAGGGAATGGCGCGGTCGTAGTCGCTGACGACCTGGTAAGAAGAGCACCCGGCCAGCGTCAGCAGGGCAATAATCGGAAAAATCCAGAAACGTGTTTGCATGGTCCACCTCTCCTTGTCATGATTGAGCTGAGTTTTGTCGTCTCGTTACAATACTTTCGACGTCAACGGTTCAAAAAACCTGTAACGCGTGTTTGACCGGAAAAACTCCGCACGAGGAAAAAAGTACGGTCTCAAAAGAAAGAATCACCCTGCATGGAGCGTACTCTCTTATGGGCAAACCTGTTGCCTCAAGGCTGTCCTCAATCATGACGGGATCGAGCTGTCAGACGTTGTGATTAGGAGCAGGGGAGTGATGTGTATTTTTTTCATCAAAACGGAGTGAGTTCAATGGATGTTGGTGGACCTGAGCTGTTACTTATTCTAGTGGTTATACTGATTTTGTTTGGTGGACAGAAGATTCCAGAACTGGCCAGAGGGCTTGGCAAAGGCATCAAAGAGTTCAAAAAAGCGCAGGCTGATATCGAGTCGGAGTTCCACAAAGCGGTCGATGACGTTTCAAATACGGGCAAGCAGGTCTGAAGTTCGGACACTTCCATCCGGAAGACTCTTGTTGCGCAAAGAGACGTTCTTGCCAACTCTGCGGGTATTGCGTTATCCATGATTCCAGTGAATCTGACACGAGCAGCTGTCCGCCATTTCGAGGGTTGACGCGAGTGCCGCAATCCGGGAAGATCGCGGCGTGTCTGGTCGATCAGAGCCTGACCGGGATTCCCCGTTCGCGCAGGTACTCCTTGGCCTGCCGGATCGAGTAGGTGCGGAAGTGGAAGATCGATGCGGCAAGCGCTGCGTCGGCGCAGCCATCGGTGAATCCCCGGTAGAGATGTTCGAGGTTGCCCGCGCCGCCGGAGGCGATCACCGGAATGTGCACGGTGGTCGAGATCATTTTGAGGATTTCGTTGTCGTAGCCCTCCTGCGTGCCGTCGCGATCCATGCTGGTCAAAAGAATTTCCCCCGCGCCAAGCTCCTGCACCTTGTGCGCCCACTCGACTGCCTCGTATTCGGTCGGCTTTTTGCCGGAGTGGGTGTGCACGATGTAGCGGCCATCCACCTTTTTCACGTCAATGGCCACCACCACCGCCTGCGAACCGAACTTTTCGGCAATGCGCGAGATCAGCTCCGGCTCGCTGACGGCGGCGGTGTTGACCGACACCTTGTCTGCGCCGTGCATGAAGGCGTCGCGCGCCCGCTCGACCGAACTGATGCCCCCGCCGACCGTGAGCGGAATGAACACCTCGCCTGAAACTTTCAGCACCTCTTCGAGGGTTGTCCTTCTCGACTCCAGCGATGCGGAGATGTCGAGAAAGACAAGTTCGTCGGCCATTTCATTGTTATAAAAGCGGGCCTGTTCGAGAATCGAACCGGCATCTCTGAGACCTTCGAAGTTGATGCCTTTGACCACCCGTCCGTCGCGGACGTCAAGGCAGGGTATGATGCGTTTGGCTAACATGTGCGCGATACTGTTTGTTGGCCGGACACCGGCCCGGTACATCGGATGACTTTGAATCTGCCGCAATATATCAAAGTCTTCTTATATTGAGCCGCATTCAAAGCAGCCAACAGAAAAAGAGAAACTGTCATGAAATTTCCTGTTTGCGATTTTGCAGAATCCGAAGAGGGATTCTATTCCCAGTGCGCAAGCTGTCCCATCGAGTCCAGCCAGCCCGGCTGCGCTCTCGACGAACAGAGTGACGGCACCTATCTGTTCAGCGGCGAAACTCCTCATGGCGGAGTCAGGGCGGTCTTCTACTTCAAGAACGATGCGGGCGACAGGGTTGCCAAGCAGGAGGCCGTGCATGTTGAAATCCACGAATTCGACGACCAGAATCTGCTTGTCGCCATTCTCTATGGCATGGTCGATCCGGAAGGCATGATCTACCTGAAAAAGTCTGATAGCTAAAGCGTCAGGGCAAACCCCATCAAGGCATTTATAATGTTAGATATTCACAATCCAGCGACCGACCACCACGACATGAGGGATCTGACCATCATCGGCGGTGGCCCGACAGGCATATTCGCGGCTTTCCAGTGCGGCATGAACAACATCTCCTGCCGTATCATTGAGAGCATGTCACAGCTCGGAGGGCAGCTCGCGGCGCTCTATCCGGAAAAACATATCTACGATGTGGCTGGCTTTCCGGAAGTTCCGGCCATCGATCTGGTCGAGAGTCTCTGGGCGCAGGCCGAACGGTACAATCCCGACGTTGTGCTGAACGAGGCGGTTACGAAATACACCAAACTCGACGACGGCACTTTCGAAACCCGAACCCACACGGGCAACGTTTATCGCTCGCGCGCCGTCCTCATCGCGGCGGGGCTTGGTGCGTTCGAGCCGCGCAAATTGCCGCAGCTCGGCAACATCGATCACCTCACCGGCAGCTCGGTTTATTACGCGGTCAAGTCGGTCGAAGATTTCAAGGGCAAGCGCGTGGTGATTGTCGGCGGCGGCGATTCGGCGCTCGACTGGACGGTGGGACTGATGAAGAACGCCGCTTCGGTGACGCTGGTGCACCGCGGCCACGAGTTCCAGGGTCACGGCAAGACCGCGCACGAGGTGGAGCAGGCCAGGGCGAACGGCACGATCGACGTGCATCTCGAAACTGAAGTGGTGAGCATCGAGGAGTCAAATGGCGCGTTGACGCACATGCACTTGCGCTCAAGCGACGGCTCGGAGTGGATGGTCGAGGCTGACCGCTTGCTCATTCTCATCGGCTTCAAATCGAACCTCGGTCCGCTGGCCGGATGGGATTTGGAGCTGTACGAGAACGCTCTCGTGGTTGATACCCACATGAAGACTTCGGTCGATGGCCTCTACGCAGCGGGCGACATCGCGTACTACCCCGGCAAGCTCAAGATCATCCAGACCGGCCTGAGCGAGGCGACGATGGCCGTGCGCCACAGCCTCTCCTACATCAAGCCGGGCGAGAAGATTCGTAACGTTTTCAGCAGCGTCAAGATGGCCAAGGAGAAGAAGGCCGCCGAGGCGAACAAGGCGGCGGAGGGGGCGAGCAAAGCGCCAGAGAACAAGGCAAAGTAAAGAGTCATGTCCGTTTCCACTTCGTCCCGACCTTCGGCCTTCCAGGCGTGGATGCTCGCCATCCGTCCGAAAACCCTTCCGGCAGGCGCGATGCCGGTGGTGATCGGCTCGGCGCTCGCCTTCGCTAACGGCGCGTTTCGCCCGCTTCCGGCGCTCGTGGCGCTGGTTTGCGCGCTCGGCATCCAGATCGCCACGAACTTCATCAACGAGATTTACGACTTCCGCAAGGGCGCTGACACCGCCGAGCGGCTTGGCCCGACGCGCACCGTGGCGGCCGGAATCATCACCGAACAGACGATGACGCGCGTCTCCATCACGCTCGGCGTTTCGGTCTTCGCGCTCGGCATGTACCTTGTCGCCATCGGCGGTTGGCCGATCCTGCTCATCGGCGTGCTGTCACTTTTATTTGCCTGGGCTTACACCGGTGGGCCGTTTCCTATCGCCTACTCAGGGCTTGGCGACGTGTTCGTCTTCATCTTTTTCGGTCTCGTGGCGGTCGGCGGCACCTACTTCGTGCAGGCGCTTTCGCTGCCGTTTCCGGTGCTTGTGGCCGCTGCCGCGCCTGGCGCGTTTTCGGTCTGCATCCTTTTAGTCAACAACATCCGCGACATCGATACCGACCGGAAAGTCGGCAAGATGACGCTTCCGGCCCGCATCGGTGCGCCCGCCGCGCGAGCGCTCTACGTCGCGCTGACCGTGCTCGCCTATCTCGTTCCGTTTTATATGCTTAACGCCGGTTATTCGGCTTGGTGCCTGTTGAGTCTTCTGAGCATTCCGCTCGCCATCGGCATGGTGCGCATGCTCTACGCTTCTGAGGGCCGGGCACTGAATGCGGTGCTTGCCGGTACCGGTAAGGTGCTCGCCGTGCACGGCGTACTCTTTTCCGTCGGGC